>JAYVSZ010000067.1:0-8213 GCA_043774925.1 Methylophilaceae bacterium | reverse complement strand
TTGGCATTGGTATTTTATTCCGCTATTTCCGTTATTTATTGTGTATTTTATTAGTGCAGTGGCTGAGACTAACCGCGCGCCGTTTGACGTAGCAGAAGGAGAATCAGAAATTGTTGCTGGCTTTCATGTGGAATATTCTGGCATGGCATTCGCACTATTTTTCTTGGCGGAATATGCCAATATTTGGTTGGTGTGCGCGCTGGCAGCGGTCATGTTCCTCGGTGGTTGGCTATCCCCATTCCCATTTTTGCCAGATAGTATTTTATGGTTTTTTGCCAAAATGGGTTTCTTGGTGTTCTTCTTTTTGTGGTTCCGCGCAACGTTTCCGCGCTATCGCTACGACCAAATCATGCGCTTGGGCTGGAAAGTGTTTATCCCAATTACTATCGTATGGATTGTGTTTGTGGGCGGCATGATGCAAACGCGCTGGGCTTATTTGTTCCACTAACACTATGATAAATAAGATAAAAAATACATTAAGTAGCTTGATGCTTTGGGAACTGCTAAAAGGCATGGCGCTTACCGGACGCTACTTTTTTGCGCGCAAAATCACTATTCAATATCCTGAGGAACGCACGCCGCAATCCAACCGTTTCCGCGGTTTGCATGCGCTACGCCGCTACCCCAATGGCGAGGAGCGTTGCATTGCTTGCAAGCTGTGCGAGGCGGTGTGCCCAGCGTTGGCGATTACCATTGAATCGGAACAGCGCGAAGACAATACGCGCCGCACCACGCGCTATGATATTGATTTAACCAAATGTATATTTTGCGGGCTTTGTGAAGAGTCTTGCCCCGTCGATAGCATCGTGGAAACGCGTGTGTTCGATTATCACGGCGAGCAACGCGGCGATTTGCTCTACACCAAACAGATGTTGCTGGCAGTGGGCGATAAGCACGAAAAACAAATTGCGGCCGATAGGGCGCAGGATAAAAAATACAGATAATGATTGCATTTACCGACCTCGTTTTTTACACCCTCGCAGCGATATTATTGATGGCTGGTTTGCGCGTCATCACGACGCGTAATCCTGTGCATGCCGCATTGTTCCTCGTGCTGGCGTTTTTTACTGCAGCCGGTATCTGGCTATTGCTGGAAGCGGAATTTTTAGCCATCGCGCTTGTATTGGTTTACGTTGGCGCGGTGATGGTGCTGTTTTTATTCGTGGTGATGATGCTGGATGTGAATCTAGAAAAGCTGCGCGAAGGCTTTTGGGATTATTTACCGATGGCGGGTTTTATTGGCGTGCTGATGGCGGTGGAAATGGCGCTGGTATTGGGCGGCAAGTATTTCTCGGGTGCAAAAAATGTCAGTCATCCAGCTGATTATAGCAACACTGCCGAACTGGGTCGCGTGCTATATACCGACTATTTCTTGCCGTTTGAGCTGGCTTCCGTGGTGTTGCTGGTAGCGATTGTAGCGGCGATTACGCTGACGCTTAGAGAGAGAAAAGAAAGCAAATCCATGAATGTGGCGGATCAAGTGAGTGTGCGCAAGCAAGATCGTATGCGCATTGTAAAAATGGTTTCGGTTGTGGAAGAAGTGTCTACGGAAGAAGCACCAGAAAGCGAGACAAAATGACCGTCGGCTTATCGCATTATTTGATTCTCGGCGCGCTGTTGTTCGCTATTAGCGTCATAGGCATTTTCTTAAATCGCAAAAATGTGATTATTTTGTTAATGGCGATTGAGCTAATGTTGCTCGCGGTAAACCTTAACTTTATCGCGTTCTCGCACTATTTAAATGACATCGCAGGTCAAGTGTTTGTGTTTTTTATTCTCACCGTTGCGGCGGCAGAATCCGCCATTGGCCTCGCGATTTTGGTGGTGCTGTTCCGCAATTTACGCACCATTAACGTGGACGATTTGGATTCCTTAAAAGGCTAAATGAACATTCAATCTTTACTCCTTTGGATTCCCATATTGCCGCTCATCGCGGCGGCAATTGTAGGGCTGTTTGGCGGCAAGCTACCGCGCGCTGCCGCGCATATCCTCACCATCGGCGGGGTTGGCACGGCATTTGTGCTTTCTGCAATCGTACTCAACGCGACCATGGATGGCTTCCATTTCAACGGCAATCTTTACACATGGCTGGTTTCTGGCGACATTCAATTCAACGTCGGTTTCCTTATCGATAATTTATCCGCCATGATGATGGTCGTCGTGACTTTTGTCTCGCTCATGGTACACATTTACACGATTGGCTATATGGCCGAGGACGCAGGCTACACGCGCTTCTTCAGCTATATTTCACTATTCACTTTCGCCATGTTGATGCTGGTGATGGCCAACAATTTCATGCAATTATTCTTTGGCTGGGAAGCGGTCGGCTTGGTTTCCTACTTGCTCATCGGTTTTTGGTACACGCGGCCAACAGCGATTTATGCCAATTTAAAAGCGTTTTTAGTCAATCGCGTTGGCGATTTTGGTTTTTTATTGGGTATAGGCTTGGTGCTCGCTTACTTTGGCAGCTTGGATTACGCTGCCGTGTTTCAAGCTGCGCCAGTCATGTCGCACATGCTGATTGATGTTATTCCAAACCACGCTTGGTCGCTGATGACGGTGATTTGCATTTTGTTGTTTGTTGGCGCCATGGGCAAATCCGCGCAAGTGCCGCTGCACGTGTGGCTGCCTGATTCGATGGAAGGCCCAACGCCCATCTCCGCCTTGATTCATGCGGCAACCATGGTCACAGCGGGTATTTTCATGGTGGCGCGCATGTCACCCTTGTTTGAACTTTCCACCACGGCTTTGTCTTTTGTGATGATTATTGGCGCGACAACTGCACTGTTTATGGGCTTTTTGGGCATTGTTCAAAACGACATCAAGCGCATCGTCGCGTATTCCACACTGTCGCAATTGGGCTACATGACAGTCGCGCTGGGCGCATCCGCATATTCTGTCGCGATTTTTCACTTGATGACGCACGCGTTTTTTAAAGCGCTATTATTTTTAGCGGCTGGCTCGGTGATTATGGGCATGCACCATGATCAAGATATTCGTCACATGGGCAACCTCAAAAAGTATCTACCTGTCACGTGGATTACGTCTTTAATCGGCTCGCTCGCGCTAATAGGCACGCCGTTTTTCGCGGGTTTTTACTCAAAAGATAGCATCATCGAAGCGGTGGGGGAATCGACAATTTTTGGTAGTGGCTTCGCTTATTTTGCCGTGCTAGTAGGCGTTTTTGTCACGGCGTTTTATTCGTTCAGACTGTATTTTATGGTGTTTCACGGCAAAGAAAAATGGCGCCTAGAAAAAGATAACGTGAAGCATGCACACGACGAGTATAACCACGACCATCACCATGGTTTGGGCGCAAAAGACAACCCGCGCGAGCCAGGTTGGGTGATTAAATTGCCACTTATTTTGTTAGCAATTCCTTCCGTTTTTATCGGCTACATGTCGATAGAAACCATGCTTTATGGCCACTTTTTTAACGGCGTGATTGCGGTGGACAGCGCCCAGCACCCAGCAATGATGCGCCTTGCAGCCCATTATGCAGAACATTTGCATTCGCCTGCAGGCATGGCCTTGCATGGCTTTGCCAGCTTACCGTTTGTACTGGCGGCATCGGGCGTGGCGCTCGCTTGGTTTTTTTATATGAAGCGTCCCGATATTCCTGCCGCGATTCAAAAACGCTTTAGTTTCATCAATCAAATTTTAGAGAATAAGTACGGCTTTGATGCGGCATATGTAAGAGTATTTGCTGGCGGCTCGCGCTTAATTGGCCATAAATTATGGCAAATTGGCGATGTGCAGCTTATCGATGGCGCTATTGTGAACGGCACAGCGCGCTTGATTGGCAAGCTTTCTGGCATTGTGCGGCAGTTGCAATCTGGCCTGATTTATCACTACGCGTTCGCCATGATTATTGGCGTGTTTTTGTTCCTCACTTTTTTCAACAAGATTAACTAAATGCTACAAACTCACATCATCAGCGTATCCATCTGGCTGCCAATATTGGCGGGCGTGTTGGTGTTGCTTGTTGGCAGCGATAAAAACGCGCTGTTGACGCGCTCGGTGGCTTTGGCGGGCAGCATTGTGGCGTTTTTTGCGACATTGCCGCTTTATACACACTTTAATTTTGCCGATGGCGGCTTTCAATTACAAGAAATGGCGCAATGGATTCCCGCGTTTAACGTCAATTATCACCTCGGCGTGGATGGCATTTCTGTGCCGCTGATTTTGCTTACCAGCTTTACCACGCTGATTATCGTCATTGCGTCGTGGGAAGTGATTACGAAAAATATCGCGCAATATATGGCGGCATTTCTCATCATGTCTGGCCTGATGATTGGCGTGTTTAGTGCGCTGGATGGCTTGTTGTACTACGTGTTTTGGGAGGCGATGCTGATTCCGATGTTCTTGGTGATTGGTATTTGGGGCGGGCCGAATCGGGTGTATGCAACGATTAAGTTTTTCCTTTACACGCTGCTCGGCTCGCTGCTCATGCTGGTCGCGTTTATCTATTTATATCATCAAACTGGCAGTTTCGAGATTAGCGATTACTACGCTTTACCGCTCACATTAAAAACGCAAGTACTTATTTTTATGGCATTTTTTATGGCATTCGCAGTAAAAATTCCCATGTGGCCCGTACATACTTGGCTGCCCGATGCGCACGTAGAAGCGCCAACTGGCGGCTCGGTGGTGCTGGCGGCAATTATGCTAAAACTAGGCGGTTACAGTTTTTTGCGCTTTGCCATGCCGATTGCGCCGGATGCTGCGCATTATCTGACGAATTTCATGATTACGCTGTCGCTCATTGCCATTTTGTACATCGCCTTGGTCGCCTTGGTGCAAAAAGATATGAAAAAGCTCATCGCCTATTCTTCGATTTCGCACATGGGTTTTGTGACCTTAGGCTTTTTTCTGTTTAGCCAGCTCGGGCTGGAAGGCGCAGTCGTACAAATGATTTCGCATGGTTTTATTTCCGCCGCCATGTTCCTGTGCGTAGGCGTGCTGTACGAGCGTGTGCATAGCCGCGAAATTGCCGCTTACGGCGGCGTAGCGAACACCATGCCAACCTTTGCCGCGTTTGCGGTGTTATTTGCCATGGCGAATAGCGGCTTGCCGGGCACCTCGGGCTTTGTCGGTGAATTTATGGTGATTTTGGCGGCGGTTAAAACCAACTTCTGGGTCGCGTTTATTGCCGCAAGCACGCTGATTTTTGGCGCAGCTTATACGCTTTGGATGGTGAAGCGCGTGTTTTATGGCGAAGTGGCGAATCATCACGTGGCGGAATTGAAAGATTTGAGCAAGCGCGAATTTTTGATTTTAGGCGTATTAGCGGCGCTGGTGCTTGGTTTTGGCGTTTATCCTAAACCCATTACTGATTTGACGCACGCCACCGCGTCGCAATTTTTAAATCACATGGCGACCAGCAAATTGCCTGTCGCTGCAATAAGCGCGGCGGGTTTATAACATGCAAAATATTCAACTTGACCTCATGACCGCGCTGCCTGAAATGTCCGTGCTGTGCATGGCGATGCTAATTTTAATCGCCGATTTATTTTTAAACGAAAAAAATCGCATTGTCATTTATGTGTTGGCGCAATTTACCTTGCTCACAGCGGCCTACTTTGTGATGGCTGGCCATACCAATTCAGTTGGTTATGCTTTCAGCCACATGTTTATTGACGATCCGCTCAGCCATGTGTTGAAGCTGATGACCTTGCTGGGAGCCGCACTCATGCTGGTGTACACACGACATTACATGTGCTTACGCAATCTGTTTAAAGGTGAATATTACGCATTGGTATTGTTCGCCACATTGGGCATGATGGTGATGATTTCTGGGCAAAACATGCTGACGATTTACATGGGCTTGGAGCTGCTTTCACTTTGTCTATATGCTTTAGTCGCGCTTGATCGTGACAACGTACAATCGACCGAGGCCGCCATGAAGTATTTTGTGCTGGGCGCGCTCGCTTCTGGCATGTTGCTATACGGCATGAGCATGATTTATGGCATGACGGGCAGTTTAGATATCACGCAAATCGCCAGCGCGCTGGCTGAATCGAACACCAAAAATCCAGTGCTGATTTTAGGCTTAGTGTTCGTGGTTGCTGGCTTGGCTTTTAAGTTCGGTGCTGTGCCGTTCCACATGTGGGTGCCAGATGTCTATCAAGGCGCACCAACTGCTATCACCATGCTGATTGGCTCCATTCCGAAATTTGCTGCGTTTGCCATGGCGGTGCGCTTGCTAGCGCAAGGCTTGGCGCCGCTTGCGGGCGATTGGCAAGATATGTTATTGCTGATGGCGGTAATGAGCATCGCCATTGGCAATTTTTCGGCCATTGCGCAAACCAACTTAAAACGCATGCTTGCATACTCCACTATTTCACACATCGGTTTTTTGCTGTTCGGCATGATGAGCGCGAATTTAAACGGTTTCGCTTCCAGTATGTTTTATATTTCTGCTTATGTGTTGATGACACTGGCGGGCTTTGGCATGATTTTGCTGCTGTCTCGCCAAGGTTTTGAAGCCGAGAACTTAGACGATTTAAAAGGCTTGAATCAACGCAGCCCATGGCTCGCTTTTATGATGCTGATTACCATGTTCAGCATGGCGGGCGTGCCGCCGACGATTGGCTTTTACGCCAAGTTCACTGTGTTGCAAGCCGCGTGGCAAGCGGGTTTTGGCTGGGCGGTTGTGTTTGCGGTGCTCATGGCCGCTGTTGGTGCATTCTACTATTTACGCATCGTTAAGCTGATGTATTTTGATGCGCCGCAAGACCATTCGCCCATTATTGCGCCGCTTGATATGCGCATTGCACTCAGTCTAAACGCGGGAGCTTTGTTGTTACTTGGAATTTTTCCGCAAGCCTTAATGAACTTTTGCGCCTACGCCATCATGCGTAGCTTGCAATAGTTATCGATTCGCTACAAAATTGATGATTGCTGATTGATAAGGACATAAAATGCGTTTAGATGATGAGCAGGAAAGTAGCAATGTAGAGGACAGGCGTGGCAGTGGCGGCGGCGGTATAAGCGGCCGCCATATTGGCATCGGTACGATAGCCATGGCGCTAGTGGCGATGTATTTTGGTGTCGATCCCTCACTGGTCATGAATATCGGCCAAGGCATGAGCCAGAATGCGCCTGTTGAGGCAAAAGCGATTCCTGCAAATGACCAAGAAGCGAAGTTCGTCGCTAAAGTGTTGCACAGCACCGAAGTCACTTGGGATGAAATTTTTCAAGCTTCTGGGCAAAAATATCCAGCGCCAAAACTGGTCTTATTTAGCGGCCAAACGCCCACAGCCTGCGGCACAGGACAATCTGCTGCGGGGCCGTTTTACTGCCCGGGCGATCAAAAAGTGTATATTGATTTAGCTTTTTACGATGAAATGAAAACACGCTTTCATTCACCTGGTGATTTTGCGCAAGCCTACGTGATTGCGCACGAAGTTGGCCATCACATTCAAAACCTCATGGGCACTTCAGATAAAGTGCAACAAGCGCGACAAAGCGCGCGTAATGAGGCGGAATCGAACGCGTATTCAGTGCGATTAGAGCTGCAGGCAGATTGCTACGCAGGTGTTTGGGCCAAGCATGCCGATGGCGAAAACCGCATCTTAGAAGCGGGTGATATTGAAGAGGCGATGACCGCGGCTGCCGCGATTGGCGACGATGCGCTGCAAAAACAAGCGCAAGGTTACGCGGTGCCAGATAGTTTCACGCATGGCACCTCGCAGCAACGCATGCGCTGGTTCAATCAGGGCTTCAGCACTGGGTCTGTGAACAAATGCGATACGTTTAGCGCGGCCATTTAAGTCGCGCACTTGGCTAATATCCTTATCGTAGGTTGCGGCGATTTGGGTGGCCAAATTGCGCATTTACTTAACATTGCGGGACACGCAGTTACAGGTGTTCGCGCAAGCGCAAAGCCACTGCCAGCCAATATCCACGTCATTCAAGCGGATGTGACAAATCCAGCTTCATTATTAGTTTTAGAAAATCTCAAGCCACAAATCCTCATTTATTGCGTAGCGGCCAATGCACAAAACGATGCAAGCTACCGCGCGCATTACGTGGATGGTTTAAAAAACATTATTGTTTCGCAAGCCAATAACGACGCGCTTCTACACCTATTTTTTGTTTCCAGCACGCGCGTTTATGGGCAAAAAACTGTTGAAATTTTAGATGAAAATTCACCCGCTATCCCCGTAGATTTCGGTGGTGAACGTTTACTAGAGGCAGAAAGCTTGCTA
>JAYVSZ010000066.1:0-22622 GCA_043774925.1 Methylophilaceae bacterium | reverse complement strand
GGCAAGCGCGAGGATAAGCATTTAGCCAATGCAATTGCCACCTTAAAAGCTCGTGGCTTAATACTTAGCTGGGCGGAGTATTTGGGCGACGACCCAAGCCGCATGGTTGCTAGTTTTAAACGCAGTTTTGCAACTGACGATATTGTGTTCAGCTTTGGTGGCATTGGCGCCACGCCCGATGATTACACGCGACAAGCTGCGGCTGATGCGCTGGGCGTGCCAATTGAGCGGCATGCAGGCGCGGTGGCAGAAATTGTGGCGCAGTTTGGCGAAGGCGCTTACCCAAATCGCGTCATCATGGCAGAGTTCCCTCAAGGCGCTGATATTATCCCCAACCCAGTGAATCGGGTGGCGGGGTTCTCTGCAGGTTTACCAAACCAACAGCACAGCCATTATTTTTTACCTGGCTTTCCCGCCATGGCGTGGCCGATGATGGAATGGGTGCTTGACACGCATTACAGCCACCTATTTCACCAAATAGAGCATTTGGAGCAATCGATTATTGTGGTGGATGGCATTGAAAGCCAGCTGATTGATTTAATGAATGCGGTGATTGCACAGTTTGATGTAAAAGTGTTTAGTTTGCCCAAATTAAAGCCTAATCGTCATGTGGAACTAGGGGCGAAAGGCACGCCAGATAAGGTGTTGCAAGCAATGGTTGCCTTAAAAGCAGGTGTTGAAAAACTAGATTTTGCTTGGCGTGAGTTTACCTAAAATGGAATGTAGGCCTAGCTGCGGCGCATGCTGTATTGCACCCAGCATCAACAGCCCAATACCTGGCATGCCAAGCGGCAAGCCAGCTGGCGTGCGCTGCATTCAACTAGATGTGCAAAACCGTTGCATGATTTTTGGCAAACCAGAACGGCCTACATTTTGTGGCAGTTTGCAGCCGAGTGCCGAAATGTGCGGTAACGACGCGCTTGAAAACACGCGCGAGTACGCCATAAAATGGCTAACCAATTTAGAAAAACTGACGCGGCCAAATGGCTAAAAAAATAACCGATAAAAATTAAGGTTATTTTGCATGCAAGCCTGTTAAGTCAATCCAATTGCGTATAAAATAGGCAACTTTCTTCATTGCACAATTTATTACGTGAAAATCGGCTCACATCAACTCAAAAACAACTTAATTGTTGCGCCCATGGCGGGCGTGACCGATAGGCCTTTCCGCCAGTTATGTAAAAAGCTGGGCGCGGGTTTGGCGGTTTCTGAGATGGTGACATCAAATAGCTTACTTTATGGCAGCGAAAAAACTCGTAGGCGCGCGAATCACGAAGGCGAAGTGGACCCAATTAGCGTGCAAATTGCGGGCGCAGACCCAAAAATGATGGCAGAAGCGGCGCGTTATAACGTGGATAACGGCGCGCAGATTATTGACATTAACATGGGTTGCCCTGCCAAAAAAATCTGCAATGTAATGGCAGGTAGCGCGCTACTGAAAGACGAGCCGCTGGTGAGCCAGATTTTAAAAGCGGTGGTTGGCGCGGTAAATGTGCCAGTGACGCTTAAAATTCGCACAGGTTGGGATAAAAATAATCGCAACGCTGTGATGATTGCCAAAATGGCTGAAGATGCTGGCGTACAGGCGCTGGCCATGCATGGCAGAACGCGCGCTTGCCTGTATATGGGCGATGCCGAATACGATACGATTGCTGCGGTGAAGCAAGTCATTCAAATTCCGCTGATTGCGAATGGCGACATTACCACGCCCGAAAAAGCCAAATATGTGCTGGATTACACGGGCGCAGATGCGGTGATGATTGGACGCGCGGCACAAGGCAGGCCGTGGATTTTCCGCGAGATTGAGCATTATTTAAAAACGGGCACGCATTTACTGCCGCCTACGGTAGAAGAAATCCACACCGTGATGTTAGCGCATATCAATGATTTATATGGCTTTTATGGTGAGATTGCAGGCATGCGCGTGGCGCGCAAGCATATTTCTTGGTACACCAAAGGCTTGGCGGGCAGCGCCAGTTTTAGACATAACATGAACACGCTAGATACGATTGAACTGCAGCAGGCAGCGATAAATGACTTTTTTACCGAGCTTAAAACTAAGCATGAACGCTTGGTATATGCTGAGCCAGAACTTGAAGAACTGGCGGCATAATGGCAAACGAGTTAGCAGATTGCGTTAAAAAATCGCTCGACGAATATTTTACGCATTTAGATGGTCAGCCGCCACACGCCATTTACGACATGGTGTTGGGCTGTATTGAAAAACCTTTGCTAGAATATATTCTAAATAAAGTCGGCGGTAATCAAAGCAAAGCCGCGGAAGTTTTAGGCATTAATCGCAATACGCTGCGCAAGAAGATGGCGCAGCACGGTTTAGAGTAGCAAAGATTGTCATTGCGGGCTTGACCCGCAATCTGACAAAGCGACAAGATTCTGACGTGCGTCAGAATGACAATCAAGATATTAATATTGGATGAATTTTTACCATGGCAACAATTAAACGCGCGCTTATCAGCGTCTCCGACAAAGCTGGCATCATCGAATTTGCAAGGGTGCTGAGCGACTTGGGAATCGAAATTCTTTCCACAGGCGGCACGGCAAAGCTTTTCCGCGATAATAATATTCCCGTCATTGAGGTCAGTGATTACACAGGATTCCCCGAAATGTTGGATGGCCGCGTAAAAACGCTGCACCCAAAAGTGCATGGCGGCATTTTGGGCAGGCGCGATTTGCCCGAGCATGTAGCCGCAATGCAAGCGCAAAGCATCCCAAATATCGACATGGTGGTGGTGAATTTGTACCCGTTTGAGGCGACTGTGGCCAAACCGCACACCTTAGACGAAGCGATTGAAAACATCGATATTGGCGGGCCGGCGATGGTGCGCAGCGCAGCCAAAAATTGGAAAGATGTCGCAGTTTTGACCGATGCAAGCCAATATGAAGCAATAATCACCGAGCTGCGAGCCAATAACCATGCGCTTTCCGAGGCAACGACTTTTGCGCTCTCGGTCGCTGCGTTTAATCGCATTAGCAATTACGATGGCGCGATTTCAGATTATTTGTCGTCCATTAATGCCGACGGTACGCGCAAAGCTTTCCCCGACCAAACTAACGGCCGATTCGTAAAAGTGCAAGAGTTGCGTTATGGCGAAAACCCGCATCAACAAGCCGCGTTTTATCGTGATTTGCACCCTGCGCCAGGTTCGTTGGTGACGGCCGAGCAATTACAAGGCAAAGAGCTGAGCTATAACAATATTGCCGATGCAGATGCGGCTTGGGAATGCGTTAAATCGTTTGACACTCACAACTACAGCACCGTTGGTGCTTCAGCTGCTTGCGTGATTGTAAAACACGCCAACCCTTGCGGCGTGGCGCTAGGTAAAGACGCGTTTGAAGCTTATAGCAAAGCCTTTAAAACGGATCCATCAAGCGCTTTTGGTGGGATTATTGCTTTTAATACAACGGTTGATTTAGCAGCCGCAGAAGCGGTTTCTAAGCAATTTATGGAAGTGTTAATTGCGCCAGAATATACTGCTGATGCACTGGCATTACTTAAAGCAAAAGCCAATGTACGCGTGCTTAAAATTGCTTTACCTAAAGGCGGCGAAATGCCATGGGCACAAGGCCGCAACTCGCACGACAGCAAACGTGTAGGTTCTGGTATTTTGATTCAAACGGCGGATAACCATGAAACTAGTCAAAGCGACTTAAAAATTGTCACCAAAAAACAACCCACGCCGCAACAAATGGACGATATGCTATTTGCGTGGCGTGTGGCGAAATATGTGAAATCCAACGCCATTGTATTTTGTGGCGACGGCATGACGCTGGGCGTGGGTGCTGGCCAAATGAGTCGCATCGACAGCACCAAAATTGCCATTATTAAAGCGCAACATGCGGGTTTAAGTTTACAAGGCTCCGTTGTCGCATCAGATGCATTTTTCCCATTCCGTGATGGCATTGACGCACTCGCTGCCGCTGATGCAAGTTGCGTCATTCACCCAGGTGGCAGCATGCGTGATGAGGAAGTGATTGCGGCTGCAGATGAGCATGGCTTGGTGATGATCACCACTGGTATCCGCCATTTTAGGCATTAAAAAAACAAAAGTTAATTTATGAAAATATTAGTGATTGGTAGCGGCGGACGTGAGCACGCACTTGCTTGGAAAGTCGCACAAAATTGGGAAGTCAGCCGCGTTTACGTTGCGCCGGGCAATGCAGGGACGGCGACCAACCCTGACATGATAAATGTGCCGATTACCAAGGTGAATGAGTTAGTCATGTTCGCGCAGCGTGAGCAAATTTATCTAACGATTGTTGGCCCAGAAGCGCCATTATCACAAGGCGTGGTGGATGCCTTTCGCGCTGCGGGCTTAAAGATTTTTGGCCCAACCCAAGCGGCTGCGCAGTTGGAAGGCTCAAAAGATTTTGCCAAAACTTTTATGGCGCGCCACAATATTCCAACCGCCAAGTACGAAACGTTTACCGATGCAAAATTAGCGCATGATTATGTGACTGCGCAGGGTGCGCCGATTGTGATTAAGGCGGACGGTTTGGCCGCAGGTAAAGGCGTTGTTGTTGCAATGAGTAGCGGCGAAGCGCACGCTGCCATTGATGCGATGCTTTCTGACAACAAATTTGGTGCAGCTGGCGCACGCGTGGTGATTGAGGAGTTTTTAACGGGCGAAGAAGCGAGCTTTATGGTAATGGTGGATGGCAAAAATATTTTGGCTCTTGCCACCAGCCAAGACCATAAAAGATTATTAGACGGCGACCAAGGGCCAAATACGGGCGGCATGGGCGCTTATTCGCCCGCCCCTATCGTTACGCCAGAAATTCACGCCAAAGTAATGCGCGAGATTATTCGCCCCACGGTCGAAGGTATGGCGAAAGACGGCATCCCCTATACGGGATTTTTATATGCTGGCTTAATGATTAAACCAGATGGCGATGTTAAAACGCTGGAATTTAATTGCCGCATGGGCGACCCCGAAACGCAACCGATTATGATGCGATTAAAAACTGATTTCGTCACGCTGGCTGAACATGCGATTAACGGCACACTCAACTTGGCAGAAACCGAGTGGGATAGGCGCTTTGCACTGAGCGTGGTGATGGCGGCAGAAAATTATCCTGAAGCACCTAGATTAGGCGATGAAATTACTGGCCTGCCTAAAGATTTGGAAGACGCCTATGTTTTTCACGCGGGAACACAGCTAGTGGATGGCAAAGTGGTTACTAGCGGCGGACGCGTTTTATGCGTAACCGCGCTGGGCGAAACGGTAAAATTCGCGCAACAACGCGCTTACCAAATTGCCAAAGAAATACAATTTGATGGCGCGCAGTACCGCACGGATATTGGCTTTCGAGCAATTAAGGGTTAGTACATGATTGAAACACAAGCCGTTTTAAGTTACCTGCAAACCCTGCAAAGCAAAATTGTAGAAGCACTTGAACTGGTTGACGGCAAAAACTTTATGCAAGACAGCTGGCAACGGCCTGAAGGCGGCGGCGGCAATACCTGCATCTTAGAAGGCGGCAATGTGTTTGAACGTGCTGGTGTAGGGCTTTCGCATGTATTAGGCAATAAACTACCGCCTGCCGCCACTGTTGCGCACCCCGAGGCCGCGGGTCGCAGATGGGAAGCAATGGGTGTGTCGCTGGTACTGCATCCGCGCAACCCCTATGCGCCCACCGTGCACATGAACATTCGCTTTTTTGTAGCTGAAAAAGAAGGTGAAGCGCCGATTTGGTGGTTTGGCGGCGGCATGGATTTAACCCCTTATTATGGCTTTGAAGAAGATTGCGAGCACTTTCATCGCACCAACAAAACTGCGCTGGATAGCTTTAATCCTACTTTCTACCCAAAATTTAAAAAAAATTGTGACGAATATTTTTATTTAAAACATCGTCAAGAGCCGCGCGGCATTGGCGGAGTTTTCTTTGACGACTTTAACGAGCTTGGTTTTGAGCAAAGTTTTGCGCTACAAAAAGCCGTCGGCGATAGCTTCTTACGCGCATATTTGCCGATTCTACAACGCCGCAAAGAGTCGCCCTACAGCGAGCAGCAGCGCGACTTTCAAGCCTATCGCCGTGGCCGCTATGTAGAATTTAATTTGGTGTTTGACCGCGGCACACTATTCGGCTTGCAGTCGAATGGCCGCACCGAGTCCATATTAATGTCCATGCCGCCAACTGTGAAATGGCGCTACGACTGGAAGCCAGAAGCAGGCAGCGCCGAAGCCAAACTCTACAGCGATTTTTTAATCGACAAAGATTGGGTTTAAAGCCAATTAAAATGTCACAAATTGTTGTAGACTAAATAAACATAAGGGAGATTACGCAATGCTACAACAATTATTACGTACCAAATCTGTTGTTCCACATGGCTCTAGTGGCCTTAAAAAATGCCTCACAGCGTTCGATTTAGCCCTGCTTGGCATTGGCTGCGCTATTGGCACTGGCATATTTGTACTCACTGGCTTAGCAGCAGCCACACAATCAGGTCCCGCCGTTGTGCTTTCGTTTATTTTTGCAGGCATTGCATCAGGTTTTGCTGCCCTTTCTTATGCCGAGCTGGCAGCCTCTGTTGGCGGCTCTGGCAGCGCCTATGGGTATAGCTACGTTGCATTTGGCGAATTTATCGCGTGGATAATGGGCTGGATTTTGTTGCTGGAATATGGCATAGGTGCGGCGGCAGTTGCTAATGGCTGGGCGGGCTATTTTGTTACAACGCTCGCCAATTTTAATTTGCATTTGCCCGATGCGCTGACCAAAGCGCCCATGATGGGCGGTAGCATCAACTTGCCCGCATTTGGGATTATTTGGATATTGACAGCCCTGCTGATTTTAGGCGTAAAAGAAAGCGCACGCGTCAATAATATTATTGTCGTTATCAAGTTATCGACCATCGCCATATTTATTACGCTAGCAATTGGTCATTTGAATACCGCAAACTGGCAGCCATTTATGCCTTTTGGCTGGTTTAGCACCTTAGATAACGGCAAAAATATTGGTGTATTGGCTGGTGCGTCATTGGTGTTTTTTGCTTATTTTGGCTTTGATGCGGTTTCTACTGCGGCGGAAGAATGTAAAAATCCACAACGCGATTTGCCCATTGGTTTGCTAGCTTCGCTAGCGTTTTGTACCATCGTTTATATTATCGTATCAGGCTTGCTGACAGGTATTGTGCCTTATACTGAGCTGAATACGGCATCTCCAGTGGCTTATGCGCTCACAAAACTGGGCTACACATGGGCATCTACGCTAGTCGCAACTGGCGTTTTAGCAGGTTTAATTACCGTACTATTGGTCTTGCTTTATGGCTTAACACGCATTTTGTTTGCCATGAGTAGCGACGGCCTCATTTCACCGATTTTTTCTAAAATTAATCCTGATCGCCAATCGCCAACCCGTATTATTTTAATGTGCGGCGCAGTAGTTTCACTGGTTGCTGGCTTTATTCCGCTTGGCGAATTGGCAGAAACTGTCAATATTGGCACGCTGGCAAGCTTTGTGATGGTATGTGTAGGCGTGATTGTGCTGCGCATTCGCCAACCCAATTTGCTGCGCCCATTTAAAAACCCATGGAATCCAGTTATTCCCGTACTTGGCATTTTATCGTGCGGCGCACTGATGACGTTTTTGCCAGCATCTACGTGGCATCGGTTCTTAATCTGGATTGTGGTTGGTATTGTGTTTTACTTTATTTACTCGTTTAAGCACAGTAAACTCAATCGCTAAACGAATTTGTCGTTAATAATAGTCAACAAAAAAGCCAGCATTAAGCTGGCTTTTTTAACATCCAAACAATTAAAGTGACAAAATCCACTTAACGATTGTTTTAATATCTTCATCTTTAACTTGTGGGCTGTTTGCTGGCATAGGCATAGGGCCCCAAACACCGCTACCACCCGCTTTAACTTTAGCGACTAATTTAGCTTCAGCGCCTGCGTCGCCTTTGTATTTAGCTGCAACATCTTTGTATGATGGGCCTAATACTTTTTTATCAATTGCGTGGCAAGCTAAACAGCCGCTTTTTTGCGCCAATGCTTGGTTTGCGCTTGCTTGACCAGCAAGCATCAATGAACCAGCGGTTAAAACAGTTACTAATAATGCTTTCATGCTATCTCCTTGAATTCTCGAAAAAAACCTTGCAAATCTGCAGCGTGTATCATACCAATTTTTTAAAAATCTACAATAGCTCTTATAGGTTTTTTAACAGCTGCTGCAGCTCATTGATACTTGGTAGGCAAACAACGCCCCTACACACCCAAGCGTTGACATCTTTTGTAAATTTTCTTTGCAGAACTAGCGCGGCTTCTGGCGCGCTCTCATCAAAATAAAAAAATAAATGGTGTGGTAAATAGTTCTGTTGTATTTCTGCACGCCAAGCCGCGAGTTTATTGGCTTCGCCACGCAAAATCACCATCGTCGGCGGCATTAAAAACTCGCCCAAGGCTTGGCACAAATTAGCGCAAGCGGCAGGATTTCTAACCAAATTACTATCAAATGCTTTTAAAGCGCGCTCTGCACTTTGCAAATAACGTGGCTCGCCCAACACATGTCCAAGCCGCTGCAAAGCCTGCGCCGCAATGCCGTTGCCGCTTGGCGTGGCGTTATCGTATGCGCTTTTCGGGCGATGAATTAAGGTTTCATGATCGTGACTGGTGAAATAAAATCCGCCTTCTTCCGCCTCAAAATTTTCCAACAACGCTTCGGCTAAACTTTCCGCAAATGCCATATCCGCCGCACGGTAATTGGCTTGTAGGCATTCCAGCAGCGCGTCTAACAAAAATGCGTAATCATCCAAATACGCATTCAAATGGGCGACATATTTTCCTTCTCCTTGCGCTTTGCATGTCGCCAGTAACTTATCATCAACCCACATTTTTTCGCGAATAAAATCCAGCGCATGTTGCGCAAGTGCTATCCAATCGGGGCGATTGAATACGCGCCCCGCACGCGCAAGGCCCTTAATTGCCAAGGCATTCCACGAAGTTAAAATTTTGTCATCTCGGCCAGGATGCGTGCGCTTTTCGCGCGCATCAAACAATTTTTGGCGTGCGCTATTCAAAAGCCCTACTTCGACATGCTCTGGGAGCCGCACCAAATAAGCGTGCCAGGCCAGATCTTCGAAGTTCGCAGCACGGTCAAACCCAAAACAACTGCTTGCAACGGCAAATTCTTCTGGCGTGAGCAAGGCTTTCACCTCGCTGGGCTGCCACACATAAAACGCGCCTTCTTCGCTGTGGCCGTGACTATCTAATGAATCCGCATCCAGTGAGGAATAAAACGCGCCCTGCGGGCTTAACATTTCGCGCTGTAGCCACGCGGCCGTTTCTTCCACCACTTGCTTGAAACGCCCGTCTTTATTGACTTGGTAGGCATCGGCATATAAAAAAAGTAGCTGTCCGTTGTCGTACAGCATTTTTTCGAAATGCGGAATATTCCAGCGTTCATCTACCGAATATCTGCAAAAACCACCACCAATTTGATCGTAAATGCCGCCATTGGCCATCGCGCTCAGCATTTGTAAAGCCATGCTTTCGGCACGTTTGTTGCCCGCTTTTGCTTGATGCAACAGCAAAGTAATATCCGAAGGATTGGGAAATTTTGGCGCGCTGCCAAAGCCGCCATGCTCGAAATCGAAGGCGCTTTCCAGCGAATCGAATGCGAGTTTTAGCGTGTCTTCATTCGCGCTCAACACGCTGCTAGCGCGTGGAATGCTGCGCGCCAGCGCGTCGGTCAATTGGCTGTTTTGTAGCGCAACGTCGTCTTTGCGCGCGTGATAATATTGCGCGACTTTCGGAATTAAATCGCCAAATCCAGGCAATTGATAGCGCGCAGTTTTAGGGAAGTAGGTGCCGGTAAAATAAGGCGCTTGATTCGGCGTTAAAAACACCGTGAGCGGCCAGCCGCCGCTACGCTGGCTAAGCATGCTGTGCGCAGTTTGGTAAATTTGGTCAATGTCGGGACGCTCTTCGCGATCCACTTTGATGTTGATGAAATTTTCATTCATCAGCGCCGCAATTTCAGGGTCTTCAAACGACTCGTGCGCCATGACATGGCACCAATGACAGGCCGAATAACCAATGGAAAGCAGAATCGGTTTATCTTGCTCGCGTGCTAATGTGAGCGCTTGCTCACCCCACGGATACCATTCTACAGGGTTCTCTGCATGTTGTAGAAGATACGGACTGGTTTCTTCTACAAGGTGATTCGGCATCATTGCCTACAAGGTCTCAACTGAATATTCCGCGCTAATCACGTGCGTGCGCCCAGGATTAATCACCACCATATTATCCAGCGCGTTGGTGGTTTCTACGCATAGCATTTTACGCCATTCGTCGGGGGCGCCCATGTCGCTCATTTCGGCGGCTTTTTCCGCGCCTGGGCTCCATACCACGGTGGTATCGCTACCAGATTTTGCCACATGAATAATGCGGTTAAAGCCCTTGTCGTACACCGAGCAATCGCTACTATGGTCAATAAACACGCGGTCAAACTCGCCCTCAAAATGCAAGGTATCATGTTCGACAAATCGCTGATATTTGCGCACTTTGTCGGCATAAACGCAATCTTGCATGCCAGTGATTTTAACGTTGCCAATATCACTCACGTTTAAGTAAGTGTGAAACGCCTCACCGATCACAAAAGGATGATCCGCCTTATTGGTGGTGGACATCTCAATACGCAGCCTTCTGCCGATGGTAATGGTCACCGTCAGCGCGTAAGGATATGAAAGTTGCCGCTTAGCTTCTGGCGTTTCTGTCATTTCTAAAGTAATGCGCGTTGCACCAGTCGCGGTTGCGTCCACATCCACCACGCGCCAAGGAATCACCCGTGCAAAACCGTGCGGGCAATAGCTACTATCAGTAGGATGCGCGCCGAACCAAGGCCAGCAGATGGGCATACCGCCGCGAATGGAGCGCGCCTTGACAAAGCGCGCATTACTGGAGAGCCACAGCACGGGTTGCGTTTGAAACTTCGGTTTCCATTCAATCACTTGCGCACCTTGCAGCGCAATTTTTCCGCTGCCGAGCAGGTTATCAATTTCTAAATACTCTAAGCCATTGTCGTCATAAGTATGCGAGACGTGATTGTGCAACTTCAACTTCTTTTTTGTTACTGGAAAATTGCTTACAACTTTCGTTTCTGTATCCATAATTTCCTACTTTTGATCACTTAAATTGTCTATTTTTCTATCTGCGACACATCACGAACTGCCCCGCGAGCCGCACTGGTGCTCATTGCGGCGTAAGCGCGCAAAGCAGGTGAAACGTGACGTACACGGCTAACTGGCTTCCAAGCCAGCTTGCCTTTTTCTTCCATTTTTTGACGACGATGCGCCATTTCTGCATCCGAAATCGCTAAATGGATGGTGCGATTCGGAATATCGATTTCAATCGTATCGCCTTCTTCTACCAAGCCTATCGCACCGCCTTCCGCCGCTTCTGGCGAAGCGTGGCCGATTGATAAACCTGACGTTCCGCCAGAGAACCTGCCATCCGTTAATAAAGCACAAACCTTGCCAAGGTCTTTTGATTTTAAATATGAAGTGGGATACAACATTTCTTGCATGCCTGGTCCGCCACGCGGCCCTTCGTAGCGAATCACCACCACGTCACCCGCGACGATTTGGTCGGCCATAATGCCTGTTACTGCGTCGTCTTGGCTCTCAAAAATGCGGGCGCGACCTGTAAATTTGAGGATGCTGTCATCCACGCCTGCGGTTTTTACAATGCAGCCATCTAGCGCGATATTGCCGTACAACACCGCCAAGCCGCCATCTTTGCTGTAAGCGTGCGCAATATCGCGAATGCAGCCATTGGCGCGGTCGGTGTCCAAATCTGGCCACAACATACTTTGAGAAAACGCAATGGTTGTTGGAATGCCGCCTGGCGCTGCTCGGTAGAATTTTTTCACCTCTTCGTCGGTCGTCGTGGTGATGTCCCATTTATCCAAAGCCGCGCCCATCGTCGCCGAATGCACAGTTGGAATATCGCGATGAATCAAGCCGCCACGGCTTAATTCAGACAAAATACCCATCACGCCACCGGCGCGATGCACGTCTTCCATGTGATATTTTTGCGTGGCAGGCGCTACTTTGCTCACGCATGGCACTTTGCGTGAAATCTTATCAATATCTTCCATCGTAAAATCTAAGCCCGCTTCATGTGCGGCCGCCAACAAATGCAGCACGGTATTGGTGCTGCCGCCCATCGCAACATCCAGCGCCATGGCGTTTTCAAACGCTTGCATGGTGGCGATATTGCGTGGCAACACGCTGTAATCATCTTGCTCGTAATGGCGTTTTGCCAGTTCAACGATTAAGCGCCCAGCTTGTAAAAATAATTGCTTGCGCGCGCCGTGGGTGGCAAGCGTAGAGCCGTTGCCAGGCAAGCTCAATCCTAGCGCTTCGGTTAAACAATTCATGGAATTGGCGGTAAACATGCCAGAGCATGAACCGCAAGTGGGGCAAGCCGAACGCTCAATCGCTTCTGATTTTTCATCGGATACTTTACTATCGGCTGCCGCCACCATCGCGTCTACCAAGTCCAATTTAAGCACTTCGCCTTGCCAATTCACTTTGCCCGCTTCCATCGGCCCGCCTGAAACAAATACCACGGGAATATTGAGGCGCAGCGCCGCCATGAGCATGCCTGGCGTGATTTTGTCGCAATTGGAAATACACACCAGCGCATCCGCACAATGCGCATTCACCATATATTCCACGCTATCGGCAATTAAATCGCGGCTTGGCAGGCTATATAACATGCCACCATGACCCATGGCAATGCCGTCATCCACGGCGATGGTGTTGAATTCTTTTGCTACGCCGCCAGCGCGTTCAATTTCACGCGCAACCAGTTGACCTAAATCTTTTAAATGCACATGGCCTGGCACAAATTGCGTAAATGAGTTGGAAATAGCAATGATGGGTTTGTCAAAATCGCCATCTTTCATGCCTGTAGCGCGCCATAAAGCGCGTGCGCCAGCCATGTTGCGGCCGTGAGTGGTAGTGCGAGAACGATAAACGGGCATAGTGAACCTCTACAATTAAAACGTATAATGCATATTTTACCGCATTCCGAGAGCCAATATGTTAGATAAAGTACTCATTCACCCGCAATTTGACCCTGTCGCCATTCATCTTGGCACTTTTGGTGTGCATTGGTATGGTCTTATGTATCTGACAGGCTTTTTGGGGTTTTTGTTGCTGGGAAGAGTTCAAATTAAACATAACACTTGGTTTGGTTGGAATGCACAAATGCTGGATGATGCCTTATTTTACGGCGCGCTAGGCGTAATTTTGGGCGGCCGCTTGGGTTATGTATTGTTTTATCAGGCCAGTTTTTTTGTACAACATCCGCTAGATGTTTTTAAAGTGTGGCAAGGCGGCATGAGTTTTCATGGTGGATTTTTAGGCGTTTTGGTCGCCATGTTTTTCTTCAACAAAAAATATCCGCAGCCTTGGTTAAAAATCATGGATTTTGTCGCGCCCCTTGTGCCTATTGGCTTGGGCGCTGGCCGCATGGGCAATTTTATCAATGGCGAGCTGTGGGGACGGCCAACCAATGCTAACTTCGGCATGATTTTCCCACAAGTCGACAACATCGCGCGCCATCCTTCACAGCTTTACGAATTTGCCTTAGAAGGCGTACTTTTATTCTGCATTTTATGGTGGTTTTCGCGCAAACAACGGCCTGTGGGCGCCATTTCTGCCCTATTTTTAATCGGCTACGGCAGCTTTAGATTTTTGGCGGAATTTACGCGTCAGCCAGATGATTATTTAGGCTTATTGCAACTTGGCTTTAGCATGGGGCAATGGCTGAGCTTACCGATGATTGTGATTGGCATTTGGATGCTGCGCCAAGCCTACAAAAACCGCTTTTAAAAATAGCAATGCTGTCGAAAAAATAACGTTGCTATCAAATTGTCATCAACTCACATTTAGTCTATTAGGAGATTTTTTAAATATTATCAATATAAATCAATAGGTTAAAAATATTATTATCCTAGTTTATTACTGGCACATACATTGCTGATAAGTCATTGTAGTGATAAACAATTTGGGGACAATAATGAAAAGTTTGATTGATATGATTTTTAAACGTGAGCCATCACTCGATTACGTCATTGCGAAATATAAACCGAGCAGTGATTTTGTAGCTAGGCCGCGCGTAGCAGTGCCAGAGTACGAAGTTGACTTGTTAAAAGTGAGCGACGAAATGGAAATTGATAATCTTTATCAACGTAGCTAATTTAGGAGAACAGCATGTTATCGATTCTTTTTATCACCGTATTTGGTTTAATTTCGCTTCACTTTGCCGCTTCTATCGTTAAAAACGCTAAAAAATGACGCAATCAATAGGCAATTAACGATGCATTTTATTATGCTGCTTGGATTGGTGACGATTTATTTCACTACCTCGCAAACGCAAATGCTTCGTCGTTTGGCCGTGCGTGCGTATGCGCCACAATTTAAACGAACCAAGTTTTAAGTTTGCACGCATTAGTTTAATCACGCCATCTTGGTTTAACCCAAACTGAGCCTCAATCGCTTCAAAAGCTGTTCTATCCTCCCAAGCCATTTCGATAATGCGTGAAATATCTGCCTCGGAAAAGTTTTTAATTAGCAACAACGCTTCACACCTTTCCACTTTTCATCTTGCATGAGCGTAAAAAAAGCCTTGCGCGTCAGCGCTGGCCTTGCATCTACGCTATTTTTATGAAATTCTGCGTGATGTTTTAAATAACGTTCATACGCATCGTCACCAGAAAGTTGGCGTATATTTTGGCAAATGGTGTGCCACAAATGTTTAAGTTTTTTTAACATTTATATTGCCGTTTTCATGTAGGAAACCTCGCTGGAAGCCAATATCGGCGCGCCTCGCAGAGCACTATAACATACGTACAACATATCCAAAATCACTACCCAAAGCAGGGCCACAAAGAACATTGTGAGATACGCATCTAAATGCTGATTAAAAATAAGCTGTGGCGCAACGGCAGCTTTATCTGCAGGCAATACGCCCGCCGCTAATTTTGCGCTTAAGTCGTTGGCGGCGGCAAAAAAACCAATACGAATATCATCGCTAAAAATCTTTTGCCATGCCGCCGTGGTCGTAATCGTGACTAACCAAGCCAATGGTAGCGCGGTGACCCAAGCATATTTAAGCTTGCCAGATTTCACAATAATAGATGTCGCCACACACAAAGCAATCGCTGCCAGCATTTGATTGGCAATGCCAAACAAGGGCCACAGAATATTCACGCCACCGTTCGGATCTATCACGCCAATGTACAAAAAATAGCCCCAACCTGCGACGACGAGCGCACTGGTGAATATCACTGAAGGCATATAAGAGGTTTCACCCAATTTTTTGTTAAAATTACCCAGCATATCTTGCAACATAAATCGACCCACGCGCGTGCCTGCATCTAGCGTAGTCAGTATAAAAATCGCCTCGAACATGATGGCGAAGTGATACCACAGCGCCAATAAATTTTTTCCAAACGCACTGCCAAAAATGCTCGCCATGCCCACCGCCAAGCTAGGCGCGCCACCAGTGCGTGCGAATAAACTAGTTTCGCCCATATCGCTCGCCAGTTGTTTCATCTGGTCAACCGTCACCGCAAAGCCCCAACTATTGATTTTGGCAACTGCGTCAATCGCCTCCTTGCCCACCACGCCAGCGGGGCTATTGATGGCGAAAAATACGCCAGGCTCTAGCACTGTGGCGGCTATCATCGCCATAACTGCCACGAAACTTTCTAGCAACATTGCGCCGTAGCCAATCATACGAATGTCCCGCTCGTTCGCCAGCAGCTTTGGTGTTGTACCGCTGGCAATCAGTGCGTGAAAGCCTGAAATGGCACCACAAGCGATGGTAATAAACACGAAGGGGAAAAGTTTTCCGCCAAAAATCGGCCCAGTGCCATCCACAAATTGCGTCACCGCAGGCATATGAATTTGCGGGCGAAAAATGACAATGGCAATTGCCAGCAAAATCACTGTGCCAAGTTTCATGTAGGTAGAAAGGTAATCGCGCGGCGCCAGCAGCAGCCACACTGGCAGCACCGCAGCCGCGTAGCCATAAGCAATAATCGCGTAAGCTAATGGCAAGCCCTCGTGGTCAAACAGTACGCGTAGGCTTGCATTATGGTCAATCCAGCCGCCTGCAAACACCGATAAAAGCAGCAAAACCACGCCAATGAGCGAGGCTTCTAATACGCGTCCGGGGCGGATATTGCGCATATAAAAGCCAATCAACATCGCAATCGGAATCGTCGCCGCCACCGTCGCGGTTGCCCACGGACTGTGCTTCATGGCGTTTACCACTACCAAACCCAGCACGGCGATAAGGATAATCATAATCAGCAGTGTACCGACCAACGCCGCCGTGCCGCCAATGATGCCAATTTCATCGCGTGCCATTTGTCCCAAACTTTTGCCATTCCTGCGCGTGGAGAAAAACAGCGTCACCATATCTTGCACCGCGCCGCCTAGCACCGCGCCTATTAATATCCACAGCGTGCCTGGCAAATAACCAAATTGCGCCGCCAGTGTTGGGCCAACCAGCGGGCCCGGTCCTGCAATCGCCGCAAAATGGTGACCGAATACTACCCATTTATTCGTCGGCATAAAATCGCGGCCGTTATCTAGCCGCTCTGCTGGCGTGGCGCGCGTTTCATCAATCATCAGCACTTTTGCGGCAATCCAAGCCGCATAAAAACGGTATGCAATCGCATAAACACAAAGCGCAGCGGTAATCAGCCACAGCGCGTTAATACTTTCGCCGCGATTAAAGGCAATGCCTGCTAGCGCCGTCGCGCCAAGTAAAGCCACGACAATCCAGATGAGTTTTTTCATAGCCTTATTTTAAAGCAAACCGCGCTCAGAAAACGACAAAGTAGTATTGCCCGCCACAATAAAATGGTCGAGTACGCGCACATCCACCAGTGCCAGTGCCTTTTTCAATTCCTGTGTAATGCGCTCATCGGCGCCGCTTTGCTGCGCAACACCAGTGGGATGATTGTGCGCAAATATGACCGCGGCGGCGTTAAAATGCAGTGCGCGTTTTACCACCTCGCGCGGGTAAACGCTGGTTTCTTTTAAGCTGCCGCTAAACATTTCCTCGCTTGCAATCAAGCGATTTTGCGTATCTAAAAACAGCACCAAAAACACTTCTTTATGCTGGTTGCCCAGTTTTAGCATCAAATAATCGCGCACTTGCTGCGGCGATTTCAGCACATCAGTTTCCTGCATTTGCTCGCTCAGCGCGCGGCGGCTCATCTCAAAAATAGCTTGTAACTGCACGTACTTACTGCTTCCCATGCCATGCACCTTGCTGATGGCTTTTTCGCTTGCGGCAAAGATACCATTCAAACTGCCAAACTCGTTCAGTAAATCACGCGCTAAATCCACGGCGCTTTTACCTGTAACGCCCACGCGCAAAAAAATCGCCAGTAGTTCAGCATCCGAAAGCGCCTCTGCGCCTTGCTCTATCAGCTTTTCTCTAGGTCTCTCCGAAGCAGGCCAGTTTTTAATGCCCATTATTTTAGCCAACCAATTTCATGTGCAGTTTTAGCGCCAATCAAAGTTTGATCCAAACTTTTGGGAATCTCATTTTTGGTTTCATTCATCGGCACGTAACCGCCCATCAATTCTGCAAAATCTTGCGGATAGCGCGGCTGTTTGTCTGGCTCGGCGTAGCCATCGGGATACATTGGCCGCCCAGTACTTAAATCGTAATGGTCAGTTGCCGTCAAAGTATGCAAAAGCTCGTGCGCGGCAATCACCAAATTTTGCTTGCTGTAGGATGCTTCACCAAACAAATTCACGCGCCCAACGCGGCCTTTTTCTAAGGCCGTGGAATGTGCTAACCTTGGGCTGGTTGCAGGGTTGTGATACAGCAAATAAAGCCGAATATCGGGCTTTACTGGCACTTGGGGGCTGTTGTTCCATGCAAACCAGCGAAATTTCAAGCTCCACAGCATTACATCCAACGCGCTACTATGTTGCGGCGGCGCGGGTGGAATCTCGCTCACTACATCCCCTAATTCTATGGCTATCGGCTGCCGCATACCTAAGTTGTAGCGCGCGCCTTCTTCTGCAAAATATTCTTCCATTTTCACAAAATCGTCTTTGGTTAACGTCTTAATGTAATCCGCCACTTGCGCGCTACCATCTGCGTTTACGGGGTAAAGCGCGACATAAAAATTGTGCTTCCAGCTTAAATCAGCTTTATCCAAAAACGTTTGCTGCACCACCGTGCCCAAAATCACCAACAGAATAAAAATTCTAAGTATTTTCCACATAATGACTTTCTTAATGTTGCCCTATGTAAGGCCTAGCCTGCACCAAATAAAACTTCTCCTGACCAAGCACGGTTTGTTCCAGCACCCACTCAATATCCAACACTTTGTATTGAGGAAACAAAGTTTCTACCTTTTGCGCCAATTCGCCCAGCTTTTTCGCGCGTTTCTCGTTGATAATCGCCTCACTTTGCGGCACTTTTTTCTCTTTTATGCCGCCTTTTTTGTCGAACACTAACATCGTGCTTTCGTCGCTGCGGCTAATCACGCGCGTACCGTCGTTGCCTGTATCATACAATATTTGCTCGGCAATTTTTTGCCCTTCTACCACGCGCATACCCAAGCCCCACTTGGCGTTGATGGTGAATGTGCGTGGCTGATGCCCCCAAATATCGGTGGTGAGCAACACGCCAGAAGCGCTGGCATTCACGCCAACTTGCACCAGCACTGCCGCATAAACTTGATCTTGCGGAATGCCGAAATAGGCGCGCTCGGCGACCGCGCGCTCGTTCCATAGTGAAGCCCACACTTGCTTAATCGCCGCTTCCAGCGCCGCATCGTCACGCACATTGGGCACCGTATCGTAAAGCCCCGCACCGTTAAAACCAGCCAAATCTTCTGCATTGGTACTGCTGCGAACGAACACTGGCGCGCCTCCCATGGCATCGTGCCATTGTTTTTTTATCGCCGCAAAATGTGCAGGATTCATTGGCGCAGCTTTTATTTTTGCCTGCAATTCCAGCAACATTTGTTTACGCCAAACACTATTTTGCTTAAATCGCGCGTCATTAAGCATGCCCTGCAAGCCAAACTCCATGCGGCTCCCCAGCATATGTTGCTGATAGTAATAAAACGGAATGCCAAAACCATTTGGCACGGGCAAGCCTGCTTGCAGCATTTCGCCCAAATGCACGGTTTTCGCGCCGTAACGCGTCATATTTTCCAGCTTAATTTGATTCAACGGTGCTAATTCTGTGGCTAATAAATCGGCTTGCGGCAGACTTATTTGCTTGGCCGCTTGCTGTTTTTGCTGCTCATTTTGAATTTCTGCCTCCGTCGCCAAGCGCATGCTGAGCGCCTGCTCAGTCACTTCCAGCTTCACCAATTTTTTGTTCCATTTTGCATAGTCTTTGGCAGCAGATTTCAAGCTGGCATTGGGGATATTCCACGCAGCCGCACGCAAGTTCACGTGAGAAAGTGGCGTGGAAAATTGCGTAGTAATAATGCCAGATACAGGCGAAATATCGGGGTAACTTTGTTGCAAAATCACAATTTCGTTCTGGTCAAATTGCATGTTTTCCACTTTTTGCGAAGGCTGCACGATATTCAACACGCCAACCGCCGCGCCCGTATTAAAGCCTTGGTAAGGCATGGCTTGATAGATTTGCTTATTACTGATGACTGGAAGTTGCCAAAATTTGAGCTGCTTAGCCACTTTTTCCTGATACGACGAATCTGGCCGATACTTTAAGATTGCAATGGTAAAAGTGCTTTTCAGCTTTTTTGCGGCTTTGGCGATGGTCGGCGCATCAATCGTATCGCCCTCCCAAAACGAAAAAGTCCACTCGTTTAAATTAGGATAATGCGTTAAATATCCCAAAATAAATTGCGGTTTTTTGCGACTGTAATTTCGATTGTATGCCTTGATGTTGGCCGCCGTGTGTGGGATTTTAAGCAGATAATCCAGCACAAAATCTGTGTGTAAAGTAAATACATTCGAATCTACAAAATAAATATTGCCCGTTTTAATATCAATCACAAATTTGCTAAATTCCGCGTCACGCAAGGGTTTGGAGAGTTGCCGCCAAGTCGCCAAATCATCCACGCGCGGCTGCCACACGCGCTGGCCCGCTTTTTCTAGCTTATTCGCATCCTGCGCGCCGTTGCCTTCTTTCACAGTCACTGGCGGCTTCGCCATAATCTCTTGCTGTTGCGGGCTCATGCGCCGCGCCTCGGCAATACCCACGCATAGCAGCGCACATGTTAAAATAAACAATATTAGTTTTTGCATAAGCAAAATTTACCATGAGCGCAGTAAATAGCAAACGAATTGTTTTAGGCAAGCTTGTATTAGGCATTACAGGCGGCATTGCGGCTTATAAAGCAGCAGAGTTGGTGCGCCTGCTCGTCAAAGCTGGCTGCGACGTGCAAGTCGTCATGACCGAATCCGCGTGCCAATTCATTACACCCACCACCATGCAAGCACTCTCTGGCAAGCCCGTGTTTACTGGCATGTGGAGCGGCGAGGTCGATAACGGCATGCCGCATATTGAGTTAAGCCGCAATGCAGATGCGATTTTAATCGCGCCAGCCAGCGCAGAATTTATGGCAAAACTGCTACATGGCCGTGCGGACGATTTGCTTTCCACGCTATGTTTAGCAAGAGATTGCCCATTGCTGGTTGCACCTGCCATGAACAAACAAATGTGGGAAAATCCCGCTACGCAGCGCAATATCGCGCAATTAAAAGCCGATAAAATTACTGTGCTCGGCCCAGGTGCTGGCGAGCAAGCCTGCGGCGAGGTGGGCTTGGGGCGCATGCTGGAAGCGCAAGAAATTTTTGACTTGGTAAGTGCGCACTTTACGCCAAAAATATTAGCAGGCAAGCGCGTGTTAGTGACCGCGGGCGCGACGCTGGAAATGATAGACCCCGTGCGCGCAATTACCAATTTAAGCAGCGGGAAAATGGGTTACGCTATCGCGCAAGCCGCATCTAATATGGGCGCGGAGGTGATTTTGGTGAGTGGCGCAACACATTTAACGCCCCCACAAAATGTACAAAACATCTCAGCAACTAGCGCAGATGCAATGTATCAAGCGGTGATAAAAAACATTGGCAAGCAAGACATTTTTATTAGTGTGGCTGCCGTGGCAGATTACTCGCCAGCAATACCAAGTGCACAAAAAATCAAAAAAAGTGAGTTGTCACTCACGCTAGAACTTAAGCGCAACAAGGATATTTTGGCAGAAGTGGCCAGCTTACCAAATGCGCCATTTTGCGTGGGTTTTGCCGCCGAAACGCAAGATTTAATCAAGCTCGCCGAGCAAAAACGACTCGCAAAAAAATTACCATTACTGGTTGCCAATTTGGTGAGTGAAAGCATGGGACAAGATGAAGCTAGCATTACTTTGCTTGACGACAACGGCAGCCACCAGCTACAAAAAGCATCAAAAGTGGTGCTGGCAGGCGAACTGCTTACGCACATCAGCTTCATGCTATATTAATTAAGGAAATCAAATGAGTATCAATGTCGACGTAAAAATTTTAGATGCGCGCTTGCACCACATGATGCCAAGCTATGCCACGCTTGGCTCTGCGGGTTTAGATTTGCGCGCTTGCATTGAGCATGCACTCACTATTCAAGCGGGTGAAACGATGATGATTCCCACCGGCATGGCGATACATATTGATAACACCTATTATGCCGCGTTGATTTTGCCACGTTCTGGCTTGGGGCATAAACACGGCATTGTGCTGGGCAATTTGGTGGGACTAATCGATTCAGATTATCAGGGTCAATTGTTAGTTTCATGCTGGAACCGTAGCAAAGAAGCGTTTTTGCTCAATCCGATGGAGCGCATTGCGCAGTTGGTGATTGTGCCTGTGGTGCAGGCAGATTTTCACGTGGTGGATGAGTTTACCGCGAGTGAGCGCGGTGACGGCGGCTTTGGCAGTACGGGTAAACATTAGAAAACACAAATAAAACCTATATTTAGGTTGAAACAATCTAGGTTTTCGTACTATAATTCTGTTCTTTCTAAAAAAGCAAAGCACTTAAGGACAAACCATGGCACGTGTATGTATGGTAACTGGCAAAAAGCCAATGGTGGGCAACAACGTTTCTCACGCACAAAACAAAACAAAACGCCGTTTTTTACCTAATTTACAAAGTCGTAAATTTTGGGTTGAGAGCGAAAATCGTTGGGTGAGCATGCGCATTACAAATAACGCGCTACGCACTATCGACAAAAACGGTATTGATTCAGTACTCGCAGGAATGCGCGCTGCTGGGCAAAAAATCTAAGGGCTATTGTTAGCCAAAAGGACAAGTCATGCGTGAAAAAATTAAATTAGAATCAAGTGCTGGTACAGGTCACTTTTATACCACTACAAAAAACAAACGTACCATGCCAGAAAAAATGGAAATCAAGAAATTTGACCCAGTAGTTCGTAAGCATGTCATTTACAAAGAAACTAAACTTAAGTAAGACTTTATTTAAGTAAAGTTTATTTTAATTTGGTTTCTTTGTAGATGACGTGTTTACGTACCACTGGATCAAATTTTTTGATTTCCATTTTTTCTGGCATGGTACGCTTGTTTTTAGTAGTGGTATAA
>JAYVSZ010000065.1:0-4173 GCA_043774925.1 Methylophilaceae bacterium | reverse complement strand
GACAGTCTAATCGCCATAATAAATAAGGAATTTGATATGTATTTTTTGATACCATTACGCGGCAACTAAGTATTGATGGGCAGCCATTTTAAGACTCATGAATATCACTAGACTAAGTTAATGAATGCTAATAGTGCTAAACAAATGTATCAGTGGATAATTCTTACATCGACAAGCAACTTGTTGAACCGAATTAGATAAACACTTGAGGAGACTATTATGTGGACTACACCAGCAGCTACTGAAATGCGTTTTGGCTTTGAAGTTACAATGTACGTAATGAATAAATAACTAGCTCACGCTAATTAAAAAAAGGGAGCTTTGGCTCCCTTTTTTATTGCCTACCTCTATTCACCAATAATTTTTACCAACACACGTTTTTTGCGGCGGCCATCAAATTCGCCGTAAAAAATCTGTTCCCAAGGGCCAAAATCTAGTCGCCCTTCGGTAACCGCCACCACCACTTCGCGCCCCATTATTTGGCGTTTAATGTGTGCATCGGCATTATCTTCACCCGTATCATTATGGCGATAGTCGCTCACAGGTTCGTGCGGCGCGAGTTTTTCTAGCCACACTTTATAATCGTGGTGCAGGCCGCGCTCATCATCGTTAATAAACACACTTGCAGAAATATGCATGGCGTTAATCAGCGCCAAGCCTTCTTTAATGCCGCTTTCGCGCAGGCAAGCCATCACTTCGTCGGTAATATTTGTAAAATCCATTCGCGCGGGAATGTTAAACCACAGTTCTTTGCGAAAACTTTTCATGACGTTCTCCTTTACGTTTTATTTTAGCATTTTTGGGCAATAAAAAAGGCCTCGTTTGAGGCCTTTTTTTAGTTTGTCATTGCGGACTTGATCCGCAATCTGAAAGCAACACCTAGATCCTGAATCAAGTTCAGGATGACAAGCTTTAGCTTTTCACATCCACCACTTGCGTAAAGGCTTTTCCTTCATTATCCGTCGCCGTCACTTCTAATTTGCCTGGTGCATCTGGCACAAAATCAAACTTAAAATACGGGTCTTCCGCCGTACCAACGCCCACATCCACCGTCATCACAGGTTTACCGTTGTAAGTAAATTCCGTTTTTTTGATATAAAACGCGGGCACAAACCCTTGCGAAACCAACTCGCGCTGCAAGCCAGTGCGCATCGGGTGTTTGATATTAAATGTGGCCGCGGTTGCGCTACCCATTTTCACGGGTTCTTCTACTTTAAGTTTAATTTTGCCAGCGGATGCGCGAATTTGCGCTTCGTCACCATCTACCGTGCCACCACAGCCGCCCGCAGCACGGATTTCACGTGAAGCCAAATATAATTTTCCATCGGCTGTTTCGCCCACCAAGCGCACAAAAGCGTCTGTTTCAAAGCGAATACGCGTGGATAAATTGAAATTGCCCAAACCTTCCGTTAAATGATAAGTCGCCGTCAGCGGAATCGGGTTTGCATCCACAAACGCATATAACTTAACAATTTTTACGCCTTTGGCGGCGGCGTTATCAATCACGTAAGTCACAGGCACTTGCGCGCCACTTTCGGCGCGACGCGGCGCTTCAATACGCATAAAGTCTGCTTCTTGCATTTCACGTTTTTCAAAAAACGCTTCTTTCATCACGCCCCATAATTTAGGGTCTGGTTCTGCCAAAACAATGCCGCTGGAAGCCAATATCCATGCGCCTGCCAGAGCTGTTGATAATAATTTAATTAATTTCATATTGTCCCCAAAACATTCAAATACACTAACGCGCGTCGTACAATTTGGACTACTTAACTGCCATTTTAGTTTTTCGCCATTTTAATGGTTTACATTCGGCTGTATGTGATGCGCATCACACAAGCATTATTTCTGATTCGGGTCGCCCGATGGCCGCATCACATAATCAGGGTTCCAAAACTCCTCAAAGTTAAGCTCTACGCCGTTACCCGCTGGGTCTTTCAAGTTGATTTGCCGCACGCCATTGGCCAAAATGCGCGTCGTATAATCCACGTTATTTATAGTCAAATGCGCTTCCATCGCTGGCATATCGGTGCAAGTAAAACTCACATGGTCATACGTGCCATGTACGTTTAATTTTGGCGGTTCAGGTGTTTTATATTCCGCCAAATGCACCACATCGTTAGTGCCTATATAAAGCCAATAGCCGTAAGACATGCTCGCCACGCGCTTGCCTACTGTTAAACCCAAAATATCGCAATAAAAATCGCGCAGTTTGAGCATGGTTTCGCGGTCTGTGCGAAAGTTAACGTGGTTGATTTCGGTGAGCGGCATAAGCTTTCATTTTGATAGATAAATATTGATACTTTTCAGCCGCAATCATACCCGATTCCGCTTGATGTTAACAGTTTGAATAAGCACTGCCCTTGTGCCATACTAAGGGCATAGCGCAAATAAACTGATCAGTTATAGGGGAGTAAACAATGAAAGCCTTAGTTAAAAAATACGCCAAAGAAGGTTTGTGGCTTGAAGACATGCCGATGCCTGAAGTGGGCAACAACGATGTGCTGATTAAAATTAAAAAAACGGCCATTTGCGGCACCGATATTCACATTTACAATTGGGATGAATGGGCGCAAAAAACCATTCCCGTGCCGATGATTACTGGCCACGAATACGTCGGCGAGATCGCGGGTTTTGGCTCTAATGTAACAGAGTTTAAAGTGGGTGATGTCGTTTCTGGCGAAGGGCATTTAACCTGCGGGCGTTGCCGCAATTGCCTTGGCGGCCGCACGCACCTTTGCCCCAACACCATTGGCGTGGGCGTGAATCGCCATGGCGCTTTTGCAGAGTATTTGGTGATTCCCGCAAAAAATGTATTTAAACCAAGCCGCCCAATCGACACCGATTTACTAGCCTTTTTTGATGCTTACGGCAACGCCACGCACACCGCGCTGTCGTTTAACATGGTGGGCGAAGATGTGTTGATTACTGGCGCGGGGCCGATTGGTAGCATGTCTGCGCTGGTGGCGGATCACGCAGGCGCACGCAATATTGTGATTACCGATATGAATCAATATCGGCTTGATTTAATTAAAAGTATTTTGCCGCGCGCAATCACCATTAATGTAAGTAAAGAAAGCATCACCAAAGAATTGATGGATTCTTTAGGCATTTTTGAAGGCTTTGATGTGGGTTTGGAAATGTCGGGCTCGCCCAAAGCGTTTGGCGATATGTTGAGCAAAATGATTAGCGGCGGCCGCATTGCCATGTTGGCCATTATGCCCGCGGGATCGGGTATTGATTGGGACATGGTGGTGTTTAAAGGCCTGACGATTAAAGGCATTTATGGCCGTGAGATTTTTGAAACTTGGTACAAATGCTCGATGATGGTACAAAGCGGCTTGCCGCTAGAAAAAATTATCACACACCGTTTTCACTATACCGATTACCAAAAAGGCTTCGAAGTTATGCGCTCTGGTAACTCGGGCAAAGTTATTTTAAATTGGGAAGAAAAAGCATAATAATTGATAGTTTTTTAAGGATTAAGCATGAGTTTTAAAGCGGCAAAACAAGGCTTTACGCAAGATTTAAGCGATATTGAAGCGCAAGGTCTTTATAAAACTGAGCGTATTATCGGCTCAAGTCAAAGTAATCGCATTACGTTAGCCGATGGCCGCGAAGTGATTAATATGTGCGCCAATAATTATCTTGGTTTAGCGAATCAGCCAGAGCTTATAAGCGCCGCCAAAACTGGCTTGGATGAATGGGGTTTTGGCTTGGCTTCGGTGCGCTTTATTTGCGGCACACAAAGCATCCATAAACAGCTAGAACGCGCATTAAGCGATTTTTTGGGCATGGAAGATACCATTTTGTATTCATCTTGCTTTGATGCTAACGCTGGTTTATTTGAAACCATTTTGGGCGAGCAAGATGCGGTGATTTCAGATGAGTTAAATCATGCCTCAATTATTGATGGTGTGAGGCTGTGCAAGGCAGCGCGTTACCGTTACAAAAATAACGATATGGCTGACTTAAGAGAAAAGTTAGTTGAAGCAAAAAATAACAATGCGCGTCGTATATTAATTACTACCGACGGCGTATTTTCGATGGATGGTACGATTGCTAAGTTAGACGAAATTTGCGATTTAGCCGATGAATTTGACGCCATGGTGCACCATGATGATTGCCATGCCACAGGCTTTATGGGCAAAACAGGGCGCGGCGTGCATGAATATC
>JAYVSZ010000064.1:0-43886 GCA_043774925.1 Methylophilaceae bacterium | reverse complement strand
CGTTATGCGCACAATGAGCCGGAAGCTTATGCGGCTGGTGTGGATTACTTCCCTGATGATATGCCGCCACAACAATTTTATATGCCCACACCGCGCGGCTTAGAAGGTAAAATTACGGAAAAATTGGCGCATTTGCGCGAACTAGATAAAAAAGCTAAAAAATAGGCTCGTCATTCCGTGCTACGACACGGAATCCAGCGGCTTTAACGACACTGGATACTGACTTTCGTCGGTATAACGCAAAATATAAAAGGATTTAAATGTTAGATATTCAAGCATTAAGAAACGATTTAGATGGTGTTATAACTAAACTTAAATCACGTGGTTTTGAGTTTAATACTAATTTTGTTGCTTTGGAGACAAAGCGCAGGATGTTTCAGACTGAGACAGAAGCTCTGCAAGCTATGCGCAATGCGGCTTCCAAGCAGATTGGCATTGCAAAATCTAAAGGTGAAGATGTGAGCGCGATAATGGCCGAAGTCGCTGGTTTGGGCGAGGAGCTAAAAGCCAGTGAAATGCGTTTAAATACAGTGCAAGCCGATTTGCAGGCACTAATGCTTGACATGCCAAACTTGCCACATGAAAGCGTACCTACTGGCAAAAGCGAAGCTGACAACATCGAGGTACGCAAAGTTGGTGCGCCACGTAATTTTGATTTTTCTGTAAAAGACCATACTGATGTCGGTACGCCACTAGGTTTAGATTTTGACACAGGCATTAAACTTTCAGGTGCGCGCTTTACTTTTATGCGTGGAAAAATTGCTAAGCTGCATCGTGCTTTAAGCCAATTCATGTTAGACACGCAAATAGAGCAGCACGGCTATGAAGAATGCTATACGCCTTATATTGTTAATTCTGAAACACTTCTAGGAACAGGGCAACTACCTAAGTTTGCTGGTGATCTTTTTGCAGTAAGACCTGGAAGAACACAAGATACATTTGGGCAACCAAACTATATGGAGCTTCAAAGCTTAGGGCTATATTTAATCCCAACCTCCGAAGTCACCCTCACTAACACCGTTCGCGACGAAATAGTACCTCTGGAAGACTTACCCATCAAGCTTACTGCGCATACGCCTTGCTTCCGCAGCGAGGCGGGCAGCTACGGTAAAGATACCAAAGGCATGATACGTCAGCACCAGTTTGATAAAGTGGAAATGGTGCAAATCGTGCATCCTGACAAAAGTTACGAAGCTTTAGAGGAGATGGTGGGTCATGCCGAGAACATCTTGAAAGCATTGGAGCTGCCTTATCGTGTCGTTTCATTATGCACAGGAGACATGGGTTTTGGCGCAGCTAAAACTTATGATTTGGAAGTATGGTTGCCTGCGCAAAATACGTATCGTGAAATCTCAAGCGTTTCTAATTGCGAGGCGTTTCAAGCACGTCGCTTGCAAGCACGCTTTAGAAACGCACAAGGCAAAACCGAGTTTGTGCATACGCTTAACGGCAGTGGCTTGGCTGTAGGGCGCACGTTGGTGGCAGTGTTAGAGAATTATCAAAATGCCGACGGCAGCGTGACAATTCCGACCGTGTTGCGACCATACATGAATGGCTTAGAGAAAATCTCAATCAAATAAAGCTTAATTTTTTGCGAAATAAATATTGTTGCTGTTGGCTATTCTGAAGCCGTCCTCAGGTGCGTTGTAGCTCGGCTCGAAGCGGGCGAGGATGTTGTGATAGCTGCGAATCGACTCGACAAAAATGACGGGTGCGCCGCCGCTGCAATAGCCGTATTTAGCATTGATGTAATAGCTTGGGTTATTCAGCATCACCAACGTTTTTTTCACGTCCGCCCAGCTGTCAGGGTTGAGCTTTAAGCGTTGCGCCAGCACCCGCGCGTCTTCTACATGGGCATAGCCAATATTGTAAGCCGCCAGTGCCATATAAGTGCGGTCTGGCTCGGGCACGCGGTCGGGAATTGTTTCTACCATTAAGCTGATGTATTTTGCACCTGCGGGGATGCTCTGTTTTGGGTCTAGCCGGTCTGTCACGCCCATTCTGTCGGCGGTGTCTTCAGTCAGCATCATCAACCCGCGCACATTGGTAGGCGAGGTGTTAAACGTATCCCAATGCGATTCCTGATAGCTGATGGCAGCAAGCAAGCGCCAATCCAAGCCTGTGATTTCTTGCGCTTGCTGAAATAGCCGCTTATATTTGGGTAAAAGCGTGCGGCTTTTGCTTAAATAGCTTTTCACATCAATGGGTTTTAAGCGTTTGGCGTTGCCGTGGTAGCGATCAATTAGGTTGCGCAAAGTGCCATCTTTTTTGATTTTGGCAAAAAAAGCATTCGCTTTTTCTTTTAATTCAGGTTTGCCAGTCTTCGAGAATCCCCAAGCGATTTTCTCGGGCTCGCCAAGTGAAAATGCTACGCCTAAATCGGGATGATAGTTTTGCAAAACCGCGACTAAATGGCTATCTGCAATCGTATAATCAATGTCACCGTTGGCAACCTCTTCGACAAGCATCTCAGAATGCACATTCTGACGCTCTTCCCACATCAAGCTAGGTTCTTTTTGTTTTAGCGCGGTTAATCGCTCCACAAAGCTCGTCGCGGCGGGCACAACCACGTATAAGTCCGCTAATTCTTTGATATTTTTTGGTGGATTTTTTTTATTCAACTGGTTATAAACGACCTGTTGCTGCACGTCTTCGTATGGCTGCGAGAAATTGATGAACTGTTCGCGTGCCTTCGTTACGGTTAAATCCGCGGCGGCAATATCGGCATGTTTATTAATGATATTGGCGATAACCTCTTCGATACTATTGGCCACGACAAATTTTATTTGCGTGTTGTTGCCTAAATACTCTGTAAAAAGTTTGGCCAAATCGTATTCCAAACCGGCAAATTGTTTGTCGCTATTGATAAAATAAGTGTTCGGGCTGTTCAGTGTGACAAAAGTGATGACATTCGCGGCGGGCTTGGTGGGGGGCGGAGTTTCGGCGATTTTTTTTGTAGGTGATTTGTCGCAAGCAACAAAAGCAAGCAAGAAAACGCTTATAAGTAAAAAACGGCTAAACAAAAAAAATGCCTACATTAAGCCCAAAGGTTATCGTTGTGGTATTCAATTATTTGTTCCACTTTTCGTCTATTTTTCCGTCGTCGGCAATCAAAATGACGCTGCTCAAGCCAACAAAAATGCCGTGCTCTACCACGCCGGGCACGTTATTCAACAGCGCGTTCAGTTCGCCCTCTGAGATTGATTTATCGAAAGCCATGTCCAAAATTAAACTGCCCTGCGAGCTAATAGATAAGCCATCCTTGGCGGCATTCACACGCAAATCACCACGTCCGCCAAGCGCTTCAATGCTGCGTTTTGTGGCTTTCCAAGCCATTGGCATAACTTCGATGGGGATGGCGTAATGGGTGCCAATGCGGTCAACCAATTTGCTTTTATCAGCAACGACTATAAATTGTCGCGCGGCTCTGGCCAACAGCTTCTCCATGACCAAATCGTAGCCACGACCCTTGAGCAGCGTCATGTCTGGCGTAATTTCATCCGCGCCATCCACGTACAAATCAATCGCATCCACTTGCTGCAGAGAAATGACATTTAAACCCAAGTTTTGCGCTTTAATCATACTCACGTTCGAGCTGGCGATGGTGGTGATTTTGAGATTTTCTTCGGTTTGTCGACGCGCGAGTTCTTCGATAAAGAAATTAGCTGTAGAGCCAGTGCCCAAGCCAATCAGCATGTCATCTTTAACGTGTTTTGCGGCATGAATTGCCACGGCCTGTTTGTCGTTAATGGGTTTGTCGTTCATGCGGGTTTCTCCTCATATTACTTGTTATTTTTATAATTAAATTTGGCTTAAATGATGAGCGGCTGATAAGGGTATAATAGGCAAATTCCAAGCCTAAACCAAGTCATTTCAGCCTAAATTTATGCAGTTATCACCCCCATCTGTCGGACATTCCACGCGTTTTTCTTATGCTGCCAATGGCTTAGATAGCTTAGCTCTAGCATCACTTTCATGTCGCTTAAAAACAACAAAAAGTCCTTTGGTGATCATCACTTCTAATGCCTTTGAAGCGCAGCGTTTGCTGGAGGAAATTCCATATTTCGCGCCCGAATTGAGTGTACACATGCTGCCGGATTGGGAGACGCTACCATACGATGTGTTTTCGCCGCATCCAGATTTAATCTCTGAGCGATTGGCAACGCTATACCAAATCTCGAAAAATCAGTGCGATGTGGTGCTAGTGCCCATCGGCACGGCATTATTAAGGCTGCCGCCAGTCGCGTTTTTGTCTGCGCATACTTTTATGCTGAAAAAAGGACAAAAGTTTGATTTGGAAGCCTTACGCACGCAGTGCATTCACGCAGGCTATCACCATGTTTCGCAAGTGCTTTCGCCAGGAGAATTCAGCGTGCGCGGCGGGCTGGTCGATTTATTCCCCATGGGCAGCGCGCTGCCGTACCGCATCGATTTATTCGACGACGAAATCGAGAGCATTCGCACGTTTGATGTGGATACGCAGCGCAGTTTGTACCCCGTGCCAGAAATTCGCTTGCTACCCGCGCGCGAGTTTCCGCTGGACGAAAAAGGCATCACCAGCTTTCGAAGCAACTTCCGCGAGCAATTTGAAGGTGATCCGCAGCGCGCCAAGATATACAAAGACGTGAGCAAAGGTACGGCTTCTGGCGGTATTGAATGGTATTTGCCGCTGTTTTTTGCGGAAACAGCTTCTATTTTTGATTATTTTGCCAAGGAAACTGTGCTGTGTTTGCATGGCAATTTGGATAAAGCTGCACAAACTTTCTGGTTTGAGGCGAATTCGCGCTATCGCTTGCTTGCCTACGATGCCGAACGGCCGATTTTACAACCTGAAGTGTTACTGATTAAAGCCGACGATTTTTTCGCCAAAACACATCAATTTTCACTCATGTCATGTGCTCTGGAAGCCGCATCCCTATTGCCTGCTGTGGATATCGAAAGGCGAGCGGAAAACCCCTTACATAAGCTTCAAACGTTTATTCAAAACGCTTCGCAGCGCATTTTAATTGCTGCAGAAAGCCTAGGCCGCCGCGAAACGATGCTACAGTTGTTCGCAGAGCATGGTTTAACGCTGCCAGTTTGCGAAACTTGGGCAGAATTTAACGCCAGCAAAGCACATGTGATGCTTGGCGTTTCTACCCTGCACAGCGGCTTTAAGGGCGAAGTGGTGGTGATTACCGAGGCTGAGCTATACGCCGCAACGGTACGTCAGCAGAGAAGGCGCGAGAAAGAAAAAGCGCGTAATACCGAAGGCATGCTCAAGGATTTGTCCGAGCTGCGTTTTGATGACCCCATTGTGCACGAACAGCATGGCGTGGGGCGCTACAAGGGTTTGCAAAACTTAGATTTTGGCGAAGGCGAAACCGAGTTTTTGCTGCTGGAATACTATGGTGACGACAAATTGTACGTGCCAGTTTCGCAATTGTTTTTAATTTCTCGCTATTCGGGCGGGCCGCCAGAAAGCGCACCGCTGCATCGTTTGGGCAGCGGTCAATGGGAAAAAGCCAAGAAAAAGGCGCTAAAACAAATTCGCGATACAGCAGCAGAGCTGTTGAATCTTTACGCGCAACGTGCGGCGCGCAAAGGCCACGCGTTTACTTTAAGCTTGCAGGATTACGAAGCGTTTTGTGAGGGCTTTCCGTTTGAGGAAACGCCCGACCAACTAGAAGCGATTGAAAATGTCATCAAAGACATGCAATCTGGCCGTCCAATGGATAGATTAGTGTGCGGTGATGTCGGCTTTGGCAAGACGGAAGTTGCGCTTAGAGCGGCATTTGTCGCGGTGATGGGCGGCAGGCAAGTCTCTGTGCTCGTGCCAACCACTTTGCTGGCAGAGCAACATTACAATACTTTTACCGATAGATTTGCCGATTGGCCGATTAAAATTGCCGAAATTTCACGCTTCCGCACCGCTAAAGAACAGGCGGAAGCCTTACGTGGCTTGGCTGCTGGCGAGATTGACATTATTATTGGTACGCATCGTCTTATCCAAAAAGATGTGAAATTTAAAAACTTAGGCCTCGCAATTTTGGATGAAGAACACCGTTTTGGCGTGCGCCAAAAAGAGCAAATGAAGGCGCTGCGTGCCGAGGTGGATGTGTTGACGCTCACCGCAACGCCGATTCCGCGCACGCTCAGCATGGCGATGGAAGGCCTGCGCGAATTTAGCGTAATTTCCACACCGCCGCAAAAGCGGCTCAGCATCAAAACCTTCCATACCGATTATTCCGAAGGTATTATCCGCGAGGCGGCCACGCGCGAATTTAAGCGTGGCGGGCAGGTTTACTTTTTGCATAACGAGGTGGATACCATTCAAAGTATGCGCGAAAAGCTGGAGCGCATATTGCCTGAGGCGCGCATCGCTATTGCGCACGGACAACTGCGCGAGCGTGAGCTGGAGCATGTGATGCGTGACTTTTATCAGCAACGCAGCAATGTTTTACTCTGCACGACGATTATTGAAACTGGCATTGACGTGCCGACCGCCAACACCATTATTATGAACAAAGCGGATATGTTTGGCCTTGCGCAACTGCATCAACTGCGCGGTCGGGTAGGGCGCAGCCACCATCAGGCTTATGCCTATTTGCTCACAGACCCAGACCGTAAAATCACGCCACAAGCGCAAAAACGCTTGGATGCGATTCAGTTGCTAGAAGATTTAGGCGCGGGTTTTCACTTGGCCATGCACGATTTGGAAATTCGCGGTGCGGGCGAATTGCTTGGTGATAGCCAAAGTGGCGAGATGCAGGAAATCGGCTTTAGTTTGTATTCTGATATGCTCAACTACGCGGTAAAACAGCTTAAAGCGGGCAAAGAGCCAGATTTAAGCGCGCCGCTTGGTGTGACGACGGAAATTAATCTGCATGTGCCAGCGCTGCTGACAAATGCATATTGTCCCGATGTGCACGAACGCTTAGTGATTTACAAACGCTTGGCCAATTGCACGAACGATGATGAGCTGGATAACCTGCAAGAAGAGTTAATCGACCGTTTTGGGCTGCTGCCAGAACAAGGCGAAGCGCTGCTGGCGTGTCATAGATTGCGTGTCGCGGCAAAACCGCTGGGCATCTTTAAAATAGATGCTAGCGACTCCGCGATACAATTACATTTTAGCCAAAACACCGAAATTGACCCGATGAAATTGATTGACTTGCTGCAACGCGATCGCCGTTGCCGCATGAACGGGCCAGATAAACTGCGCGTTACGGTACAATTAGGAAATGTCACGCATCGCGCGGAATTTGTTAAAGTTTTATTGAAGGAGTTTGCATAAATGTTAGAAAATATACTCGGCGCAGTCGCCACTTGGATTTTAGGCGTTATCTCTAGCTTGCATTACGGCGGCGTAGCACTGCTCATGGCGATTGAGTCTGCCTGCATTCCGCTACCGTCTGAAATTATTATGCCGTTCGCTGGTTTTTTAGTGAGCAAAGGCGAAATGACCTTATGGGGAATCGCACTGGCAGGCGCGATTGGCTGTGTGCTTGGTTCGATCCCTGCTTATTATCTAGGCATGTTGGGCGGCAGGCCAATGGCGGAAAAATACGGAAAATATGTACTAATTAGCAAAAAAGACCTCGACATGGCTGACCGCTGGTTTGCCACGCATGGCGAGATTATTATTTTCATCGCGCGCTTATTGCCTGCGGTGCGCACGTTTATTGCCTTCCCTGCAGGTGTGGCGCGTATGAATATGAGCAAGTTTATTATTTATACATTCGTCGGCTCGCTTATTTGGTGTTACGCGTTGGGTTACATTGGCATGAAAGCTGGCGAGCATTGGGAAGATTTAAAAGTCTATTTCCACGAGTTTCATTATGTGATTGCTGCGGTGGGTATTGCATTTGCTATTTGGTACGTGCGCCGGCATTTTAAAAATGAAGCGTAAGAAATAATCATGACAAATCAAACGTTTATACCGAGCAAAGACGCCTCGCTTGAATCTTCTATCGCCACTTTGCAAGCCAAATTATTGGCACTTGGCTTTCATGTGGAAGAGCGCTCTTGGCTAAATGAGATTGAAAATATTTGGTCGGTACACGTCACCGATCGCGATTGCACGCGTTTGTTTAGCAATGGCAAAGGCGCATCGGAGCTGGCTGCGCGGGCAAGCGCATTGGGCGAATATTTTGAGCGTTTAAGCACCAATTATTTTTGGACGCATTTTTATTTGGGCGAAACCATTAGCAATGAGGATTTTGTACATTACCCGAATGAGCAATGGATTAAACCAAGCAGCGAAAAATGGCCCAAAGCGCTACTCACGCCAGAATTGCAAAAGTTTTACAATCCCGAAGGTACGGTAAAATCTAGCCAGTTAATAGATTTAAACTCAGGTAATGCCGAGCGCGGCATTTGTGCGATTCCTTACACGCGTTTGCGCGATGAAAAAACGGTATTGTTCCCTGTCAATATCATCGGTAATTTATACGTGAGCAACGGCATGAGTGCTGGCAATACGCTGATGGAAGCGCGCACGCAAGCGTTGGCAGAGATTTTTGAGCGCGACATCAAGTTTAAAATTATTCGCGAAGGTATATGCCTGCCAGACGTGCCAGAAGCCGTGATTAACCGCTACCCGCGCATTGCCGCTGGCATTAAAGGCTTGCGCGATGCAGGCTTTGGCATTTTGGTGAAAGATGCGTCTTTAGGCGGCAAATATCCTGTGATAAGCGTCACGCTGTTACACCCAGAAGACCAAGGTTGCTTCGCCAGTTTTGGCGCACATCCGCGCTTTGAAGTCGCGCTGGAACGCTCGCTCACCGAGCTATTGCAAGGCCGCGCCATGGATAGTCTTAAAGGCTTTGCCGCGCCAGGCTTTGAGATGGAAGAAATTAGCGACGCGCAAAATTTAGAGATTCACTTTGTGGATTCCAGCGGCGTGATTAGCTGGAATTACCTGCGTGATAAGCCCGATTACGCATTTGTGGATTGGAATTTCAGCAACACCACGGCCGAAGATTACGCATGGTGCGTGGAGGCGATTCACAGTAGCGGACACGATATTTACATTGCCGATTTTACCCATTTAGACGTATATGCTTGCCGCATTTTTGTGCCAGGCATGAGCGAGATTTACCCTGTGGAAGATTTGGAATGGGAAAACAACACCGTCGGCAATTGGGTGCGCCCTGGCTTGCTTAAATTAAATAGCATCACAAAAGCAGAATGCGCAGAAATGCTGGCGACTTTTCATGCGTTGGAACTGACGGATGAATGGCTAGTAGCCACGCTGATTGGCCTATGCGCAGATGCCAATACCCATTGGCCTGATTTGCGCGTGGGCGAGCTTAAAACCTTGCTAGCGCTGGCGATTGGCGATACCGATGAAATTTTAGAAGGTTGCGCGTGGGTCGCCCAATTTGGTCAGCTTAACGCGCAACGCGCAAGAGTGTATCGTTGTATTGAAAACATTGTTCAGTTGCAAGAAATTTCAGATAGCACAGACATTAACCACTACCGCGCCAGTTTGCAGTTGATGTTTGGTGCAGAAACGCTTACTTTAGCCGAGCAACTATTAAATCAAGAAGTGCGCTTTTTTGGGCTGGGTGCGCTTGGCAATAATATGCAAGGCAGCAAAATGCACCAGCAATTATTGCTGGCGTACAACAAGGTGCGAGCGGCGTATAAGCGTTAAATTTCAGTCAATTTGCCTACGCTAAGAAAAAATACCGCTTTTTTAATCGGCAATTTTTCGTGCAAAAATAGGCTTTCGTAGCGATTTAATTGTGCAAGGTGCGCTTGTGCAGCGCTCGCCAAATCGCCAGCCGCATTAAGTTTGTAATCAATTATCCAACGGATTTTTTGCTTGTTTGGCTGATTTTCCACAAACGTACAGTCAATTTTATGCAGCGCTTCGGCCGTGCTTAGCGCATATTCCGCATGCTGACTTTCGCGTTGTTGTAATACCCATTTCCCGTCTTCGCTTTCTATTGTTTTAATCAGCGCAGCGCTTACTTCTGCTGCGGCTTGCTTTGCATTTTTTGTATCATGCCCGCGCTGTTGCAACCAAAAGCACATGCTCTGCGAACAAGCATGGATGCGGCTCGCAGGCCAATGCACTAAACCTGAATTTGTAATTATTTCCATATATAAATGGGCTAACGTGCCGCAATCGGCAGCTAGATTAAGGCCGAGTTTTGGTGCTTCTTTTTGCTGCGGATTGTCGCTACTTGGCAAGCTAGTAAAGCTTCCCAGTGCTTGTGGCGCGCCCACTTGCGGCAGCCGCATGAGTTGTGGACTAAACTCGGCTAATGTTTGATTTTGAGTCGCATCGATTTTCAAAATTTCAGCATTCAAAAAGTCCATTTCCAACTTCGGCCACAACAATTCTAAAAACGAATTTTTTACGGGTGAAATCGTTTCATCTTTACGTTTTGCCGCCGCTACCAAATGTAGCTTGCGCATGGTGCGTGTGGCTGCCACGTAGAGCTGGCGCGCGGTTTCGTTGTGTTCGCGCGTGGTTTCTAGGTTTTTAATGTAATCGTATATCGTTGTCGCGCCATTTTTTTTCTTGGTGTATGGCGCAGCCAAAAGCTGCAATTTTCCGCCAATTTTCACTTCTTCCCACAACATTAGCGGCGAATCTGCATGGCGCGGTTTGCGATTCAGCGCGGGCAAAATCACGCAATCAAATTCCAAGCCTTTGGATTTGTGAATCGTCAAAAATTGCAGCGTGTCGTCGGCGGCTATATCGGGTTTGGCGTAGAGTTTTTCCATCACATTTTCCAGTTGCGCAAAATCCAGCGCGTTGCCTTGCGCGAGCTTTTCTACCAAATCGAAAAACGTCTGTACGTCTCTGTTGTCACCCGCGTTAATCAGCGTAGAAGCGCCGCCCAGCTTGAACCAAGTCGCTTCTAGCCAACGTCGCAAGGGCATGCGGCCTTGTGCTACGAATGCGTCTTCTAAAACATGTTTAACATGATTTAAGCGCGTTTGTCCATCTTCACTCAGTTTGCAATTTTGCATCAATTGCCAAATCGTCGCGTGTGGATTATTCGCACAAAGCGTGTGCAAATCTGCCAACGTTAAGCCGCACCAAGGCGCGCGCAGCATATTTAGCCAATGAATGCGGTCGGCGCGGTGGAGCAGGGCGCGCGTCAGCGAAAGCGCATCTTGCACGGTTTGGCGCTGGTTTAGCGCTTCAATTTCTACCGCTTGAAATTTTAAATGCGTAAAATTTCGGCGAATTTCAGAAACTAATTCGCGCAAATGGTTGCGCGAGCGCACTAACACGGCTATTTTCTGTTGCGGATGCGCTTGCTGCTCTTTTTCAATTAAATCAGCTACATAGTGTGCTTCCAGCGCTTTTGTGTTGTCACTTTCTTCGTCGTTTTCCACTACCAATGCGTGGGTTTCTACCCCTTCATCCGCGCCAACTTCTTTGCTGGCAATAAACGGGCGATAACGCACCGCCGCTTCAATTTCGTTGTCGTCCGCAGGGAAAATCGGCGCAAAAGTTTCGTTAATCCACGCGACAATAGCGGGCTGTGAGCGGTTATTAAGCGCGAGTTTAAGCGGAATTAGCGGGATGTGGCCAATACCAATTTCCGCCGCTTGCAAAAAAAGGCTGACATCGGCCTTGCGGAAGCGATAAATCGATTGCATCGGATCGCCCACGCAAAAAAGCGTGCGGTCATCTTGCGGCTCCCAGCCTTGCGTGAGCTGCTGCAACAGTGCGAGTTGCGTGGCGTTGGTATCTTGAAACTCATCCACCAATAAATGCGAAATTTTATAATCCAGTTTTAATGCCAAATCGGTTGCGCCTTGCTCGTTTTCCAGCGCGTCAATGGCGGCGCGCGCAATCGCCACAAAATCCACCTCGTTTGCAGATTGAAACACCGTCCACAAATGCGCTGCAGCGCGTTGTAACAATTGCGCAAACGCCTGCACAATGGCGCTATTGGCATGCAAATCAGCTGCAGAAGCAATTGGCAATTCGCCCAAAGCATTTAGCGTGCTGGGTTCGCCAATGAGTGCACAAACGTCGGCGAAAGTTTGCTTATTACGGTCGCGTTCGCCGGTTTTATCTGGCGGAAACCCTTCGTCAACGGTCAATCTTTTTCTAAAAGTGCCTTTGTCGGTTAGCAAAAATTGTCTTAATGCCAACCAGCTGGGAAGCGCATGGATATTGGCTTCCAGCGGCATGTCCCAATCGCGTAAAATATGATTCTCATCTAAATGACTCGCAGCAAAACGCGCCGCAGGCATTAACATGGTTTGGTAAGCGGGCGGAATCGCATGTAGCGCGGCGGTGAGTTTTTGCTGCGCGCAATTTTCAATGACTTTTGCGCACTGCGCAGAAATCTCATCCACATTAAATTGCGTGTGTTGCCCCGCCAACAGCAGCCACTGCTCGCGCTTGGCGAGCATATCCGCCAATAGTTTACTAAGCTTTTCGATGTCGTTATGCATGAAACTTAGCGCCGCGCTAATAGGCGCTTGCAGGCTAGTTTCTTGTGTGACTTCTGCCAGCGCACGCTGCGCCGCTTCAGCATAATGTAAACTGGCATCATCGCTCACCATCGGCTGCCCGCCTAGGCGGCTTAGCAGCGGCATTTGCCGCGCCAAGCTGCTGCAAAGCGCATCCATGGTGACGATGCGTAATCTTGAAGGCTGTGTGAGCAAGTGCCAATTTTTTTCATGCGCGCGTTGCAGCGCGGTTTCGGCAAGCTTTCTGGTTTGCAGCTTGTGCGGCTGCGTAATGGGCGTGTTGTTTTCGCAATCTAGCAGCGTTTGCAAAATGCGGTTGCGCATTTCTGCCGCGGCTTTGTTGGTAAAAGTGAGCGCGATTATTTCCTCAGGCGCATCTACTACGGACAATAATTTCAAGTAACGTTGCGTCAAAAGCTCGGTTTTGCCCGCGCCAGCAGGCGCTTCCACAATAAATGATTGTAAATCAAGCGCTTTAACGCGGTGACTTGTATCTAATTCTTTGGCATCTAAATTATTTGGCGTAGTCATTTTTTTGTTCGAATTGCGACTTTTCAAATTGCGTTTTTTCAAATTGCAAAGCACGTTCAGGCAGGCGCAGCAAGGGTTTTACGTCGCAGTACATTAAGTCAGTTTCATTCTCAAAAATCACGCCAGCCACACCCGTTTTAATTTCCGTAGCGATGGCTTGCAAGCTGGTTTGCCAATGTGTGATGAGCGCGGAAAAATCGGCAAATGGCACAAAAGCAGAGTTTTTTGCGAGCTTGCCAAAAGCAGTCAAATTTGGCACTAAATCGGCCTCGGCGGCTAATCCGCTAAACTTGCATTCTTCAATATTTACGCGCGCAAAACACGCAGCCACCACGCGATTATTTTGCAGCGCAAGCGAGGCGTAGAGCGGCAATTGCGGCTCGTGAATGCGCGCATCTGCCCAAGTTTTAAGTGCTGGCGGCGTACCAGTTTTGTAGTCAATCACCACTAATCCGCCATGCCCATCTTCCCCTTCGAGCGCATCAATACGGTCGATGCGGCAAGTGATTTCTAAGCCTTCAATATTCAGCGTATGCGTGGCTTCGCAAGCCTCAACGGTAAAGTCCGCGCGCTGTTTTTCTAGTGCCAGCCAAGTTTGCAAAAGTTGCTGTAAACGACGGCGCTCAATATGGATAATCTGCGTTGGTAAATTGATGCGCATTTCATCTTTTAGCGTTTGTAGCGCCTTGCCAATCGCCGCGTCGATATTGGCTTGCAGCGCATCGGCCGAAAGCGATTTGAGCGTGTTTGAATCTTTGCAATCCAGCCAAAAATGCTGCAAAACCGCATGCACCAAGTTGCCGCGCGCCATGCTATCTAGGCCTTCGCTTGGTTCTTCCAATTTCTTCGCGCCAAGGCGATATTGGTAAAACGCCCAAGCTGGGCAAATGGCTTGCGCTTCGAACAATTTGCTGCCGCCGCGCACTTGCTCGTCCGTGCCAATCGGCGGCGCGGTATTATCATCTAGCAATTCCATGTCGGCGGGAAGCGCTAGTTTTTCCGCCAACGTTTGAATAGTTGGTGCTTGCAATTGTGCTGAAATGCCCGCTAATAGCGGTGATACGCGTAATTCGCGCTCGCCATCTTTACGTGACCATGAAAAATTCACCTCACGCGCGCTATTGCAAAGCCGCGTATGAATTTTTTGCGCAAAGGCAAATTGCGCATCTGGATTCGCGCCTGGCGTTTGCAAGTCGCGCTGCAAAACGGCTGGTAGCAAGGCATTGGGCGCAGCGGGCGGTGGCCAATGTTGATCGTTCATGCCAAGCACCCAAATAGCGTCAGCAGGGCGCGCAAGGCCTTCCAGCATGCCGAGTACTTGAATGCGCACGTTTTCGCCCGCCTCGGGCTGAAACATGGATGCGCCGCAAAGTTGCTGCAATTTTTGCGCGGCATCGGCTGCGCCAATATTGCCAAGTAGTTTATCGAGTGCGGCAAAACTTGTGAGCACTTCAGCCCATTTTTGTTTGGCTTGATGCTCATGGCTACTCAGCGGGCGGGTTTTCGCCCAATTGAGGGCGAGCAGGGCATCTGTAAAGCGTTGCGCCCACACAGAAGGTAGTTGAGTTTTTTTCCAGTTTTGTTGTGTAGCTTGAATGTGTTGAATATGGTTAAACAATTGATTTTCATTGCTTATTAGTGAAACGAATTGCTGCAAGCCAAATGTGCGCGTTAAGGTTTTGCGCATGCGCGCATCTACTAAGCTGCGCGCATCCAGTTCGCTCAAATCGCCCCAATAAACGTCCAACAAAAGCGCGCTCATGTTCTGCTGTTCGACTGGTTTTCGTGAGGCGCCAAGCCGTAGCAAATTAAGTGCGGTGCGCACCATGGCGACTTCACTTAGCGCCAAGCCGAGCGAAAAATCATAAATGCGATCTGCCTCGTGGTTGTTGAGCGTTTCTGGGTGAAATGTATCGTCTAATAAATCTGCAAGCGGGCGGCGAATATTGCTTAACACGGGGCTAAAAACCGCCAAATTTGCTTGCGGATTTGCATGTAGTTGCGCCTTCGCCCATGCAATAGTGGCGCGGCATTCGGCGTTTAAATCATCGCAAGAAAATTGTACAATTTTTTTGTTTTCGGTCTTTGCTTGCGTAATTTCAACATGTACATTTTTGGCGCTTAAAGCGGCAATCAAATCTTGCTCAAGTGGCGTAATGCGATCGAAGCCAATCCACAGCATTTTTTGCGGCAGGCCTGATTGTAAAAACAAGCTTGTTTTTGCAATAACGCCTATCTGTAGCGCCAATATCCGCGCGCCTTCCAGCGTATCGTGTTGTTTGCATAACGTGCTAAAAACTGCGCGCCAACGTAAAAATTGTCGCGTCTCGCTGCTGATAAATTGCGTGTTGATTTGCGCGTCGTTAATCTGCCATTCAATCAGTCGCTGATTGGCTTCCATGGCCGATTGCGCAAGGTTTGGCACATCAAACAAAGCCGCTAATTCGTGCTTGGCGATGCATTGTTCAATGGCGGTTTGCCATAATAATTTCTCGGTGAAATTATTCAGCGTGTTTGCAGGAAAAGTATCTGCCGCAATTTCGCCGCTTAACATGGCAAAAGTACAGGTTTCTTGCAACCATTGCTGTAACGTTAATACTTTTGGTGTTTGCCATTGCGTATTGCCTGCAGCCTGCTGCGCTTGATTCAGCGCGGTTTGCAACGCGCGTGCCAACCGCGCGGTGGCGCAAATGTAAGTGGAATTTAAATCGGAAAACATGTTGCTATTGTAGCTTGTGCGTTGAAAAAAATTAGCTCAAAAGGCAATTTTTTGTTGGATAATGTCGCTAATACAAAAAACAGTGAAAGTGAGCATCAAATGTGGGCAAAATTAGCCAAATTATTAAAGTATTCCCTCTGGATTTTCCTTATTCCAATTGGCCTATTCGCGCTTTACACATGGGCGGCGCTCACTTGGGTATATTCTAGCGGCGAGCGCGCGGGCTACGTGCAAAAGCTCTCAGAAAAAGGCTACGTGTGCAAAACCTACGAAGGCGAGCTAATTTTGGTTTCTATGCCCGGCACACAAGCCGAAAAATTTCAATTTACTGTACGCAATAAAGACGTTGCCAATAGAATTAATGAAACGGTGGGTAAGCGCGTGCGTTTGATTTACGAGGAGCACAAAGGCGTTCCGCTGAGTTGTTTTGGCGAAACGGGTTATTTTGTGCAAGACGTACAACTGCTTGATAAATAATGGCCGCAAAGCTATTAGCCAGCGCGGACGAAAAAAACTACATCACGCCAGAAGGTTATGCTGTGTTGCAAGCAGAGTTTAACCAATTGTACAAAGTGGAGCGGCCAGAAGTGGTGCGCACCGTTTCGTGGGCGGCTAGTAATGGCGACCGTAGCGAAAATGGCGATTATATTTACGGCAAGCGGCGCTTGCGACAGATTGACGGTCGCTTAAAGCACTTAATGAAACGCATGGATTTAGCCGAAATCGTCGATAGCAGCTTGCAACAAGGCTTAGAGAAGATTTTCTTTGGCGCGTATGTCACGCTTTACGACGAAAAAACCGAGGCTGAAATCGCCTACCGCATTGTCGGCAAAGACGAAATTGCGCCCGCCAAAGGCCACATTAGTTGGATTTCACCGCTCGCCAAAGCCATGCTCGGCAAAGAAGTAGGCAGCGCAATTAAGGTGCAAACGCCCACGGGCGAGGTGGCGTATGAAGTGATTGATGTGCGCTATCAGCCCCCAGAATGAAAAAAAGTTGGGATATTTTTTGCAAAGTTGTCGATAACTTTGGCGATATTGGCGTGTGTTGGCGGCTGGCGAAACAGTTGGCGCATGAGCATAATTTGCAAGTACGTCTGTTTGTGGATAATTTGCAAGTTGCCAGTAAAATAATTTCTATAATTAACTTTAATAAAAACTCACAATTAATTGATAATATTGAAATTATTAATTTTAATTATGAGACAAAGCCTGCCGAAGTGGTGATTGAAGCGTTTGCTTGCGGCTTGCCTACAGCGTACCAAAACGCAATGTCTGAAAGCACGATTTGGGTGAATTTGGAATATTTGTCTGCCGAAAATTGGGTGGCGGATTTTCATTGTGGGCAGTCTAAAGTAGGTAAGTTAACACGGCACTTTTACTTTCCAGGATTTAACGAAAGTACGGGTGGTTTGATTCGTGAGCGCGATTTAATTACTTGGCGCAATGCAGCCACGCAAACGCAAAATGATGCGTTAAATATTTCACTTTTTTGTTATGAGAATGCACCTCTGCAAGCCTTATTCCATGCGTTTGCTGGAGGCACACAAAAAACCACAATTTATGCACCTTTAACCAATTCAATTCAGCAAATAGCGCCATTTTTTGGTGAAGAAAGCTTAAAAGTTGGCGATGTTTTAAGCAAAAATAAGCTAACGATTCAAGTGCTACCTTTTTTATCGCAAAATGAATATGACCAGCTTTTGTGGCGCTGTGACCTCAATTTTGTGCGCGGCGAAGATAGCTGGGTGCGCGCGATTTGGGCGGGTAAGCCGTTTATTTGGCGGCCTTATGTGCAGGATGAAGACGCGCATTTGAAAAAACTAAATGCGTTTTTACAAGTGTTTTACGCCGAAAACCAATCGGCCTGCGACGCGCATGGATATTGGTCTGCAGGCCGATGGCCAGAAGCATTTTGGCAACGTTATTTAGTGGAATTGCCTGCAGTTAAGGCCACGACACAGAGACAATCTGCAAAATTAGCTAAGCAACCAGATTTAGCCGCTAAGTTGGTGATTTTTTGCAATAAAGTTTAGTTAAGGTATAATGCGCGGCTTACGAATTTAGGTTTGAGATTATGAAAATTGCACAAGATTTACGCGTGGGTAACGTGATTATGGTGGGCAGCGACCCGTTAGTTGTGGTTAAGGCTGAATACAATAAATCTGGCCGCAGCACAGCCGTGGTGAAAATGAAGTTTAAAAACTTGTTGACTGATGCGCCAAGCGAGCAAGTTGTTGGCGCGCAAGATAAGTTTGACGTGATTGTGCTTGAGAAAAAAGACGTGACTTTCTCATACTTTGCGGATCCAACTTACGTGTTTATGGACGCGGATTACAACCAATATGACGTGGATTCGGAATATATGGTGGACGCGCTGCCGTTTTTGGAAGATGGCATGGAATGCGAAGTGAAATTTTATAACGGCAAGGCGATTTCGATTGAGTTGCCAAACAATGTAGTGCGCGAAATTACCTACTGCGAGCCAGCAGTGAAGGGCGACACCTCAGGCAAAGTAATGAAGCCAGCCAAGATTGCCACCGGCTTTGAGATTCCAGTGCCACTATTTTGCGCGACTGGCGATAGAATTGAGATTGATACAAGGACAGGCGAGTATCGCAATCGTGTCATGAAATAGTTTTAATTTGAATAAAAAAAGGCGCTTTTAGCGCCTTTTGCTTTTCATGCCCTTAGCAGATTTGGTAATTTAATATAAATAATCATTTGTTAACGCTTTACAAGGAGCAAATTAAACGTATAATTCAACGAAATATTGTAATAAATTAAAGATAAATGCTTAATTTTATTAAAGTTACTAATTTTCACAGCATTGGTGAAACGCAAGAGTTGTCTCTAGAAATCTCTAAAAAAGATATTTTAGATAATTCTGCCATATCAATTAGTGATGATAAAGCTATAAATCTTGTAAGCTGCATAATAGGCAACAATGCCTCTGGCAAAACAAATATACTTAAAGCGCTTACTTTTTTAATTTGGTTTGTAAACAGCTCATATGATCTAAGTTCAGATGAAATTCCATTGGACGAACATAAATTGTGGGTAAATAGACCCAGTAAATTTGAATTAAATTTTAACGAAGGCGATATTAATTATTCGTATTGGATTGAGCTAGATAATCAAAAAGTTGTTTCAGAGTATTTTGGTAAAAAAGTGTTAAGAGGGTTTACACGTATATTTGAATACACAAGAATTGGTGATGAGTGGGATTTCAAGGAATCTGGGCTTAAAATTAATTCAAATGATTTGAAAAGATTTAAAGAAAGAAAGCATGTTTCTGTCTTATCTAGTTTAATCCAGCTGGGGTATGTTACGACGCTTACATTCTTTAAGAATTGTAATTCCAACGTGAGCAGAAGAGGTTTAGTTGGAGGAAGTTTTTTTGGTAATTTTTTAGAGTTTTCACGTGAGTTAAATGAAAATCAGGAAATGTTGCCAGATATTCTCGCGATAACCAAAGAAGTTGATCTAGGTATCGATAGTTTTGGTTTTAGGGAAGTTTCGTTTGACTTAAAAAATACTTCAGAGGAGGGGTCAAGCAAACGTCAGCTGCTAGAGGTTATTCATAAATCACTAAAAGGTAAGTTTAAGCTGGATTTGCTGGAGGAGTCCAATGGTACGCAGCAAAGCATTTATTTGCTTTGTAGCATACTTCCGATGCTAAATAGTGGAGGGCTGGCAATTGTTGATGAAATTGAAGCTGGCTTGCACCCTTATGTGGTGCGGAAGATTATTAGCTTATTTGAGAAGGAAGAAACTAATCCCAAAAAGGCTCAGCTAATATTTTCAACGCATCAACATATGTTGTTAAATGATAGAACTAAAACCCAAATATTTTTGGCTGAGAAAAATGCTGAGAGTTTCGAGTCAGAAATCTACAGGCTTGATGATGTTGAAGATGTGAGGAATGATGAAAATTTTTTCCAAAAATATATCACGGGTGTTTACGGCGCTACACCAAAGATTTACTTTTTTTAGACCAGTAAAACATGGGCAAAAAAAAGCGGCAAAGAAATATATCCTTATATGGCAACCTTGAGGGTTTGAGAGAGAAGGCTTTCATTAATGCATTGGTAGATATTTACAGAACTACAGAAAGCAATATTAGCCCTAAGTTTGACCCTGCCAATGGGGGTAATCCAGATAAAATTATAGGCGATACTTTAAAAGAATGTCACAGAGATAGGGTATTTGCTTGGTTTGATGAGGATTTTGAGCCAAAAAATTCACTATCTAAAGGCGCAAGAAGTAAGATAGCTACATACTGGGTAATCGATAGCTCGGATTTACAGGCTTTTTATAATTGCCCCATGAGAGATTTGCAGCAGATTTATAATGCTGGAAATACTAAAAAACCAACCTTAATTGTTTCCCAGCCTGTCTGTGCAGATGCCTTGATATTGCAAATATTAGGTGAAACCCCAGCACATACAACTTATCTGCCTAGTCAGCGGGATAAGCAAATTAGAGAGTTAAAATCTCAATTAAACCAGCTAATTAACGGGCAAGATGAAATGGCGTTTTATAAGGCGCAGTTAACCCTTGACAGTTTGAATGAGAAAAGCGAACAACTTCCTTTGTTGAAATTGCTCATTTCGATGATTACGAAATAATTGAGTCAAGAAGCCGTGCCGCCAACGGTCAAGCCATCAATTTTAAGCGTCGGCTGCCCAACACCCACTGGCACACTTTGGCCTTCTTTTCCGCAGGTCCCCACGCCACTATCTAGCGCCATGTCGTTGCCTATCATGCTCACCCGCGTCAGCACGTCAGGCCCATTGCCAATGAGTGTTGCGCCCTTGACGGGATAGGTGATTTTGCCGTCTTCAATCATGTAGGCCTCTGCTGCGCTGAATACGAATTTTCCACTGGTAATATCCACTTGTCCGCCGCCAAAATTGGCTGCGTATAAGCCTTTTTTCACGGATTTAATAATCTCCGCAGGGTCCTTGTCGCCGTTCATCATGTAGGTGTTGGTCATGCGCGGCATGGGGATGTGCGCGTAGCTTTCGCGGCGCGCGTTGCCTGTGATTGGCATGTCCATCAGACGTGCGTTGAGCGTATCTTGAATATAACCGCGCAAAATGCCATTTTCAATCAGCACAGTTCGGTTAGTTTGGTTGCCTTCATCGTCCATGCTTAGCGAGCCGCGCCTATCCACAATCGTGCCGTCATCCACAATGGTGATACCTTTTGCAGCCACTTGCTTGCCGAGCATATTGGCAAATGCCGAACTGCCCTTGCGATTAAAATCGCCTTCTAGCCCGTGGCCAATCGCTTCATGTAGCAAAATACCAGGCCAGCCCGCGCCTAAAACCACCGTCATGCTGCCTGCGGGGGCAGGGCGCGCATCAAGGTTTATAATGGCTTGATGCACAGCGCGCTGTGCATAATCCTGCAAAACTTCATCGCTAAAATAATTGTAATCAAAACGCCCACCACCACCTGCAGAGCCTTGTTCGCGACGGCCATTTTGCTCGGCGATGACTTGAATGGAAACGCGCACTAACGGGCGCACATCGGCCGCCATCACGCCGTCACTGCGTGCGACCATGACGACTTCGTACTCACCCGCAATGCTGGCGGTCACTTGCGTCACACGCGTATCGCAAGCTTTGGCAAAGCGCTCTAAACGTTCCAGCAATTTGATTTTTGCTTCTGCTGGTAGCGATGCAATTGGATCTTGCGGCAAATAAAGGTGTTTGGCTTGGCGCGTGACGATTTTGCTCGCGGTTTGCTCGCTACCCAAGCTAGCAATGGCTTTGGTGGCGTTTGCTGCGGCTTGCAAGGCGGGCAAGTTGATTTCGTCAGAATAGGCAAAAGCCGTTTTCTCGCCGCTTACGGCACGCACGCCCACGCCTTGGTCAATCGAAAAGTTACCCGATTTAACTTGGCCTTCTTCTAAGCCCCAAGATTCGCTGCGACTATATTGAAAATACAAATCCGCATAATCTACTTTGTGCGACATAATATTGCTGAGCACGCCCTGTAAGGCGCTTGTATCAAGGCCGGTAGAGGCGAGCAGCAACTTGTTTGCGGTGTCGAAATGGCTGGCTTGCTTCATAATATTTGGTTCTGTTTTCATGCTATTACTATACCATTTCGCGCGCTTATCACGCGTAAGTAAATTCTTGAATTTTATCTGTAAAGCGTGTTAAGACATATGCCCTGTGAGCCAATATTCATGCGGCTCTTAGGGCGGGTATTAAAAAATTGATTAAACTTGCTTGATGGGTTTGTGCTTGAGCCAAGTAGGGTGGGCAACTTGTTTTGCCCACGCGTATCCGCAATTGTAACTACCCTCCGCGTAGAGTTAAAACCCCACCCTACAAAATCTGAAATTACAAACAAATTCCCTATACCCCAATATCCATGCGGATTTTCAGGCAATTATTTTGATTTATCCTTAGCAAGCACTTCGCTGATATTTCTGGCACTGTGAAGCACGCGCTCAATCAGCACGATTTGCTTATCCGCGTGTACAGAAAAGAAAATTAAATAACGCTGGTAAGCCAGCATTCTTATATCTGGCGCGTATTCCAGCTTAGCAACACCCATCATCGGGAATTCGGTTAATTGGTTACATTGTTGACGCAAACTTGCAACAAACTGACGTGCTTGCTTGGGGTTATCTCTTGCAATAAACGTTAAAATGCCTAATAAATCTTCCCGCGCGTAAGCAGAAAACTCAAGCCGCATTATTTGGCGAGTTTATCTAATTCTGCAAACATTGTATCAGCCTCTATAGAGGGGCGTTTATCTGCGCGGCTTTCTGCAATGGCTAGGCGAATCTCACTTTCTTCAAAACGCGCGAGTAGTCGCTGATAGAACTGTGGTGTGACGATATAAGCCGCAGGTTTGTTGTGATTTAGCACCGCAATTGGCGCATGATTAGATTGTGCAAACGCCGTGCTGGGGCTGCGTTTGAGTTCCGATATGCTAATAGAGCGTGTTGCAAGTAATTGTTCCATAAACACCTCAGGAAATAAAAAAGTACAAAATAATGTACTTAATAATAACACTTTATCCTTAATAAGGTAATATTTTTTACGATGTAAATGGTCACATCAACGCTGCCGTGGATAGAGTTGGCAACCGCTTCTTTACCTACGCGAACAACGCTAACGGCCAAGTACTAGTGCGCGATGAAGTCACAGGTGCTATTAGCAAAGTGGCCTATGCCACCAATGTTGCACAAAATCCCTGCCACACCCTGCGCCTGTATGACGGCGGGGCTGAGTTCTTCGTTTATCTGCGATTAAACTTGCTTGATGGTTTTGTGCTTGAGTGCAGGCAAGCTGGCGCGCAGGCTTTGTTGATATTTAGGATTGATATTGGCAATCACAATGCCAGAGCCACGTGGCAGGCGATCTAAAATGACGCCCCACGGATCTACAATCATGCTGTTGCCATGCGTTTCGCGGCCAGAGAGGTGGTAGCCGCCTTGCGCCGAGGCGATGACATAACATAAGTTTTCAATCGCGCGGGCGCGCACTAGCGTCTCCCAATGCGCTTTGCCTGTGGTTTCGGTAAAGGCGGCGGGGATGACAATCATATCCACTTCGCCCATGGCGCGGTACAACTCGGGGAAGCGCAAATCGTAGCAAATGGAGAGGCCAATTTTGCCGTAAGGCGTATCAACGACGACCACTTTGTCGCCCGATTCGATGGTGTTTTCTTCGTGATAATGTTCGGTGCCTAAATCTAGGCCAAACAAATGAATTTTGTCGTAACGCGCAACTTGCACGCCCTTGTCGTCGTAAACCAAGCAGCTGTTGCGCACTTTGTTGGGAAAATTGCTGACGAGTGGCACGGAGCCGCCGATGAGCCAAATTTTGTGTTTTTTGGCCATTTTGGCTAAAAAGTGTTGAATCGGACCATCGCCCGCCTTTTCACGCACAGCCACTTTGTCTAGCTCTTTCGCTCCCATGATGCAAAAGTATTCAGGCAGCACCACAACTTTTGCGCCTTGTTCGGCGGCTAGGCCGATTAAGCGTTCGGCCTCGGTTAAGTTAGAGGAAACATGCGGGCTAGAGGCCATTTGTATGGCCGCTACGCGCACTGCAGCTACTTGCTTATCTGTGTTTATCATCGCTATATTTTCTTATTGGATTAAATGGTATTAGTTCAAATTATAGACGGTTAATTCGGTTGCCCTAAAGGCTAATTCGGTTGCCCTAAAGGTGATGTGCTTGGTTTTTTAGTCACTTCATCAGGCGATTCCACTTCTTGCGGATTATCCCAAGTGCCTGTAATCACGTATTCACTTTGCACAATTTTGTTAAAAGGATCTTTAAGCAATTTTTGCGCGATAAAGGCGGCAGCGCCTACAATAGGGCCGCCAGCCAGTGCGGCTAAAGATAGGCTGTCGCTAATGTGTGGCCGTACTTTAACTTTGAGATTCTGCGTTTCTTTTTGCAAATTGGTTTCACCCTTGATTTTGGCCTCAGCCGCTGGGCCAGTCATAAAAAAGTCATCGCTGCGCATTATGCCGTTATCAATTTTTGCTGTTGCGCTGATTTTATCAAAGGCAAAACCATCGCTAAATAAGTCTCTAAAATCAAGGCTTAAGCGCCGCGGCAGGCTTTGCAAACTGAGCAAGCCAAGCAATCTACCCACGCCAGGTTGCACTTTCAACACTTGGCCTTTGCTGGCATCTAATTTGAAGTTCCCACTCAGTCCGTTTGTTTCGAATTCGTGCGGGCTGCCTGGCCATTGCAATTGGCCGATGATTTCTGCATCGCCACCTTTTACTGCGTCGAGTTGGCCAAAGCGTTTCAGTGTGTTCCCAATATTGGCAACATTCAGCGAGAACTTGAGATTGGTATTGGGGCTGCGTGTCCAGTTGTGCCAAGTGCCTTCAGCCGCCAGCGTGCTATCTGGGTTGCTGATTTTTAGCTTTTGAATAATCCAATCCTCGTTGCTTTCAAATGCGTTTAGCTCCAATCCGCCGAGTTTTTTATTGCCCAGCTGAAAATTCTCTGCGGTAATATCAAGTGCAGGATACTGATTATTAAGCCGCTTGATGTCTTTTTTGGCTGTTGAAACTGTGGTTTCACTCGTTGCTGGAATCGTCAGATTTTTAAGCCGTGCGATGATTTTGCCAGCATCTGTGGCATTTTTTGCGCCTTGCCACTCTGCATCGCCGCTAATTTCTTGACTCTCAATCGCCATTTGCAAGCCGCTATCATTGGGTTTAGCAATCACTCTGAGCGCATTTAATCGACGATTAAAAATATCTAGTTTCTGTACCGAGAGGTCCGCTTTGTTGATTTTTAGCGCCGTTTTTTCAGTCTTGTCGCTCGGCTTATTCAATAGCGCCAACCACTCATCTGCGTTTACATAATCCAGCTTGCCATGCATCGACAAGCCCGTCTCTGCAGGGCGCTCTGCCGCGATGTTGATGCCAATATCACCACGCTCAAACGCAAGCTTACCATCCTTGCCGCTGCGCAGTATTTTGGCTGAAAGGACATTGCCGTAATTGATGTCCACCGTATCATCAGTGGCGCTCAGTTGCTTTTTATTGATGTTGAATGAAGCAAGTTGCTGCGCGGTTTTGCCGAGCGGAGCAGGTAATTGGATTGCCATGCCGACTAAATTGGAACGAATATTCAAATCCACCAGTGGTTTTTTAATCGTGATGTCACCAGTCCAATCGGTGCTGCCCTGCAGGGCGCTGGTAAGCACATTGGACGCAAGTTTTTTGATGCCAGTATCGTTAATACGACCGCCGGCATTCACATGAATAATTTTGTCTGATCCTGTGGTTAAACTCAGCTTTGCTGGGCCGCCCAGAATCTCTGTGCTCACATTTTGTGCGTTTAAGCTGCTTTCAGTAAAATTGAGTACACCGTTAATTTTACTCAATTCTGGCAGGCCGATATCCGCATTAGCGAATATTGTGCCGTTGCTAATGGTATAGGCGCCTATATATTTAGCGGCTTCCAAGTGTTCCATCGGAATTTTTAGCTCCAAATGTAACTTGCCATTGCCCGCGGTTTTTAAATCGTCGGTAAAGCCTAGCGTGACCAATTTAACGGGGCTTTCATTTACAAATTTAACGCCATCTGCCACTGGCACTTCTACTTCGTTGGTAATAAGTAGCATGGGGTTGTCCGCATCCAGCTGTGGGATTTCAGTTTTACTTTTTATAATTTTATTACCAAAAATGTGGCCTTTATCAGCGTTGAGCACCATGCGCTTGCCTTCAAATAGCATATCTAAGCCCAAACCTTCTACCATCGGCCAACCAGTGCCATATTCCAACAAAGCATCACTCATTTTGGCGGAGACGCGAAAAAGCCCAAGTTTGGTGTCCAGTTTATTGTCTTTGGTGACGAAAGGAAAATCATCCAGATTGCCTTTCACAGTCAAATTCACGTTTTCGGCTTTGCCCGCTAATATGCTGGTGTCCAGCCAATGTAGCGTTGTTTTGCCTAAAATAATTGGGTAGTAAAAGGTTGCGTATTTGGCGTTGCCTTTGCCGAATTTACCTGTTAAATCTAGATAACCACCTTTCACGCCATTCGCGTTGTAACTCGCGTTTAACGTGCCAGTGATATGCGGATTGCTGATGGACAGCTCTTTAGCGGCGATATTGGGTTTAATCTCACCATTTTTTTGAACATTGGTTTTCCACGATACTTTGCCGTTGAGCTGCGTGGATGGGATTGGCCAACGCAATACACTTTTAAAATCGAGCGTGGCGTTGCTAGTAGCCAAATCGACGTGACCGCGATCCTCGTTTGCATCAATTAAACCGCTCAAGTTTTCAAAGCCAGGAATGCGTTCGTAAGCGTTTATGCCAAGCGCTTTGAACGCGCCCTTTATACGGTAGCGCGTCGGTATTTCTGGCTCGCCCACCCACGTGAGTGCAATGTCTTTTAATTCGCCACGAGGCGCAAATGCGGCTATTTTGTCGGTAATTACTTGCGGCAGTGGCACGAAAGTTTGCAGTTGTTTAATCGAATTCAGGTTAAATTGATTCAAATTTACTGCCACATCAATCCACGGCTTATTATTTTTTATGCTTTGCGTAAAGTGTCCAGAACCCGCGTCGATATTGAGTCCGCCGCTTGCTTGCAATTTGATATTTTTCGCGTCAAAGCTTGTTTTTTTCGCATCTTGGCTCCAGTTAAGCAGGCCAGAAAAATGCGCTGCTTTAAAGGGTTCTGACGCTTGTTCAAACTTGGCAGAAAGGTCAGTCAGTGCGACATCGGCTTTTGCCTTGACGATTTTATTATTAGCAAAATCCAGCCAGATTTTGCTGTTACCAGTGCCGCTTTGCAAGTCGAGTGGGTAATCCAGCCAAGGCTTCCAAGCGGTTAAATCGGTTTCCTGCGCCTGTAACTGTAGCTTGCCATGCCAATTTTTGATGTGGCTCACGTCGCGTCCGACAAATGTGCCGCTGGCGATAATCGGCTTTGTGGTGCCAGTCGAAGCGTTTGCGCTGAGGTTAAAAACATGTTGGCCAAACAGGCTACGCCAAGCGGGATTTTCTAGTGTTAAATTTAGGTTGTAGAGCATGAGCGTGGGTGCTTGGCGCAATTCGTCTTGCCAGACTAAATTGGCATTTTCCACGCGCACGTCAGATTGACTAAGCAGCCAATTGGCGAAGGCTGGCTTGCTTTCACCCGCCAAATCAATTCCTGCCAAGTAAACATGACCATCGGCGGTGCGACGAATCATGAGCTCAGGCTTATGCACCAAAAAATGCGCCAAACGTGGCTGCATGAGCGGCACGCTAAGCCAAGACAGCGTGGCTTCTACATGATTCAAGTGTAAGGCAGGGCGGTTTTCAGCGTCAAATAAATCAATATCTTTAAGCGCAACGTGCGGTGAAACGCCATCCCAGCCAGTAACAATATTACCAATGGTGACTTTTTTGCCGAGTAATTGCGTGGCTTGCGCGGCAATGCGCACTTTATAATCGCCAATATTGGGGAAAATGACGAAGCGTACAACGGCCACCGCGATGATGGCGAGCACCAAAACAAGCGCAATTGTGTATAACACCCAGCGGGAGATTTTTTTTATGACGGCCATAGCAAGCGATGTATGATTTTTTGCATTGAAATTTAGTGACTATTTTACTTGAGTTTATTGTGATAACTCATGATAAACCTTAATAAATTCGGCAAGATTCCTTTAGAATAACGCCTTTCGACCATTTTGGCTGACCTTTGATTCAATTTAAAAACCTGACGCTCGTGCGCGGCGTCAAAATTCTGGTAGAAGAGGCCTCGTTTCAGTTGCATCCTGGCCATAAAGTCGGCCTGACAGGCGCGAATGGTGCGGGTAAATCCAGCGTATTTGCCATGTTGCGCGGCGAGCTTCACGCAGAAAAAGGCGATTTGGATATGCCGCCAAGCTGGGTGATTGCGCACGTGGCGCAAGAAACGCCAGCGCTGCAGCAGCCTGCGATTCAGTTTGTGTTGGATGGCGATGAAGAATTGCGCAAAATTGAACATGCACTGATAGAAGCTGAAACACAGCATAAAGGCGAGCTGATTGCAGAGTTACATAACCGTTTGACCGATATTGAAGGCTATTCAGCCAAATCGCGCGCTGCGGAGCTGCTGAACGGCCTCGGTTTTAGCCAAGCTGATTTGGAAAAACCAGTCGCCGCATTTTCTGGCGGTTGGCGCGTACGACTTAATTTGGCACGTGCGCTCATGTGTCGCAGCGATTTATTGCTGCTGGATGAGCCGACTAACCATCTCGACTTAGACGCGGTAATTTGGCTTGAAAACTGGCTGCAAGCCTATCGCGGCACGTTAATTTTAATTTCGCATGACCGTGATTTTCTCGATGCGATTGTCAATCATATCGCGCATATTGAGCAGCAAAAACTCACGCTGTATCGTGGCGGCTATAGCGATTTTGAGCGACAGCGTGCAGAAAAGCTGGCGCTGCAACAGAGCATGTTCGAAAAGCAGCAACGCAAAGTTGCGCATTTACACAGTTATATTGACCGCTTTAAAGTGCAAGCCACCAAAGCGCGCCAAGCGCAAAGCCGCATTAAGGCGCTGGAACGTATGGAAATGATTTCTGCCGCGCACATTGATTCGCAATTTAACTTTGAATTTAGAGCACCTCTAAGCGCGCCAGAGCCTTTATTGGCGCTGAGCGACGTACAAATTGGTTACGGCGGCAAGGTGATTTTGAGTGATATTGCGCTTACCATTCGCCCAGGCGAGCGTTTGGGTTTGCTTGGTCGCAACGGCGCGGGAAAATCCACGCTTATTAAGTTGCTGGCGGGCGAATTAAAGCAAATGTCAGGCAAGCGCGTGGAAGGCAAGGACTTGAATATTGGTTACTTCGCGCAGCACCAGCTTGAGCAGCTGCGCGCTAACGAATCGCCGCTGCAACACATGATGCGCCAAGAAATTGAATTAAAAGTACCGGTGACGCGCGAGCAAGAATTGCTCAACTACCTTGGTGGCTTCGATTTCCGTGGCGACATGGCGCGTAGCGCCTGTGCAGATTTTTCTGGTGGCGAAAAATCGCGCTTAGCACTAGCTTTGCTGATTTGGACGCGTCCAAATTTGTTGCTTTTAGACGAACCAACCAATCATTTAGACCTTGAAATGCGCCATGCGCTGACGCTAGCGCTACAAGAATATGTAGGCGGCGTGGTGATTGTTTCGCACGATAGAGCGATGTTGCGCGCGACTTGTGACCAATTTTTGTTGGTGGCGGATGGCAAAGCACAGAATTTTGACGGCGATTTGGACGATTATGCCACTTGGCTGGCGCAACAGCGCATTAAGGACAATGCGGCTGTTAAAGGTGATGCCTTGGGAACCAATATCCATGCGCCTGCTGTCAAAGTGAATAGTTACGCGCAGAGCAAAGCAGAACGTCAAGCGCGCATAGCAGAGCGCCGCCCGCTGCTAAAAGAAACCGAGAAGTTAGAAGCGCATATTCACACTTGGCAGCAACAAAAAACACAGATTGATGAACGTTTGAATGACCCGAAATTATACGAATTAGCTGATAAAACTGAATTGCAAAATCTACTTAAACAGCAAGCAGAACTGGCGCAGAATATAGAGCAAGCAGAAGAGCGCTGGCTAGAAATTCACGAACAGTTAGAAGCAATCCCAGAAATCAATTAGGAAAAAAATGGAACCGAATTACTCACAACGCCTGAAATTACTGCACGGCATTTGCTTGGCCGAAACGCATGCCGATGGCGCGATGCCAAGCACGGATTTGGCCGATTACAACGCGCTTGATGCCGCCAATTATTTGGCGAGCTTCATCACTTTCCGCGCCATTCAAGCTGCTGAGCGCCAGCCAGCACAGGAGCGTAAAGAGAATTTCGAGATGCTCAGCGTTTATCAGGCTTACGGCGTGCTGACTTATGCGTTTTTAACTGTGCCGCTAGTACAAGAAAATATCACGCCAGATTTTCAGGCCGCGCAAATTGTCATCGCCAAAACGCTATTTGCGGGCATTGGCGAAGAAGAGTTGGTGGAAATTATCGATGGTGGTTTGAGCAAAGTGAAGCTGATTGGCGAGGCTGACGTTGAGCACTGGAGCGAGTTTCGCGAAAATTTAGATAAACTCACTGTGAGTTTTGTGATTGCTGGCACTGACGACGAAAGCCCGCATAGTAAAGAAGATGTATTACCGCTGTTCGGACAGTTGCTCAGTCAATTGTGTGAGGCGTTTGAATCAATATAGTGAGGCTTTGCAAATGGAAAAAACTCGATTAGAAGCTTTTAGTGACGGTGTAATTGCCATTATTATCACTATTATGGTGCTTGAGTTGAAAGTGCCACACAGTAGTGATTGGGCCGCTTTAAGGCCGCTGCTGCCAGTATTTTTAAGTTATGTTTTGAGCTTTATCTACGTCGCAATTTATTGGAATAATCACCATCACATGATGCATACAGTAAAACATGTGAATGGTAGCGTGCTATGGGCAAATTTACATTTGTTGTTCTGGTTGTCGCTGTTTCCGTTCGTGACGGGTTGGGTTGGGGAGAATTATTTTGCAGCATTGCCGCTAGGCTTGTACGGCGTAGTATTGCTAATGGCAGGTGCAGCCTATCAAATCCTGCAGCGCGTGATTATTGCCTCCCAAGGGACACAATCTTTATTAAAAAAGGCTGTTGGCCAAGACATTAAAGGCAAAATTTCAGTTTTAGGCTATTTGGTTGGGATTGCATTCACTTTTATCACGCCATGGGTTTCTGAAGTCATTTATGCTGGGATTGCGCTGATGTGGTCTGTGCCAGATAGCCGCATAGAACGTCAATTGCAAGATAACGATTAAGCAATCTCGCGGGTTTCTGCGAATTTAATGTTAGGGTATCGCTCTTGCGCCATTTGCAAATTCACACGGTTAGGAGCGAGGTACACATAATCATCCGCGCTATCCAAACCCACGTTAAAACCGTATTTGTCGGCAATCGCTTTCAGGTCGGCGTCCGAGCCTTTAAGCCAGCGTGTGGTATAGCAATCGTAAGGTTCAAACACCATATCCACACCATATTCGTGCTCCAAACGGTGTGCGACCACCTCAAATTGCAGCATGCCGACTGCACCCAAAATCAAATCATTGGAAAGTAGCGGACGAAAAAGCTGCGCGGCACCTTCTTCAGAAAGTTGTTTAAGTCCAATTTGTAACTGCTTCATTTTCATCGGGTTTTTAATGCGCGCACGGCGAAAGAACTCTGGCGCAAACGACGGAATGCCGATAAATTTGAGATTTTCATTTTCGGTAAATGTATCGCCAAGCTTGATTGTGCCGTGGTTGGGGATGCCAATAATATCGCCTGAATACGCCTCATCCATGGTGGTGCGGTCTTGCGCCATAAAAGTGATGGCGTTGTTTACGCTGAGCGTCTTGCCAGAAGCCACTTGTTTAATTTTCATGCCACGCTCGAAGCGGCCTGAGCACACGCGTAAAAACGCAATGCGATCGCGGTGTTTCGGGTCCATATTCGCTTGAATTTTAAACACAAAGCCTGAAAATTTTGGCTCATCTGCGGCAACGGCGCGCGTAGCCGTGTTGCGGCCAAGCGGCGCGGGAGATAAGTCCACAACCGCGTCCAGCAAGCTTTGTACGCCAAAATTGTTAATCGCCGAGCCAAAAAACACAGGCGTTTGCTTGCCGCTTAAAAAACGCGCTTTATCGAAGCTGTGAGAAGCGCCGCGCACCAGTTCAATATCTATTCGCAATTCTGCTGCAACATGGCCAAGCAGCTCGTCTAAGCGCAGATTATCTAGGCCTTGGATGACCTCGGACGTACCTTTTTCTGCGCGTGGGTCGAAAAATGAAATCGAATCTGTATACAAATTATAAACGCCACGAAAGCTTTTTCCCATGCCAATCGGCCAAGTCATTGGCGCGCACTCCATACCGAGTGTCGATTCAATTTCATCCAGCAACTCAATCGGCGCGCGACTTTCGCGGTCTAGCTTGTTAATAAACGTGATAATCGGCGTATCGCGCATGCGGCACACGTTTAGTAGCTTAATAGTTTGCGTTTCCACGCCGTTCACGCTATCAATCACCATCACGGCAGAATCCACGGCGGTTAGCGTGCGATAAGTATCTTCCGAGAAGTCATCATGGCCAGGCGTATCAAGCAGGTTAATCATGTGTTCGCGATACGGAAACTGCATGACGGAAGAAGTGACCGAAATGCCGCGTTGCTTCTCAAGTTCCATCCAGTCTGATGTCGCATGGCGTGAAGCCTTGCGTCCACGCACTTCGCCTGCGACTTGAATCGCGCCGCCAAACCACAAAAGCTTCTCTGTGAGCGTGGTTTTACCCGCATCGGGGTGCGAAATGATGGCAAAGGTACGGCGACGTTTAATTTCTTCTAGGAGGGGCATGCGGAAAGTTCTAAATTGCAAAGCGCGTATTTTACCGCACTTGCTAGCATTTGCCGAATGGGCGTTTAAGTCTTATTTTTCTTGGCTTGCACTTTAGCGTCAAATTTCGCTTTATCAATCACAAAACGTTCATGCGTACCTTTGGAGATTAAGTCCACGCCGTCATGCGCTTCCACCGCAAAAACCAGTTTTCTGCCTTCCATTGCAATCAGTTCTACCGTGGCGGTGACTTCAAGCCCAACGGGAGTTGGCGCTTCGTGACTTACGTTGATATGCGTGCCTACTGTTTGCTGGTCTGGCCAATTGAGGTGTGGATTAATCGCTTTGATACACGCCCATTCTAAAAATCCGACCAAAAAACCAGTCGCAAACACTTCTGGCATGGCCAAAAACTCATCTGCTTCAGGATAAAGCGCGGGCACTGTTTTGGATGGTGGCACAACCATTTTGTGCACATAACGGATGCCAGGTTTTAGCGATTCTTTCATGTATTTACTGCTTTATTTAACCACTTCTTTTAACTGTTCCAAAATGGCTGGGTTATCTAAAGTAGAAATATCCGAAGTGATTTCCTCGCCTTTGGCTAATGAACGCAAAAGTCTGCGCATAATCTTGCCAGAGCGTGTTTTAGGTAAGTTATCGCCAAAGCGGATCTCATCTGGCTTGGCGATTGGACCGATTTCTTTGCCCACCCAATCACGCAGGTTGTTGACGATTTTTTTCGCCTCTTCACCGCTTGGTCGCGCGCCTTTTAGCACCACATAAGCCACCACAGATTCGCCTTTAATATCGTGCGGTTTGCCTACCACGGCGGCTTCTGCGACGAGTGGATTTGAAACAAGTGCAGATTCAATTTCCATCGTACCAAGGCGATGCCCAGATACATTCAGTACGTCGTCGATGCGCCCCATAATGGTAAAGTTGCCAGTTTTGGCATCGCGTATGGCACCATCGCCAGCCAAATAAGTTTTACCACCCAAATCTTGCGGATAGTAGCTCGAAACATAGCGCTCAGGGTCGCCGTAAATGGTGCGAATCATGGACGGCCAAGGTTTTTTAATCACTAACAACCCGCCAGTGCCCCACGGCACGTCTTTGCCCGTTTCATCGACAACATCAATATCAATGCCTGGGAACGGCAGTGTGCATGAGCCAGGCACCAATGCTGTCGCGCCTGGTAGCGGTGTAATCACATGTCCGCCAGTTTCGGTTTGCCAAAAGGTGTCGACAATGGGGCAATGGCCGTGGCCGACATTTTCGTGATACCACATCCAAGCTTCTGGATTAATTGGCTCGCCGACTGAACCAAGAATGCGCAAGCTGCTTAGTTTAGAATTTCTTGGGTGCGTGCTTGGATCAGTTTCACCCGCTTTAATGAGTGATCTGATTGCAGTAGGCGCGGTGTAGAAAATCGTCACTTTATGCTTATCAATCATCTGCCAAAAGCGCCCAGCATTGGGGTAGCTAGGGATGCCTTCAAACACAATTTGCGTTGCGCCCATGGCTAGCGGGCCATACGCCACATAAGTGTGGCCAGTAATCCAGCCCACGTCGGCGGTGCACCAAAACACGTCATCGTTCTTAATATCAAATGTCCAGCGCATGGTGTTGAGCGCATGTAGCAAGTAGCCAGCGCTGCTATGTTGTACGCCTTTTGGCTTGCCTGTAGAGCCTGATGTATAAAGCAAGAACAGCGGATGTTCTGCACTCACTATCACAGGTGCGCATTCGTCTTTTTGGCCTGCAATTAAATCACTCCAAGCAATATCACGCGCGTTCCAAGTGACGTCTATGCCAGTGCGTTTAAACACCACTACTTTTTCCACGCTTTCGCAGCCAGGCATGGTGAGCGCTTCGTCCACCGCGCTTTTGAGTGGCAGCGCTTTGCCGCCTCTAAATTGGCCATCCGCGGTAATCACGGCACGTGCGGCGGTATCGGCAATGCGTTCTTGCAAGCTTTTGGCGGAAAATCCACCAAATACGACCGAGTGCGTAAGCCCTAGGCGCGCGCAGGCTTGCATGGCCACAACCGCCTCAACGCCCATCGGCAAGTAAATCATTACACGGTCGCCAACGCTCAAATTGAGCGTTTTGAGGCCGTTGGCAAACTGGCAAACTTGGGTGTATAAATCCTTGTAGCTGACGTGTTTCACATCTCCGTTGTCCGCCTCAAAAATAATTGCGGTTTTGTTGGGAATCGTCTTCAGGTGTTTATCTAAACAGTTAGCAGAAACGTTCAGCTCGCCGTCTTCAAACCACTTGTAAAAGGGCGCTTTGCTGTCGTTAAGCGTTTTGGTGAAGGGTTTGTGCCACACCAAAAGTTCACGCGCCAGCTTAGCCCAAAAGCCTTCGTAATCGGCCGCAGCTTCGGCGCAGAGCGCATGATAGTGCGCCATACCAGAGATAACAGCTTGTTTTTTAAACGCCTCAGAAGGTTCAAATACACGGGTTTCGTGCGAAACAGATTCGATGGACATGCTAAACTCCCGAGTAATTATAAGATATTATTTGTTATAGATTTAACTGAATTGTTAAGCGTAATACTACCTTAAAAACGCCATGAAAACACTGCTGGAAGCCGCTAAAAATCTAGAACTATCAACTTTGCAACTTTCTTATTTGCAAAGGGTGGAAGACTGCAGCCCATTTATGGCGCGCTTGCTGACGAAGGATGCGGATTTGCTTGTAGATTCGCTAAAACATCTGCACATTTTCTATGGCTTGGCAGAAATGCAACAATTTTTAGATGCGCAAAAAATAGCGGATGAAATTAGTTTAAAAAGAGCGCTTCGCAAGATTAGACAAAGCGTTTTAGCACGCATTATCCTTCGTGATTTAAATGGTTTGGCGGACTTGCAAGAGGTGATGCAAAGCACAACACAGCTTGCAGAAATTGCAATTCAAACCGCGGTAACGTATCAAAACACATGGCTGCAATCCAGCATTGGCAAGCCTCGCAGCGCAGATGGCAAAGCACAAACATTGATTGTTATCGGCATGGGCAAGCTCGGCGGCGGCGAGTTGAATGTGTCGTCCGATGTCGATTTGATTTTTGCTTACGAACAGGATGGTGAGACTACTCAGGGCGTGAGCAATCAAGACTTTTTCGTCAAGCTTGGCAAAAAGGTGATTTCTGCGTTGGATGAAGTGACCGAAGATGGTTTTGTATTTCGTGTGGATATGCGCTTGCGGCCGTTTGGCAGCGAAGGTGCGCTGGTTTCTAGTTTAGATGCATTAGAAGAATATTACCAAAATAATGGCCGCGAATGGGAGCGTTATGCGTGGATAAAAGGCCGCGCCATCACTGGCCTGCAAGCCAATATCTACGGACTTCTTAGGCCGTTTATTTTCAGAAAATATTTAGATTTTAGCGCATTTGCATCGATGCGCGATTTGAAGCTGCAAATTCACCGCGATGTGCTGCAAAAAGGCTTGCAAGACAATATTAAACTTGGGCGCGGCGGTATTCGCGAGATTGAATTTATTGCGCAGGTGTTTCAGCTCATTCGTGGCGGACAAGACACGAGCTTGCAGGTTAAGCCGACATTAGAAGTGCTAAAATTGTTAGAAAACAAAGGCTTGCTACCAAAAGAAGCCGTTACGCAACTTGCCGAGGCCTATGTTTTTTTGCGTAACTTAGAGCATCGTTTGATGTACGTGGAAGACCAACAAACGCAAGATTTGCCGACGCATGATGCAGCTAAAGTGCGCATCGCGCGCGCCATGAATTTTGCCGATTGGGCGAGTTTTGCAGCGATTTTGGCGCAACACCGACAAATTGTGCAGCAACATTTTGATGCGACTTTTAACGAAAATACGCAAACGCTGCCAGACGATAACGCAAAAGAGAACTTGCTTTGGCAAGGCTTGCTCGAAAATGATGCTGCCTTGCAAGCCTTATCTGGTGCGGGTTTTGGCGATGCGGCTGAAACGCTGCAACGCTTGAAATTGTGCCGAGAAAGCGCACGCTACCAACAATTACCAGAGCAGAGTCGTCAAAGATTCGACCGCCTGATGCCGCTCGTCATTCAAGCCGCAAGCCTGCAAGCAAACGCGGATATTGCGCTACAGCGAGCGATCGATTTACTCGAGGCGATTTGCCGCCGCGCCAGCTATTTGGCGCTATTCGCTGAATATCCGCAAGCACTGGATTTGGTGGTGAAATTGTGCGCCGCCAGCAGTTGGTGCGCGCAATATCTGACGCAGCATCCGATGGTGTTGGATGAGCTTTTGGATGAGCGCAGTTTATACGCCAAGCCGAATTTTGCGCAAATGCGCGCTGCCCTAGAAGCCAAACTCCATGCGCTTGCTGGCGATGCAGAAGCGCAAATGAATGCGATGCGCCAATTTAAGCATGCGGCTGTTTTTAGATTTGCCGCGCAAGATATTGCAGGCAAATTGGCGCTGGAAACGCTTTCGGATTATTTGAGCGCGTTGGCAGATTTGATTCTGGATGTCGCGCTGAAAGCGATTTGGCAATCGCTCAAGTTTAAACACCGCGAAGTGCCGAAATTTGCGGTCATTGGCTACGGTAAACTCGGCGGAAAAGAACTGGGTTACGCCTCGGATTTGGATATTATTTTCTTATATAACGATGACGCAGAAGGCGCTGGTGAGGACATATCTGAAATCTACGCAAAATTTGCGCAGCGCATTAATAGCTGGTTTAACAGCTTAACAAGCGCGGGTTTGCTTTACGAAACAGATTTGCAATTGCGCCCCGATGGTAATAGTGGCTTGCTGGTATGCTCGGTCGAAGCGTTCCATGATTATCAGCTCAATCGCGCTTGGGTGTGGGAACATCAAGCCATTACGCGCGCAAGATTTGTAGCTGGAGATGCGAGCATTGGCGCGGCTTTCGAGGCGATTCGCATTGAAGTGATACGACAAACGCGCGATGTACAAAAGCTTAAAAAAGAAGTGATTGAAATGCGGCAGAAAATGAAAACGCAGATGCGCGAAGCGAATGTGAACAAAAGTGCATTATTTGATTTAAAGCACGAAAAAGGTGGCATTATTGATGTGGAATTTATGGTGCAGTATTTGGTGCTGGCGAACGCGGCGCAATATGCTGAATTAACAAATAATTTTGGCAATATCGCCTTGCTAAAAACGCTAGGTAAGTTGGGAATTGTTGACGAAAATCTCGCTGAAAGCGTGGCAAATGCTTATCGCGAATATCGTCGCTTGCAGCATGCGGCAAGGCTGCAAGGCAATATGCAGGCTAAAGTAGAAAATGCGTTAGTGCAACATCAAGCAGATGCGGTGAAGCGCCTGTGGCAGAATGTTTTTGGCTAAACGTGCCATCCTAAACACCCCAGCGTAAACCAGCCGAATGTACTGGTGCATCCCAATGCGTTTTAATTTCTTCATCCAGTAAACAAACCGTAATCGATGCGCCTGCCATATCAATCGCGGTGGTGTAATTGCCGACAAGCGAGCGCACGATTTGTAAGTCATGCTGTTTGAGTAAATTGGCGGCGCTGTTGTAGATTAAATATAGCTCCATCAGCGGCGTTGCACCTAACCCATTGACTAGTAATAATATTTCTTGATTTTTCTGCATGGTTGGTCGAGTGGCTAAGTCAGTCAAAATCGCATCCACCATGTCTTTAACAATAGCATCCGCCTCTCGCATGGCTTCGCGCCTACGGCCTGGTTCGCCGTGAATGCCGACGCCCATTTCAATCTCGACATCGGAAATATCAAACGTAGCGCGACCTGCTGCGGGTACGGTACAGCTCGTCAAAGCCACGCCGATGCTGGCTGTGCGAGCATTTATTTTGTCGCCGAATTTTTTACAAGCCGCTAAATCCGCACCTGATTCAGCCAAACTGCCGACGCATTTTTCTACAATCACAGTGCCAGCAACGCCGCGACGGCCCGTGGTGTAGGTGCTGTTAATCACCGCGCAGTCGTCAGAAGTTAATACGGTGGCGCTTTCTATTTGCAAATCATCGGCAAACGCCAGCATTTCTGCCGCCATTTCAAAATTCATCACATCGCCAGCGTAATTTTTAACGATAAATAAAATGCCTTTGCCTGCATGCACCACCTCGGCTGCGGCAAGCATTTGGTCGGGTGTGGGCGAGGTGAACACTTGCCCTGGGCAGGCGGCATCCAACATGCCAAAGCCGATGTAACCCGCATGCAGCGGCTCGTGCCCAGCGCCGCCGCCAGAAATAATAGCGACTTTATTCTTCGCTTTGATTTTGCGCGTGATGAAGTTGGGGTCGAGGTGCAATTGCACCAAATCTGCATGTGCCGTGGCGAAGCCAGCAAGGCTTTCGACCAGCATATTCTCAACATTATTTATAAATTTCTTCATTTTTTGTCCTTGCTCGTCATTACGGTGTTGCAAAACACCTCGTTTACAAATACGTAAACGTCGGCATTTTGCGCCTAGTACTGACTTCGCTATTTAGGATGGCTTTAAAAGAAAATCGCACACCGCATTAATCATCACTTGGCAGCTTTTTGCGCCAGGGTCTAGATGACCAATCGCACGCTCGCCCAAGCCCGCTGCACGGCCTTTGGTGGCGACCAAATCGCGCGTATATTCCAAACCTTTGTCGGCCGCATTTTTCACGCTGCGGCAAATTTCCACCACTGGTTTATTTTGTGAGGCCGCCGTGGTAAACGTGGTGGATGCGGGCACCAGCACATCCAGCATGGTTTTTTCGCCCACATTGGCTTTGCCGCGCATCATCATGCTTTGCACGCCATAGGCAAAAGTCGCGGCGGCAATCAGGTGATGATTCAGCTCATTCACTTTTTCTTCATGTTCTTTAGTATATTTGCCCATGCCCATAAAAAAGCTGGCGAATAACGGCCCAGCCGCGCCGCCAACCGTACTCAGCAATTTGGTGCCGATTTTATTTAGCACTTCGTCTGGAGGTAGATTTTTTAATTCGCCCACCATGCCTGCAATCGCTTCTGTGCCGCGTTTTACATTGATATAGTGGTCACCGTCACCTATCGCGCGGTCTAAGCCTTCAATATCCGCTTCGTGCGCAATAATGGCGGCGTGGATAGCGGTTGCTGCATCGCAAATTAAACTTGTTTGTAGGCTCATGATTTAACGTATAGGTTGATTTAAGGAAAGTTGTTAAACTCTACACACATGAATACTATATTTCAATCTAAATGAGCTTACGTTTTCGTTTGAATTTACTCATCACCATGCTCATGCTGCTACTCATGCTGGCGGTGGGCTATGTGATGATAAAAGGCGCAAAATCGTCGATACAAGAAGGCGTGGAAGCCGCGACCCGCGTGACTTCTCAGCTGTTAGATACGGTGATTGTAAGCTCGGTACAGAACCCAGAATTAGGCTATACGCAAGACGTGTTGAAGCGTTTTTTAGAGTCGCTCGGCCATGTGCGTAGCAACGAAATTTATTTGTATGATATGCATGGCAACATGATCTATCAATCGCCGCCATCAAAGTATCGCGCTGCTGTCCAGCCGCCGCAATGGTTTTACAATTTGCTCGATCCAAAAGAGCAAACAATTACACGTTTTATCCGTTTCGGAAAATTAGAGATACAACCTAATCCTGCGGGCGCCATTCGTGAAAACTGGGAAGTGATGCAACGCTTATTTTGGATTGGTTTAGCTTTCTTTGTGCTGCTTAACGCGCTTGTTTATTGGCTGCTAGGGCATTGGCTACAGCCGCTTCATCCCATGCTAAAAGCCATTAACCAAATGGAGCAGGGCGATTTAAGCGCGCGCTTGCCCGAGTTTGATTTGCCGGAGTTTGAGAAAATCGGCCACAGCTTAAACCGCATGGCGGAATCGCTCGCGGCGGAGCGGGAGCTGGAAGAAAACCGTCAATTGACGCACCTGATTCAAAAACATATTGAAGACGAACGCAGAAGCCTTGCACGCGAGCTGCACGACGAGCTTGGGCAATATGTAACGGCGATTAAAACCTTTGCAGTAGCGATTGCTAATAAAACCAAAGAAAAAGCGCCTGAGGTGGAAGCCAGCGCGCAAACCATTGTCGCCGCGGCGAATCATATTTATGATGGAATGCATAATATAATCAAGAAGTTACGCCCAGGCGCTTTGGATGACTTGGGCTTGGCGGAAACTTTGAAAGATTTAGTGAGTGGCGTGCAAACACAACAACCAAATTTGGCGATTAGTTTAAATTTATCTGGCGATTTGAGCGGCGAGTTAAACAATCTAGGTGAAACTTTAAATATCAACATTTATCGAATGGTGCAAGAATCGTTGAATAATGCCATTAAACATGCTGACGCGACAAAGATGAGTATTGACCTCGCAGCCACTAAAACAGGCGCTGTGCAGCTTACTATCAGTGATAATGGTAAGGGCATGGACATTGACGCGGTGGATCAGACCAACCATTTTGGTCTGCTCGGCATTCGCGAACGCGCGCAAGGTCTGCATGGCAGCTTTAATTTGGTTTCGGAACCAGCAAAAGGAACGACAATTTATATTAATATTCCGCAAGCTATAAAAATAAACGAAAGTTAAATAGGACAAGACGCATGAGCCAAATTAACGTAATGCTGGTAGACGACCACGCCGTGGTGCGCATGGGCTTTAAAATGCTGTTGGAATCTGCCAGCGAAATTAGAGTGATTGCCGAGGCGGAAAATGGCGAGGCAGGCATAAAAGGTTATGTGGAACACAAGCCAGACGTGGTGGTGATGGATATTACCATGCCCGGCATTGGCGGCATGGAGGCGATTGAGCGTATTTTAGCTAAAGACAGCAACGCCAAAATTTTGGTGCTTTCTGCGCATGAGGATTCCGTGCATCCTAAAAGAGTTTTAAATGCCGGCGCAATGGGCTATTTAACCAAAAGATCGGCAGCAGAAGAGTTAATCAAAGCCATTCGCACCGTGGCAGGCGGCAAAAAGTATATCGAGGCCAGCGTGGCGCAACAAATGGCCATTCAGCAGCTTTCGGGCGCGCAAAACCCAGTCGATGTATTGAGCGAGCGCGAGTTTGAAGTGTTTATGTCGCTAGCCAAAGGCAAAACCACCAACGAAATTGCCGAAACCCTGTTTTTAAGCCCGCGCACTGTCGGTACGCATTTGTACAATATTAAGCAAAAACTGAATGCCAATAACTCGGCAGAAATTGCGCTAATCGCCATGCGCAGTGGGTTGATAGACCCTTGATTTTAATTAATAATTTTTTAAAGTTTTGTCTGACCAGTTCATTTTAATACCAAATAATGGTTGATTTAACAAATAAATGTTACTACAATAATACATATGTTAATTGAGTTTGATAGCCAAAAACATGCTCAAACGCTTGCTAACAGGGGTTTGGATTTTAATGATGCGGTGTTGATATTTTCAGAGTCGCATTACACTTTAGAGGATTTACGTGAGGCGTATGGCGAACAGCGATTTATCACCATTGGCTGGTTATCCACACAAATGGTCATGCTGGTTTGGACACCTCGCGGCGCGGTTCGCCGTATTATCTCAATGAGAAAATGCAATGAAAGAGAGAATAGACTTTATGAAACCTACCTTAATCAAAAGTAATCTGGCAAAAGTAAATAGCCATATCATTCAACCCAGTGAATACGAGGATGCGCCTGAGCTTAATAGTGATTTTTTTGAGCGTGCCGATGCCTATGTTGGTGCTAAATTAGTCCGTCGCGGCAGGCCTGCTGGCAGCAGCAAAGTATCTACCACCATTCGGTTTGATGGTGATGTGCTTGAGGCTTTTAGAGCCATGGGTAAAGGTTGGCAATCTAAAATGAACGCCGTGTTGCGTGAGTATGTAGAAAAACATTAAGTCAATCAGCCGGAAACCCGCATGGATATTGGGTTGTAGGCGATTCATTGAAAATCAATGGAGTCTGACCCTATTGATTTCTACGCAAAACCCAGTCGATGTATTGAGCGAGCGCGAGTTTGAAGTGTTTATGTCGCTGGCCAAAGGCAAAACCACCAATGAAATTGCCGAAACCCTGTTTTTAAGCCCGCGCACCGTCGGCACGCATTTGTACAATATTAAGCAAAAACTCAATGCGAATAACTCGGCAGAAATCGCGCTAATCGCCATGCGCAGCGGGTTGATAGATCCTTGATTTTTATAAATAAGTTAGGTCAGAATCGTGTCTTACCACATTCATTTATATTCACTTATCTAGCCAGTAAGTTAATTCTGTTTTATTGCTTGTAAAATTATGGTGCCAAATAGATTTTACCTGTCCTTTGCTTATTCCAATCAAGGCAACATCGTCGCCATTCGCTGCAAGTCTTAGTCGGCGAACCGGCAGTTGTCGACTCCCGTAAACACGCCCATAACCGGATAGTAGCTGAATTACATTTTTAGTATTCAAAATATCGCCCTGATTAGAGATTTGCACCAAGTCACCAAAAACTGTCCATCCTACATATTGGTCTTTAATTGGATCGTAAACAATTTCCTGAATATCTATATTTTTCATTGACTTAAAATCAATCCATTGTTGTTTAGTGGTATCAAATCGATACAGATAACCCTCGCCACCATAACTAACTATAGTTACAATTTTCCGTTTTGTATCAAAGGCTATTCCACTTCCCCACGAAATTTCTGGGTAACTTGCGGGTAGTTCAACTGAAGCTGAAGTACGATCTATCGGATTTACATATTGTAATTTTGAATCTGCCAAGAAGTAGTTCTTATCCCCAGTTACAGTTGGCGCCATGAGTTGCCCAGGGAAGTTCGAGTTTGAGCCTTTTTTTACTGGCCCTGTCAATGTCCAATCTGATTTCGTAAAATTGTTACCTAGAAGTGAAAAGTGAAAATTTTTACTAGAGACAATCGTATCAGGGTTATGAATTGTTAATTCTTTTTTTGGGAGGTCGGTGGAAGTAATTTTAATTGGAGATGGTATATAGTAGCTCATACGAAGGGTATCTATTTTATTTGCACCAAAATAGGTTTTAATCTTTTCTAGTAAATTTATATAGCTACTACTATCTACTTCGTATGGGTGTGGAAGATACAGAAAGTAGCCCTGAATTTTAAGAGTTGTAGATACTTTTTGCGTACCTCGTGGATTTCGCTCGTCAGAAGCTAGAATCGCTACTATCTTGGTTGATGGCGAGGACTTTACCTGCCAATTAATCATTTCGTAACTAGATAAAATTAAGATAACCTTGGAGTTGGGGCGATCGATAAAAACCTTAACCTGAGCACCTGAAGTAGGTTTGCTTGAAGCTTGATACCCAGAAATAACAATATGTAATGGTCTAGTTTTCTGCAACACTTTCTTAGAGGTTATAATCAACTTTAAGAGGTGTAAAAATGAGCAAAGTCAGAAATCAATTCCCAACCGAATT
>JAYVSZ010000063.1:0-33266 GCA_043774925.1 Methylophilaceae bacterium | reverse complement strand
CAAATCAGCAGCACATCTAGCTGTCGTTCCAGCAACAAAATGCTCTAACAGTTTGCTTTGTTTGGCTGAACTTAATCTGCTCTTTCTCATGCCGTCCTTATAACATTTTATGTGTTATCTAGGACAGCCCCAAGATTAAATAAAAAAACGACCCGAAATTAGTAAAAATAATCTATCCCTTCGCCGTCACTCTGAGGCGTAGCCGAAGAATCCAGAATTTAAAAACTGGATCCTTCGCTACACTCAGGATGACGGTTAATGTAAGTTTCTTTGTATAATCCAGCATGGCTAAAACTTTAGATTTAGAACGCCGCTCAATTTCTGTTAAGAAATTGAGCCTAGAAAAACTGCTGAAAAACCAAGGCTTCGGCTCACGCAAGCTTTGCCGCATTATGATTTTGAACGAAGAAATCACCGTCAACGGCACAATGTGCGATGACCCCAATGCAGAATTTACACTTGAAAATCTTCACTTCACCGTTAAAGGCGAAGCATGGGAATACAAAGAAAAATCTTATCTCATGATGCACAAACCCAGCAATTACGAGTGCTCACACAAAACGCAGCATCACCCGACAATTTACAGCCTGCTACCCTTCCCGCTTGTAGAGCGCGGCGTACAGTGTATCGGCCGTCTGGATGAAGACACCACTGGCCTAATTTTGATTTCCGACGATGGTCAGTTCATCCACAAAATGAGCTCCCCCAAACACAAAGTGCCAAAAGTGTACGAAGTGACTTGCAAACACCCTATCGTGGAAGCCAATATCCATGCGCTTCTTGGCGGGGTTAAATTAATTGATGAAGATGAAACGATTGCAGCTTTAGATGTAAAAAAAATTAATGAAAACGTCATTCACATGACGCTTGCCGAAGGCAAATACCATCAAGTTAAACGCATGGTCGCCGCCATCAGCAACCGCGTGGAAGGCTTAAAACGCATCCAAATTGGCGAATTAAAATTACCTGATGATTTGAAAGTGGGCGAATGGCGGTGGTTAAGTGAAAGTGATTTGTCCAAACTTAATGCATAATACAGAAAAAAATGAAATATTATTTTGCAACTTTAGGGTTCATATGTTTAGCACTAGCAGCTTGGCTTGCTTGGCGTCGCTTTCGTGCATTTTTCTTTGGCAATATCACCAGCGGAAGGGTTTATTCACATGAAAAACGCATCATTGATGATGCAACAAGTTACCACCCCGTAATCGTGTTTACAGATGCGAACGGTCAACAACATCAATTTACCTCTGTCGCTGGCAACGCGCGTGCTAAGCCAATCGAAGGCGCAGAAGTGCGTGTGCGCTACTTACCATCCAACCCAAAGATAGCCTATATATCAACCTTTCTGCATATGTGGGCTGCATCGCTAGCGCTTGTGGTGCTTGGTTGCGCCGGGGTAGCGGTCTTGTGGGTTCGCTAGCAATTACGTGGGGGCGTCATTCAAGCTAGCTTAGAGCGTATGGGCGTAGCGTTTCCGCCATACAACCACAAAACCGCGTATAATGTCCGTTCCCTGCACCACACCAATCTGTGCGGTGGCTTTAGGCTTACTCATTTTAGCCACTTTTTACCCCTATTTGTTTGTCTCGATTGGTGTTGCTTCAAAAGCAATAGACCAGCACTTTTAATTTATTGGAACACCATTGTCATTAGAAAACACCCCAGCAACTATTACGTTTGCTGACTTAAATTTATCCGAACCCATTATGCGCGCGATTAGCGACGCGGGTTACACCACACCAACACCGATTCAGGCCAAGGCCATTCCGCAAGTATTAAGCGGCGGCGATTTGCTCGCTGGCGCGCAAACCGGCACAGGCAAAACCGCAGGCTTTACCCTGCCCTTGCTGCACATACTCAGCAACACGCCTGTTAAATATCCAGCAGAAAAGCATAGGCCGCGCTGTTTGATTCTCACGCCGACGCGCGAGCTTGCCGCACAGGTGGAGGAATCCGTTAAAACCTATGGCAAATATTTAAAACTCACTTCAACCGTAATCTTTGGTGGCGTGAACATCAACCCGCAAACTTCGCGCTTGAAAAAACCTTTAGATATTCTGGTCGCCACACCTGGCCGCTTGCTTGACCATGCCAACCAACGCAACGTAGATTTATCTGGCGTTGAAATTTTGGTACTGGACGAAGCTGACCGCATGCTGGATATGGGTTTTATCCGCGACATCAAAAAATTACTCGCCATGTTGCCCAAGCAACGCCAAAACCTGTTGTTCTCCGCCACCTTCTCCGATGAAATTAAACAACTGGCGGACGGCTTGTTGCACAACCCTGCCTTTGTAGAAGTGGCGCGCCGTAACACGGCAACTGAGCTGGTTGAGCAAGCCGTACATTTGGTTAGGCAAGCGCATAAACGTGATTTAGTGAGCTTTTTAATTAAGCAGAACAATTGGCAGCAAGTGTTGATTTTTACCCGCACCAAACATGGCGCAAACCGCTTGGCTGACAAACTAATAAAGGACGGCATTCCTGCGATGGCGATTCACGGCAATAAAAGCCAAAGCGCGCGAACCAAAGCGCTGGCAGACTTTAAAAACGGAAGCATCCCCGTATTAGTGGCGACCGATATTGCCGCGCGTGGCTTGGATATTGACCAATTGCCGCAAGTGGTGAATTTTGAGCTACCAAATGTACCGGAAGATTACGTGCATCGTATTGGCCGTACTGGCCGCGCAGGCAGTACTGGCGCGGCGATTAGCTTGGTGGATGAAGAAGAAACCAAGTTTTTGAAAGACATTGAAAAGCTAATCAAACGCGAAATTCCAAAGGTAAAAGTAGAAGGTTTTGTGCCACCAGCCAAAATTGAAGCTGAACCACCAAGACTGTTCCGTGGACAGCAACCGAATCGCGGCGGCGGTCAAGCCAATAATAAACCTTCGGGCCAAGGCCAAAAACCAAGCCAAGGTAGAAACAAGCCTGCAGGAAATGCGCAAGGCCAAAATAGAAACCAAAGTAAAAATCAGCCGCAAGCTAACAAGCCTGCCAATCCGTTTGGGCATGGCAGGCTGATAGAACCTGCTCCACAAGGCAATAAAAACATGTCTGAAGCGGCGCGCCACCAAGCGCAACCGCAAACGCCGTTGTTTAATCCAAAGCCACAAGGGCATCGCAGTGGCGGTAGAGGCCGTTAACCAATGAAAATTTGGGTAGATGCTGACGCTTGCCCGGTGGTGATTAAGGAAATTCTTTTTCGCGCAGCTAAAAGAACTGGCATCCACACTACCCTTGTTGCGAATAAAATGCTTTATGTGCCGCCCTCACCTAACATCCGCGCCATGCAGGTGGAAAAAGGCTTTGATGTGGCGGACAATAAAATTGTTGAGTTACTTGAAGCGGATGATTTGGTGATTACTGCGGACATTCCACTTGCGGCGCAAGTGGTGGCAAAAGGCGGTCATGCGCTTAATCCGCGCGGCGAGTTTTACTCAGTTGCCAATATTGCAGAGCGCCTAGCCATGCGCAACTTGATGGAAGAGCTGCGAGGCAGCGGTGTGGACATTTCTGGGCCGTCTACATTTAACCATAGCGACAGACAGGCTTTTGCGGCGGAACTAGATCGATTTTTAGCCCACCTCAAGTGAGCTATTTTGTAACTATAGTCAGCTTAAATCCCGCTTTTTTAAACGCACTAATCAGCCCGCCATCACCCGCTAAATGTGACGCGCCCACGGCAATAAATACTGGTTTTTCCTTAGCTTTTTCAATAGTGCGTTGCGCCATCACCACATTGCGCTCATCAATTAATTTTGTGCGCATTTTTACCCACATTTCTTTAGGTAAAATACTGCCTGTCATTTGCGCATCTAGCGCGGCAATATTATCTGAATCGCCCGCCAAATAAGCCGCGATTAGTTTCTCGAAATTAGCTTCTTTCTCCTCTGGCGGGCGCTTAAGCACTGCGCGCAGCATGACCAATTGCTCGTCTAAACTAAAATTATCCATCACGCCAAAATGCTCTTTACTGGTCTCAATACCAAGCACTTCTTTGTCTAAGTCTTCTGCTTTGCGCATGAGCAAGTTATCTTGTGCAAACGGCGTTTGCGGTTTTGGCAAATCGAATATTACAGCCAGCAACCACGGTTTCATTTGCATGGCAGCGCCTAAATGCATCACGTGAAAATCGGCCAACTCGCGCACTTGCTCAAATTCCGCCTCGGTAATCATCTCCGCCAAACTACCTTTTTCCATTAGCAAAGTTTTTGGGTCATTGCTCGATTCGGCCTCCATCATAAACGTGTCTACATTTTTAATCGCTTCAACCACGGTTGGCGATAAATCACTCACGCGGTTATCGTCAGTGTGCATCGTGCCAAAGAGGTAACTAACCTTGCCAGCTGGGGATTCCATTTTCCAGAACAAACCTTTTTCTGTGGCTTGTGCTACAAGTGAGAATCCAACAAACACAAGGCCAATAAGGAAATTAACTACTGAGCGAAGTCGCATATTATTCTCTGAAATATAAGATAATTGACTGACTTGTAGAAGCGCGCTTTAGTTCAACGCACGCGAGATATTAGCGCCCTGGTTTTAATTTTGCTGGTCGCGCTGCGTTTTTAAGGTCGTTAAAGCCTTTTGGCATTTTCGCTGGTAATTTACTTGGCGCTCTTGCTTGCGTGCCACTAAGCGCCCGCGTGAAGCTATAATTCGCTTTTGTGGGCACTTGCCGCGCTTTAAACGCGCTACCGTCAGATTGCTTAATAAGCGCAGAAACTACGGGTTGATACGCAGGAATTAAGAATTTTTTACCGTTGCCAATCAAGTCAGCTCGACCCATGCGTTTTAAGGCCTCACGCAACATTGGCCAGTTAGCAGGGTCGTGGTAGCGAATAAACGCCTTGTGCAATCTGCGCACGCTACCGTTTTTGGCAACAGGCACATCTTCGGAATCCGCCGTGACTTTGCGCAACGGATTTTTGCCGCTGTGATACATAGCAGTCGCCATGGCCATGGGCGTGGGCGTAAAATTTTGCACTTGGTCTAGGCGGAAATCGTATTTCTTCAGCCACAGCGCCAAGTTCAGCATATCTTCATCCGTTGTGCCTGGATGCGCGGCGATAAAATACGGAATTAAATACTGTTTTTTGCCCGCCTCGGCGCTAAATTTTTCAAACATGGCTTTAAATTCGTCATACGCGCCCATGCCGGGTTTCATCATTTTACTGAGTACATTATCTTCGCTATGTTCTGGGGCGATTTTCAAATAGCCGCCAACATGGTGCTGCACCAGTTCTTTCACGTATTCTGGCGATTTCACGGCTAAATCGTAACGCAAACCGCTGCCAATCAAAATTTTCTTCACGCCTTTAATAGCGCGCGCTTTGCGATAGAGCTGAATAAGTGAACTGTGGTCAGTATTAAGATTCTCGCAAATGCCTGGGTAAACGCAGCTTAATTTGCGGCAAGATTGCTCGATTTTTTCGCTTTTACACGCAATGCGGTACATATTGGCGGTTGGGCCGCCAAGGTCAGAAATCACGCCCGTAAAACCATCTACTTTGTCGCGAATTTCTTCGATTTCTTTGAGGATACTCTCTTCGCTACGGCTTTGAATAATACGACCTTCATGCTCGGTGATACTGCAAAATGTACAGCCACCAAAGCAGCCGCGCATAATATTCACGCTAAAACGAATCATCTCCCACGCGGGGATTTTGGCTGCGCCATAGGCTGGATGCGGCTTGCGGGCATACGGCAAATCGTACACATAATCCATCTCTTTGGTGGTGAGCGGGATTGGCGGCGGATTCAGCCACACTTCGCGGTCGCCGTGCTTTTGAATGAGTGCACGCGCATTGCCTGGGTTCGCTTCCAAATGCAGTACGCGCGAAGCATGCGCATACAAAACAGGATCTTGCGAAACGGCTTCATAACTGGGCAAGCGCACCACTTGCTTGCTTCTGTCTGCCTTAACTTTACGAATAATTTGAATCGGGTTAGTGCCATGTGGTAAAACTGGTTTGCCTGAAGATTCTTCCGTCGCGCAGCTGGCGTCTGCTTTGCCCATCTTCATTTCATAAGGGTCAACGTGTTTTTCAATTGTGCTTGGGCGATCTAACTTAGTGCTTTCAATCTCATCCCAACCTTCAGGAATGGCTTTACGTAAAAACGCTGTGCCGCGAATATCCTGTATCTCGCTCACTTTTTCGCCTTTGGCGATACGGTGGCTTAATTCAACTAGCGCGCGTTCCGCGTTGCCAAAAATTAAAATATCAGCTTTGCTGTCAATTAACACACTGCGGCGCACCTTGTCGCTCCAGTAGTCATAATGTGCAATACGGCGCAAGCTCGCTTCAATGCTACCAATAACCAAGGGCACATCAGAATAAGCCTCGCGACAACGTTGCGAATAGACTAAAACCGCTCTATCTGGACGTTTATTGGCAGCGGCATCGGGCGTGTAGGCATCATCAGAGCGGATTTTGCGATCAGCCGTATAACGATTGACCATGCTATCCATATTGCCCGCCGTCACGCCAAAATATAAGTTCGGCTTGCCCAGCGCCTTAAACGCTTTTGCATCGTGCCAGTCTGGCTGCGCAATCATGCCGACGCGAAAACCTTGCGCTTCTAACAAACGCCCCACCAGCGCCATGCCAAAACTTGGATGGTCGATGTACGCATCACCCGTCACCAAAATAATGTCGCAGCTATCCCAACCCAGCACGTCCATTTCGGCACGCGTCGTCGGCAATATGGGTGCCACGCCAAAACGCTTCGCCCAATACGGGCGATACGTGTGAATCGGCTTGGCAAGCATGCTTGTGTATAATTCCATAAGCCGCGCATTTTACGCGCTAATGGCTTGATTAAGAAGCTATTTTTATAGCAACTGCACGCCAAATTGTTTCAAAACTGTTGCAAAGAGGAAAAAACACAACATAGTGAACAGCGCGCATGCGCCCAGCGCCGGCCAAAAACCCCATTTTGGTAGCAAGTACGGAAACAACAAAAACATCGGCAAGGTTGGAATCACATACCAAAACGTGTAGTACGCATGATTAGCGATCTTGCTAGTCGGCTGATTTTCCACATACAGCCAAATCAGCGTAAGCACCGTCACCATTGGCAAAGCGGCAATCAGACCACCCAGTTTATCACTGCGTTTGGCGAATTCAGAAATCGCCACAACCAAGCCCGCGGTGATGAGATATTTAAAAATAAGATACTGCATGTGCTTCACCTTTAAGTAAAATTTGGCCTTGAATTTTCAATAAAAAGCGTAATATTCATACTATACATGGCAATCAAACAATATTCAGTTTCGGGTATGACTTGCGGCGGCTGCGTCAATCGCGTCAAAAGTACGCTTGCTGATTTTGCGGAGCTTGCGCAAGTAACACTAGCGCCGCCACAAGCGACGCTGACCAACCCCAAAGTGGATTTAAGCGCACTCAATAGCGCGCTTTCACAGGCGGGAAAATATGTTTTAAGCGAAATAGCACCTGCTCTGCAAACCAATATCCATAAGCCTGCCAGCCCGATAGATATTGAAAAATCTTGGCTTGAAACATATAAACCGCTCTTGCTGGTGTTTGCCTATATTTTACTGGTGACTTTGGTAGTAGAAATTGCGCATGGCGAATTCGTTTTGCATCGCTGGATGCCGAATTTTATGGCAGGTTTTTTCTTGGTTTTTTCATTTTTCAAGCTGCTAGATTTGCGCGGCTTCGCCAGCAGCTATGCCATGTACGACTTGCTGGCGAAGAAAGCGCCAAGTTACGGTTTTGTTTATCCATTTATCGAGCTTGCTCTGGGAACCGCCTATTTATTGGCTTACAAGCCAATGCTTGTGAATGTGATGACGCTTGTTGTCATGACATTTTCTAGCATTGGCGTGGTTTTAGCAGTAGCAAACAAGCAAAAAATCCGCTGCGCCTGCTTGGGTATGGGCTTTAATTTGCCGATGACAACAGTGACGATTGTGGAAGATTTGCTGATGGCGGCAATGGCCGCTTGGATGTTAATTTAAGTGCGTGTTGTTTTAAAAATACAATCTAAAAATTCAGCCTAAAAATTCACTTCGGTACGCACGCCAAATACCCAAGCGTCCTTCAAGTTTAAGTCCATATTGGGGTTCACAATTAAAACATATACTTATTGTGTGTTATCAGGCTTAGCTTTGATCATACTGTAAAGCATAGGCAATAATATGAGCGTCAGCAAGGTGCTAGTAATTAACCCACCAATCACGACTATCGCTAATGGTTTTTGAATTTCCGAACCTGGTCCAGTCGCAAACAACAGTGGCACTAAACCAAATGCGGCGATACTGGCGGTCATCAACACTGGGCGTAATCGTCGTTTAGCGCCTTCCATGACCACTTCTTTTAACGCCATGCCTGATGCCTCAAGTTGATTAAAATAGCTCATCATCACTACCCCATTCAACACGGCAATACCCAGCAATGCAATAAAACCTACTGATGCAGGCACAGATAAATACTCTCCAGAAATCCACAGTGCAAATACACCGCCTATCATGGCAAATGGAATATTCGCTAAAATTAATAAGGTTTGTTTAATAGAGTGAAAAGTAGAGAACAACAGCACAAAAATCAGTAATATCGCAATTGGTATCACAATCGAAAGCCTAGTCGCAGCGCGTTGCTGATTCTCAAATTGTCCGCCAAATTGAATACGATAGCCCGCATCTAACTTTACTTGGGCAGCGATTTTTCGTTTGGCATCTTCTACAAAACTCACCAAATCGCGTCCTTTTACATTACTGGTGATGACTACCATGCGGCTGGCACGCTCACGGTCAATTTTAACTGGGCCTTCTACGTGCTCTAGTTTGGCCAAAGTCGCCAATGGTACGCTCACGCCATCTTTTGACGTAATGCGAATATTGGAAAAATCAGCAGGTGAAAGACGCAAGTTTTCTGCGCCCTTAATGACTAAAGGCGTACGCCGGCCGGCCTCTTGCACAATGCCAAGCTGCAAACCCTGTACCTGCATGCGCAGCGCATCTTGAATATGCATAATATCAAAGCCTAGCCTACCTGCTTTTTCGCGATCAATATTCACCGACAAGTACTGCACGCCGCTGTTTTGCGGCGTATAGACATCTTTTGCACCCTTAATGCCTTCTAAAATGGTTTTGATTTGCTCGGCTTTAGCTTCCAATACTTTTAAATCAGCCCCGTATATTTTTACTGCTAAATCACCGCGTACGCCCAATATCATCTCGTTTACACGCATATCAATCGGTTGCGTAAAGCTGTAATCAATGCCTGCAAAGTTGGTCATCACGTCACGAATATGGTTAACAATATCTTCTTTATTTTGTGTGCGCCATTGCTCGCGCGGTTTTAATATCACAAAATTATCAGTTTGATTTAAACCCATTGGGTCTAAGCCAAGCTCGTCACTACCTGCACGCGAAACCACTTGCGCCACTTCTGGCACGTTTTTAAGCACGGCGGCTTGTACGTTGGTATCAATCGCCACCGATTGCGCTAAGGTGATAGAAGGCAGTTTTTCTGTGCCTAAAATAATATCGCCTTCATCCATCGTTGGCATAAAGGTTTTACCAATTTGCGTATAAACGCCCGCAGTAATCACCAGCAAAACAACCGCAATAGCAATAACCAGCTTGCTATTGCTCAAAGCCCATTTTAACGCTGGCATATAAAGCTGTGTTGCGTGCTTAACTAGCCACGGTTCTTGATGATGCTTGGTACTTAACAGCATCGCCGCAAATACTGGAATAACCGTGAGTGACAACACCAATGAAGCTGCTAGCGCAAACACAATAGTGAGTGCCACTGGTGCGAACAATTTACCTTCTAAGCCTTGCAAGGTGAGTAGGGGTAAAAATACAATAATGATAATAGCGATGCCCGACAATACTGGCGCGCTGACCTCTTTTACCGCATGTAAAACCAGTTCTCGTTTAGTCGTTGCACCTGTTTTAGTACCTGTTTTATTTAATTGTTCAGCATGTTGTGCTAGTTTAGACTCCACATTTTCAACTACCACCACTGCGGCATCTACCAGCATACCAATGGCAATAGTTAGGCCTCCTAAGCTCATTAAATTGGCGCTAATTCCAAAATAGCGCATCAACATAAAAGTCACTAGAGCAGAAAGCGGCAACACCAAAGCGACGGTAAGTGCTGCGCGGATATTACCTAAAAATAGCATCAGTAGCACCAGCACCAAGACAATTGCTTCTAGCATGGCTTTTGAAACACCATGAATAGCGCGGTCTACCAAACTACCGCGATTATAAAAAATATTGAGTTTTACACCTTTTGGTAAAGTGGGCTCAATTTCGGCCAGTTTAGCAGCCACACCTTCAACCAGTTTTTGCGCATTAGCACCGCGTAAACCCAGCACTAAACCTTCAACTACTTCTCCCTGTCCATTATGGCTTACTGCGCCATTCCGTGTCATAAAACTTATGTTCACGCTAGCAATGTCGCGCACCTTAACCATTGCGCCAGCTTCTGCTTTAACCACTGTGTTTAAAATATCGTCCATTGAGTTAATGCGCCCTTCTGAGCGCACAATAATGGCTTCTTCACCTTGGCTTAGTCGCCCTGCACCGTCGTTGCGGTTATTGGTTTCAAGCGCAGTTTGCAGGCTATACAGCGTAACGCCACGCGCTTGCATGGCGCTTAAATTAGGGATTACTTCAAAACTTTTGGCTTTGCCGCCCAGCGCGTTCACGTCGGCCACGCCCTCTAAGGCGCGTAATTGTGGGCGTATTACCCAATCGAGTAAGCTGCGTTGCTCGGTTAAGTTTAAACCACCCCCTTCTACCGTAAACATCAGCATCTCACCCAAAGGTGTCGTCATGGCCGCAATGCCACCAGTGGCATCACTTGGTAAATCACCACGTACCGCATTAATGCGTTCGGCCACTTGGTTGCGCGCCCAATAAATATCAGTGCCATCGGCAAAATCAATCGTAATATCGGTTAAGCCATATTTAGCTACAGAGCGCAACATGGTTTGATTGGGCAAACCCAGTAACTCCACCTCAATCGGCGCAGTAATGCGCGCTTCAATTTCTTCTGGGGTTAAACCAGGAGATTTCATAATAATTTTTACCTGCGTACTCGCTACGTCTGGAAACGCATCAATCGGTAGCTCTTTGGCTGCATATAGACCACCGCCAACCAAACAGACAGTTAGTATGATGATGAGCAGCGGATTTTTAAGCGAGAATTCAATCAGCTTATTCATTCTCCTAACCCTCCTATGCCCAACCAACTCGCTTTAATGGTAGCTGTACCTGTGACAGCTACTTTCTCTGTGCCTTTGAACTCTCCCGTTATCGCGCTTGTTTCACCCTGTGTGTTTAATATTTTGACTTCCCGTGCTTCAAAACCATTGTTAGCCTCTACAAACACCACAACACGTGATTTTGAATTGACCAAAGCACTGCTAGGTACTGTAAAGCTGTCTTCGAAAATATTTGGCACAATCATGGCGTCCACCATTTGGCTGGGGAACAGATTCTCTGCACCTTGCTTCACTTCTACACGCACAATAGCGGTTTGATCCTGGCTACGCATACTGGGCAGCATGGCAATTACCGACCCTGTTGCGTCCATGCCTTTAATATTCACAGCCATACCTTTTTTAATATGACTATTTTTAATATCTGCTAATGGCACATGAATTTCTACCCAAAGTGGGTTAAGTTGCGCAATTTTTAATATGGGTGTTACCGCGTCAATACGTTGCCCTTGCGCTGCCATCTGCTCCAACACTACACCAGATATTGGTGCAACCAATGTCATGCCACTTTGATAGCGACCACCTTTTTCAAGCTGAATAACCGCACTATCACTCAACCCAGAAAGTTTAAGCAGCTGGCGGCGCTCATTGGCTTGAGCTGCTGCCTCAACATGGCTATTTTGTGTGCCTTGTAAGCGTTTTTCGGCAATGATGCCATCTTTAAACAAAGCCGCATCACGGTCTAACGATTGCTGCGCCAAGCGTTTTTGTGCGCTGCTTTGTAAATACTCGCGCTGCATCGTAATAAGCTCTGGGCTGCTAATATGCGCTAACACTTGCCCTTTTTTAACTGTTTGACCAGTAGTGATTTGCAATTGGTCAATCAAGCCAGCATGAGCACTACTTACCATCCTTATTTGATTCACTGGTACCACCACTTCGGCAGGGTAGGCTTGACCTGTTACGTTGGTAGCTACTTGTAACTTAATCGTTTTAATGTTCAAATTTTTCTGTTGCAATGGCGTCATCTTAATCATGTCAGCAGCTAATGCTTGACCACTCAATATTGCAAAAAATACAATGTAAATCATTACTTTCATGGTAATTCTCCTACTGCTTGGTTATAGCGTGCAGTGTTCCAAAGTTGTTGAATTTGTTGATTTTTTAAAGTGCGCGCGGCATTAAATGTCTGCGTTTGAATGCGTATTAAATCAGTTAAATCAAGCTCGCCCAATTGAAATGCTTTGCGCGTAACATTTAAGCTTTGTTGTGCAATGGCGTTTTGTTTTGTTAATACTTCTAGCTGCGCGGTGCCTATCTCTAAATTATGTTCAGCCTCGTGCATGGCAGCAGCCAGCAATAATTTTAGTTGGCTTAAGTGTGCTAGATTTTCCGCATATTGCATTTCTGCCGCAGCTTGCAGCGGTGCATTACGCGTTGCAGATTGCAAAGGAATTCGCAGAGTGATGCCCAAGCTGTTGTTGTATTCGGTATCACTTGCGCCGCGCAAACTGCGTGTACCAATGGTCACCGTAGGATTGTCGCGATTCTCAATACGCACCAAATTGCGCTGTTCGGCACTTAGTGCAATTTTACTATTAGCATCAATCAAGGCAGGGTGCGCTTCTTGCACATCTAATTTGGCCGATTTAATCTCAACAAACTCGGCAGGTATAATGCTTAATCCCGTTAAATTTTGATAGCGAAACTTTGCATGTTGCACTTCGGCATCGGCATTAATGAGCTCTGATTCTGCTTGCAGCGTTTCGGCTTGTGCGATAAGCAAGTCTTTTTGCGCCAAATCACCGAGCGTAACGCGTTTTTCAATATCGCGCTGTAACTGGCTTGCAGCCTCATATTTTGCTTTAGCAATATCAGCAAAACCCTGCATTAATTGAATTTCCCATAGTGCATCACGCACCATACCAGCTAGCTGCAGGCGCAAATATTGTGTATCTGCATTCAGATTTTGGCTGGCTATATTTGCAATGACTTCGCGCGCTTTGCGCTGTCCGCTAAGCCAAATTGGAAACTCAACGCCAGCCTCCCACTCGGTTTCGCCATGACGACTTAGTAGCTGGTCATTTTGATTGCGCAAAATTAAAGCTGCCGAACCTGGTAGCAGGCTATTCGCCTGTATTTGATGTGCTTCAAACGCTTGTTTTTTAGCATTTAACAACTGGCTACTTGGATAATGCGGTAGTGCTTGCTCAATTAAACTGTGAAGGGAAAGTGAATTATCGACCGTTAATCTATCTTCGTGCTGCATGGTTTCCGCATGCAACAACCCACTATTAAAGATAAATACAGCAGACAAAGCCCATACAAAGTATGGTGGTTTAAACATATAAACTCCTAATTAAATCAATTGGTTAAAAATAACCAAATTCAAAAAACCTACTATTGAGTGATTTAATTAGAGCGGGGGTGCGCGAGGGCTTTGAGGATAATAGACATATCGTTGCGGATTTAAAACCTGATTAATTGGCTTAATAAAGCGCGTAACGATAGCAAAACGTAATAATATAAAAATGAAAAAAGCTGCTACTACTGCAATAGTGTCCGACTCTTCGTCCGAAACTGCTGTTTTAATACCACTTGCAACAGTAAAAATTGCACCATCTATTGCGCTTTTAGCAATATGCACTTGACTGACAGTGTCGTTAGCACTGCTTACATTATCAAGCGCTTCTAAATGCAAATGAAATTCGTGTTTTTTAAAGCTATCATGGCCAAATGCGTGAGCGTGAATAAAAGGTGCAACTACCTGCAAACAGATTAAACATAGCACTAAGTAATTTTTTACATTTTTATGCACAAGTCGATTATACGCGATATAGAAAAACAAGCGAAAATATTACAGTGGAATATTAAAAATGGCTTTTAGCGTCCAATTATTTGCTTCATTCGTCCAACCACGGCCTAGGCCTATATTCAAATCGTGACCAAACACTTCGGTATCGGCAGTAATATAAGTTTCTTGCGCATGGCTACGCATATGATCAACCGCTCCAAAATCAGAATAGTTTTCTATATTAATCCATGTTTTGTCGGTTAGCTTATGACCAACTTTAATCGCAGGCTCAAAAGTGGGTGTGTGGTCGCTGCCAGATACCGCAAAGCCTAAAATAGGGTTTATTGTAAAATTCCAAGCTTCTGTTTTATAACCAATAATGGGGCGTGCTTCTAAGTTCCAGTTTTCTTCTGAAGTACGATGCGAAACTTTGCCCAACTCAAAATTAATACCCCAATAAGCGCCTATTTCCGCATGTTCAGCCAGATATTTAAGGCGCAATTTAACACCCTCTAAGTACCAATCGCCATTGCCAGCGCGTATTGCAGGCAAGTACAAACCCGCCTCTAGCGTTTTGGTCATGCCATAAGCAAACTCGGGCGTAATACGAAAGTTGTGATGCGCAGGAATTTCTTTTGGGTAAGCACTTTCTTTAACGCCAGAAATCACATAGTTCATGTGCACATCTACATTAAACTCGCCTACTTCGTTAATTGCATCGTCATATACTTGAATTTCATCGGCAGAAGCTGCGTTTGCGCTTGTTGACAAAGCTAAAAAATAACAAATCATACTTAAACTTAATAATGAGCGTATTAATTTTAAATTGGCAAACTTTGTTTTCATTTCTGATGTCCTGATTTAGTTAATTAGATTCTTCTCGCAATCTAACAAAAGTAAATAAGGTATTACCCTACTTTATTAAACTAAGATATCGCATTAAGCAAATAAACAACAATCTTTACGTGCTATATCAAAACGACTCAACCTTATCGCCGCGTAAGTGAAAGCCAATAACGCCAGCGAAGCATCACCTAGATGCAAGTAAACAATAGGCGACAGCAGATGCAATAGCATTAGCGCTATCGCAAGCTGCATGATTAAAGCCTTATTTGTTCCTAGCGTAATGTCAATATTTACGCGCAACTTCAACTTTTATACAAGTCAGTTGTTGCATAAGTGGTGGTTATAGTTCACAGGCTGACAGATTAAAGCGATAATTGTGCATGAGCCACGCTTACTATCAACTTTCCACTGGTCGCGTCGCAGCGATTGAGGATGATTGCGCGTTCCCTCCGCTAGAAGACGCTTTGATTGAGCCCAACGGCTTGATTGCGATTGGCGGCGAGCTAACAACGGCGCGGCTTCTGGCGGCATATCGGCAAGGCATTTTTCCTTGGTTTTCGGTAGGCGAGCCCGTGATGTGGTGGAGCCCAAATCCGCGCATGGTGTTGTTTCCCAACGAGTTAAAAATTTCCACATCGCTCAAAAAAACGCTCAAAAGCCATGCCTTTGAGAGCCGCATGGATACTGTCTTCCAGGCCGTTATTACGGCGTGCAGCCACACAAAGCGTCCGCATCAAACCGGCACGTGGATTACGCCAGAAATTATTAACGCGTATTGCGAGCTACACAGAATGGGAAATGCGATTAGCAGTGAATGTTGGCTAAATGGCGCACTGGTTGGTGGCTGTTATGGCGTGATGATTGGCAAGATGTTCTACGGCGAAAGCATGTTCCACACGCAGCCCAACGCCAGCAAAATAGCGTTTGTGAGTTTAGTAGAGCGGCTTAAAAATCAAGGTGTTGGCATGATAGATTGTCAAATGAACACGCCACTTTTAGCCAGTTTTGGCGCGCGCGAAATTGCGCGCGAAGCGTTTATAGAAAAACTGAGCAGACTATTGTAGGCGCGCTTTTTAATGGAGGAGCAATTTTTAAATCGCGAAAATAAGCCATCATCATTGCATTCGCGATTTAAAAATCGCTCCTACCAAACTTTAGGTTTATAATTTTTACATGACTTTGCCGATTGAACCCGCGCTTCAGAAGTTACAGTTTTACGTCACCACACCGTACACATGTGGCTATTTGCCCAATAAACTTGCGCAAAGTTTGATTGCCTCTCCGCATCATTTGGTCGATGCAGAAGTCTATAGCAGCCTTATCCAGCAAGGCTTTCGACGCAGCGGCAAGTTTGCATATCGCCCACATTGTGAGCACTGCTGCGAGTGCGTGCCTGTGCGCGTGATTTTGAAAGAATTCACTCCAACACGCAGCCAAAAACGCGCTTTTAAACAACATGACGATTTAATTGTGCGTGTTTTGCCACTCAGTTTTGATGAAAATCATTTTGCGCTTTATGCCGATTACCAAACTTTGCGCCATTCTGAAACTGAAAATATCAACAAAAACAATGTGTTAGATGATGCAGAGCAATATCGCCAATTTTTATGCCAAAGCAATGTAGAAAGCCTGATGATTGAGTTTCGCGATAGCAAACATCAAGTAAAAATCGTCAGCGTGGTGGATATTGTGGGCGATGGCATCTCCGCTGTTTACACATTTTACGACGCGCATGAAACGAAAGCCAGTTATGGCACGCATTCCATTATGTGGCTCATCGAATGGACAAAAAACCTAAGCCTGCCCTATTTATACTTAGGCTACTGGATTAAAGACAGCCAAAAAATGGTGTACAAGCAGAATTTTAAGCCGCAAGAAAAACTGAGCGATGGTGAATGGGCAAAATGAAAAATATGACTTTAATGCATAAATTTATATTTTTAGCGTTTCTATTGACTGGTTGTTCTGAGCTCAACCTGAATCCTAATCCAGTTAAACCATTAGATAGCGGAGATTATGTTTACCACTTTAAATATTCTGATGGCTGTGTTGGGGATCTCATCAATGCTTGTGCAAAGAAAGAAATAGAATCATTGAGTCTTGTTTCTGCTGAATGTGCAAATGGCATAGAAGTGCTAAGTGGCGGAAAATCTCAAAATGGTTGGGCTCATGCCACATTTCGCTGCAAATAAAAATGTATTAATTGCCCAATAGTCAAAACAACATTCGTGAATAGCCATTCCTCACTATGTTACAATTCTGCCTGCTAAAAATTGAATACACTTCCCTTGAAAAAAATCGTGATATTTGGTGTGGGCTTGATTGGCGGCTCTGTTGCATTGGCTTTAAGGAAAGCAGGCAGTGGCGCGCACATTGTGGGCATTGGCCGCAGTGTTGAAAGTCTAAATACTGCACTAAAATTAAACGTAATTGATGCGCTAGAGACTAATATCCACGCGGCTTGCAGCCATGCGGATTTGATTTTAATTGCGGCTCCCGTCGCGCAAACCAGCGCGATTTTACAAAGCATTCAACCGCACCTGGGCAAAGAAACCGTGATTACCGACGCAGGCAGCACCAAAAGTGACGTGTTGGCGGCGGCGCAAGCCATTTTGGGTGAGCAATTCAGCCAATTTGTCGGCGGCCACCCGATTGCTGGCGCAGAAAAAAGCGGCGTCAGTGCAGCAAAATCTGGCTTGTTTATCGGCAAAAACGTGGTATTAACGCCTGCCTCAGCAACCAATATCCATGCGGTTCGCAGGGCAACTGAATTGTGGCAAACGTGTGGCGCAATCGTCACCGAAATGAGCGCCGAAACGCACGATAGTATTTTCGCCGCCGTGAGCCATTTGCCACATTTGCTGGCTTTTGCTTTGGTGGATGACATCGCCGCGCGTCCTAACGCAGAACAGTTATTCAGCTTTGCTGCCAGTGGCTTTCGCGATTTTACGCGCATTGCAGGCAGCAGCCCAGAGATGTGGCGTGACATTAGCCTTGCCAACAAAACCGCGCTTTTAAGTGAAATTAACGCGTTTGAAGCAGAGTTAAGCCAATTAAAACAATTGCTTAAAAATGAAGATGGCGAAAGCCTGCAAGCACTGTTTGAGCGCGCTAGCGTGGCGCGCAACAATTGGGCGAATGGCAAAACATAGTATAAAACCGCTGTTATGCTGAACTTGATTCAGCATCTCAGTACTGATAACCTTATCGGAATGCGCTAGATTCCGTGTCGAGCACGGAATGACAAATCAAATGGAACAACTACACCCGTTAGAACAACTGCATCTACCCGCCGCCAGCAAGGCTGAAGGCACAATTAAATTACCCGGCTCCAAAAGCATTTCAAATCGCACTTTGCTGCTTGCTGCGCTTTCAAGCGGAGCAACCGAAATTCACGATTTGCTGGTTTCCGATGACACCGCACGCATGCTGGAAGCCCTGCAAATGCTGGGTGTAAAGCTGGAAAAACTCTCAGATACCGATTGGCGCGTGCATGGTTGCAACGGCAATTTTCCTAACAAAGGTAGCGCCGATGCGCCTGTGGATTTGTTCTTGGGTAATGCGGGCACCGCGTTCCGCCCGCTTACCGCCGCGCTGGCGCTTTCAAATGGCTATTATTATTTGCACGGCGTGCCGCGCATGCACGAGCGCCCGATTGGCGATTTGATTGATGCGTTGCGCCAAATTGGCTGCAATGTGGAATACAAAGGCAATGCGGGCTTTCCGCCGCTGCTTATTTCACCTGCAAAAGTGGATGTGAGCAAACCGATACAAATTCGCGGTGATGTCTCCAGCCAGTTTTTAACGGCACTTTTAATGGCACTGCCATTGACCAAGCAAGAAGCTGTTATTGAAGTAATGGGCGAGCTTATTTCTAAGCCATATATAAACATAACAGTTAGGTTGATGCAGCGCTTTAGCATAACGACCCCACATAACGAATGGCAACGTTTTACCATCTCAGCTAACCAGAGCTACTATAGTCCTAATAACATTATTGTTGAAGGTGACGCCTCATCTGCCTCATATTTTCTGGCCGCGGGTGTGATTGGTGGCAAGATAAAAGTAGAAGGTGTTGGTGAGAATAGCATTCAAGGCGATATACATTTTACAGAAGCGCTAGAACTGATGGGCGCGAAAATTAACTCTGCTGATAACTGGATAGAAGCCAGTGCGTCAGAGGGCAAACTCAAAGCCATTGATTTAGACTGCAACCATATTCCCGATGCAGCGATGACGCTGGCGATTTTGGCGCTTTTTGCTGACGGCACCACTACTTTACGCAATATCGCCAGCTGGCGCGTTAAGGAAACAGACCGCATTAGTGCCATGGCGACTGAATTACGCAAAGTTGGCGCCGTTGTTGAGGAAGGTGCGGATTACATCAAAATCACGCCGCCCGCCAAACTCACACCGAATGCCGTGATTGATACCTACGATGACCACCGTATGGCGATGTGTTTTTCACTGGTAAGCTTGGGCGGCGTGCCAATTACCATTAACGACCCAAAATGTGTCGCCAAGACTTTCCCCAATTATTTTAATGAGTTTAAAAGAATTGTCAGCTAGCGTACCCGTGATTGCGATTGATGGCCCTTCCGCCAGCGGCAAGGGCACGGTGGCGCAATTGGTGGCAGAGCAATTAGGCTTTCATTATTTGGATTCTGGCGCGCTTTATCGCATTGTGGCATTTGCTGCGTATAAAAATAATATTGCTTGGCACAACGCCGAAGCGCTTGGCGAACTAGCGAAATCGCTCCACATTGCGTTCAAACATAGCGATATTTTTCTTGATGGAGACCGTATTACCGAAGCCGTTCGCGCAGAGGAAATGAGTCGTGGCGCATCCGAGGTCGCGGTTCATCCGCAAGTGCGTAGCGCTTTGCTCGATTTGCAACATGCCTTTCGCCAATCGCCAGGTTTGGTGGCCGATGGCCGCGATATGGCGAGCGTGGTTTTTATAGACGCAAAACTCAAAATCTTCCTTACCGCCAGCGTAGAAGTGCGCGCCGAGCGACGCTTCAAACAGCTTACAATTAAAGGTTTAGCTACAAATTTGCAACAAATTTTGCACGGTTTACAACAGCGCGATTTGCGCGACAGCGTGCGTAGCGCATCGCCGCTGATTCAAACCAAAGATGCGATTTTGTTAGATACGACGCGGCGCACAATCGATGAAGCGGTGCAATTTGTATTGAATGCCTATAAAAATTTGCAATAAAACGTATTTAAGTCATTGAACATAAGACTTTTTTTGTGTAATATGCACGATTCGTGTTGAGATTCTGTAAGAACTTAACGTTTAATTAATTTGCCCGCTGCTAGGTGGGATTTTTTGGATACACTTTTTTAATGGCTTCTACTTCTAAATCAACTCCAGCTTCAATGGAATCATTCGCCGCGCTTTTTGAAGAAAGCTTAGCGCGCCAAGAAATGCGCTCTGGCGAGGTAATCACCGCCGAGGTTATATCAATTAATGGCGACCACGTCACTGTAAACGCTGGCCTCAAATCTGAAAGCTGGATTGACGCTGCTGAATTCAAAAACGCTCAAGGTGAGCTTGAAGTGGCCGTTGGCGACTTTGTAAAAGTAGCCATCGAAAAGCTGGAAGATGGTCATGGCAATACCCAACTTTCTCGCGAAAAAGCGAAGAAAATGGAAGCTTGGCTAGATTTAGAAGATGCCATGAACGAAGGTCGCGTAGTTAAAGGCTATGTAAGCGGCAAAGTAAAAGGTGGTTTGCGCGTTTCTGTTAACGGCATTATGGCTTTCTTGCCTGGCTCATTGGTAGATGTTCGCCCAGTAAAAGACACCACGCCATTCGAAAATAAAGAGTGGGATTTCAAAGTCATCAAACTAGACCGTAAACGTAACAATATCGTGGTTTCACGTCGTGCAGTGATGGAAGTTTCTGCTGGTGCAGACCGCGAAGCGCTCATGGGCACGTTGGCTGAAGGTGCAATTGTTAAAGGTATTGTTAAAAATATTACCGATTATGGCGCATTCGTAGATTTAGGCGGCATTGACGGCTTGCTCCATATTACCGACTTGGCTTGGCGCCGCGTTAAGCACCCATCCGAAGTGCTCACAGTAGGCGAAGAAGTAGAAGCAAAAATCTTAAAATTCGACCAAGAAAAAAACCGTGTTTCACTCGGCATTAAACAATTAGGCGACGATCCATGGGTTTCATTAGGTCGCCGTTACCCAGTCAGCACGCGCTTATTTGGTAAAGTGTCTAACTTGACTGACTACGGCGCGTTTGTTGAAGTAGAGCCAGGCATTGAAGGTTTAGTACACGTTTCAGAAATGGATTGGACCAACAAAAATATTCACCCAGGCAAAATCGCACAATTGGGCGACGAAGTTGAAGTGATGATTCTTGAGATTGATGAAGAGCGTCGTCGTTTATCTCTCGGCATGAAACAATGCAAACCAAACCCTTGGGACGACTTTGCTGCAACGCACGCTAAAGGCGATAAAGTCGGTGGTCAAATTAAATCAATCACTGACTTCGGCGTGTTTATTGGCTTGCCAGGCGGTATTGATGGTTTAGTTCACCTGTCTGATTTGTCATGGACACAAACTGGCGAAGAAGCAATCCGTAACTTCAAAAAAGGTGACGAGTTACAAGCCACTATTTTAGCGATTGATGTAGAAAAAGAACGTATTTCATTGGGTGTTAAACAACTCACTGAAGATCCATCAGGCGCAACACCTGCATCAAGCACAGAAGATAAAGCAGCGAAGCCAAAAGCCAAACCTGCAAAAACTAAAGCAGAAGCACCTTCTGCTGAAGACGCCGCTTCTGCCGCTGGTGCCACCAATCTTGGCGCTTTACTTAAAGCCAAGATGGACAGCAAGAAATAGTTTTTTAATTAATCATCTAGTCAATATTAAAATAGGGCAATATAGCCATGACAAAATCTGAGTTAATCAACCTACTGGCGGAGCGTTTCTCGCAGCTTGTTGTTAAAGATGCTGAGTTATCTGTGAAAGCGATTTTAGATGCGATGACAGATAATTTATCTAGCGGCGAGCGAATTGAAATTAGGGGCTTTGGTAGTTTTAGCCTTAATTATCGCCCGCCTCGCTTGGGTCGCAACCCAAAAACTGGTAGTAAAGTGCAAGTACCTGCTAAGCATGTGCCGCACTTTAAAGCCGGCAAAGAGTTGCGCGATCGCGTAGATTCTGCAAGCTAATTCCCACATATTGGCCAATAAAAACGGTGCAACTTTTTGTACCGTTTTTTTTCGTCCGCACTTTTTCGTCAAGTTTGCACCTTGCCTAGGTAAAATGTCACAAACCATTTAAAATGCACATATGACTGTAGATTTTGAATATTGGTGGCTACTCGTACTTCCACTGTTTTTTGTGCTGGGCTGGATAGCCGCGCGCGTCGACATTAAACAGCTTATTTCCGAATCTACCGCGCTACCTGCGGCCTACTTCAAAGGCCTCAACTTTCTCATTAGCGATCAGCACGATAAAGCGGTCGAAGCTTTTTCTGAAGCGATTCATGCCAATACCGATTCACTTGAGCTGCATTTTGCACTTGGCAGCTTATTTAGACGCACGGGCGAAACTGACCGCGCCATTAATATGCATTTAAATTTACTTGAAAAAAGAGAGCTGACGCCGAATCAAAAAAGCGCGGTCAATGCCGAACTGGCGCAGGATTATCTTAAAGCGGGCTTGTTTGACCGCGCAGAAGAGTTATTTAAAGGTTTAGACGACACGCGTTATCGCCAACCTGCATTGCGTGCGCTGCTGGAAATTTACGTGCGCGAACGCGAATGGGCACAAGCAATCACCGCAGCAACCGAGCTGGAACGCTTATCTGGCGTGCCTTTCAGGAAAGAGATTGCACAATATTATTGCGAACTGGCGATGAATGCAATTCTGAACCAAAAACCGCAGGAAGCGCATAAACAGCTCACTCATGCGCTAGATGCCAACAAAAATTGCATACGCGCCAACGTGCTGCTGGGCGATTTAGATGCCGAAGCAGGCCATCACGCAGGTGCAATTTCGCATTGGAAGCGCATTGAATTTCAACAACCCGAATACTTGGGCTTGGTGGCGGGGAAAATGTTAAAAAGTTACGCGGCGGCTGACAAACTAAAAGAAGGTTTGGCGCAGCTTAATACCTATCTTGAAACCTACAAATTGCCATCTTTAATGAGCGTGCTTTACGAAGCAACTTTAGCCGAGAGTGGCGCAGAAGCTGCTTCTAAGCTCGCCAGAAACGAGTTGATTCGCCAGCCAAGCCTGCAAACGCTAGACCAACTACTGCAAGCCCGCGCCATGGCCGACAGTAAAAGCAAGACTGCCAGCCAGGATATTCAGTTGATGCAGCAAACTGTGCGCAACGCCATTGGCAACCGCGCAGCGTATCACTGCAACCAGTGCGGCTTTCGTGCCAAACAATATCACTGGCAATGCCCAGCCTGCAACGCTTGGGAATCGCTACCCGCAGAGCCAAGCGAGGCGATTAGCCGCGAAATGACCGTCAAAAAATAAAGAAAAAAGTAAGGATTTAAAAATTCACGATTCAAAAATAATTGTTGCGCTAGACTTTGCGGATAGCAAATCTGCACTTTCACTCGTCAATCAGCTCAACCCGCAATTATGCAAACTCAAAGTGGGCAAAGAGCTATTTACCGCGGCGGGCCCTGCGTTGGTTGAGCAACTCGTCGCAAAAAACTTCCAAGTTTTTTTGGATTTAAAATTTCACGACATTCCCAACACTGTGCAAAAAGCCTGCCAAGCCGCATCTAACCTAGGGGTTTGGATGCTCAATGTACATGCCAGCGGCGGCAGCGCCATGATGCAGGCGGCGCTGGAAGGTGTACACAAAAGCAGCAATCCAGCACGATTAATCTCCGTCACCGTACTCACCAGCATGAATCAAGCGAGCTTAAACGAAACTGGGGTTGAAGGTAGCGTAGAAAACCAAGTGCTTAAACTTGCAAAACTCACGCTGCTAGCGGGTTTGCATGGTGTTGTCTGCTCAGCAATGGAAGCAACTTTACTCAGAAAACACCTCAATAGCGACTTTTTACTCGTCACGCCAGGCATTCGGCCTGCCAATGTCAACGCTAACGACCAATCCCGCGTTGTTACACCGCAAGATGCACTAAACAGCGGCGCGAGCTACCTTGTCATCGGCAGGCCGATTACGCAAGCGCCAAACCCACTTCAAGCACTTGAGGCTATTTTACAAACGCTATGATTTAGGTGACGCATCGTAAGTTTGATGTAAGGTTTTGAATTTACAATTAAATCTAGTATTATTCGCTTTGCGATAATCAACTAAAGTAGTTTCACCAAAATTTACAACGGAGAATTTCATGAAAAAAGTCTTATTAGCCCTATTAGCTTCGCTCGCCATCAGTTTCAGCGCGTTCGCAGCAGTCAACATTAACACAGCAACACAAGCCGAGCTTGAGTCATTAGACGGCATTGGTCCAGTAAAAGCAGCAGCGATTATCGATTACCGCAAGAAAAATGGCGGCTTCAAATCTGTTGATGAACTTGAAAAAGTGGACGGCGTAGGCCCAGTGACACTTTCAAACGTGAAAAAAGACGTATCTGTAAGCGGCGCAACGACAGCCGTAGCAGCGAAACCTGATGCAAAACCAATGGCTAAAGATACTAAAGCGACTGACAAACCTGCTAAAGCTGACAAAGCAATGCCTGCAGCGGCTAAAGAAGCGCCAAAAGCTGACAAAGCAGTTGTAGACCCAGCTAAAATGGACGACAAAGCTGCGAAAAAAGCAGAAAAAGAGAAAGCTAAAGCCGACAAAGCAGCTGCAGAAAAACCAACAGCTAAAGCCGATGACAAAGCAGCCAAAGATGCTGATAAAGAGGCCGCTAACAAAGCTAAGGCTGACGCAAAAGCAGCTAAGAAAGCAGAAAAAGATGCCGCTAAAGCAGCTAAAGCCGACAAAGCTAAAGCCGACAAAGCAGACAAGAAAGCCAAAGCTGACGAGAAAAAAGCAGCCGAAAAGAAATAAGCTTATAAAATAAGCTGGTAAAATTAGTTTAATTTAGTTACAAAAAAAGCCCCGCATGCGGGGCTTTTTTATTGGCAAAAATCTAATAAAATTTAATTACCAATCACCGTGGTCGTGATTTCCATGTTCATGATTGTCGTATTCGTCCCCACCGTCTTCGTCATCATGACGTTTGTGCTTACGTTTATGTCCGTGATTTTGCTTTGTGCGCTTGTTCTCGTGCGCCTGCTCGCCAATCACTTTGCCAGCTGCCGCACCGCCTGCGCCGCCTACACCCGCGCCGATAACCGCGCCTGTGCCGCTTCCGCTTACACCGCGCCCAACCACTGCGCCGCCAGCACCACCCACTGCGCCGCCGACTACCGCGCCAGTTTGACCTTCGCCTTTGGTGGTGACTGCGCCGCCAACGCCGCCGCCAACGGCACCACCGACAATTTCACCGGTTTGTCCACCCAGTATGCCGCCAATCGCCGTACCCGCCGCCGCGCCTAACCCGCCACCCACGGCGGATTTGGCCGTGCTATCTTTTGCCATCGCTGGCACAGAGAATAATAAAATGGCTAAGCTAACTCCTGCTAAACCACGAGAGATTAAAATATTTGAATTGATTAACTTCATTGCTACTCCTTTTCATTTAACGCGAAACAAAGCTAGCACTTTTATCGCAAACACAAAAAAACTACTTAACACGCATCCCGGGCTGCGCTCCAACATCGGGTGAGAGGATAAATGGTTCGCCAAGCTCATCGCTTGCGGCTAAGACCATGCCTTCACTCATCCCAAATTTCATCTTACGTGGCGCTAAGTTTGCCACCATTACCGTCAAACGTCCAACTAAACTTGCAGGATCATACGTCGATTTAATGCCTGCAAACACTTGTCGCGGCGTCGCTTCGCCAATATCCAGCGTCAGCTTTAGCAACTTCTCTGCACCTTCCACATGTTCTGCATTAACGATTTTAGCAATCACTAGGTTGACTTTGGTGAAGTCATCGATGCTAATATAATTTGCTTCCTCAGCCACTGGCGCGGCTACTGGGGCAAAAACTACAGGCGCTTTAACAGGTGCAATTTGCTTCGGCTCTAAATTTTCCTTGTTCGCATCAACCATAGATTCAATATCTTTAACTTCAATACGAGCAATTAAGTGCTTATAAGAATTAATTTGTTGTGCTGGTGCTAAACCAATATCATCCCATTTTGGTTTATTCCCTGCCCAAAAAAGACCCAATCCCGCCCTTGCAGTCTTAGGCAATACTGGATACATCATCAAACTAATTGCTTTGAAAGCGTGCAACGCATTAGAACAAACAATATGAAGCAACTCTTTTGCAGTTGCATCATCTAATTTTTTTGCATTTTCCCAAGGTTTAGCAGAATCAAAATTTGCATTAACAAAATCTGCTAAAGCCATAATCTCTCGAACAGCTCTGGCATAATCTCTTGACTGGTAAGCCTCAGCCACACGACCTCTAGTCTCATTTATTTGCAATTGCATAGGCTCATGTCTTAAATCTTGAATCCTTCCCTCAAAATGTTTAGTGATAAACCCTGAGGCACGGCTCGCAATATTGACATATTTACCGACCAAATCGCTATTCACGCGCGCGACAAAATCTTCCAAGTTCAAATCAATGTCTTCCATGCTGCCATTCAGTTTGGCAGCATAGTAATAACGCAGGTATTCAGGATTTTTAACATGCTCCAAATAGCTACGCGCGGTGATAAACGTGCCGCGTGATTTGCTCATTTTCTCGCCGTTCACGGTTAAAAAACCATGTGCGAAAATCTGTGTAGGTTTACGGTAGCCGCTATACTCAAGCGTTGCAGGCCAAAATAGCGCGTGGAAATACAAAATATCTTTGCCGATAAAATGGTAAAGATCGGTTTTGGAATCTTTGTTCCAATATTCGTCAAAATCTAAGCCACTCTTGCCGCATAAATTCTTAAAACTCGCCATATAGCCAATTGGCGCATCCAACCACACATAAAAATATTTGCCGGGCGCATCGGGAATCTCAAAACCAAAATACGGCGCATCGCGCGAAATATCCCAATCAGAAAGTTTGTTCTCGCTCTTTTCGCCTAGCCATTCGTTCATCTTATTGGCGGCTTCGGCCTGTAGCGTGCCGCTGCGCGTCCACTCGCTTAAAAAGTCACTACATTCCGAGAGTTTAAAGAAATAATGTTCTGTTTCTTTACGCACAGGCGCAGCGCCTGAGACCGCAGAGAATGGATTAATTAAATCGGTTGGACTGTAGGTTGCGCCGCACACTTCGCAATTATCGCCATATTGGTCTTTGGCGTGACATTTTGGGCACTCGCCTTTAATAAAGCGATCTGGCAGAAACATGTTTTTGACTGGGTCAAAATATTGTTCAATGGTTTTGGTGGCAATTTTGCCGTTAGCTTTTAGCTTTTTGTAAATCTCGCTAGATAAAACACGATTCTCTTCCGAATTGGTCGAATAATAGTTATCAAACTCGACCAAAAACTCTTTAAAATCTTGGCTGTGTTCCTTGTGAACCGCATCAATTAAGGCTTCTGGCGTAATGCCCTCTTTCTCGGCACGCAACATAATCGGCGTGCCGTGCGTATCATCCGCACACACATAATGCACGGTGTGACCCTGCATTTTTTGGAAGCGCACCCAAATATCGGTTTGAATGTATTCCACTAAATGGCCAAGGTGGATGCTGCCATTAGCGTAAGGTAGCGCAGAAGTCACTAGTATCTTTTTCGTCATAAAATCCATGTCTGCGAGCAAATCGCGGTGTTGCGTGCTCGCTCAATCCTTGCCTATAAAAATCATATGTCTGCGTCTTCGCTGCGCGGCGCCTTGCGATTTATCTCACATCCATAGATTTATCTGCATTTTAACAAATCAGGCTGGTAAAATGGCGTTTTGTTTTAAATAGAAATTTGCCATGGCCATTACGCAAGAAATTGTTCAAGAAATGCTTAAGAACTTAATAGACCCGCATACGGGGCGTGATTTCGTCACCTCAAAATCTGCCAAAAACATTAAAGTTGAAGGTGCAAACGTAAGCGTGGATATTGTGCTTGGTTACCCTGCAAATTCCGTGATGAATTCTGTCAAAACCCTTGTAGAAAGCCATTTACAGGCGCTTGACGGCGTAAAAAACGTGGCCGTGAACATTGGCAGCCGCATCGCCACACACAAAGCGCAGCAAGGCGTGACGCTATTACCGAACGTTAAAAACATTATTGCGGTTGCCTCAGGCAAAGGCGGTGTGGGCAAATCAACGACTTCGGTCAACCTCGCGCTGGCATTAGCCGCGGAAGGCGCAACGGTGGGCTTGCTCGACGCGGATATTTACGGCCCAAGCCAGCCGCAAATGCTTGGCATTAGTGGTCGCCCAGAAAGCATGGATGGCAAAAGCATGGAGCCCATGCTGGCACACGGCATTCAAACCATGAGTATTGGTTTTTTAGTAGATACCGATACGCCCATGGTATGGCGCGGCCCAATGGTGACGGGCGCGCTGGAGCAACTACTACGAGACACCAATTGGAAAGATTTAGATTATTTGGTGATTGATTTACCGCCTGGTACAGGCGATATTCAACTCACGCTCGCGCAAAAAATCCCCGTGACCGGCGCAATTATCGTCACCACGCCGCAAGACATCGCCTTGCTGGATGCGCGTAAAGGTTTAAAAATGTTCGAGAAAGTCGGTATTCCGATTTTAGGCATCGTGGAAAACATGAGCACGCATATTTGCAGCCACTGCGGACATGAAGAACATATATTTGGCGCGGGTGGCGGCGCGTTGATGAGTAAAGATTACAACGTCGATTTGCTTGGTAGTTTGCCGCTAGATATTAAAATACGCGAACAGGCCGACAGTGGAAACCCGACTGTGATTGCCGAACCAGATTCAAAAATTGCCAGTATTTACAAAGAAATCGCACGCAAAGCCGCGATTAAAATTGCCAATGCTGGCATCGACCACACAAGCAAATTCCCGAATATTGTCATTCAAAATACTTAAAACAGAATGCCCTGAGAGCCGCATGGATATTGGCTCTCAGGGCATATAATTTTAGTCTAATTTCACCCCGAAACAATACACATCCACGCCATTTTTCGGCATGATTAAAGCTGCGGGAATGGCAACGCCATTACGCCACTCGTCCACCGCCCATTGCTTGCCCGCGCCAGTCACCAAAAAGATGGCTTCGTGCGTATCATTCAAGCGGTTTTGGCTCATGGTAATGCGCTCGGCAGGCGGCTTTGGCGCATCAAACACTGGCACTGCAACCGCGCTGTTATCCACCGCGTGATTGGGGAACAGGCTTGCAGTATGCCCATCTTCGCCCAAGCCAAACAGCACCAAATCAAATGTGCCGACATTTTGAATCATCTGCACATATTTTTTTGCGCCCGCAAGCGGCCCAAGCTCGGCGGGAATATTGTAAATATTGGCTTTGGAAATAGCTACATGATTTAGCCAAGCTTCCGCCACCATTTTGCTGTTACGGTCATCGTGGTCGGGTGGTAAGCAACGGTCATCGTTAATAAACACATGCCATGCAGCCCAATTGGCATGCGCCTTAGCGAGCAATCGATAAATGCTTTTTGGCGTGCTGCCGCCCGCTAAAACAATTAAAAAACATCCGTGTTTGGCAATGGCTTCATCCGCCGCCGCTAAAATACGGGTGATGGTGACCTGATTGATTTCATTTTGAGAATTAAAACTGTGCCAACGTGTGGCTTGTTGCTGTGTCATTGATAAAACCTAGAAATAATGTGTTAAATGATGCGCTTTCGTTTGTTATAATTATACTTGTTCTTAACGCTTTCTAATTCAAAATCTTAACTTGGCAATCGACAAAAATGACCTCAAAAATAGACTCCTGCACTCTTGTTTTATTTGGCGCAAGCGGCAATTTATCTCGCGTTAAGCTCATTCCTGGCTTGTTTCGCTTAGATTCGCTAGATCGCCTATCGCCCGAAATGAAAATTTTATCGGTAGGTCGTCAGGCCGTAGATTTAGAGGCGTGGCGCGCGGATATTAAAACCATGTTGGATGCAAAGTTTAAAAAAGGCTACGATGCAAAAGTGTTCGAGCGTTTTATTGCGCGTAACTTTTATCACGCAAATCCGCCAGATTCGCCTGATGCTTTTGCTAAAATGAAAGAAGTGTTGGGCAATGAAGCGGTTTTCCCGCAAAATTTGGCTTACTTTTTATCGGTGCGCCCAACAGATTTTGCGCCTGTGGTAGAACAGCTTGCCGCCGTTGGTTTAACGCAAGAAGATAAACACTGGCGCCGTGTAGTGATTGAAAAGCCGTTTGGCACCGATTTGCCAAGTGCGAAGGCGTTGCAAGCATCCATCACGAAGCATCTCAAAGAAAGTCAAATTTACCGCATTGACCATTATTTGGGCAAATCTGCGCTGCAAAATATTCTGCTGCAACGCTTTACCAATACAGTGCTAGAGCCGCTTTGGAACAAGCAATATATCGACCACGTACAAATCACTAATACTGAAATGTTGGGCGTGGGCGATAGAACGACTTTTTATGATAGCACTGGCGCGCTGCGCGACATGATTCAAAGCCACATGCTGCAAACCTTGGCGCTTACCGCGATGGAGATGCCAAAGGATTTAAGCCCAGATGGCGTGCGCGCCGCTAAAATAAAGGTGCTAGAGCAAATTCGACCGATTCCTGCTAACGATTTAGCCAAACACGCTTTCCGTGCGCAATATGCAGCTGGTACCGTGAATGGCGAAAGCGTCCCTGGTTATTTAGAAGAGCTTGGCGATAAAACAAGCGTGGTGGAAACTTACGCAGCCTTAAAGCTGTTTATCGATAATCCGCGTTGGCAAGGTGTGCCGTTTTACATCCGCACCGCTAAACGCTTGCACGAGGCCGATACGCGCATTGCGATTCGCTTTAAAAAAGCGCCATTGCAAGTCAATGGGCAAGATCAAAACTGGCTCATCATCGGTATTCAACCGCGCGAATGTATTAAATTAGAGATTCAATCGAAAATCCCAGGGTTGGATATTAAAACGCGCACTATTCAAATGGACGCGGCTAATCGCTTGGCCGAAGATGACAGCGTAGATGCTTACGAGGCCTTGTTGCTGGACTTGATGGAAGGCAATAATGCGAATTACCTGCATATTTCAGAAGCCGAAGCACAATGGCGCTTGGTGGATACTGTGGTAAAAACTTGGGCAGCAGATAAATCGCCTGTGTGCCAATACCCCGCTGGTAGCCGCGATCCGCTTGAATCTAAAGCGATTTTTGAAAGTGAAGACCAGTTCTGGCGCTATAGCATAGAATTGGGCGGAGACAAGCACTAATTTATTTGGGCGACATGGGCTCAATGCTGTTTTGTTTCGGCTGCACTGGGTGAACGACTTTCGTCGTTGGAGTTGGCTCATTCTCAACCCACCAATTCGCCCAAATCCTATCTTGCATATCTGGCTCCAAAGTTAAGAAATTGCGTGCGCCAATAATGCGGCGTGCTGTTGCTGGAAACTCATACATACTCGCCGTAATGCCTCTGTCCACGGTTTCTACTAGCTTGCAAGCTTGCTCCAAAAAGTAGCGCACCATGGCGGGCGGCGCAGGGTGCACAATGCCAGACGATGTAAGTTGATTGATTACGCAAGCATTGGGTGGCACGTCATTACGATCGGATTGCAGCACACCAATCGCGGCTACATGCACATCGCCAGAAAGTATCGTCACACGGCACTTTTTTTCTGCAGAGAAGCGAAATAAGCGCTGAATTAACCGTAAACGCTCTTGCATGTGCGGCTGTGAGCGCCATTGGTCGCGCAAATCATCTTCCATTTCCTGTCTACCTGGAATAAATCCTAGCATTTTTTCCAGCAAATCAAAGGTTGGGTGCACCACAGGAATACTCGACATCACCAATAAATGCGTCAAGTCTTTTTGTGCATCTATCCATTTATAAACGGCATTCCAGCTTTTTTCACTCATCACCTGATCAGGCAACAAATGTCCCTGCTCATCCGCTGGATTATGCGGCATGCGCTCGCTTCGCATATCAAGCGCTAGCAAACCCAAATCGCCAACGCGATAAGCATGGCTAAAAGCATCTTGCTCTGGCAAAGTGCTGTCTGGCATCGCGGCAATGCTATGTTGTTGAAATAGTTTGAAATAATCTAGCGCAATGCTAAAAATACCTTGATACACATCGCAGTTATGAATGTCATAGGAGTAGGAACCCCAACCATCGAGAATGTCATGATCGTCCCACATCATCATGCTAGGCATGCTTGCAAACGCCGCTGCCATTTCAGGCTGCGACCACCTCGCAATATAAGTATTCTCAAAATGTCGCGCAACTTCTGTGCGCATATCAGCAGTAAAACTACGACTGATGCGCTTATTCCAACTTAATGCCGCCCACTCAGCGAGTCTAGGACAATTTTTGCTGTTCCACATCGCATCTGAATATATTTGATCGCCGCCCATCAAAAGCAAATGCCAAGGACCAAAGCGTGTATTGCCAATTTTTTCTGCGCCATCATGTAAAGCTTTCATGCGTTTCCACAAAGCATTTTGGTCCGCCACTTTGCTAATCAGCTTGGGGTCGGAAAACCCGTTACATGATGCGTAAGCAATTGCTGGACTTTTGCCTTTGGCCGGAATGTTAATTTCATATAGCTTGTCGTTTAATGAGTATTCAAGCACCTGTGCACTTGTAGTTAGGGATACACTAATCCGCCAAAGCCATATAGTCGACTTAGTATGCGTGAGCGACTTGCTTTCACTTGCAGCCACCGCCTTGCCGCTAAGCAGCGTTAAGTTAGGCGCTGAATCCGTGTCTGCAGTCACCGCAAGCACACTCAAACGCCAGTTACCATTTTCACCACCTAAAAACTTTAAGATTGGGCCAAGTTTTAGCATCAAAATCTCCCTAAAATTTAAGCTAAATGTCCGCCAATTTGCACACATTCACCTTATAATACGGTTCATTTAACAATCATAAAACAAATTCAGCACTATGAGCATTAAATCAGACAAATGGATACGCCAAATGGCGGAGCAACACGGCATGATAGCGCCGTTTGAGCCGAATCAAGTAAAAATAAATGCCGCTGGCGAGCGCATGGTGTCTTACGGCACGTCTAGCTATGGTTACGATATTCGTTGTAGCAAAGAGTTTAAATTGTTCACCAATATCAACAGCACTATTGTTGATCCGAAAAATTTCGACCCCAATTCCTTTGTAGAAGTAAATGCAGATTTTTGCATTATCCCGCCCAATTCGTTTGCTTTAGCCCGTACCGTCGAATATTTCAAAATTCCGCGAAATGTACTGACCATTTGCCTTGGTAAATCAACTTATGCACGCTGCGGCATCATCGTCAATGTCACCCCGTTTGAACC
>JAYVSZ010000062.1:0-22432 GCA_043774925.1 Methylophilaceae bacterium | reverse complement strand
TGCGATTAACAATCTGGCACGCTCAAGCAAAAGTGCTAACTCATCTTCAGAAAGCGCATTTAAAACAAACACTTGCGCACGACTTAATAGCGCACTATTGACTTCAAACGAAGGATTTTCGGTGGTTGCGCCAATAAACGTAATCAAGCCACTTTCTACAAATGGCAAAAACGCATCTTGCTGACCTTTGTTAAAACGGTGCACTTCATCGACAAACAAAATGGTTTTGCGGCCATGTTGCTGCAAAGTCAACTCGGCGCGCTCAACTGCGTCACGGATATCTTTAATGCCTGATAATACGGCAGAAACCGCAATAAATTCGGCATCAGCGGTATTCGCAATCAGGCGCGCTAATGTGGTTTTGCCCACGCCCGGCGGCCCCCACAGAATCATGGACGGCAATTTACCCGATTGAAACGCCAAGCGTAACGGTTTGCTTTCGCCCAACAAATGCGATTGACCGACCACTTCGTCCAACGTTTTAGGGCGCAGCAGTTCGGCGAGCGGGGCTTGGGGCGTATTAACTTGAAATAAGCTCATGGCTTATTTTAACATCTAGATTTGGTTTGCTGTTACCAGTTGAAGTCTTTGCGAATACTAATCGAAATCATTTTGCGATCAAAACTATCGAGATCGATGTTGGAATCGTTTTTGGTGTAGCTAAATTGTGGGCGAATCGTCAAATCGCGCATTGGCGTGTAGCGCAAGCCAACTGACGCATCGTACTGATTGTCTTTGCGCTCCTTTAAAAAGGCTGGATCTTGTGCCTGATGGTCGCGCGATTCGTACGAAAAATTAGCAAAAGTTTGCCATTGCGAATCAATGCTCAGCTGGCCGCCTGCGCGCAAGCCCCAAATGTCTTGATCTAGAAAATCAACCAACGGTGAACGCGCATTTTCCCTGCCGCCATAAATACTCGCGTAAAGAATGGGCTTTAAATCACCCTGAAACGCATGCCCAGCATTGATGCCGACGATTTTTCTATCCGCGTTGCGAATTTCATTGCCATTAAATTTTAGCCGCGAAAATTGCGCATAAACGCCTGCTTGATTGTAAGCATCAATATTGTGCAACCACTGCGCAGAGCCGCCATAAGCGTGTCTGAACGCTTCGCCATCCAAATCGAAATGGTTGTCTTGTAGCGAAAAAATTAAATTATTTGTATCGTTTACTTTAAAGTCCAAGCCCGCGTTAAAATCCAGCACACTGGTGTCAAATGCGTGTTCTGAGCCGTTTAAGCGTTTTGAGCCGCTTACTGCGCCAAACACCGCCACTTGTTGGCTAAATGGGTGTCTAAACGAGGCGCCACCGCCAAGATTGAAAAATCCATCAGATTTGGCTTTGCCAGTGCCGCCCAAATCCACGATTAGCCCGCCAATAAAAGGCAGGCTGATGGAACTGAGGTCTGGTGCGCTACTCACATTGGAATCCCAACCCAAGCCAAAATCCAAATACGCGCCATAAGTGGTTGCCGTGCCTTCTAGTTTGCGAATGGAAGTCAGCATTTTTTCGATGGCTATTTGGGTCTCAGCATCAGGATTTTGCTGCATCACATTGCTGAATTCGGACTTGGAAGCGTCTGTTTCACCTAAAATAAAATGTGCTTTTGCCATTTCTGCACGTGCGTCTTTGTGGTTTGGATCCAGCGCCAACACGCGCTCTAGGGCAAATGCGCCGCGCGTAGCGTTACCGCTCTCCACTGCCGAAACACCAAGTAAATAATCAAAATTGATATCGCCAGCGCGCGTGGTTTCAAGCGGCTCGAGCAATTGATAAGCGGCAGAGAAGTTGCCTTGGCGAATCAGCCTATCCGCTTCGCTAATCACTGCGTCATTCGCAGCAAACGATGGCGCGCTGAATAACAGCGCGGAGCTCGACGCAAAAGCCAAAATGACAAATTTTAAATGTTCGGAGATGCGCATTAATATTAACCTATAAATAATTCAATGATATTAATGAATTACGTAAAATTAGTAAAGTAAAAAGTGAAGAGTAATTCGACCCATTTACTCGCCCACGACATCCACACCTTTTGGCGGTGTGAATAAAAATGTGCTGGTATCTAAACTTGGGTTGCGTTCTACAGCGTCGAAGGTAATGTGGGTGACATGGTTGAAGCTGTCGACCATCTCCATTTTACGCAGCTTATCTGCCTTAAAGCCAAGTAGTACGCGGTCGAAGCCGCTGTCCTTGTCTTTCGGCAGTGCCAGCACCCAAGTAAGGCCATCTTTACGAATGGCATTTTTGAGTGTAAAGCTTTTTTCTACCGCATCTCCACCCGCGAGCATGGCTGCGGGACTGGAACCGAGCGCTTTACTTAGCTCGCGCATGGTGACTTGTTGCAGCTCGATATCGTACAAAAACACTTGTTTGCCATCGCTGACAATTTGCTGCTCATACGGTTTGCTGTAATCCCAACGAAATTTGTTTGGGCGCTGCAACTGCATGGTGCCGTCCACCTCTTGCACTTTGCGCCCCTTGTTGTCTTCCACCACTTGGTGAAACTTGGCGCGCATGGCGTTAGTATTTTTGTAAAACTCCTGCAAACTCGCCACGCCATCGGCAAACGCCATGCTGGAAATGAGCATGCTCGCGCATGCGAACATGCTTGCTACTAATTTAGTCATCATTAGAACTGCCAGCTTTCACTAAAATCTCTCGAATGCCATTGCTTTGCATGGCTGAAACCAAACCTGCGCGCTCCATATCTTCTATCAAGCGTGCAGCGCGATTGTAGCCAATGCGCAACTGACGCTGCACGCCAGAAATAGACGCTCTACGGCTTTTTAGCACAATCGCCACCGCTTCGTCGTACAGCTCGTCTTTTTCACCGCCGCCGTCGCTATAATTGCCCGTTTCGCCATCGTCGATTTCTGTTTCACCCGTTAAAATGCCTTCAATATAATTCGGCTCACCCATCGCTTTTAGGTGATTCACCACCTGATGCACCTCATGATCGCTCACAAAAGCGCCGTGAATACGCTGCGGGTAACCCGTGCCCGGCGGCATATAAAGCATGTCGCCCTGACCTAGTAACGCTTCAGCGCCCATTTGGTCTAATATCGTTCGAGAGTCAATTTTGGATGACACCTGAAACGACACGCGCGTCGGAATATTCGCTTTAATTAAGCCTGTGATTACATCGACTGATGGGCGTTGTGTCGCCAGCACCAAATGAATGCCGCAAGCGCGCGCCTTCTGCGCCAAACGCGCAATCAACTCTTCCACCTTTTTGCCGACGACCATCATCAAATCGGCCAGCTCATCGATAACAACGACGATGAGCGGCATTTCTTGCAATGGTTCAGGATCGTCTGGTGTAAGGCTAAACGGATGCGGAATTTTCTCGCCCGCTTTTTCCGCATCTTTAATTTTTTGGTTGTAGCCCGCCAAATTACGCACACCAAGCATCGACATCAGCTTGTAGCGGCGCTCCATCTCTGCCACGCACCAATTAAGCGCGTTGGCGGCTTGGCGCATATCGGTGACCACAGGCGCCAACAAATGCGGAATGCCCTCGTACACCGAAAGCTCAAGCATTTTCGGGTCAATTAAAATCATGCGCACTTTGCTCGCTTCGGCCTTATATAAAAAGCTTAAAATCAGCGCATTAATGGCCACCGATTTGCCCGAGCCTGTCGTTCCAGCAACCAACACGTGCGGCATTTTGGCCAAATCCGCCACCACGGGTTTGCCCGCGATGTCTTTTCCCATCACAATCGCCAGCGGTGAATGCATGTCAGCGTACACTTGGCTGCCCATAATCTCCGACAAATATACGATTTGTCGCTTCGGATTGGGAATTTCCAAGCCCATGCAAGTTTTACCAGGAATCGTCTCTACCACGCGAATGCTCACCACCGACAACGCACGTGCCAAATCGCGCGCCAAATTGGTGATTTGACTGCCCTTTACGCCCGCCGCAGGCTCTAACTCGTAGCGTGTAATCACCGGGCCAGGCTGGGCGGAAAGCACTTTGACCTCGATGCCAAAATCCGCCAACTTACGTTCGATTAAGCGCGACGTAAAATCCAAAGTTTCTACTGAGGGTAATTCAACGGTATTTTTTGCTTCATCCAGCAAGTGCAGCGGTGGCAGCGTAGAGTCTGGGTCAGAGGCAAACAGCGTAGTTTGCTTTTCCTTCTGCACGCGCTCGCTTTTTGCAATTTCTGTTTGTGCTGGCTTAATTTCTAGCGGCGCGCGGTCTTCCAAACGTTTGCGCTCTTGCTCCACAAATTCTTCACGTTTCTGCTCCACCACTTTGCCCGCTTTGCGGTCTTGCCAATCGTGATATTTGCTCCAAGCCCACTGATAAGCTGCCAGCACGCTCGTGCCGAGCTTTTCCGTCATCATAATCCACGACCAGCCAGTGAATAAACTAAATCCGACTGCGAACAACAACAGCAACAGCATAGTAGAACCCGCAAAACCAAACATGCCGCGCAGCGCACTATCCACTGCGTTGCCCAGCATGCCACCAGCATCGTTTGGCAAACTCGCTGGCAAACTCACCAAGTGACCCGCTTCTAGCGTGCTAGAGGCAATGAGCAATAAGCCAAAGCCAACTAAATTGAAAATTAAAAAAGGTCGTTCGCTGATAGTGAGTTCTAGACGTTGATACACCAGCCACATACTGTAAAAGGCTAAAATCACCCACCACCAAGCTGAGAATCCGAATAGATACAACAACATATCAGCGACCCAAGCGCCTACCGTGCCACCCGCGTTATGAATCGCCGTGCCGTCACTGGTCATGTGCGTCCACGAAGGATCTTGCTTGTGATAGCTCATGAGAATAACGGCGAGATACAAGCCAGCCAGCACCAGCGCGAGCCACCAAGCTTCGCGCAAAAGATGCACATGCTGCAGCTGTTTTGCGCTGATGGGCGCTTCTACGCGGCTATTGACTGCCGCAGATTTTTTATTGAAAAACAAACTATTTTTTACCTTTTAAAATACAACTTAAATAAAGCGCATAAACATCACTAATCCTACAGATTATAACAAAATCAAATTGCGCAAAGTACCTGTAAAAACTAAAATGTCAATATTCTTTCAAAGCGGCATTTTTTATTCATGATTTGGCTAAAAATTGGCTTGAAATTGAGCCGATTGCCGCCATAACTAATCCATGTATTTCACAAAAAAATTTAAAATTCGATTTACCTACTAGAAAGCATCCAATGCCATCCAAACACGTTCACTTACTCATTCTTGGTTCTGGTCCTGCTGGCTACTCTGCGGCGGTTTACGCAGCGCGCGCCAACCTCAAGCCAGTTTTAATCACCGGCATTGCCCAAGGTGGTCAACTCATGACCACAACGGATGTGGATAACTGGCCTGCCGATGCCGATGGCGTGCAAGGCCCAGAACTCATGGAGCGCTTTCAAAAACATGCGGAACGTTTTAATACCGAAATAATTTTTGACCATATTCACACGACGCATTTAAAAGAAAAACCAATTCGACTGGTGGGCGACAATGGTGAATATACATGCGATGCGCTGATTATCGCCACAGGTGCATCGGCACAATATTTGGGCTTGCCAAGCGAAGAAGCTTTCGCGGGAAAAGGCGTTTCTGCTTGCGCCACGTGTGATGGTTTCTTTTATAAAAATCAAGAAGTTGCTGTCATTGGCGGCGGCAATACGGCGGTTGAAGAAGCGCTTTACTTGGCCAATATTGCCAGCAAAGTCACGCTGGTGCATAGACGTGATAAGTTTAAAGCCGAAGCCATTTTGGTGGACAAACTTATGGCGCGTGTTGCCGAAGGTAAAATTGAGCTGCAACTTTTCCACACGCTGGACGAAGTACTGGGCGATAATACTGGCGTTACTGGTATGCGTATTAAAAACACACAAGACGGCAGCAGCAAAGATATCGCGCTCAAGGGCGTGTTTATTGCCATTGGTCACAAACCGAACACCGATATTTTTGCAGGCCAGCTCGACATGGAAGGCGGCTACATCGTCACGCAAGCGGGTCGCGTGGGCAATGCCACTGCAACTAGCGCGCCAGGCGTATTTGCCGCAGGCGATGTGCAAGATCATATCTACCGCCAAGCGGTAACTAGCGCGGGAACGGGCTGTATGGCGGCATTGGATGCAGAACGTTATTTAACAAACCTAAAATAATACAAAAATAGCGCCCAATAAAAAACCCGCCTAGGCGGGTTTTTTATTGCAGCATTTCACTTTAAGGCAAATCAACCCCAAGCGCTTTTACCGTTTCCATGTTGAGGTAGCCATCCACAGGAAGATTGTTTGCAGTTTGGTAGCGGTTTACTGCTCTCATTGTGTTTGCGTCTAGCACGCCGTCCACTTTACCTGGGCTGTAGCCAGCAACTTTAAGCTTGCTTTCTATGTTACGAATCACAGAAGGCGTTGCATTGGTTTCACACAAAATGGCACGTCTCACTGCAGTTGCATCAGAAACTTTAACCTGCTGCGTTACAGTTTCATATTGCGCTGGCACGGTGACTGAGCGTGTGCTTGCTTCAACATCCACCACTTTACGCTTCTCGGTTTTGTACACTGCAGGGGTTGTCGCTACGCGGAAACTTGCAGGCACATCCACGACTTGGTGCGACACTGTCTTGTAAACTGCAGGCACAGTTTCATCAACAAATGATGCTGGCGTATCCACCATGCGACGTGAAACCTCTTTATAGACCGCTGGTGTCGATTCTTCGCGGAAGCTAGCTGGGGTATCTACCACACGGTGTGTAAATGCCTTGGTTACTGCTGCAATCGGGATGCGACGAACAGTAGATGGCACATCTACCACGCGATGTGAAACCGTTGTAAACTCAGCAGGCACGGGCACTTCACGTGTGCTTGCTGGCGTATTAACCACTTGGCGCGCGACTGTTTTGTAAGTTGCAGGTAGCACAACTTCTTGTGTAGAAGCAGGCGTTGCCACCACATGCTGCGTGACAGTTTTGTAAGTAGCAGGCACTGTCACCGTACTCACGCTTGCTGGTTTATCCACTTCTTGGCGTTTTACAGTTTGATAAGTAGCTTCAGTGTTAATTTCGACCACATAACCTTCCTCACCAGATGCGGCGCCATGTGTATCGGCGGCGTTATTTCCAGTAAAACCACTTACCGATGAGGCACGCAACACTTTTTGTCCTGAAGGCGTTTCTGTAATATCGCCTTTATCGTCAAAGTGGTAACCAGCTGTACGCAGTTTTTCAACATCAATTTCTTTGTGCGTTACAGTTTGGTAAGTGCCTGGCACGTTAACTTCTTGCGTCGCTGCATCTTTATTAAGCACCTGTTTTGTCACTGTTGCATACTCAGCAGGCACTTCAACTTCTCTCGTTGTTGCTGGTGTTTTAAGCACTTGGCGGGTAATGGTTTTATATTGTGCTGGAATCTCCACCAAACACATGACATCACCATTGCTGGCGCTTGATGCACTTACATCGGCGTCATTTGCACCGCGTGTTGCCGCGACGCCACCTGTCGTGTCACCAGAACTCAAAGCCCCGGCTTCAACTGACGCACCTTCTGCCATGCCATTGGTATCCACTTTGAACATATTGACTGGCTTCACTTTAAGCGCTTTACCAACAAATGAACGGCCGCGTTTCCACTGTTGCGTTGCCTCAGAAACTTGCACACGCTCTGTCACTGTTTCAAATACTGCAGGCACCTCAATCAGGCGTTTGCTCGCCTCTTTTACCAACATTTTTTCGCTTTCAGTGCTGTAAGTTGCCTTGGTTGCCACAAGTTTAGTGCTATCTGCTGTGTGCGCAACACGCTCAGTCACGCTGCGTAGCGGCAAATTAATCGGCGCGTAGCGCACAGATGCTGGTTTAAGCGGCATTTGCTCTGTCACAGTTTTAAAGGTTGCTGGCACAGTAACCACACGTGTGTGTGCTGGCACATCAACCACCTGCTCAGTTTTGTCTTCATAAGTGGCTGGAATCACTTTTAAAGATTTCTTTTCTGGTGTCGCTAATACTTGCTCAGATTCAGTTTTATAGGTGGCAGGAATCACTTCTAAACGCGTACTTGCAGGCTTAACTTCGACTGTCTCTGTTGTGGTTTTAAAAGTGGCGGGTACTGGCTCTTCACGAAAGCCTGCAGGGCTTATTTCTACCATTTCTGTGACTGATTTATAGGTAGCAGGAATTGGAATTTGACGTTTCACTTCAGGGCTGGCTAAAACTTGCTCGCTCACCGTTTTATAGGTCGCTTTTACTGGTACTTGCTTGGTATGTTCTGGGCTTACAACCACTTGCTCTGACACCGTTTTGTAAGTGGCTGGCACAGGAATTTGGCGTGTCGCTTCAGGCGTCACTAGCACTTGCTCTTCAGCTGTTTTGTAGGTTGCGGGCACAGCCACTTGGCGGGTTGTTTCTGGTACTTTTAACACTTGCTCAGAGTGCGTTTCAAAAGCCGCAGGCACTACAACGGTGGCATAACAGCCGTTATCGGTTGTAAGGTTAGCAACAGTTTGCTTTGCGCCAAGCGTAAACCCAAAATTGTTGTCACATTGCTTCATTGTCGCGCGTACTGGCGTGCCACTTGCGTCCGAGTAAACGTTAATAGGCATATCAGGGCTAAACGGAATGTATTTGCCAATCAGCTCAGATGCAACGCCATCGCGGCTATTAGAATGGCCTACGCCTTGATCACAAAAACCTTTGCTAAAGCTGTCGTCGCCTGTAATGGTCGCAAGATCGCGCAAAGTCATCACTTTTACGCCAGCTTCGCCTTTACGTTTTAACGGTGGTTTCGTGGTAAATGATTGATAGTATTTAGCATTGCCTGCCGCAACAGCCGCATCGCATTCTGCTTGCGTATCATAACCCACATTACCATGGGTATCTGTCGTGGTTGCCGCCAGCAGTATCGGTGCATTTAAAAAAAGGCTGCTAATTAACAAGCCTCGCATCATTTTCTTATACTTCTTCTGTGTTTTCATTATTAGTACTCCTTATTGTAAATTATTGATTAGAACTAAATTTCTGAACTCAAAAAACTCGTCTTACCCATCCACTCATTTTAAATCAACAACTTGCATCATTTTTGCGCGCGCTCAATTTGCATGCAAACTTTAATACAGAGTGAATATACTACTCTTAATTTTTATTTTTTAATATCGTATCCAAGCATTACAAACCACTATTAACAAAATTTTACAAAATCCGAGAACCACACTAAATCTCACCATCAAACCCTAAAAAAATTAAGCACACTCAAACCCTTCATCTGTGATGACAACATCTACTTTGTGCTATGCTTAATGTCAATATTAAACAAACAGTTATAAGCAAAACTTGGCCAACATTGAAGACATTGACGACGCAAATAGCCTGTTCAAACAGGCAATTAAAGGCGCGCGCCCGCTTGCAATAGATGCGCGCCTGCAGCCCAAGCCCAAAAAACCCAAACCCATTCCGCAGCAATTCATTCGTGATGAGCAGCAAGCGCTTGTGGATTCGCTCAGTGACAGTTATATTCCTGCGCATGAACTAGAAACGGGCGAAGAGCTGCTTTACTTGCGCGACGGGCAATCACCGAGCATTTTAAGCAAATTACGGCGCGGCTTTTGGGTGGTGCAAGCGCAGATTGATTTACACGGCTTGGTTTCAGATGAAGCGCGGCTTTATGTGGCGGATTTTTTAAGTAGCTGCAAAAAGCGTCAAATCCGCTGTGTGCGCATTGTGCATGGCAAAGGCTTGGGCTCGCGCAACCGTGAGCCAGTACTTAAAAATAAATTACGCAACTGGCTCATGCAAAAGGATGAAGTCATCGCCTACGCACAAGCTAAACCAGAAGATGGTGGCAGCGGCGCGGTGATAGTGTTGTTGAAGGCTTAAACTGACTACATGACAATCGAAGTTTTAGAGCTTGAGAAATTAGTATATTCACTAAGGGAACAGTCTCGACTGCTGAAAGAAGCAAGTGAAATTGACGCTACTGGCCAACCAGATGCTCGCGACGATATTATTAGACTATTACTTCGCAGAAGCTCAGAGTTGGCGCGTGGAACCGCCGCGCTTGGCGCCGAAGAAAATTCCGCTAGTCTTGGAGTTCTATTCAGATCGTTACTAGAAACACTGATTTCAATGCTTTGGATTTCCATATCAACTGCTAACGCAGAAGTTCAAAGTGAAGCAGGAGTTGCTGAACTTTCACGCGCACTTAAAATAAACCTAAACTCGGGTAACGCGAAAATTAAAAATCGCCATACTGGTGAAGATGCTACAGCAGAGTTTCTTGCATCTGAGCGGATGAAAAATATCCAAAAGAGAAAAAGCGTGGCCGATCAGGCAGAGGAAGCCGGAGTTAGTGATCTCTACAATATTTTTTATCGATTCCTTTCCTTAGAAACACATGGGCACCAAACAGAATGTGAAGAAGAGTCTCAGCAAACACTGTCAATCATAAATTTACAAGGTATCGGTGCAGTCTGCAGAGCTATTGGCCATGCGGGAGTTCGATGGCTGCTACGTCGAGAACGTACCGACAACGAATCCCTTCGTGACGCGCTAGGTTTGAATGATGAAAGACCTGAATGACTACTATACTTAATAAGCACAGCCATATGCTATTAAATTGAGAGGCTACAACCCCAGCTCACTCAAACTCGCATAGTCATCTGGCCTTCTACCAAGCGGCCAAAAGAATTTCCGCTCAGTTTTTATAATCGGCAAATCGTTGATGCTGGCATAGCGTAGCTCCATGAGGCCTTGCAGTGTAAATTGCCAGTTTTCATTGCCATAAGAGCGAAACCAAGCACCAGTTTCATCATGCCATTCATACGCAAAGCGCACGGCGATGCGGTTGCCTTCAAATGCCCATAGCTCTTTAATCAGGCGGTAATCTAGCTCTTTCGCCCATTTGCGCGTTAAAAACTCTACAATAGCCTCACGCCCTTTGGGAAACTCCGCGCGGTTGCGCCATTGAGAATCGGGCGTGTACACCATTGAAACACGTTGCGGATCGCGGCTATTCCAGCCATCTTCCGCTATACGCACTTTTTGCATCGCTGTTTCGCGCGTGAACGGCGGAAACGGTGGTTTTTGTTCTAGTTCTGTTGTCATTTTATACTCCTGATTAAATATGGTGTTAGGATGAAGTGCAAGGCGCACGGCGCACAGAAACTGGAATGTACAAATAGTACATGAGGATTTCGAGCACCGCGCAACACAGCAATTTGCCTAACACTGTGTTTAATCCTCCGCCAAAAAACCACCGCTTTGGCGCGCCCAAAGCGAAGCGTATAAGCCTTTATGTTTCAGCAATTGTTTATGTGTACCCTCTTCCACAATCTTGCCTTCATCCAACACAATCAGCCTATCCATGGCGGCAATGGTGGAGAGCCGATGGGCAATTGCCACCACAGTTTTACCTTGCATCAGGTTATATAAACTTTCCTGAATGACTGCTTCCACCTCGCTATCCAACGCGCTGGTGGCTTCATCCAGCAGCAGAATAGGTGCATCTTTGAGCATGACACGGGCAATGGCAATGCGTTGGCGCTGCCCACCCGAGAGCTTGACGCCGCGTTCGCCGACATGCGCGTCGTAACCCGTGCGGCCTTTGGCATCGTGCAAGCCTTGAATGAATTCATGCGCTTCAGCGCGCTTAGCCGCGGCAATCATTTCGTCTTCCGTGGCATCAGGGCGGCCGTACAAAATATTGTCGCGAACTGAACGGTGTAATAAGGACGTATCTTGCGTGACCATGCCAATATGTGCGCGCAGGCTGTTTTGCGTGACTTGCGTGATATTTTGACCATCAATCAAAATTTCGCCTTTTTGCGCCTCATAAAAACGTAGCAGCAAATTCACCGCAGTGGATTTACCCGCACCAGAACGGCCGACCAAACCGACTTTTTCGCCGGCTTTAATATCAAGCTGGAAGCCGCTTAGAATAAGGCGCTGCGCGGTGTAGGCAAAATCGACTTGATTAAAACTTACTGAGCCTTTTGTCACTTCGAGCGCCTTTGCATCGACCGCATCGACAATATTATGCGGCTGAGAAAGCGTATTAATGCCGTCCTGCACCGTGCCGATTTGCTCGTAGAGCGAAGTCATCTCCCACATCACCCAATGCGAAATACCGTTGAGGCGCAAACTCATGGCAGTAATCGCCGCCACGCCACCCACCGTTACCTCACCTTTGCTCCACAACCATAGCGCCAAGCCGCCGCTGGCAATAATCAGCAACATATTGAGCAAATGGTTGATGGTTTCCACCGTCGTCACCAAGCGCATTTGACCATGCACCGTGCCGAGAAATTCGTGCATAGCGCTTTGCGCATAACCCGCCTCGCGACCCGCATGCGAGAACAATTTAACCGTGCTAATGTTGGTATAAGCATCGGTGATGCGCCCAGTCATCAGCGAGCGTGCATCCGCTTGCTTGCGCGAGACTTCGCTTAAACGCGGTACAAAATACAAAAGCGCGCTGGCATATAAAACAATCCAGCCTAAAAATGGCCAAATAATCAATGGGTTAAATGTGCCGACGACACCTAACATCGTCGCGAAATAAATCAACACAAATACCATAATATCCGTCAGCACAAACCACATATCGCGCACTGCCAGCGCGGTTTGCATCACTTTTGCGGCAACGCGCCCAGCGAATTCATCCTGATAAAAACTCATGCTTTGGTTGAGCATCAATCGATGGAAATTCCAGCGCATGCGCATGGGGAAATTAGCAGCGAGCGATTGATGCTTGAGCATGCTCTGCACGCCAATAAACACGGTGCTGGCGAGCAATATGGCTGCCAAAATAATGAGATGATTTTTTTCTTGCGCCCAAAATTGATCTGGGTGAATTTTGGCGAGCCAATCCACCACTTTGCCCATCATGGCGAATAACAGCGCCTCGAAAGCGCCTATTAGCGCGGTGAGTAGCGTCATGCCGATAATTTGCGGACGCATGCCCTCGGTGCAGCGCCAAGCGAACGCCCAAAAATCCTTTGGTGGCGTGCTTACCTGCTGGCTTGGAAAGGGATTAACGAGGTTTTCGAACCACTTGAACATACATGATTGCTTTCAAATTTTATGTCGTTATTCCCGCGTAGGCGGGAGTTTTCTGTTTGTAGGAGCGCAATTTATTGCGCGAATTCTTCGCGATGTAAACATCGCTCCTACCATGTGAATTGGTTTTATCTGCGTTTATCGGCGGTTAAATGGCTTTTGCAACTAATAAACAAACGGCCTCTGCCGCAATGCCTTCGCCACGGCCAGTAAAGCCGAGCTTTTCTGTGGTAGTGGCTTTAACATTGATTTGACACACGTCCACGCCGCAATCCGCCGCAATATTGGCGCACATTTGCGCTGTATGCGGCGATAATTTCGGCGCTTCACAAATCACCGTCGCGTCAATATTGCCCACTTTGTAATTTTTTTGTTGAATTAAATCAATTACATGACGCAACAACTCACGCGAATCTGCGCCTTTGTATGTATCATCACTTGGCGGAAAATGTTTGCCAATATCGCCTAGCGCCGCCGCACCAAGCAGCGCATCACATATCGCATGCAGCAGCACATCTGCATCGGAGTGTCCATCCAAGCCTTTTTCATGCACGATTTCCACGCCGCCAATAATACACTTGCGCCCCGCCACCAAGCGATGCACATCAAACCCATGCCCAATACGCATTATGCTTGCTCCTTTTGTTTGACCATATTTTTCTCAAAAAGCGCTTCTAACATTTGTAAATCTTGCGGGTAGGTGACTTTTAAATTGGCCAACTCGCCCAACACCAATTTTGGCTGCAAGCCATGTGCTTCAATGGCTTCCGCCTCATCCGTCGCGCTGCCATCAAACTCGCTTAACGCTTTTTTGAGTGTAGCGTAGCGAAACATTTGTGGCGTTTGCGCTTGCCACAAATGTTGGCGCGAAACAGTGGTTTCCACGCGGTTTTTTTCGTCCGATTTTTTCAGCGTATCCGCCACTGGCATCGCCAGCAAACCGCCTACTGCATCGTCTTGAAGCGCGTCCAATAAGCTTTCCAGTAAAGTTGTACTCAAACCTGGCCGCGCTGCATCGTGCACCAAAATCCAATCGTCATCCGCCACATCAATTGCCTGAAGTGTATTCAATACCGTCTCGCTGCGGCTCGCACCGCCCGTGTAATGCAACTTGAGTTTGGTTTCTGGATTCAGCGTCAGACTACGCCAAAATTCGTCTTCTGGACTCAAAGCCAGATGAATGCTGGCAATGCGCGGATGATTGAAAAAAACTTGAATTACATGCGAAATCATCGGCTTGCCAGCAAGCGGCAAATATTGCTTGGGCAACACATTTGCCATGCGATTGCCAGTGCCTGCTGCGGGGATAATGACATGAAAAAAGGCCATGCGAGATTTTAGCATGGCCTTTAATTTATCACTAAACGAGATTAGTCTTCAGCAGTTGCGCAAGCTATTTAATCCTCGGCGGTTGCGCCTATTTGATGGATGCTTAAATCCGCGCCATTAAACTCTTCTTCTGCATCCAAACGAATACCGACGAATTTTTTAAGCGCGCCATACACCACAAAGCCACCCATTAGCGCAATAGAAATGCCCATTAGCGTGCCAATAAGTTGTGACATAAAGCTGACGCCGCCAATACCGCCAAGCGCTTTTGCGCCAAATATACCCGCAGCCAAGCCGCCCCAAGCGCCGCACAAGCCGTGCAGCGGCCATACGCCAAGCACATCGTCAATTTTCAAACGATTTTGTGTCACGGTAAATGCCCACACAAACAAGCCACCAGCTATCGCACCTGTGGCAAGTGCACCAAGCGGGTGCATAATATCCGAGCCTGCGCACACCGCCACCAAGCCTGCCAGTGGGCCATTGTGTACAAAACCTGGGTCATTTTTGCCCATAATCAAAGCCGCCAACGTGCCACCCACCAGCGCCATCAGCGAGTTTACCGCCACCAAGCCAGAAATACCTTGAATGGTTTGTGCGGACATGACATTGAAGCCAAACCAGCCAACAGTGAGTATCCATGCGCCTAGCGCGAGGAACGGGATATTGGAAGGCGGGTAAGCATGTAGGCGACCATCTTTGCTATAACGGCCGTTACGCGCACCCAGCAAAATCACCGCCACTAGGCCAATCCAGCCGCCCATCGCATGCACTACCACTGAGCCAGCAAAATCGTGAAAAGCAAAGCCAAAATGCGAAACTAGCCAATCTTGCACGCCGTAATGTTTATTCCAAGCGATGCCTTCAAAGAACGGATAAACAAACGCAACTAGGGCAAATGTGGCTGCCAATTGCGGATTAAAACGTGCGCGCTCGGCGATGCCGCCAGAAACAATCGCGGGAATTGCGGCCGCAAAAGTGAGTAAAAAGAAGAACTTAACTAAATCGTAACCATTTTTAGCGGCTAACACTTCTGCACCGCTAAAGAAACTGACGCCATAGGCCACGCTGTAGCCAATGAAAAAATAAGCGATGGTGGACACACAAAAATCAACCAAAATTTTAACCAAGGCATTGACTTGGTTTTTGTGACGCACCGTTCCCAACTCTAAAAACGCGAATCCGCCGTGCATTGCCAAAATCATAATCGCTCCCAGCAACACAAATAAGGTATCGTTGGCCGTGACTAATTGCTCCATGAAACTCCCCTAAATTATTTTTTATTTTATGGAAACTTTGAAATCCATATTTAGAAAATCAATAGCAAAAAACACGCCAAAAACTAAGCAATTGATTTATATAGAATTGAGGAAAATGATTTAGAAAAAACGCACTTAATTAGTGCTATAGATAGTGCATTGCACTTTTCTGGTGCATTTTGATTAGAGCATGCTGACCGTGTTGCTATTAAGAATATATTTCTCGGCCTCTGGATTGCCTGCCCAAAAATGAAAAAACTCACGCACCACCACCAAAAATAAGCGGCGGTTTTTTTTCACTTCAAATAGTGGCAAAGTGGCGTCAACAGTGGTTCTGTAAGATCTATTATCGCGCTCTGGTGCATCGCGCAGGCGCACCAGCAAAATTTTGGCAAGCTTTACGCGCGTATCAATCAATGTTTGATCGGCATTTTCATTACGAAAAGCTTTAGTGTAAGCCTTTAGCGCCCAAGCGTCTGAAGTGCCAAACTTCTCGGTATCCACCGTGTGCCACAAGGTAGAAAGTGCAACCTCAACCGGTTTCCAATCAATTGGCAAAGTGTCTTTGGTCACGGTTTTGCTTAAATTAGAAACCAGCTTTAAATCGTTGCACCAAAATGGGTAATACTCGCGCGAAATCACCAAGCTTTCTGGCCAATCCTCTTGCGGCACGTTGTCCATCAAGGCCTCTACTGCCAAACGATACTCGCCGCCGCCAGGGGATTTATCAGCAAGCAGTGGCATCAATTTGTTTAAAAAATTGATGCGTTGCACAAAAGTATCTGGGCCAAACCCTTTGCTTTTTAAGAGTTTGATATAGACTTCTAATGCTTGCTGTTCGCGTTCTTGAATTGGCATAAATGTTTAACTTAAACTATATTTTAAATTCTACTGCATAATCTATTGAAATATATCATTATTCACTCAATTAATTATAGTGTATTCCTCAAAAATTGAAAAATAAATAATCATGTTCGAAACGCTATTACTCATTATTCTCTTATTACTTGCTTGGTTTTGGCAAGATTCCATCGCCAAACGCGAAATTGCCGTGCAAATTGGGCGCGAACTTGCACAGCGTTGCAATTTGCAACTGCTGGACGAAACCGTGGCCTGCAATAAAATTTGGCTTGGGCGCGATCCGCGCGGCCACGCCCAATTGGTGCGGCTGTATGCGTTTGAAGTGAGTGCCGACGGTGCCAGCCGCCTAGAATGTCACTTGCAGCTGATTGGCAAGCAATTACAAAACTGGCATATTCCGCCCTACCTACAGCCCGTGCACTAACACACGTGTTGCATTGCTCGCTTTGCAACATCGGCTTGGTTTACCAACACCAAGCTGCGCAAACGCCAATTACAACCCATATAAAAGATGAAAAACTGAGCAAATAAACCCTTGCTGAGCCAATATCCATGCGCATCGCAGGCCATCACTTATTTGATTCTTACTTTGACAAAGCCTACAGGCATCAATGCAAAACGCCACACTTTTAAAATGTGGCGTTGGGGGAATTTAGCAGCAGCGCAAAAAATCTGCGCAAGCATATTTTAAAATCCAATATTTCAAAGTTTAAAACTCATATTCGACTTGCATTCTAAACGTTTGATTTGGCGCGGCATCGCTAGCAGCGAACAATAGCGCAGCGTTGTACTTAATCGCTTGCTTTTGCCCTACTGCAAACTTACCAAAAACCGCGGGGCCAATACGATGCACTTGCGCGTCAGCATCTTCCCAATGGTTCCATTTTCCTAGCTCACCAATACCTTGCAGACCAAGCTCGAATGCGGGTTGCAGCCGATATTTAGCTTGCCATTGATAGCCAAGTTCTGTGATGTGGTCTACGTTTTCTCCGCCAAATGTACGCTGTAACAGCACGTTGCCATTCAGTTGCAATTTGCCAAACTCAGTTTGGAATAAGGGTCCAAACTTAAACTCCCAAGGCGCTTTGCTATTACTCAGCGGCACTTCTATTTCCGTAATCAAACCAACATCTACCACGTACTTACCTGTTTCGGTGAGTTGGAATTTATTTTCCCACTCGCCAATCGTTAAACCGTCGCTGCCTTCTTTTTCGCGTTTTAGATATACTTCGGTAAACCAGTAATCGGTCGCACCGTAGCCAAACCCGAGCGATGTTGTTGTGGCGCGATTGCCGTCTTGCAGCTTTGCTGTGCCAAATTTAAAGTCAATTTCCTTTTCGCCAGGCTCAACAATCGGCGTATAAACATAATCTGCGGGGCTGGCGATTGAGTTGCTGATATAAAACGTGCTGAAACAAAGGGTTAACTGACTAACTACAGTGACTAACTTGCGCATTGAAAAGCTCTTTCTTTTGTTCTAATTGAAATATGAAGTTGTTTGGTGATTTCCATGCCAATGCTGATGGTCACCAAAGTGGCGACATAAAACAGCACTTGTAAGCCTGCTGGACGGGCATCGTAGCCAATTAAGCTGTGCAGCAACATGCCAAATACAGATTGTTCGGAGACGATGGCCGAGGTATCCCAAATCGGCGAACCCAAGCTGGGCAATACATCTGCTTGTATGAGAAATTTGGCCGCTTGTGAAGCCATGCCTGCAGCCAACAGCAGTACTAACGCACTTGTTGCGCTAAAAAACCAGCGCATCGGCACACGTAGCAAGCCTGCATAAACAAGCACACCAAGCGTGACCCCTGCTAACATGCCAATAGCGCCACCAGCCAGCATTGATGCGGTGTTAGAGGCGTTGGATGCAGCGATACCATAGACAAATAAAACGGTTTCTGAACCTTCGCGCAACACAGCCAATCCAACAACAAGCAATAAAATAGAGCGCGCACTGCGTCCTTCTCTAATGTTCGCGCTCACGTTGCGTGCCTCGCTGGCCAGCGCAGCGCCGTGCGATGACATCCAAATATTGTGCCAAGCCAGCATAAAAACTGCCACGCCAAGGACGATGGCGTTAAACAACTCTTGGCCTATGCCACTAGCAAACGCACCGATGGCCTCGGTAGAGGCGGCAACAAAGCCTGCGCCAAGCAAACCCAAAAACAAGCCTGCTGCAATCCAACGCTTACGATTTGGCACATCGCGCGTGGCCGCAGCGATAATGCCGATGATGAGCGCGGCTTCTAACACTTCACGAAAAACAATGATGGCGGTTGAGAACACTTATTTTCCTTTTTAACGATTAAGTTAATTACTTAGTTAATTACTTAACGGTAATGACACCCTGCGCGGTGGCCGCATTAAACTCACCAAAATAATTGTAACTGCCTGAATCTAAAGGCCCAATGTAAATAGTTGTCTTGCCGTTACCAGCAATAATTTTTTCGCGGTTCAAAGCGTGGCTTTCAAATTCTTCTGGCGTTGCGTCTTTGTTTTCAATCAATAATTTAACTTTTTTACCTGCGGGTACAGTAATTTCTGCGGGTTCAAATTTGTGATCCTTAATCGTAATCGCTACTTCACTCTCATTGGCAAACGCCAATGCGGGCATCATAATTGCAAGGGCTAGTAGGCTTTTCATAATATCGCTCCGTTAATATGTTGTAATGATAAACATTCTCATTTAGATTTGCAAGCACTATTTACACAAATAACGCAAATAATGAATATTCCGTTGAAATAAAATCTGGCACGTATAAAATTGCTACTCAATTCAAAAAACGTGCAAAACACATGCAAAGAGATTCGCTAAATCGCTTTATGTTCGAAAACACGCCGATTCGTGGCAATACTGTGCATCTCGATACCACGCTTAATCAGGCGCTGCAATATCACGCTTACCCCCCGCCGCTGCGCACCATGCTGGGCGAGCTCATGGCCGCTAGCGCTCTGCTTTCTGCCACTTTAAAAATGGATGGCGCTTTGATATTGCAAATTCAAGGCAAAGGTGCGCTTAAATTGTTAGTGGTGGAATGCAGCGCAGCACTTGGCATGCGCGCCACCGCAAAATGGGATGGCGAATTGCTGGATGATTTTAAAGAAACTGATTTTAAAAGCATCATCGGCGACGGCCATTGCATCATTACACTCGCACCAAAAGAAGGCGAGCCGTATCAAGGCATTGTGCCGATTGAGGGCGATAGTATTTCGGAAATGCTGGAAGATTACATGCTGCGCTCGCAACAAATCGACACGCGACTTTGGCTCACTTGCAGCGGCGAAAATGCGGCTGGCATGTTGCTACAAAAGCTACCTGACCAGCCAGAAGAAGACGCTGACGCTTGGCATCGCATCAGCATTCTTGCCGATACCGTGACCAATGATGAGCTGCAACTGCTCGAGCCAGCGCAATTGTTAACGCGATTATTTGGCGAAGAAGATGTGCGCATGTTTTCGGCAAAGCCAACGCAGTTTCAATGCAGTTGCAGCCGCACCAGCGTAGCCAATATGCTGCACATGCTAGGCAAAGATGAGGTTGAGAGTATTTTGGCCGAGCGTGGCGATGTAGAAGTGAACTGCGATTTTTGTAATAAACAATACAATTTTGACGCAGTGGATGCCGCAGCTTTATTCGCACTCGAGCCAGTTGTGCCCGCTACTAGCGCAAAACACTAGCGACATTGTCGCGCACGCTCAAACAAGCAAATTGCCGCCGCCGCCGCCGCGTTTAGCGATTCTAATTGCGTATTCATAGGAATGCTAATGGCCTTGGAAGCCGCACCAATGCTTGCGCTGCTTAATCCTGCGCCTTCATTGCCAATCACAAATGCCGTCGGCTGCGTTAAATCTTGTGCGTACAAAGATTCGCCTTCTAAAGTTGTTGCATAAGTATTGCCTGCAAAATTCTCAACCACTTCCACAATATTCACATTTTCAATCATCGGCAAAAAAAACTGCGCGCCCTGCCCGCCGCGTAAGCACTTGGGCGACCATGCATCGGTGCAGCCTTTTGACAAATATACTGCCTGCACACCCGCGCCCAGAGCCGTTCTCAGCATGCCACCCAAATTACCAGGATCTTGAATATCCTCTAAAAATAGTGCAAAAGTCACCGTTTCTGGCGGCGCGATTTGTGGTGTTTTAACGAGTGCCAAAATGCCCGTGCTGCTAGCCACTGGCGTTAGCTCGGCAAACATCAATGTCGGAAACATCACCGTACGCACCTCTTGCAAATTCTGCATCAAATTAGTTGCCTCGAGTGTGCTTTTTCCCTCAGGAATAATCACCAGCTCAGGCTCGCCAAATGCCTGCAAATAGCCTTCAATCAAATGCACGCCATCTAGCAGCGTTTTGGCTTCTTGCTTGCGTTCACGAGAATTTTCCGCCAATTTTTTTAGTTGCTTAAAAACGGGGTTATCGCGTGAAATAATATGCTTAAAGTTTTGGTTATCGCTCATTTTAAATGATTCAATTGTTTACAATATTTAATGCATTCTAACCGCTGCGCGCTTGTGATGCGCCAAAATTAAGCGTAAATTATTTCGTGCAGTTCAAAAAAATAGTTAAAAATCAAACTCAGGAGGCTTCAAATGTCGTTAACTAAACGTGCAGTAGCAGAACTCATTGGTACATTTTGGCTGGTGTTGGGCGGCTGTGGCAGCGCCGTGCTGGCGGCGGGCATACCCGATTTAGGCTTAGGTTATTTAGGCGTTTCATTGGCCTTTGGTTTAACCGTGGTCACTATGGCCTACGCCATCGGCCATATTTCAGGTTGCCATCTCAACCCTGCGGTGTCGATTGGCTTGGTCGCAGGCGGCAGATTCGACGCTAAAGAACTCCCGCACTACATCATTGCGCAAGTGCTAGGCGCAATTTTGGCGGCGCTGCTTATTAAATGTATTGCCAGCGGCGCAGAAGGCTATGCAGGCGGCTTGGCCAGCAACGGATTTGGCGCGCATTCACCGCATGGTTACGCCTTGCATGCCGCTTTTGTGTGCGAAGTTGCCATGACCGCCATGTTTCTATTCATCATTATGGGCGCCACCGATAAACGCGCACCAGCAGGCTTAGCCCCACTGGCCATTGGTTTAACGCTTACGCTTATTCACTTAATTAGCATTCCCGTCACCAATACCTCAGTCAATCCTGCGCGCAGCACAGGCCCAGCATTGATTGAAGGCGGCATTGCGCTAGACCAACTTTGGCTATTTTGGGTTGCGCCTATTATTGGCGCGGTGATTGGTGCGTTGCTGTATAACTTTGTGAATAAAGATTAAGGGGCTGTCCTAGATAACTAGCCCATATTTTGTTTAACCCATTGTTTTATTTGTAATAACTGTGCTTGTGGTGTTGGGTTATTAAAACGCCACTCGCACTCCTTCAAAAACAACACAAAATTCGCTTTTGGCACACCGTTAAATTTACGCATGTGGCGCTTCGCTTGATTCCAAAAATTCTCTATACCATTGATGTGATTTTGTTTATCTGCAAACAGTTTCGAGTGATTAATTCGATAGTGCTTAAAATCAGAAACATCTAACACATTATAGCCGCGCCAACTATCAGAATACACGATACTGTCTGGTATCACTTTGTTTGCAATAATGGGCATCAATGTTTGGCTACTAGCGTCTGCAATAGTCTTGGTATAGACCTTGCCACCACGCTTTAGCAGGCCAAAGACAGGGACTTTGCCTGCAGCGCCTCGCCCTCGCTTACCTTTGCGAGTACCACCAAAGTAACTTTCATCTACCTCAATTTCGCCAGCAAAAACTTCGTGTGACGCTTGCTCTAATTCAACCACGATAATCTCACGTAGCCGCTGAAAATAATAGGCGGCAGTATTGCGATTTACACCTATCAAATCAGCAGCACATCTAGCTGTCGTTCCAGCAACAAAATGCTCTAACAGTTTGCTTTGTTTGGCTGAACTTAATCTGCTCTTTCTCATGCCGTCCTT
>JAYVSZ010000061.1:0-12828 GCA_043774925.1 Methylophilaceae bacterium | reverse complement strand
GTCGGCGTGGAGAGATTCGAACTCCCGACATCCTGCTCCCAAAGCAGGCGCGCTACCAGACTACGCTACACGCCGAAGAGGCAGAAATATAGCGCAAACCGAGCTTTTGGTCAATTCGAATATGTTAAAATACCGCTTTATTTCTCATTTTTGTTTGAAACGGCCGCATGACAGCACAAATTATTGATGGCAAAGCCATTGCAGAAAGCCTATTGAGTGAAATTAGAGCAAAAATTGCAGCGCGTGTTGCCGCAGGAAAGCGTGCACCATGCCTTGCCGTTATACTCGTCGGCGCCGATCCCGCCTCTGCCATTTACGTACGCAACAAAAAATTAGCTTGTGCAAAAGTGGGCATTACGGATGTTTCGCACAATCTACCCGCCAGCACGACTGAGACAGAATTATTCGCACTTATCGACAAGTTGAATAACGACGCCAGTGTGGACGGCATTTTGGTGCAAACGCCGTTGCCAGCGCAAATTAAAAATGAGCATATTATCGAGCGCATCAGCGTGAATAAAGACGTGGATGGCTTTCATCCCTATAACATCGGCCGCTTGGCGCTACGCCAGCCCACGTTGCGCTCTTGCACGCCATTTGGCGTGATTAAGATGTTGCAAGCCAGCAATATTGATATTGTCGGCATGGACGCAGTGATTGTCGGCGTCTCTAACAACGTTGGCCGCCCCATGGCGCTAGAGTTGCTACTCGCAGGCTGTACCATTACCAGCTGTCATCGCCACACCAAAGATTTAGCAAGCAAAGTCAAAGGCGCAGATTTAGTCGTCGCAGCGGCAGGCAAGGCAGGCCTTATTCAGGGTGATTGGATAAAACGCGGCGCGATTGTAATAGACATTGGCATTAACAGGCTAGCCGATGGCAGCTTGAGCGGTGATGTAGATTTTAAATTGGCAAAAGAACGTGCAAGCTACATTACGCCTGTGCCTGGTGGCGTTGGCCCAATGACGGTTGCAACACTGATGGACAACACCTTACTGGCTTTAGAGCTGCAAGAATCACGCGCCTAAAACGCGCAACAATTGGTTTACAAATTTACTTTTGCATAGTACAAATATTCGGTGTACACTCGCGCGATTAAAATTTAATAACTCTTTAATTTACCTTTTTCGAGCGCAATATTTACCGCGCTTTTTTGGAATTAAAAAATGGCAGAAGCACTGAACAAAACTTTCACCCCTTATCAGCCAAAAGTTGATGAGGAGTACATGAACAAAAACCAACTGAACCACTTTCGCAAGATTTTGAACGACTGGAAATCTGAGCTGAGTCACGACATAGAGCGCACCGTGCATACCATGCAGGACGAAGTGACAATGTTTGCTGACCCAAATGACCGCGCCAGCCAAGAATCTGACATGGCTTTGGAATTACGCAACCGCGACCGCGAGCGCAAATTGGTTAAAAAAATCGACGAAACCTTGCGCAATATTGACACCAACGAGTACGGCTACTGCGAAGGCTGCGGCGTAGAAATTGGCTTAAAACGCCTAGAAGCGCGCCCAACGGCAACGCTCTGCATCGATTGCAAAACGCTAGATGAAATGCGGGAAAAGCAGCTAGCACACTAGTGTGCTAGCTGCTTTCAGTGAAGACTAACCTTTAGGTTATGTCGGAACTAAAAGCAATCAGCACCAAAAGCAAACAAAGCGACTTTCGAGTCGTTTTTTTGTTTAAACCACTGCCCTACAAGCCAATATCTATGCGCTTCTCCGAGCATATAAAAAGCCCGCGAATGCGGGCTTTTTATACTCTTAGCTACCTACTTACTGTGCTTATCTGGTGCTTGTGTAAGCACACTCCCAGCTAGCGTTCGTATCTGCTTTTCGGTCATACTTGCAGGGTCTTTCAACGCCTTTGAGGCTATTGTCGCCACACGCTGGGATGTTGTTTCTTTGTTGCTTTTGACAGTCTTTGTCATGGTAAGTCCTTAAATTACTGGACAATTTGCCGTTATAAACGGTAAACTGCCCATGTAGCAAAAAAGTGGAGCGGAAGGGATTTGAACCCTCGGCGTAACGATGTAGGAATCCGAAGCCGTACCAAACCCGCCCCATAAGTAAGTGCCACACCGCCCTATATTAAGTATGTCCACCAAGACTTAAGAACTTAATATAGGGTTTTTCTATTTGGGCTAAGCAACGGCGGCAATGTCCACTCAGCCTCTGCACTACCTCATGATATGCTTCCCTCCCCAACTTCACCTGTTAGGTCATCAAATTCTTCAGCATCTAAAATTGGCTTAGCGGTAGTGTAAACACCTTTTTTCTTGGGAACGCTATATACAAGATTTTTCTTCGCCATTCTATAAAGCTTGGCTGTCATTGATACGCGCTGATGTTTTTCACCTGTGATATGGAAAATTCCGACCATTATTTTATCTAAGACAAGCACTCCTCCAGCTGCATTTATTAAGTCAACGATAGTAGATTCTAATTTATCGTTTTCGGTAATATTTAACTCGCTTAACAAATCTTGTTCTAAACCTGCATAATCAGTAGGCGCAAGAGCTAGTGGATTTGAAAAAAAGTCAGCCGGTAGTTTTGCGGATATGCCGCTGTAATCTTTTGCAATGCGCGAGGTTGATGTTGTTTGCGATTGGTCGTTTTCCATATCGCTAAGCAATGCGCGTAACTTTTCTGCTACGTCTATATATACTTTTTGCTTATCAGGCTGGCTACGGAATTTGACGGCCATATGGTCGTAATAGCCTATTTGTTCCTTGACAAAGGGGGTGTGTTGACTTAGAATGGGCATCGCTTACCTCTCAATAGTGTGTTAAGCATAAAACTTGGTGCCCCCACTTTAGAGGGGCGTAAATCCAAGTACGAAGCATATATATTTTGTATCAATAAGGCCAAAATTTCTTGAACGGGGTTTTGGCCTTTTCCATTAGTGTCAGATTAACAGAAAATCAAAGTAAAAGCAATATAAACCTAAAAATATGTATTATTTACTGAATAGTAATGATGGATAGATAGTGAGATTTTTGAATTTTATGAGAAATATGGAATAAATAACAAATAAATCATATGGTTGTACAGACTCAGTTAAAGTCTGTAAAAAATAATTCTGCAATTAACTATTTAAGAAATCATGCGAGGTAATGTAGAGTATGGCGTTTTATTTTAAACAAAAAGCCCGCAATTGCGGGCTTTTTTATTTAATACTTAATTACTGTTGTGGCGCTTCTTCTCTAGCTGGCGCGTCAATCAAGGCTTTCATGCTTAAACGCACTTTGCCTTTGTCGTCAATTTCCACTACTTTTACTTTAACAATGTCGCCTTCTTTTACAAAATCACTCACCGCATTGACACGTTGATGCGCGATTTGCGAAATGTGTACCAAGCCATCTTTACCTGGCAGCAATGAAACGACTGCGCCAAAATCTAAAATCTTAACAACAGGACCTTCGTAAATTTGGCCCACTTCAACTTCGGCAGTGATTTCAGCAATACGGCGTTTCGCTTCATCGCCTTGCTCGCTTGATGTACAAGCAATTTTAACTGTTCCGTCATCTTCAATATCAATCGATGTGCCTGTTTCTTCTGTCAGCGCGCGAATCACTGCGCCACCTTTACCAATCACATCACGGATTTTATCTGGGTTAATTTTCATCACAATAATACGTGGTGCAAATTGCGACATCTCAGTATTGGCGCCGCTCATGGCTTGTTTCATAATACCCAAAATGTGCGTACGGCCTTCTTTAGCTTGCGCTAAAGCCACCTGCATAATTTGTGAGGTAATGCCAGTAATTTTAATATCCATTTGCAACGCAGTAATGCCGTTTTCCGTGCCCGCAACTTTAAAATCCATATCGCCTAGGTGATCTTCATCGCCCAAAATGTCTGTTAAAACAGCAACGCGATTGCCTTCTTTAATCAAACCCATGGCAATGCCCGCTACGTGTGCTTTCATTGGCACGCCTGCATCTAACAGTGCTAAACAGCCGCCGCATACAGAAGCCATTGAGCTTGAGCCGTTAGATTCTGTAATCTCAGAAACTACACGCATGGTGTAATCAAAATCTTCTTTATTTGGTAACGCAGCGATTAGTGCGCGTTTTGCCAAGCGGCCATGACCGATTTCACGGCGTTTTGGCGTGCCCACGCGGCCAGTTTCGCCAGTGGCGTACGGTGGCATGTTGTAGTGCAACATAAAGCGGTCTGTAAACTCGCCTTGTAATGCATCAATTTTTTGCTCATCGCGGCCTGTACCCAACGTGGCAACCACCAACGCTTGCGTTTCGCCGCGCGTAAACAAGGCGGAGCCGTGCGTACGTGGCAACACGCCAGTGCGGATGGTAATGGGGCGCACAGTGCGTGTATCGCGTCCATCAATACGTGGCTCACCATTTAAAATTTGGCTACGTACAGTTTTGGCTTCTAAATTAAAAAATTCTGTTTTAATTTTGTTCGCTTCGTCTGTCGAAGTCGCTTCTGTAATCAAGGCACCCAACACGCGGTTTTTGATTTCGTCTAACTTGGCTGAACGCTCGCCTTTTGCTTTGATTTGGAAAGCAGCGTTTACATCTTTAGCCGCTAAATCAGCCACTTTTGCAATCAATGCAGTATCTGGCTCTGGTGCGGCCCAATCCCAAGCGTCTTTGCCTGCTTCGTGTGCGAGCTCGCTAATCATTTTAATCACCGCTTGCATTTGCTCGTGACCAAACACCACTGCGCCTAGCATGACTTCTTCGCTTAATTCTTTAGCTTCACTTTCCACCATCATCACAGCGGTTTCAGTTGCAGCAACCACTAAATCCATTTCAGAGGTTTCTAGTTCTGTTTTGCTTGGATTTACTACATATTCACCGCCAATGTAACCCACGCGGATTGCGCCTAGCGGGCCAAAAAATGGAATGCCCGAAAGTGACATGGCAGCAGAAGCGCCGATAATCGCTGGAATATCAGAATCAATTTCTGGGTCAGACGACATTACAGTCGCAACTACTTGCACTTCGTTATAAAACGCTTCTGGAAAGAGTGGGCGCAATGGACGATCGATTAAACGTGATGTAAGCGTTTCTTTTTCTGAAGGACGGCCTTCGCGTTTGAAAAAGCCACCTGGAATTTTACCTGCGGCATAAGTTTTTTCCATGTAATCTACAGTTAATGGAAAGAAATCTTGGCCTGCTTTCACTTCTGATTTACTGGTAACAGCAACTAAAACAACAGTATCGCCATAGCTCACCAACACGGCAGCATCGGCTTGGCGTGAAATTTCACCTGTTTCTAAGGTGAGCGTATTTGCGCCAAATTGAATACTTTTTGTGACTTTATTAAACATTTTGTTTTCCTTTTTCAATTGTTGCCATTCACTACAGCTGTTATTCACTACCCAATAACAACTAGCAACTTAACAATAAAAAAAGCCGATGCATACACGATGCTATCGGCTTTCTGCTACCACTATAAAAGGCCGCTTGATATAAGCATATTAGCCATTTATAGCAATTATTTACGTAAGCTTAAACGCTCAATCAGAGTTTGATAACGGCTTTGGTCTTTACGTTTTAAATAATCTAACAAACGACGACGTTGGCTTACCATAGCAAGCAAACCACGGCGTGAATGGTTATCTTTTTTGTTAGATTTGAAATGATCTGTAAGGTATGCAATACGGCTAGTTAAAAGCGCAACTTGCACTTCTGGGCTGCCTGTATCACCTTTTGCTTGCTGAAAATCAGCGACGATTTTTGCACGATCTGCTGCGGTTGTTGCCATGTTTTTTCCTTTATCTTGTTGTCTTAGTCGTCAATGTAAACACAGGCTTGCTTTGAATATTAGCTACCCACAAATACATTCATTTTTGATGCGAAGCGCATTGTAACGATATTTTTAGTTATTTACAAGCTAAATGTTGCGTTAAGTATTGGTTTTTTCAGGGGTTTTTACAATTAAGTGCTGCTTTTAATTAAGCGTCTAGGTGCAATTTTGCCGTCCTCTTGCAAAAAACCTAAACCGAGAAATTGATTATTCTCGTCATACAAGCGCAAATCACTATTTGGAACTTTGCCCGCTTGCCACACGGCTTGGCCTTGCATGATGAAATGCGCGCAATCGGTATTTAAAATGACTTTAGGCAAGCTTTCAATCGCAGAATCCACAGGCAAAAGCTTTGCATCACGCGCCTCGGCTGTCATCGCCTCTAGTTGTTCAATGGTCACCGCATGCGCAAGCAAATACCCTGCGGTTTCAGTACGACGCAAGCCAATTAAATGCCCGCCACAACCCAGCGCCGCGCCAATATCTTCTGCCAAGGTGCGAATATACGTACCTTTGCTGCAAGCCACCGTAATTTGCGCAGTATCGCCTGCAAATTCATTGACTGTGATTGCTTTTATGGTAATAAAACGTGCCTGACGGGCAATATCCACGCCCTCTCTAGCGTATTCGTATAGTGCTTTACCTTCGTATTTTAGCGCAGAATACATGGGTGGAATTTGGCTGATTTCGCCTAAAAACTGCTGGCATGCGGCCGCAAATTGCGCATGTGAGACATCGACTGGCGCAGAGGTTAAAATCTCACCTTCTGCATCACCCGTTGTAGTAGTCGCGCCAAGTTTAATTGTTGCGATGTAAGTTTTGTCAGCGTCGGTCACATATTGGGCAAACTTGGTCGCTTCGCCCAAGCAAATTGGCAGCAAGCCTGTCGCAAGTGGATCTAGCGTGCCAGTGTGGCCCGCTTTTGCTGCTTGGTATAACCATTTTACTTTTTGTAGGGCTTGATTGGAGGAAAAACCTAATGGTTTATCGAGCAGGATGACGCCGTTGATATTTTTTTTAATACGCTTGAATTGCAAAGTGGTTAAGACTTTTTGGGCTTAGATTCTAATTTAACTTCTAGATTATTTTCTGGCGCTAAGGCCTCATCTATCAATTTTCCCATTTTCATGCCGTAATCGAGGGATGAATCGTACACAAAATGAAGTTGTGGCACTTTGCGGAGCAACATGCGCTTAGCCAATTGCGTGCGTAAAAAACCTGCGGTTTTTTCGATGGCCGTTTGCAGCTCAGGCGTGCCCGCTTGGGCGCTGTAATAAACCTTTGCGTGTTCCATATCGCCAGTTACTTCTATCTCAGTAATGGTCACCATGCCCACGCGCGGGTCTTTCACCTCAAACTGCAACAAGTCGGCCAGCTCGCGGCGCATTTGCTCGGCAATACGGTTACTTCGAGAAAACTCTTTAGCCATTCCTGATTTGTATCCTAAAGGGTTCTGGCAATCTCAACAACTTCGTAGACTTCAAGAATGTCACCAACTTCAATGTCATTAAAGTTTTTAAGTGATAAGCCGCATTCGAAGTTATTTTTCACTTCTTTTACGTCGTCTTTAAAGCGTTTTAATGAGTCCAGCTCGCCTGTGTGAATAATCACATTGTCGCGCAACACACGCACTTTTGAGTCGCGTTTAATTAGACCATCGCGCACGTAGCAACCAGCAACGGCGCCCACTTTGGAGATGCGGAATACTTCGCGAATTTCTACCGAACCAATCATGCTTTCGCGTTGCTCTGGTGCCAACATGCCGCCCAAGGCCGCTTTGACTTCATCCACCGCTTCGTAAATAATGTTGTAGTAACGCACATCAACGCCGTTAGCTTCAATTAACTTACGCGCGCCAGAATCGGCACGCACGCTAAATCCAATGAGCACCGCTTTAGAAGCAATTGCCAAGTTAACATCAGATTCACTAATTGCACCGACGCCTGTGTGAATAATATTCACTTTCACTTCGCTTGTAGAAAGCTTTTGCAAGCTGGTAGAAAGTGCTTCGTATGAGCCTTGCACGTCGGATTTAATGATGAGGCCAAGCGTCTTCACTTCGCCATCTATCATTTGACCCAGCATATTTTCCATTTTTGCTGCTTGCTGTTTGGCTAATTTCACATCGCGGAACTTACCTTGACGGAAGTTAGCAATCTCACGCGCTTTGCGCTCGTCGTTAAGTACGATCACTTCTTCACCTGCATTAGGTACATCCGACAAGCCTAAAATTTCAACTGGGATAGATGGTCCAGCTTCTTGAATCTCAGCACCGCTTTCATCTAACATGGCACGCACACGGCCAAATGTACTGCCCGCAAGCAACATATCTCCACGGCGCAAAGTACCAGACTGAATCAAAATTGTAGCCACTGAGCCGCGACCTTTATCCAAGCGACCTTCAATCACTAAGCCCTTAGCAGGTGTGTTTTTGGGTGCTTGTAGCTCTAAAATTTCCGCTTGCAACAATACCGCTTCTAATAGCTCATCAATACCTTTACCCGTTTTAGCAGAAACCTCGCGGAACATCACCTCACCACCAAACTCTTCTGGTACAACCTCGTGGCTGACCAAGTCCAATTTCACTTTTTCTGGCTGGGCATCAGGTTTATCAATTTTGTTAATGGCGACAACTAACGGCACGCCAGCTGCTTTAGCATGATGAATCGCTTCAATGGTTTGCGGCATCACGCTATCATCGGCAGACACCACCAAAATCACCACGTCGGTGGCTTTTGCACCACGCGCACGCATAGCAGTAAACGCCTCATGGCCTGGTGTATCTAAAAATGTGACCATGCCGCGCGGGGTTTCCACGTGGTATGCGCCAATGTGTTGTGTAATACCGCCTGCTTCACCAGATACCACGCGACTTTTACGAATGTAATCTAGCAAAGATGTTTTACCATGGTCAACGTGACCCATCACTGTGACTACTGGCGGACGCGGCTCTAGAATCGCTTCTGCATGAGCTTCCTCTTCCAAGAACGTTTCAGGATCGTTGGCCGCAGCCGCGATAGCCGTGTGACCCATCTCTTCAACGATAATAATCGCGGTTTCTTGATCTAGCACTTGGTTAATTGTCACCATCATGCCCATGCCCATCAGTGCTTTAATCACTTCCGATGCTTTCACTGCCATTTTGTGCGCCAAATCGGCCACGGAAATGGTCTCTGGCACCATAACTTCATGCACAATCGCTTCGGTTGGTGCATTAAATGCGTGTTCCGCATCGTCATCACGATGTGATTTATGCTTGCCTTTTGGCGCGCGCCAACCAGCGTTCACAGCAACTGCACCGCGCGTTTTCAGGCCACGCTTTTTACTTTCGTTTTCATTCCAGTCTTTATTAGTACCACCGCTTTTGCCTTTTTTAGCTTCTTTTACTTCAGGCTTGGCGCCCACTTTGGCCACTGGCTTGTGCAACGTGCCTTCTTTTAATTTTTCCGCCTTAACTTTAGCAGCTTCAGCTTCAGCTAGCTTTTTCGCTTCATCATCCAAACGGCGCTGCGCCAGCTCTTGCTTTTTGCGAACGTCATCTGCCTGCATCGATAGTAAGGTTGCGTGGCGTTTGGCTTCTTGCTCGCGAATAGCAATTTGCTCTGGGCTAAGCACTTGTTTTTTAAGCGTTGTAGATTTTGGCACAGCGCCGATAAGCGGCTGAATTTCCGCTACAACTGGCGTTTCCTCTACGATTGACGCGGCAAGCACCTCTGCAACTGGCGCTGCTTGCACAACGGGTTCAGGTTGCACAATTTCCTCAACCAACACTGCGGGCAACTCTTCAACTGGAACAGCTGCTTCTTCTGGCGCATCTTGGCGCTCCAACACACGTTTTTTACGTACTTCAACTTGGATGGTACGCGCACGACCTGCGCTATCCGTTTTTTTGATTTCAGTATTTTGTTTGCGTACCAGCGTGATTTTATTTTTTGGCGCAGCAGCACCATGTTCTTTACGTAAAAAATCCAGCAAAGCAGTTTTATCGGCTTCGTCTAATTTATCCTCTACGGCAGCTTTGTTTACGCCAGCACTCTTTAGCTGCTCTAATAGCAAGGCGGTTGGCAGGCCTAACTCTGCGGCGAATTGTGCTACGGTTGATTGTGCCATTTACTGTACCTGTCTTTTCAATTGGGGTCTTTCTACTTTTCTTTACTATCTTTTACTTATCGCACTTATTACGCCTTGGCTACTATATAAACCAAGGCGCACGCGCAGTCATAATCAGCGTTTTTGCGCGTTCTTCGTCCATATTAGTCAGTTCGACCAGCTCATCTACAGCTAATTCCGCCAAATCGTCCATTTTAGAAACGCCTTTAGAAGCCAATAGATGCGCAGTCTTGTCATCCATACCTTCCATTGTCAGCAAGTCTTCTGCGGCTTCTTCCACTTTTTCTTCTTTGGCAATCGCCTCAGTCAGCAAAGCAGCACGTGCGCGTGAACGCAGCTCGTTAATCGTGTCTTCATCAAATGCATCAATTTCCGCCATTTCAGCCAGCGGCACATAGGCAATTTCTTCTAATGTGCTAAAGCCTTCTTGCACCAAAATATCGGCAACCTCTTCGTCCACATCCAATTTTTCCATAAACAATTGGCTGACGCTAGAGTACTCGTCCTGATTTTTCTTGGCGGCTTCGTCAACTGTCATAATATTCAATGTCCAGCCAGTCAATTCAGACGCTAGGCGCACATTTTGACCGCTACGACCAATCGCCAAAGCTAATTGCTCCTCATCAACAACTACGTCCATGCTGTGCGTATCTTCATCCACCACAATGCTAGAAACCTCAGCTGGCGCCATCGCGTTAATCACAAATTGTGCTGGCTCCATGCTCCACAACACAATATCCACGCGCTCGCCAGCCAATTCGCTGGTGACCGCTTGCACACGCGAGCCACGCATACCCACGCAAGTACCCACTGGATCTAAACGTTGATCATTGGTTTTAACTGCAATTTTTGAGCGCAAACCAGGATCGCGCGCAGCGGCACGAATTTCTAACAAACCTTCTTCAATTTCTGGCACTTCTAGTTCAAACAAACGCTGTAAAAATTCTGGCGCAATGCGCGACAAGATCAGTTGCGGGCCACGGCCACCGCGCTCAATGCGCGACAAATAGGCACGTACACGGTCGCCCACACGCAAGTTTTCTTTTGGAATCATCGCCTCGCGTGGCAAAATGCACTCTAATCGACCCACTTCAATCAACGCATTGCCTTTTTCCATGCGCTTAATCACGCCAGTGACCAAGCTCTCATCACGCGCTAAAAAGTCCTCTAATATTTGCTCGCGCTCCGCTTCGCGCACTTTTTGCAATATGACTTGTTTTGCGGCTTGCGCGCCAATACGGCCAAATTCAATCGACTCCAACGGTTCTTCGTAAAAGTCGCCAATCATACGGCCCTTAGCATGCTCGCTCTCTTCGTCAAACTGGAATGCTGAATTTTCCAACAAGTCATACTCGACATATTGCCAGCGCCTAAACGTTTCGTATTCGCCAGTTTCGCGGTTGATCGACACACGAATATCAGCATTTTCATCATGTTTTTTCTTAGTTGCTGAAGCCAAAGCCAGCTCTAGCGCCGTAAAAATCACCTCTTTGCTTACATTTTTCTCGTGTGCTAGTGCATCTACCAATAATAAAATTTCACGACTCATGACAACTCTCCAACAATAAATATGCTATTAATTCAATATGTTAAAACTATTTTTATTTAAAATACAGGGCTTAAACGGGCTTTGTCAATATTGGTAAAAGCGATTTTTTCAATGACACCATCACAATCCAATTGCACCACACCTGCATCTAAGCCACGCAAAAACCCTACAAAATTCTTTTTCACTTCTTTATTCTCTAAAACAATAGGCACACGCAATTTGACATGCGCACGCTCGCCTACAAATCTTACAAAATCTGCTTCCTTCTTCAAGGCGCGATCCAAGCCAGGCGAGGAAACCTCAAGCCTGTCGTAATCTATCTCATGCTCAACTGCCAACACGTTGCCCAATTGATTGCTCACAAGCACACAGTCGTCAATATTCACGCTGTCTTTCACGTCTTTTGGGTTAAGTTTGTCAATAAACACGCGTAACAATTTACCTCGATTAGAAACCTCGAGATCCGCTAACTCATAACCTAACTGAGCGACCGTTTCGTTAATTAATGTGTGTAAATCTTGCACAAACATACCTTTTGTCTAAAACATTAGCTTTTAATGCATACCGAGCAGAAACAAAAAATGGGCACAAAGCCCATTTCACAGCACACATTATACCAATGAATTCAATCAATTGGAATGCCCATTAGCATATCAATACCTATTGATTTGATTCTAGTCATTTTTTCTTTTTCACAATGGTATGCGACTTCGCTATTATTGGCTTAATAGCTTTTGGTAATGGTTTTATTACACTTGCTGGTTTGGCAGAAACTGTACTCTCGTTTTTATTAGTGCCTTCAAACGATTTAACATCGATTAATACTGGCGTGTGATGATGACCATCCATGGCTTCGAATAAAGAACCCTTTATGCTCACCACACCACCCAAATATGCGCCAAGTTGATCAAACTGTATTTTCAACATAGCAAGTTGCACTTCCGAAATCCGCTCATGTCCGAGCATCCAAGTTTCTTCTTTGGTAATCGTGCAAATCGGCGGCCGCAGCTCAATATAATAAACCGTTTCGGGCGCATCCCCCGCCTCAACACTCACAAAATTAGGCGCGCCAGGGTAGATTTTAGCCTTCAAAATGCCAATTAAATTGACTACGGCTGGCTCGTACTTCAAACAGGAAATATCAACCAGCGCAAAGACTGAGGAACTGTTTAGCGCGATTAAAATAAGTAGCAAATAGCGAATAAATGGCTTCATAGTAGCAGTTTACGATTAAGCCTGCTTAAAAGCAAAAACCCCGTCACATTCGCAACGGGGTTTTAATATAAATAGCTTGGCGGTGACCTACTTTCGCATGCGAAGAGCATACTATCATTGGCGCAGGTTCGTTTCACGGCTCTGTTCGAGATGGGAAGAGGTGGG
>JAYVSZ010000060.1:0-2425 GCA_043774925.1 Methylophilaceae bacterium | reverse complement strand
ATACCTTTAAAGCCAAGCAGCAAGCGGCGTTTGAGGCAGAGCGTGAGCGCTGGATAGCCACAGGCCAAGCCAATTACAGCAGCGAGAATGAGGTAGCGAATGACCAATCTGATGCGCTGATTTTGGCAGAGGGGCAGCGTGCAATAGCCTCGCATGTGGCGGGTAATTTGTGGCAAATGCAAACGAAAGCGGGCGATAAAGTAAGCGAAGGTGATGTGCTGGCGATTGTAGAATCTATGAAAATGGAAATTGTAATTACCGCGCCATGTGCGGGAAAAATAAGCCAAGTGTTGTGCAATGTAGGTGGCGCGGTTGCCGCTGGGCAAAATTTATTAGTGATTGCAGAGAATGAAAAATGAACTTAGAAATTTCACACTTAAAAAAGCAGTATCAATCTGGCGCGCTAACACCAACTCAGCTCGTCAACAATTTGCATAAAGCGATTGAACAAGAAGCCACGCAAGCCGAACATCACAATATTTGGATTACACGTTTAAGCTTGGCGCAAATGCTGGTTTTTGCTAAAATTTTAGAAAAAAAAGGCGATAAAAATTTGCCCCTTTACGGCATTCCATTTGCCATTAAAGATAACATTGACTTAGCTGGAACGCCCACCACTGCTGGCTGTGCAGAATATGCCCGCACGCCAAAAATAAGTGCGCATGTGGTACAAAAGCTCATTAGTGCTGGTGCAATTCCAATCGGAAAAACTAATTTAGATCAATTTGCCACAGGCTTGGTGGGCGCACGCTCACCTTATGGGGCAGGTAAAAATAGCATCAATCCCGCTTATATTTCTGGCGGCTCTAGCGCGGGCTCGGCGGTTGCTGTTGCGCTTGCGTTAGCGAGTTTTAGCTTGGGTACAGATACGGCAGGTTCTGGTCGCGTGCCTGCCGCGTTTAACAATTTGGTTGGCGTTAAACCTAGTTTAGGCTTGCTCAGCACCACAGGTGTTGTGCCAGCTTGTCGCACGCTAGATTGCGTTTCAATTTTCGCAAATAATGTGCAAGATGCAGAAGCAGTTTTGGCAGCAGCACAAGGCTTTGATGCAAGCGATGCGTACTCACGCGAGTGTGCGCAAACTGCGCCGCTATTTAAAGCCAGCTTTATATTTGGCGTACCGCAGGCCGATCAGCTAGAGTTTTTTGCTAATGCAGAAACGCCGCAGCTATTTAAAAAAGCCATCGCCAAGCTAGAAAGTATAGGCGGCAAGGCGGTAGAAATTGATTTTGCACCATTTTTGCAAACCGCACGCCTGCTGTACGAAGGCCCGTGGGTGGCAGAGCGCTACGCTGCGATTCAGCCTTTTTTTGAAGAAAAACCAGAGGCTATTTTTCCTGTTACGCGGCAAATTATTGGCAATGCCGCAAAATTTAACGCGGCAGATACTTTTAACGCGCTTTACAAACTGAAAGCCCTACAACGTGAGGCGGCTAAAGTTTGGCAACATGTGGATGTGATGCTTACGCCCACCGTAGGCACTATTTACACAATTGACGAAGTAAACGCCAATCCCGTACAAACCAATAGTAATTTGGGCTATTACACCAACTTTATGAACCTGCTCGATTTGGCCGCAATCGCGGCGCCTGCTGGCTTTCAAGGCAATGGTTTACCGTTTGGCATTACCCTTTGCGCACCTGCTTTTAGCGATAACGCACTTTTGCAATTGGCAAAACGCTTTGATAATTAAAATGAATTGGGAATGAATATGACAGAAATGTTTAAAGTCGCCGTATGCGGCGCACACATGCAAGGCTTGCCGCTCAACCCGCAACTGGTGGCGCTGGGCGGTGAGTTTTTGATAGCCACAAAAACCGCGCCAAATTACAAGTTATTTAAACTTAACGGCTTTACGCCTGCTAGGCCTGGCCTATTGCGTGTAGCGCAAAGCGGTAGCGCGATTGACCTAGAAGTGTGGCAATTACCGATTGAAAATTATGGCAAATTTGTCGCCAGCGTACCTGCACCCCTTGGGTTTGGCACTTTACAACTGTTCGATAATAGTTTGGTCAATGGCTTTATCTGTGAGCATTACGCCACACTAGATGCAGAAAACATTACTGCGCTAGGAAGTTGGCGTAAATACTTAGAAAGCAAGAAAGCATAATGTTTCAATACTAGTCCCTCATAAAACGTGTTCCCAGCGTGTCTGCACCAATAAAATAAAAGGGTTAGCAATAAAGCTAACCCCTTGTTTTATATGGTGCGCCCAAAGAGATTCGAACTCCTGCCCCTTGGTTCGTAGCCAAAGATGTTAATTTTAATTTTTAAATAAAAATCATATAGTTAACAACTATTAGTTGTGGCATTGTTTTAAAATTTATGGGGCTGTAGTAGATTAGCATAAATGCTATGCTAATTAAATGCGCTTAAGTCATTGTAAGCTATTAAGAAAGAAGCAGTTAAAGCTACTCGAATATTT
>JAYVSZ010000059.1:0-39471 GCA_043774925.1 Methylophilaceae bacterium | reverse complement strand
GCCAAGCCAAGCCAAGCCAAGCCAAGCCAAGCCAAGCCAAGCCAAGCCAAGCCAAGCCAAGCCAAGCCAAGCCAAGCCAAGCTTACCTATCCATTAGATAAAAATCAACTCTATTACGGTGACAACCTAGAAGTTTTGCGTCGCAAGGTTGCCACGGAAAGTGTGGACTTATGCTATATAGACCCGCCGTTTAATTCCAAACGTAACTACTTTCAGATTTACAACAACTTAGGCACAGATGGCGGTGATAAAGCACAAGCACAAGCCTTTATGGATACATGGGAATGGGGCGATGAGGCAATTGATGGATTTAATTACATCACTGATATTACTAATTTACAAAATGGTAAATTTACCAACCAAACCGTAGAGCTTATTAGAGGCTTGCATAAAGTGTTAGGTGAAGGTGATTTGCTTGCCTACCTGATTCACATGACGTTACGCATTGTTGAAATTCACCGCGTCTTAAAACCCACAGGAAGTTTTTATTTGCACTGCGACCCAACTGCATCGCACTACCTTAAATTAGTGTTAGATGGAGTGTTTTGTGGGCAAGGCGGAGATTTTTTGAATGAAATTGTGTGGTGTTATAAAAGTGGCGGGGCATCAAAATTTAATTTTGCAAAAAAACATGATGTTATTTTTAGGTATAGCAAAAGTAGTGTATTCGTCTTTAATTATGAAAAGGAAAAATCTTACGGGCAATCTGGTGGGGGTCAAGGCGGAAAGGTTCAGTATTTCAAAGATGAAAGAGGAACATACTCCTGGGCTGGGATAAAAGATTGGTGGGAAATTTCAATGCTATCAACAACCCACCCTGAGCGGCTTGGTTACCCAACCCAAAAACCTGAAACTTTATTGGATCGCATTATAAAAGCAAGTAGCAACGAAGGTGATACTGTTTTGGATGCCTATTGTGGCTGCGGCACGACGGTTGCAGTGGCACAAAGATTAAAGCGAAAATGGATAGGTATTGATATAACCTATCAAAGCATTAGCTTGATACTGAAACGCTTAGAGGACAGATACCCAAACGAATGGGCAGACATAGAGTCAAATATTTATCTTGACGGTGTACCAAAGGACATTAACTCAGCAATTGCTTTAGCTAATCGCAAAGATGATAAAACCCGTAAAGAATTTGAAAAATGGGCAGTGCTCACTTACTCAAAAAATCAGGCGCGTATCAATGATAAAAAAGGTGCAGATGGCGGTATTGATGGGGTTGCTTATTTTCTTATATCCAACACAGTAAATGGTAAAGCTATCTTTCAAGTTAAATCTGGTGGAGCTAATAGAAGTACGATTGCCACATTAAATAGCGATAGGCAACGTGAAAAATCTGAGTTTGGTATACTAATCACAATGGATAAACCAACCGCATCTATGCTGAAAGAGGTTGTAGCTGTAGGTAAGTATAAACACCCTTTGCTAAACCGCGAGGATGACCGTATTCAAATTATTACCATTGAAAATATTTTGGAAGGCAATCGAATAGACTTACCAATGGCTAGAGTGGATATAGTTAAATCTGCTGAGCAAGTAGTTGATGATAAAAGGCAACAAAGTTTAATTTAAAAAAATAAATATTTCAAACTGAGACACTACCCGGGATTAATATTTCTTGTGCTTTCGCGGCGCTTGCGTTAGTGAGAGTACGCCGCGCAGTAGGTTGATTTCTTCTTTTTCCAACCGCGCGCGGGAGTAAAGTCTGCGTAAACGCTCGAATAGTTTTTTTGGTGCGTTGGGGTTAAGGTAGCCAATATGCAGAAGCGTTTCTTCCAAATGTGCGTAAAAGCGCTCACAATCATCGTTAGTAGCAAGCTCAGGTGCGGCATCGTCAAGGCCGTAAGCCTTATTGCTATTGCCTTCCAGCGTACCGCCTAGTATTTGCATGCGTAACTCGTAGCACACAATTTGCACCGCGGCAGCGAGGTTAAGCGAGCTATATTCTGGGTTCGCGGGGATCATGGCGAGCAATTGGCAGCAATCCAGCTCGGCATTGGTTAAACCGCTCATTTCTGTGCCAAACACAAAGGCAACAGGCTGGGAAGCCGCGTATTTATTGGCTTGCAGGGCAGCTTCGTGCACGTTTACATTCTCGTGGCTTAAATAACGCTTGCGCGCACTCAAGCCAATCGCAAATGCGCAGCCAACAAGGGCTTCGCTTAAAGTTTCTGTCACAATCGCATTCTCGAGTAAATCCGCCGCGCCAGTGGCCAGTGCGGTGGCTTGTGCATCGGGGAATTTTTGCGGCTGTACTAAATAGAGTTGGCTAAAGCCCATGGTTTTCATGGCGCGCGCGGCAGAGCCAATATTACCCGGATGGCTAGTGGCGCAAAGGACGATTCTAATGTTGCTAAAAATATCGACTGAGTTCAATTTTGGGAAAGACGCTAAAAATGCTAAAATAGCATTTTAACAGCTCTTTACGAAAATTCATTATGCATCCCATGTTATCCGTCGCCGTGAAGGCGGCGCGCCAAGCGGGCGATATTATTAATTTTGCTGCGCGCGATTTAGGTCAGCTTAAAATTCAGACTAAAACCTATAACGACTTTGTCAGTGAGGTTGATCACGCAGCCGAAAAGGCGATTATTGATACGCTAAAACATGCTTACCCAGATCACGGTTTTTTGGGCGAAGAGAGCGGCGATACCAACAAAGACGCGGAAAATATTTGGATTATCGACCCGCTAGACGGCACGACAAATTTTTTGCATAATTTCCCGCAATACTGCGTCAGCATTGCCTTGCAGCAAAAGGGCGTGCTGACACAAGCGGTGATTTACGACCCTGTGCGCAACGATTTATTTACCGCCACCAAAGGTCGCGGTGCATTTTTGAATGATAAAAGAATTCGCGTGAGTGCGCGCACCAAATTACAGCAAAGTTTGATTGCCACAGGTTTTCCGTTTCGCGATTTTAAACATTTAGATACCTATATGGGTATGTTGAAAGATATGATTAAAGCCACCACGGGCATTCGCCGCCCAGGCTCAGCCGCGTTGGATTTGGCTTATACGGCCGTGGGTTGGACAGACGGCTTTTTTGAAATTGGATTATCTAGCTGGGATATTGCCGCTGGCGGCTTGCTGGTGCAAGAGGCGGGCGGCATTGTGGGCGATTTTGAAGGCAACGAAAGCTGGCTAAAAACTGGCAATATCGTTGCGGCTAACCCTAAAATATTCGCGCAAATGTTGCAAACACTGGCGCCGCATTTAACAGAGAGTTTGAAATCGCCTAAGTAGTTTTAAAAAGAGCCGCGCTAAAACCCTAGCCGCGACCACAGAAAAATCACGTTGGCATTGCCTTTTTAATCATTTAGTGCGTGATTACTTCTTTACCCAGTTCGCGGCTGACCAAATCGGCCATATCCAAAATATCGTCATTGGCGCTGGCCAATATGCGATTAAAAAATTCATATTGATATTCTTCATCAAAAGCCAATTTTTCAAAGTTGAGTGGCCCCATCGCTTTGCGGCATTCAATTAAAAACTCTGCGTAAACTTCATAATGATTCGATGACATGCTGTTTCTCCTAAAAAGTGGATTGCTACAAACTTATTAATGCAGTTTGTGTGCCAGCGTAAAATTTTTTTAAACTATTGATTTAATAGGTAATTTTTATATAATTAGTTGTTATATGCGAATATAATGATGAAAAATCTACAATAACTGTTGAGAATTTGACCAGTTCAAGCAAAATGCCAATATAAACACCAATACAGACATTAGAATAATTGACCCGTGGCAACCAAACCAACTCAAACGCAAGCCGATTTATCCTCTCACACGCCGATGATGCGCCAGTATCTGGGCTTAAAAGCTCAGCACCCTGACATGCTGCTGTTTTATCGCATGGGCGACTTCTATGAGCTGTTTTTTGAGGATGCCGTGAAAGCCGCGCGCTTGCTAGGCATTACACTCACGCAGCGAGGCAGCAGTAATGGCGAGCCTATTAAGATGGCGGGCGTGCCATATCACGCGGCGGAGCAATATTTAGCCAAACTGGCCAAGTTGGGCGAAGCGGTGGCGATTTGCGAGCAAGTGGGCGAGGTTGGCGTAAGTAAAGGTCCGGTCGAGCGCGCTGTCACGCGCATTTTAACGCCAGGCACGCTCACAGATGCGGCGCTGTTGGACGAAACACGCGACAATAATCTGCTTGCAATATGTTTTGGCGAAGGTTTGGTTGGTCTCGCAAGACTGAATTTGGCTTCTGGCGAATTTGTGCTTTCTGAAATTGCAGTTGGTCAATTAAATCAAGAGCTTGAGCGTATTAATCCAGCCGAAATTGTATGTGCGGATGATGTAAACCATGCAGCAATAACTTTATATAAAGCGCCAAAAAAACGGCTTGCGCCTTGGCAATTCGATTTGAGTGCGGCGACAACAACTTTAACCAAGCAACTCAACACGCGCGATTTATCGGGCTTTGGCTGTGTGGATTTGACTGCTGCAATTGCTGCCGCGGGCGCATTGCTGGAATACGTCAAGCACACGCAGCGCACGGCTTTGCCGCATATTAGCGCCTTGCGTGTTGAACTCCACAGCCAATATATTCAGCTCGATGCTGCTACGCGGCGCAATTTGGAGATTGATGTCACGCTACGTGGCGAGGCCGCTCCGACGCTTTATTCGCTACTTAACACCACGCAAACACCAATGGGCGCGCGGCTTTTGCGGCATTGGTTACATCATCCTTTGCGCGACCAAAACTTGGTGGTAAAACGTCATGACGCGGTTGCGGATATTTTAAACATAGGCCTGCGAGCCAATATCCATGAGCCTCTCAGGCATATTGCCGATATTGAGCGCATTACAGCACGCATTGCGCTTAAAACCGCGCGACCGCGCGATTTATCTGCGTTGCGCGATAGCTTGGCGCAGCTTCCGACGTTGCAAACTGCGCTAAAAAACGCACGATGCAGCTTGTTGCAGACGCTGGCGGAACACTTAAATCCACCGCAAATTGCTCTACAAATTTTGCAAGAAATTAAGCCAGAACCCTCGTCCTTGCTGCGTGATGGCGGTGTGATTGCAGATGGTTTTGATGCGGAGCTGGACGAATTGCGCGGCCTGCAAACCAATCATGGCGACTTTTTGCTGCAATATGAAGCGGCTGAAAAAGCGCGTACTGGCTTGCAAAATCTCAAAGTGGAATTTAACAGCGTGCATGGTTTTTACATCGAAATCAGTCGCGCGCAAGCCGAAAACGCGCCTGCAGAATATCGCCGCCGCCAAACGCTAAAAAATGCCGAACGATTTATTACGCCAGAATTGAAGTCGTTTGAAGACAAGGTGCTTAGCGCCAATGAGCGCGCGCTGGCGCGTGAAAAAATGCTTTATGCGCAAATTTTAGATGATTTGGCGCAATACATACCTGCCCTGCAAGCCAATAGCGGCGCGGTTGCCAGCCTAGATGTTTTATGTTGTTTTGCTGAACGCGCTGAAGCTTTAAATTATATTCAGCCGCGATTTATCAGCGAAGCAAGTTTGGAAATTGTGGCTGGACGTCACGCAGTAGTCGAAAGCATCACGCAGCCGTTTGTGTCGAACGATGTTAGTTTGAACCCTTATCGACAATTGCTATTGATTACTGGCCCGAATATGGGCGGCAAGTCAACCTTTATGCGGCAAACTGCTTTGATTGTGTTGCTTGCCTATTGTGGCTGCTATGTGCCAGCAACTTCAGCTAAAATCGGCGAAATTGATTGTATCTTTACACGCATCGGCGCAAGTGATGATTTGGCGGGCGGACGTTCGACGTTTATGGTAGAAATGACGGAAACTGCCAATATTCTACACAACGCGACAGAGAAAAGTTTAGTGTTACTGGATGAAATTGGGCGCGGAACGAGCACGTTTGATGGCTTAAGCTTGGCTTGGGCAGTGGCTAAGCAATTGTTAGATAAGAATAAATCGCTCACATTATTCGCCACGCATTATTTTGAGCTCACGCGCATTGTAGATGACTACAAACAAGCAGCGAATGTGCATTTGGATGCGGTAGAACATGGCTCAAGTGAAAACAAGGGCATTGTATTTTTGCATAAAGTGGAAGCGGGCGCGGCTAACCAAAGTTACGGTATTCAAGTGGCGCAATTGGCTGGCATTCCAAAATCTGTTGTCGCCACGGCAAAACGAAAACTCACGCAGTTAGAAAATAATCAGATTCAAACCAGCCATAATATGGATATGTTTGTGGCCGCGCCGCAAACTGCCGAAATGCCGCAACACCCTGTGGTTGTTGAGTTGGAGGCGATTCATCCAGACGATTTAACGCCTAAGCAAGCGCTGGAATTGTTGTACAACTTAAAAGGACTGTTATAATTCAATCGCCATTCCCGCGCACGCGGGAATCCAGTTAAATTGAGAAAATCGCCTAGATTCCCGCCTGCGCGGGAATGACGGGTGAGAGAGAAAGTATGAGTTTAAAAGAAACGCTAAGCAAAGTGCCTGAGGTGACTTTGGTTTTCTGGATTATCAAAATCGCGGCAACCACGCTGGGAGAGACGGGCGGCGATGCGGTTTCTATGTCGATGGATTTAGGCTATTTGGTCGGCACGGCGATTTTTGCAGCCATCTTTATCGCCTTTGTGCTTGCGCAAATCAAGGCCAAAGAGTTTCATCCGTTTTTATACTGGACAACGATTGTTGCCACCACCACAGTGGGCACCACGCTGGCCGATTATGCGGATCGCTCTTTAGGTATCGGCTACACGGGCGGTTCCACGCTGCTTTTTGCCTTGCTCATGGCCTCGCTTTTTGTATGGCATCGCACACTGGGTTCAGTCTCTATTAATACCGTCAGCACACCTAAGGCCGAGATGTTTTACTGGGTGACGATTATGTTCTCGCAAACGCTAGGCACGGCGCTTGGCGATTGGACGGCGGACACCGCGGGTATGGGCTACACTGGCGCGGCAGTTGTGTTTAGTGGCTTACTATTGTCGGTGGTAGCTGCGTATTACTGGACGAAAATCTCGCACACAATTCTATTTTGGGCAGCGTTTATTTTGACAAGGCCTTTGGGCGCGGTGGTGGGGGATTTCTTGGATAAACCGATTGCCAAAGGTGGTTTGAATTTAAGCCGTTATAGCGCATCTGCGGCGTTATTTGTGTTTATTGTGGTGTGTATTTTAATATTTAAGCAGCGGGCAGCACAAAAAAGTCATTAAGGGCAGACTCCCCTCTTGTTGAAATGCACGCTGCTAATTTATTAAGCTGGCGGCGATATTGATACATAGGCCAATAATCGCTGCATTAAAAATAAAGCTTAAAATAGATTGAAACAGGACAATTTTGCGTATTTCTCGGTTGCATATAGAGACATCAGAAGTTTGCGCAGCAACCGCAATGGTAAACGAGAAATATAAAAAATCCCAGTAATCAGGCAAATCTTCATTTGGAAAGCTTAATGGGCGTGGCTTTGCGGGCATTTGATAATACATGTGCGCATAATGCACGGCAAACATGGTACTTACAAAACACCAAGAGCCAAATATGGTGCTGAACGTGAATAAGTAATGAAGCAGTTTTAATTGACTCAACTGTTTGGTGGTGGAAAGCTCCAACACAATTGCAGCCAAGCTCGCTAGCGCAGCGATAGAAAGCATAGTTAATATCACGATACCACGCTCGTCTTCCTGATTGGCGATCTGAATCACTTTGATGTGATCCGCGCGCAACATCAGCCAAGCCATCATCGCTAAATAAAGCCAAATGCTGGTGTTCCAGGCAATGAGTACTTTAGTGACATCACGTAAATAAGCAGGCAAGAAGAAAGTAGCCAATGCACCTAACACGATGGCAATAATGAGTCTGGAGTGTGGATGTTTGTTAAAAAACTGCGAGCGCATGATTAAAATTTTCTCAAAAAAATTAAATATGTAAAAACGCCATTACTGCAAATATCAACCCAACCGTTCCCACCGCATATACGCCATTTTTAAGCCATTTTTTACGCGTAAGCAGTGATATGGCGGCTAAGGAAATAGCGATCTGCAAAGCGGTCATGGCAGATGCCCAACGATGATGCTGATGCAAAGTGGCTTCGGATTGTTCACCAAAGGTCTTAGCTTCAGCTTCCAAAGCTTCTGCTTCTTTTTTAATTTGCTCTTTTTCCGTTTGATATTTTGTAATGTTATCCTGATACTTCTTAATATCCACACCTGGTATGCTGATGGCGAGTTCGGCCAGATTTTGTTTGTTAGATTTCGCTTGGTAATAATTCCATTTATCAGAGGCCTCGGTCTTTTTAATCGCCTCGTCATTTTTATACAAGGCGGCGGTGGCTTGTGTATTGCCCGCCTCGTAGCTAAATAAAGCACCTAAGGTTGCTAAAATAGCGGTGATGACTGCGATATTGCCCGCAAAGTCATCACTTCTTTCATGCGCATGTTTTGTTGCATGTTCCAGCGCCTCTTCGTGCGGACCACTTACTTCGAACTCTTCACCCATATTTGCTCCGTCAATTTAAGAAAAAGCCGCTTTTAAAGTCGGCTTAACTCATTCGTTAATCGTTATTTATTTTTTTGTTGTGTCTTTTTTTGCAGTAGTGTCTTTTTTTACATCGGACACTGGCTTATCGTCTTTTTTCGACTTATCAGTGACTGTCGGCTTTGGTGCCTGTTTAGCTGGCGTGTTTGGTTTAGCTAGACCATTCACTGTTAAGCCCGCTTGAGACATAGATACAGAATTTTTAGGGCCTACGCCTTTAACACGTTTTACTAAATCATCCCAATCCTTAAATTTACCGCCTTTTGATCGCTCTGCCACAATCGCATCAGCCGTTTGTTGGCCAACCTCTTTAACCGCTTGCAAAGTTGATTTGTCAGCAGTATTCACCTCAGTAGCTGCAAAGCCCAATTGCGCCCAAAATGCGAGTGCAAATATGAGGAGTAATTTTTTAAACATGATGTTTCCTTTTATTTGAATTAAAGATGTGAGAAGTGTTTGACTACAAATAACAAAATAAACGCGCCGACAATTGCAAAACCAAAGCCAGCAGGGTGAAATTGACCATCGGAAGATTTAAATACTTGACTACTAATAAAGCCGCCCACGTAAGAACCTGCAATGCCTAAAGCACCTGTCATCAGCAAACCCATGTGCTCCGCACCAGGCACTAAAAACCTAGCAATTGCACCTACCACAATACCAACTACCAACATAACAATGTAATGCATAATATCTCCCTTAAATTTAAGTGTAAGTATTTTTAAAGATGTTAAATGCTAGTTACATTGCGTGCATCTCTGACCTTGTAAGCACAACAATACGCGCGAATACTTACTTCAAACTTACGGGTTGGGAATGTAACTGGGGAGTTTTCTAAAAAAACATATTGTGAATGTAGTGTGCGTTGCCGCTAGCAACCTGATTGTTTCATTACGTTTTCTAACTCTTTTTGTTGACGGTTTAGGTCAAATTCGTCACCAGTGCCATTTTTTCTTTGGTTGGCAATGTTGTCTAGGCCAGCCTTAAGCGAGTCACAAACGCCCAGTTGTCCTTGTGTTTTTGTTGGCGCTTCCTCTGTTTTAATTGGTTCTGCAACAGGTTCAGGCGCAGCGGTTTCGGCAAGTGGTTCAGGCGCTTTAACTGGCGCGGGTTCAGGCAAGGTAACAGGCGGCATGCTTACTGGCTTTTCTACAGGTAGTTTTTCTACAACAGGTTCGGCCACTGGTTTTGGTGCTGGTGGCGCTGCAACGGGTGGTTTTTTTGTAACAACGGGTGGCGCAGGCGTTGTAGGCGCTATTACGGGCTCAACCTTTGGTGTCACGGACAAAGGTTTTGGTTTGCTCGCTTTGTTGTGTTTTTGAATGCCTGTTAAGGGTTTTGCTTCCGATTGCGACTTATCACTTGCTGGTTTGTTTTTAGTGTAAACACAAGGTATGCTTTGAAAAGTGTTATTGCCACAGCGATATATTTCGTCCGATTCTGCCAATGCAGATTGTGAAAATACGAGAAAAACAAAGGCAAACACTTTTAACATCTGTTGCGATTCCTTTTCAATGAGTGTGATAAATACCCACAAAATCTTATCAATGTTCAGAATACTCAGTTTTATTCAGGTTTGCAAGCTGCTTGCTTCGCTTTTGTAGAGCCTGTCCTCGAATGATTGAGCCGGGGAGCGTCAATAGCTTAGCGTATTGCGCCGAAGGAAGGGTTTTAGGATTTGTAGCATTTTCATGCGGCGGATTACGCAAGCTAATCCGCCCTACGAGTTCTGGCGTAAAAGGCGCGCTTTAGCGCGTCCCGCTTTAACGATGGGTTAGGGCGCTGTTTGCCAAGAAATATCAATTTTCTTATGGCTTAAAACACAATCACGCAGGTAGAGGTTTATAAGGCTTTGATATGGAACGCCTTTTTCGTCTGCCATTTGTTTGAAATAACCAATAACATCCTCACTCAAACGCATCGTGACCGATTTTTTAAGCTTGGCCGCATAGGGGTTTTTACGAGATTTCATGGTTGATAAATCATATTCAGTTTTCATGGTTTAATTCCTCGGTAATATTTACCTTCAATTTTGGTGGCTTTTCTGGCTGAGATAATTCGGATGATGTTTCCTTGATTTCGTTCGCAATGGCACACAATCAGCAAGCGCGCTTCATCGCTAAAACCAAGCATCAAAAATCTATCTTCCTGTTCGGCGCTTCACCATCAAAAAATTGCACGGCAAATTCGTTATAAAAAACAGATTGAGCCTCTTCAAACGAAACGCCATGTTTTTTCTTGTTTGAATTAGCTTTAGTTGTATCCCACTCAAACTTTATCATCTGTACATTGTATGTACATTATAAAGATTGTCAAGAAGGCACAACGTTTGAATTAAGTGATGCGCTGTGAGCCAATATCTATGCGGGCTGTAGGGCGTCAATAGCGTAGCGTATTGCGCCGAAGGAACTTTTTTAGGATTTTGTATTACACACATTCGGCGGATTACGCCAAGCTAATCCGCCCTACGAGCTCTAATCCGCCCTACGAGTTCTGTGGCGATTCCTTCTCAATAAGTGTGATAAATACCCACAAGCTCTTATCAATGCTCAGAATACTCAGTTTTAATCAGGTTTGCAAGTTATGCTTGCTGTGTCTTTGTAGGTTGGGTTAGCGAAGCGTAACCCAACAATCGCGGTAGCCCAACCTACGCGAGCTTGAGTGATGGGTTATGCAAGCCGCTCAATTACCGAAATGATGCGTAGTAGCATATGCATAATAAAAAATGCGAGAAGAATGGTAATTTGAATAATGAGCATAAAAGTTTCTACTCTTGTTGCAGGCTCTTTACCGCGCAAGAACTGTATAGATGTTAAAGAGGCGCAAATTAAAATGAAAAATAATGCAACGCTTGGCGAGTCAAAAGCCGCGGCAGAAATTGCAGAGGATATAGCAGACCCAACGATAGTAAAGCTTATGGTTTTGGCGCGTAGGTTGGCTATTGCGGCGGCAGCTTTCTCTTTTGGAAGTGTTGCGCCCACTATTGCAAGAATAGCCGCCACTAGTGCCAATATGCCACCCGCAAAGTTCATAGCAGAGTTGACGGCATCAATCGGAATATTCATTACTGCGACCTATTTGTTGAAATTGCATAACGTAAAGTAGACATCTTATTTGACGCAAAACCTTGCATCAAGAAATGTTTTTTTTTAATAAAATTAAATATAGTTAATAAAATCATATTGTTATGCTTTATTAATACATCCTAAAATAATATAGTAAATACATTACATTTAATGGTGATGCCCACCCGCGCCATGTACGTGCTGATGACGCACTTCTTCTGCAATCGCCGCACGCACGTCAGTAACGGTAGCGGTAAACAATAAACGTTCGCCCGCCCAAGGGTGGTTGCCATCGACCACTACTTTGTTGTCGGCAATTTCGGTCACGGTGTATAAAATCACTTCGCCAGTTTCATCTTCGCCTTCAAATTGCATGCCCACTTTTAAATCTTTGGCGGGAAATTGTTTTGCGTCTTCCATTTGCACCAACTCTTCGTCGTATTCGCCAAATGCGTCCACAGGCTCTAAGCTCACTGAAATGGTATCGCCGACGTTTTTGCCGTGCATGGCTTCTTCCACTTTTGGGAAGATATTGTCGTAGCCGCCGTGCAGGTAGGCGACTGGTTCGGTGCTGCTTTCCAGCACTTCGCCGTCACTATTTTTAAGTTCGTAAGTCATGGTAACAACGGTGTTCATGGCGATTTGCATAAGATTTCCTAGGGCTTTATTGAATGAATACAATATTTTAATAGATTTGCAGTTTTTTTGCTGGATTCTTCGCTTTTTGTAGGAGCGCAATTTATTGCGCGAATTGTTCGCGATGTAAACATCGCTCCTACATTAGTGCGGGTGGTTTTTGCGCCAAGACTCATGTCTCCAAATCCATGGCGGCGTGGGCTTGTTTTCTTCCCATAAACCCAATTGATTTTTACGTGCTTCTTGTTCGGCAACAAGCAATACGCTGCTGGCTGAATAGTGCTGATAAAACCAAGCATGGCCATTCTGCACCATGAATAAACTTGCGTCTTGGCCGTTACATTCAAGCTTTCCCAAGCGTCGCTGGTATTTATCTGTGCCGCTGAGAACCGCATAGATATTGGCTCCCAGACATAGTTTTATCAGCGCTCTGCGCGATTTTAAGCCATAAGTTTGTGATTTTTCTGGGGCATCGATGTCGGTAAGGCGTAATTTGTATTCAATATTATTATCGAGAATTTTGACGGTATCACCATCGTAAACGTAAGTAATGATGGGTTTGGCAGCCGCATTTAGGCTGATAAAAAGCAAGCAAAAAAGTAGGCGCTTCAATTGGCTTATGGTTTGGTTAAATAGTTTAATTGTCGAGCAAGCTGAAATGACGGTTTTGGTCGGCGTCGTGCGTCAGTACGGTGGGCAAGGCATCGGGCAACAAATCAGGATAATCTTTGCTGTAGTGCAAGCCGCGGCTCTCATGGCGTTCAATCGCGCTTTTTACAATAAGTTCAGCCACTTGCAGCAAGTTACGAAGCTCAATTAAATTGTTACTTACTCTAAAATTTTTGTAAAACTCGTTCACTTCGTCGCGCAGCATATCAATACGGTGCAGCGCGCGGCTAAGGCGTTTGTTGGTGCGTACAATGCCGACGTAGTTCCACATAAAGCGGCGTAATTCGTTCCAAGTATGCGTAATCAGCACTTCTTCATCCGCGTCTGTTACGCGACTTTCATCCCAAACAGGTAGGCTGGGAAGCGCATGGTTATTGGCTTGCAGGATATGCTGCGCAGCCGCGCGACCAAACACTAGGCATTCCAATAGTGAATTACTCGCTAACCTATTAGCCCCGTGCAAGCCCGTACAAGCGGTTTCGCCAATGGCGTATAAGTTGGCGATGTCGGTGAGGCCTTTGTCGTCCGTCATCACGCCGCCACAGCTATAGTGCGCCGCTGGCACCACGGGAATTTGCTGTTTGGTAATATCAATGCCCAAGCTTAGACAGCGCTCGTAAATATTGGGGAAGTGTTCTTTAATAAAGGCGGCTGGCTTGTGCGTGATGTCTAAATACACGCAATCTAGACCGCGTTTTTTCATCTCAAAGTCAATGGCGCGCGCGACTACATCGCGCGGCGCGAGCTCTTCACGTGGGTCATGCTCAGGCATAAAGCGCGTGCCATCTGGTAATTTGAGTAAGCCACCTTCGCCACGCACCACTTCGGAAATTAAAAACGATTTAGCTTGTGGATGATATAAACAAGTCGGGTGAAACTGAATAAATTCCATGTTCGCCACGCGGCAACCCGCGCGCCAAGCCATGGCAATGCCGTCGCCAGTACTCACGTCGGGGTTCGTCGTGTACAAATATACTTTGCCAGCACCGCCTGTAGCGAGAATGGTTTGCTGCGCGCCGATGGTCATGACTTTGCCGTTGCTGTTATCCAGCACGTATGCACCCAAGCAGCTGTTTTCATTAGTTTTTTTGAGTTTTTTTGTGGTAATTAAATCGACAGCAATGTGATTTTCTAAAATATGGATATTCTTGTGTTCACGGATTTTTTGCGCCAAGGTTTTTTGCACGGCGTGGCCTGTGGCATCCGCCACATGCGCCACGCGACGATGGCTGTGACCGCCTTCGCGCGTGAGGTGTAATGTACTGTCGGTATCCCGCGTAAAGCCAACGCCTTGCTCAATTAGCCATTCTACGGCTTCGCGACCTTGTTCTGCCACCATGCGCGTAATGGCGACATCGCACAAACCTGCGCCCGCGATGAGCGTGTCCTGAATATGCGCTTCAACCGAATCTTCGCTATTAAGCACTGCCGCAATGCCGCCTTGCGCCCAGCTGCTGGCGCTATCGCTTATTTCACGCTTGCTTACCAGACACACTTTTTTCGTGTCTGCCACTTGCAGCGCTAGCGTTAAGCCTGCAAGGCCGCTGCCAATAATGAGTACATCGAATGCTTGGGTCATGATTGCTAAAATGAATGAACTAATGAGAGTGTAACGAGGTCTTTTAACTAAGGCTAGTAAAGAAAAATGTTCAGATATTTAATTTTAGCTGGGAGAGAAAATGCTACAAACGAGAAATATTGAGGAATTAACCCGTACAGGCTTCGTGGCGCCCGCGCTATCGTCGTATAATAGCGGCATTACGCCGAATAATATAGGCGAAACAAAAACAGGGAGCGGTACCTCGATGGCGGATAAGCCAAACGATCAGCCAGTGAATGGGAATCGTGAGCTTGACCAAGTGTTGGTGGAGCGCGCGCAGGCGGGCGACAAAAAGGCGTTTGGCATGCTGGTGGAAAAATACCACCGCAAGCTGGGGCGCTTGCTTAGCCGCATGGTGCGCGACCAAGCGGAAGTAGAAGACATCGTGCAAGAAAGCTTTATTAAAGCTTATCGCGCGCTGCATAATTTTAGAGGTGATAGCGCGTTTTACACTTGGCTGTACAGAATTGGCATTAACACGGCGAAGAATTACTTGGTTTCGCAAGGGCGTAGGCCGCAAGTATTGCAAGAGGTTGACATTGACGACGTAGAAAATTTTGAAGATGGCAGCGAAATGCGCACCATGGAAACGCCAGAAACCGCGCTGATGACCAAGGAAATCGCGCAAACTGTGAATGATACGGTGGCGAGTTTGCCCGAGGAATTGCGCACAGCGATTACGCTACGCGAAATGGAAGGTTTGAGCTACGAAGAGATTGCAGACGTGATGCAATGTCCGATTGGCACGGTGCGCTCACGTATTTTTAGGGCGCGCGAGACGATTGCGTTGAAGTTAAAACCGTTGTTAGATACACACGACGGCAGGCGTTGGTAAATTAGGGATGTAAATTAGGGGTAATTTATGCAGGGTAACAAAATGCTAGGAGTGACACTATGAAAGACCAATTATCTGCGCTGATGGATGGCGAATTCGAGATTGAAAGCTCGGAACACATTTTGACATCGGTAAAAGCGGGTGGCGAGCTGAAAGAAGCTTGGCAACATTATCATTTGATTGGCGATGCGATGCGTGGTAATTGCACGATGCGCCACGACTTTAGCACGCGTGTGATGCAGGCTTTAGAAGCCGAACCTACTGTGTTGGCACCCAATAAACACGCGGTTGCTGGCGATGCTTCTGTTAAAAAACAAATGCTTAAAACACCGTATTTTAAAAGCGTTCCATATTTTAAAAATGTTAAAGTTTGGTCAATCGCGGCCTCTGTGGCGGCCGTCATGTTTGTCGGTTTAATGCTATTGCAACAACAATTTAGCAGTACTGAAGATATGTCGCCCGTTGAAATCGCACAAAATCTGCCGACCGAATATTTGCAGGCGCACCAATCTGCCGCGCCTAGCAGTGCAGCTTATTATATTCAAACTGCAAGTTTTAGTCCGGAGCCGCAAAAGTAATGCTGCGTATTGTTTCAGGGCTGCTGGCGTTATGGTTGAGTTTAAATGCGTTTGCAGACGATGCCAAACAATTAGATGCGTGGCAAATGCTAGAAAAAACCGCCTACGCCGCGCGCGAGTTGAACTACCAAGGCGTATTTGTATATCAAAATGGCGCGCAAACGCGCTCGGTGCAGATTACACACATGAACAATGGCGGACGCGAAATGACGCGCAATATGGTGTTGGATGGTCCGCCGCGCGAAGTGTTTAGCCAAGGCAGCGATATCGTCATATTTCAGCCAAAAAATGAAAAAGTGATGATTGAAAAGCGACGCGGGCAAAATCTTTTCCCCGCCATGTTGCCGACTAATTTACAACTCATTAAATCAAGCTACACTGCGCAGTTGGGGCCAAAGGAGATGGTTGCTGGGCGCTCTGCACAAGTGGTGGAGCTGGTACCAAGTGACGCATTTCGCTATAGCTACAAAATTTGGACGGATACGGAGTTTGGTTTGTTGTTGAAAATGACTTTACTCAACAGCCAAAATGAAACGCTTGAGCAAATCTATTTTAATCAACTCAGCATGCTTAATTCGCAAGACCCCAATTGGTTTCAGCCAAAAATTGACGTGAGCAAAAGCTATGTGATGGAAGATCAGGCGCCAGTGACGCACGTGGAAGAAAGCTGGATTGTGGCGCAATTGCCCGCAGGATACCGTAAAATCGACCAAGTGCAGCGCATGGTACCTGGCAAACCCGCGCCAGTGAATCAGATTATTTTTTCTGATGGCATTGCTTCTGTTTCCTTGTTTATTGAGCCGATTACCAAGGGCGTTCGACCAAAAATGGGGCATATGCTGGTAGGCTCTACCAATATTTGTGCTAATGTAATTGATGGCTACCAAATTATGGTGGTGGGCGAAGTGCCTGCGGAAACTGTGCAGCAAATTGCTAAGGCTGTGACATTTAAGAAACAAGCCACTGCAAATAAATAATGATGATAGAACCCGTATGATAGAACAAGCTGCCGTCATTCTTGCGCTGGAGAGCGAGTCTGCAAGCCAGTCCATCGCTACGTTAGAAATCGTCCGCAAAACGGCTTGCGGCTTGTGCGGGCAAACGCGCGGCTGTGGCAACTCCATTTGGGGCAAACTGCTCAATCACAAATCGGTCAACTTCAAAGCACAAAATAGCATCAACGCAAAAGTAGGCGACAGCGTTATTGTTGGCATAAACGAAGCCGCACTGATGAAAAGTGCGCTACTTTTATACATGGTGCCGCTTGCAGCACTGTTTATTGGTGCCATATTAGCATCTAAGCTAAACGGCTCGGAAGCCGCGCCGATATTAGGTGCTGGCATTGGCCTTGTGCTTGGATTTTTGTGGGTTAAAGGCCACACAACAGGGCAAGCGTATTATCTAAATAATCAGCCGAAAATTTTGCGGCTGGATAATGCGCGTGATGAAAAATTAATTTAATTAAAGGTGAGTAGATGTTAAGCATGATGAAAAACTGGGCTTTAAATTTAACGACTTTTTTTGCACTAGCGTTTGTGTTTACACCTGTTGCGCAGGCAGATAGCCTGCCAGATTTTACCGTGCTAGCGGAAAAACAAGGGCCGACGGTGGTCAACGTGAGCATTACCTCTACGGTGCACAGCGCTAATGCTGCTATGCCTTTTCCAGGCATGGACGAGGAAGATATTCCAGAATTCTTTAAACGGTTTGGCATTCCAGGCATGCCAGGCCAGCCGGGTGCGCCTAGTCAGCCAGGCGGTCAAGACTATAAAACACAATCGCTGGGTTCAGGCTTCATTATTGGCTCAGATGGTTATATATTAACCAATGCACACGTGGTGGATGCTGCCGATGAGGTGTTGGTGAAACTTTATGATAAACGCGAATTTAAGGCCAAAATTATCGGCGCAGATAAGCGTACCGACGTGGCGCTACTTAAAATTGATGCAAGCAATTTGCCCAAAGTAACGATTGGCGACCCATCCAAATTGAAAGTTGGCGAATGGGTGGCAGCGATTGGCTCACCGTTTGGACTTGAAAACACCATGACTGCGGGCATTGTGAGCGCTAAAGGTCGCGCCTTGCCGCAAGAAAATTATGTGCCATTTATTCAAACCGACGTAGCGATTAACCCCGGCAACTCAGGTGGCCCATTGTTTAATTTGGCGGGTGAAGTGGTCGGTATTAATTCACAAATTTACAGCCGCAGTGGCGGTAGCATGGGCTTGTCTTTTAGCATTCCAATTGACGTAGCGATTGACATTTCTAACCAACTTAAAGCCAGCGGAAAAATCTCGCGCGGCTGGTTAGGCGTTGCAATTCAAGAGCTTACAAAAGAGTTAGCTGACTCATTCGGCATGAAAAACACCAATGGTGCGCTCATTGCTGGCGTTGAAAAAGGCGGTCCAGCAGAAAAAGGTGGCTTAGAAGCGGGCGACGTGATTACCAAGTTTGATGGCAAGTCAATTTTGACTTCTAGCGATTTGCCGCGTGCCGTTGGCGCAAGTAAGCCAGGCAAAGTAGTGCCGGTGGAAGTGCTGCGCAAAGGCGCAGCAAAAACCTTAAATGTGGGTGTTGGCGAAATGCCGGTAGAAGCGACAGAAGCCGCGCCAAGCGTTAAGCCGCAAGTGAAGCCAGAGCCAAATAAAATCGGCCTAACATTGAAAGAATTGACACCAGCACAAAAGAAAAAATTGAACGGTAAAAACGGTTTGGTGGTGGCGGATAGCAGCGGTGCGGCCGCGCAAGCAGGCATTCGTCCGGGCGATGTGATTTTGGGCTTAAATAACACCAGCATTCAAAATGCTGACCAATTTAATAAGCAGATTAATGCTGTGGCAGCGGGCAAAACGGTGGCGGTGCTAGTGCAGCGTGGCGATACTACGCTGTATGTGCCCATTAAGGTTACTAAATAAGCAGCATTTGTTGTAAAATGCGGGCTGTGTAAGAAAGGCGCGAAATGCGCCTTTCTTGTTTGTAAATTAGCCTAAAAAAATTAATGAAAAATATTCGTAATTTCTCCATTATTGCCCACATCGACCACGGTAAGTCGACCTTGGCGGATCGCATCATCCACCTTTGCGGCGGTTTGGAAGACCGCGAGATGGAAGCGCAAGTGCTTGATTCTATGGACATTGAGCGCGAGCGTGGCATTACCATTAAAGCGCAAACGGCGGCGCTAAGTTACAAAGCGGATGACGGCCAAACTTATCAATTAAACTTAATTGATACCCCTGGACATGTCGATTTTAGCTACGAGGTTTCGCGTTCGCTTTCTGCCTGCGAAGGCGCGCTGCTGGTGGTAGATGCCAGTCAAGGCGTAGAGGCGCAAAGTGTCGCCAATTGCTACACCGCGCTGGATTTGGGTGTGGAAGTGTTCCCTATTTTAAATAAAATTGATTTGCCTTCGGCTGATCCAGAGCGCGTCAAACAAGAAATTGAAGACGTGATTGGCGTGGATGCAACCGATGCAGTGCTTTGTTCCGCTAAAACAGGCTTGGGCGTGCGCGATGTTTTAGAGCTTGTGGTAGCCAAAGTGCCACCGCCACGAGGCAATGTGGATGCGCCTCTCAAGGCATTAGTGATTGATGCTTGGTTTGATAATTATGTCGGCGTGGTGATGTTGGTGCGCGTGATTGATGGCGTACTCAAGCCCAAAGATAAAATTCGTTTAATGGCAACTGGCGCGCAACATTTGTGCGAGCAAGTGGGGGTGTTTACGCCAAAATCGGTACAAAAAACTTCGCTTTCTGCGGGCGAAGTAGGCTTTGTGATTGCGGGCATTAAAGAGCTTGCTGCGGCAAAAGTGGGGGATACTGTCACGCATACCGATAAGCCCGCTAAAGAAGCGCTGGTAGGCTTTAAGGAGGTGAAGCCGCAAGTGTTTGCCGGCTTGTATCCGGTGGAGTCGAATCAATTTGAAGCATTAAGAACCGCGCTGGAAAAGCTGAGTCTGAACGATTCTAGCTTGCTGTTCGAGCCAGAAAATTCTACCGCCTTGGGTTTTGGTTTTAGATGCGGCTTTTTAGGCCTGCTGCACATGGAAATTGTGCAAGAACGCCTAGAGCGCGAGTACGATATGGATTTGATTACCACCGCGCCAACTGTGGTTTATGAGCTATTACTCAAAGATGGCACAGTACAGCAGATTGAAAACCCCTCACGTTTGCCAGATATGTCGCGCATCGAAGAAATTCGTGAGCCGATGATTAACATTCACTTGCTCATGCCGCAAGATTACGTTGGCCCAGTGATGACGCTGTGTAACGGCAAGCGCGGCATTCAAAAAAACATGCAATACATGGGCAGGCAAGTGATGCTAAGCTACGAAATGCCGCTGAATGAAGTGGTGTTAGACTTTTTTGATAAATTAAAATCCGTATCACGTGGCTACGCCAGCATGGATTATGAATTTTTGGAGTTTCGTGCCGCAGATTTGGTAAAGCTTGATATTATGGTGAACGGTGAGCGTGTGGATGCGCTGAGTTTAATTGTGCATCGCGCGAATAGCCGCTACCGCGGTGGCCAAGTGGCAGAAAAAATGCGCGAGTTGATTCCACGTCAAATGTTTGATGTGGCGATTCAGGCCAGTATTGGCGCCACAATTATTGCACGCGAAACGGTAAAAGCGATGCGCAAAAACGTGATTGCAAAATGCTACGGCGGCGATGTGTCGCGTAAGCGCAAGCTGCTAGACAAGCAAAAAGAAGGTAAAAAACGCATGAAACAAGTCGGCAATGTGGAAATTCCACAAGAAGCGTTTTTGGCAATTTTAAGAGTTGAAGACAAATAGGAATAGAGCGCAATATGGAATGGCTATTTTTTGGATTAATCGCACTAGGCTTGCTTGGCGTGTATCTCAGCACCATCAGCTTCCCGCTATTTATGATTTTGATTTTGCTGCTAACTGGCATTATCTGGCTGGTAGATTACTTATTTTTTCAGAAAAAGCGCGCTTCAGGCGCAGCAGAACCCACTGCGGTGGAATATGCTAAAAGCTTTTTCCCAGTGATCTTGCTGGTATTTTTAATCCGTTCTTTTGTTGCTGAACCCTTTAAAATCCCGTCTGGCTCGATGATGCCGACTTTATTAGCGGGCGATTATATTTTGGTGAATAAATACACTTACGGCTTGCGCGTGCCCTTGGTGAATAATGTCTTTTTCGAAATCAACCAACCGCATCGTGGCGATGTGATTGTTTTTCATTACCCACCTGACCCAAAAGTCGACTACATTAAACGCATTGTTGGTTTGCCTGGTGATAAGATTCAATACCAAGATAAACACTTGACTATTAACGGAAAATTTTTGGACGTGGTGTCTGAGGCTAATTATGATTACGAAATGGAAGGCGCGAATATTATGAGTGCGCAGCGCCTGCAAGAACAGCTGGGCGAGGTGAAACATGATATTCTTATTCACGATATTCCCAATCATTACGAAGCGAACTCGCTAGGCGACAGATTTCAGAATGGCGAGACAATTACGGTGCCTGCTGGCAGTTATTACGCCATGGGCGATAACCGTGATAACAGCTCAGATAGTCGTGTTTGGGGCTTTGTGCCAGAGAAAAACTTAGTAGGAAAAGCATTTTTTATCTGGTTTAATTTTGATAAGTTTGGCAGAATTGGCAGCGCGATTAAGTAACTTAACAGGAGAAAATGATGCAGAAAAATGACGTTAAAAAACAAGGTGGTATGACTTTTTTGGGGTTCGTTATTATAGCAGCGCTAGCCCTTTGTATTGTGTTTGCTGGTATTGCGGTTGTTCCAGCTTACATTGAGTTTTTTGGCGTTAAAAAAATAATTCAGCGTATTGGCGCTGATGGCAACCTTGATAGTATGAGCAAAAAAGAAATTGCTCTTGAGTTTGATAAGAATGCGGATACTGGATACGTTACAGTGATTAAAGGCAGCGAGTTAGTGATAAGCAAAGACGAAACTGGCAAACAAGTCGTCACTGCAGAATACCAAGTGGTGAAACCGCTTGCTTTTAATTTAAGTGCTTTGATGGATTTTAAAGTTTCAACTGCTAAGTAGCTTCTAAATTAATATTCATCATGTCACTTGATAGTCTTCAGAAACGCATTGGCTATCAATTTAACAGTGCTGCTTTGCTTCACCAAGCGCTCACGCACCGCAGCTTTGCAGGCCTTAATAATGAGCGCCTAGAGTTTCTTGGTGATGGCGCGCTCAATTTTATCATCGCGCATCAGCTTTATACGCGATTTCAAAAGCTGCCAGAAGGCGATTTAAGCCGCCTGCGCGCGCAGCTGGTGAAAGAGTCTAGCTTGTACGAAATTGCACAAACTTTACAGCTTGGTGAGTTTTTAAAGCTAGGCGAAGGTGAACTAAAAAGCGCTGGCTGGCGCCGTCCTTCCATTTTGGCCGATACCCTAGAAGCTATTATTGGCGCGGTTTATATTGAAGGTGGTCACCAAGCGGCAGAGATTTTGGTGTTGAAGCTGTATACTGAAAAACTGGAAACGATTGACCCAAAACTGATTGAAAAAGATGCAAAATCTTTGTTGCAAGAACATTTGCAAGGCAAAAAAATCGAGCTGCCCGATTACCAAGTGGTAAATATTGAAGGCGAAGCGCATGCGCAAACGTTTCAAGTGTCTTGTAGCATTAAAAAATTAGAAATTCATACCGTTGGCGAGGGCACAAGCCGCCGCGCGGCAGAGCAACATGCTGCGCAACTTGCACTAGAAAAGATCATCAAATGAAACCAATTAAAACCGACTCATCGCAAGGCTTTAGATGCGGTACGGTAGCCATCGTGGGGCGGCCAAATGTAGGCAAATCCACCTTGCTCAACCATATTTTGGGCTTAAAGCTCAGCATTACCTCGCGCAAGGCACAAACCACGCGGCATCGTTTGCTTGGCATTCACACCACAGAAAACGCACAGTTTTTGTTTGTCGATACGCCAGGCTTTCAGCAAAAACATCTCAATGCGCTTAATAAAAGTTTGAATAAAACAGTGACGCAAGTGCTCACAGAGGTAGATGTGGTGCTGTTTGTGATTGAGCCGATGAAGCTGGGCGAAGCAGATGAGAAGGTTTTGAGCATGCTGCCAAAAGACAAACCGGTGCTGCTGGTGGTGAACAAAGCGGATTTAATGGGCGACAAAAATAATCTGCTGCCGCTGATTCAAGATTTCGATTTGCTGCATGATTTTGCAGGCATTATTCCTGTAAGTGCGAAAAAAAATCTATACTTGGATGAGCTGCTAGAAGCAATATCCATGCGGCTTCCAGAGCAACCCGCCATTTACGGCGAAGACGAACTTACCGATAAAAACGAACGTTTTTTAGCGGCCGAAATGATCCGCGAAAAGATATTTCGCCTTTTGGGCGACGAAGTGCCTTATTCAGTCGCGGTGGAGATTGAAAAGTTTGAAACGGTGAAGAATTTGCGCCGTATATTTGCCGCGATTATTGTGGATAAAGACAGCCAAAAACCGATGATTATTGGCAAGGGCGGCGAAAAACTCAAACAAATTTCCACCGAAGCGCGCCAAGATATGGAAAAACTATTCGGCAGCAAAGTCTATTTGGAAACTTGGGTAAAAGTGAAGGGCGGCTGGGCGGATGACGAGAGGGCGCTCAAAAGTCTGGGTTATTAAGAAAGGCTAAAAACATGCCTAATAATGCATTCAATACGCCTATTTACGGCAAACCAATCGAGCGAGACGACCAAGGTGTGTATTACGCCATTAACCGCAAAACGGGCGGCATTAACAACGTGTTCAATTTGGTGTTTGAGGATGAAGATTGCTACCTGTATCAACTAAAAAACCTTGATAAAGACGGCGAAATGGGTTGGTTTATTTTAGCTGATCAAGGCGATTACGCGCTTAAACCTGTTTCACAAGAGGAGGTAGAGCGTTATTTTTCTAAGCTCGAATATTTAGAGCCCAAAGGTGCGTGGCAACTCATGCGCAACTCACGATACGGTTTTGGTAAATTCACGCCAGAGAGCTCTGAAATGGGCATTCACTACGGCATGATTCTGTTTTCTGGTGACGAAATGTTAGTCCCGTTGCTAATTGAAAAAGCACAGGATGAAGCCTTGAAAAGCTTGGCAGACTAAGTGGTGGCGCTTATTCGTCAAGATAACCAGCCCGCCTATGTGCTGCACACTTACCCGTTTAAAGAAACCAGCTTAGTTGCCGAGCTATTTAGCAAGCAATTTGGCCGTGTAGCCACCGTGGCTAAGGGCGCGCGCAGACCGCGTTCTGCCATGCGTGGTCAGTTACAATCTTTTCAAATGCTTGCGGCTACATGGTCTGGCAAAAATGAGCTTAAAACGCTGCATTGCCTAGAATGGGCGGACAGCTTGCTTTCGCTGCAAGGCGAGGCGCTAATGTGTGGCTTTTACTTGAATGAACTTTTATTACGCCTGTTGCCACGCGAGGATGCGCATGAAGCGCTGTTTGACTATTATCAAGCAACGCTTAAAATGCTAGCAACTGGGCAAGATTTAGCCACGCATTTGCGCTGCTTTGAACTGAAATTATTGCAAGAAATGGGCTACGCTGTGCCGCTGCTAGAAGATGAAAATGGCGAACCAATTTTGGTAGATAAAACCTATCGTTACGAGGCGGAATACGGGGCAAGCGCGCTCAATAAAACCAAAAATGGCGTACAATTAAGCGGTAAGACCTTGCTGGATATGGCGAACAACGATTATGCGTCTTCACAAACGCAGCAGCAAAGCAAGCAGCTCATGCGCTACTTATTGGCGCATTATTTGGGCGATAAACCGCTGCATACGCGACAACTACTTATAGATTTACAAGGCTTATAAAATGGGTGAGTTTGTTGGTAATTTATTTTTAAGCCTAATTGAATTAATTGTGCGCCTTCTTGTTCGCTCGTTTGGATTTTCGGAGGAGAAAGTAAAAAAATTAGAAGTGGTTGTTGGGTGGTCACTAGTTTTAATTGCCGTAATAGGTTTATTTTACCTTACGTTAAAATATAGCTGACTTGATTAAAACCTAATCTGTCATTCTGAGCGTAGCGAAGAATCCAGCTTTTAATGCATTATCTTCAGCGCAACTGGATTCTTCGCTACGCTCAGAATGACATTAAGTGGTTTTATCTGTGTTTATCGGTCTTCATCTGCGGTTAGAAAAGTTTTTAGAAAGAAAAAATGATTAAATTAGGCGTCAACATCGACCACGTCGCAACCTTGCGACAGGCACGTGGCACAAAATATCCAAGCGTGATTCAAGCTGCGCTGCGTGCCGAGCAATCGGGCGCGGATAGCATTACGCTACATTTGCGTGAAGATCGCCGCCATATGCAAGATGCGGATATTTTTGCGCTGCGCCCGCTGTTGCAAACCAAAATGAATCTCGAGTGTGCGGTAACAGACGAGATGATTGGGATTGCCCTACAAGTTGCGCCGCAAGATGTTTGCCTCGTGCCGGAACGTCGCGAGGAGCGCACCACGGAAGGTGGTTTGGACGTGATTGCACATTTCGATAAAGTCGCCGCAGCCACAAAAAAATTGAGCGATGCAGGTATTCGCGTTTCACTGTTTATCGCACCTGACATTGCACAAATTGATGCCTCTAAAAAGGCTGGCGCACCAGTGATTGAGCTTCACACGGGCACGTTTGCGGATGCGGAAGATGAAGCGTCACAAACGCATGAGTTGAATCGCATTAAAAATGCCCTGAAGCATGCACTGGCATTGGGTTTGATAGTGAATGCGGGTCACGGCTTAAATAATCACAATGTGCATAAAATCGCAGCTTTGAGCGGTATTGAAGAGTTGAATATCGGCCATGCTATTGTTGCGCACGCGCTGTTTGTCGGTTGGGATAACGCCGTGCGCGAAATGAAAACGTTGATGCGCGAAGCCGCAAAATGATTTTTGGTATTGGCACAGACATCGTAGAAGTAGCACGCATCGAGGCCTCGCTACAGCAGTTTGGTGACACGTTTGCCAAGCGTATTTTGCATGAAAAAGAGTTTGCGGAGTTCGAATCCTCGCATATCAAACCACGTTTTCTGGCCAAGCGTTTTGCTGCGAAAGAAGCGTTTTCCAAAGCGTTCGGTACCGGCATTCGCGGCGCAGTGAGCTTTCAAAATATCCGCGTCACGCACGATGCCATGGGTAAACCGCTGTTGGAATTAAGCGCGGAAATTCAAGCCTTGATGCGTGAGAAAAATATTAGCGCCACGCACGTAAGCGTGAGCGATGAAAAGAATCTAGCCGCCGCGTTTGTGGTGTTGGAAACTGCCTGAAAACCCTCATGGATATTAGGTTGTAGGGCGGATGAGCGTAGCGTTATCCGCCGGGTGTGATTTTAAGAAAGATTGCCATGCGGCGGATTACACTTCGTTTATCCGCCCTACGAGTTCTTAAGCGGGTTTGATTCAATGATAGCGTTAGAAATTGTTACGAATGCGTCGGTGTACTTAGTTTGTAGCACTGTGGCAAGCATAATACTACTATCTGTCGTAGGGTTACCAGTGAAGAGTTCAATGAACTTGGAATAGTCGTCTTCTACACCTGGAAAATTTGGTCCGTTTCGAGACATCCTTTCTATATGTAAGCCAGCGTACATTTCATATCTGTCCCAGACTAATTTATTAAATTGGGTTAAATCTAGCGAGTAACCATATTTTTCGCAAGCAGGTTTAACAAAAGAAGCAAAAGCTTTGTTGATTATCATCATGCAAAAATCTTCCATCTCTTTCTTTTTCTGGACAAAAGGCGGCATAGTGGCAAATAGCATTGGAAACATGCCAAAAGATGCTAACTCGGGAATGTTAACATCTCCCAAATCGGTGTTAGTTGCTTGAAAAGCTTCAATTATTTCAGCTAAATAATTTTCAAGTACATTGATTATTGACTCAGACATGAGTTATCCCAATTGATTAGATTGATTTCATACGTCGATTGTAATTGCGCTAGGCTGTTTCATGCAACATTTGCTATATTGCGTACATGACGACTGAAATGGATTTTGAGCGACGCTTTGGCGGCGTGCGCCGTTTGTATGGCGATGCGGGCTTAGCCAAGCTACAAGCCGCACACGTGGTGGTGATTGGCATTGGTGGCGTGGGTAGTTGGGCGGCAGAGGCGTTGGCGCGCAACGCGGTTGGTAATATTATGCTGATCGATTTGGATAATATCGCCGAAAGCAATGTTAACCGGCAAATCCACGCGCTAGAAGGCGAATTTGGTAAAGCCAAAGTTACCGCCATGGCGCAGCGCATTCTTGCCATCAATCCAACTTGCAAGGTGACGGAAATTGAAGATTTTGTCACGCCTGAAAATATCGAGAATCTGCTTAATTTTCAGTTAGATGGAAGCTTTGATGGGATATTGGATTGCATTGACGACGCCAAAGCCAAAGCCGCAATTGCAGCGTTTTGCAAAGCAAAAAAAATCCCGATGATTATGACCGGAGGCGCGGGCGGGCGCTTGGATGTAACGCGCATTAAAACGGCGGATTTGGCGCACGTGACAAATGACAAATTGCTGGCGAAAGTGCGCAATATTTTGCGTAAGGATTATGCGTTTGCCAAAGGCAAAGACGGTATTAACGCCAAACAAACTAGGATGAATATTTTGTGCGTTTATTCCGACGAGCCTGCAGTCATGCCTCTGCAAGCCAATAAGCATGCGGCTTCCAGCGATGCTGATTTAACATCATGCGATTTAGACACCTCAATAACAGGTTTAAATTGCGCGGGTTATGGCTCTAGTGTGTGTGTGACTGCGCCGTTTGGGTTTGCCGCCGCGGGTTTAATGTTGCAACAATTACTTGTTTGATTGTGTGCGTTTGCATCATATAATTGAAGTATTTGAAGAAGCATAAAATTGGATAAAACAGGTATTCATTTAGCAAAATTTTTAAGCGAGCAACAAGCTGATGAACCGCTTGTTAGCTTGTTGCTAGCGATTGCTGAGTGTTCTATAAAAATTGCTGCGATCACTGCGCAGGGCGCGCTGGGGAGTGTAACAGAGAAGCTTGATAGCCAAAATGTGCAAGGCGAAACGCAAATGCAATTAGATGTGCTCAGTCACGATTTATTTGTGCGTGGCTTAACAGATTGCAAGACTGTTGCAGGCTTGCTTTCGGAAGAAGTCGAAGAGGTCATCAACATTCGTGCGGCCAATTATTTGGTCGCTTTTGATCCTTTGGATGGTTCTTCCAATGTGGCGGTAAACGTCTCTGTGGGTTCAATATTTTCTATTTTACCTGCGCCTAAAAATCGCGCACCGATTATGGCTGATTACTTGCAAGCAGGTAGCAATCAAGTGGCGGCGGGCTATGCGCTATATGGCCCTGCGACCATGCTGGTTATCACAATTGGTAAAGGTACGCATGGGTTTACCTTAGACAAAAATAACAACACTTTCGTATTAACGCACGCCAACATGCAAGTGACAAATAACGCTTCAGAATTTGCGATTAATATGAGTAATGCGCGCTTTTGGGAGCCGCCGATGACGCGCTATATAGGCGAATGTATAGCGGGTGTTGATGGTGTGCGAGGGCGAGATTTTAACATGCGCTGGGTGGCGAGCATGGTGGCAGATGTGCATCGTATTTTGATGCGAGGTGGCATCTATTTGTATCCGCGTGATAATAAAAAACCGCTTAAGGCGGGGCGCTTGCGTTTGATGTACGAGGCGAATCCTTTGGGCATGTTAGTCGAGCAGGCAGGCGGTAAATGCTCAACAGGAAATGGGCGTATGATGGAAATTGTGCCAACGAGTATTCACCAGCGCGTACCCGTTATTATTGGTACAGCGCAAGAGGTGAGCTTAGTGGAGTATTATACGAATGATAATAACGACGCTTAAAATGACAATTTGATCGTTATTTTAGCGCGCCAACACTTTAGGCTTTACTGGTGCAACTTATTTTAATGCCAACGATTCTAATATCAATAAGCTTTAAATCGGTCGCTAAGGCATAAAGCAATCTACTAAGAAAGCAAAAATGGCACTCATTTCACTCAGACAACTACTCGACCACGCTGCAGAACACAGCTACGGCCTGCCTGCATTTAACATCAACAACATGGAGCAGATTCACTCCATCTTAAAAGCCGCAGACGAAGTCGATAGCCCTGTTATTCTTCAGGCTTCTGCTGGTGCGCGTGGTTACGCAGGCGAGCCATTTTTACGCAAAATGGTGGAAGCGGCAATAGAGCAATATCCACACATTCCCATTTGCATGCACCAAGACCACGGCGCATCGCCAGCGGTGTGTCAATCCGCTATTCGCAGCGGATTTTCTAGCGTGATGATGGATGGCTCGCTTGAGGCAGATGCAAAAACCCCCGCCAGCTATGCTTACAACGTCGATGTCACGCGTCGTGTCACAGAGTTCGCGCATGCAGTCGGCGTTTCCGTAGAAGGTGAGCTTGGCGTATTGGGTTCGCTAGAAACTGGCATGGCAGGCGAGGAAGACGGCAGCGGTGCGACTGGTGTTTTAGATGAATCACAACTGCTCACCGACCCTGACGAAGCCGCCGAATTTGTGAAAGCAACCCGAGTAGATGCACTTGCCATCGCGATTGGCACCAGTCACGGTGCGTATAAATTTAGCCGCCCGCCCACTGGCGATACCTTGTCCATTGACCGCATTAAGGCCATCCACGCACGCATTCCCAATACACATTTAGTCATGCACGGCTCATCCAGCGTTTCACAAGAGTCCTTAGAGATTATTCGTCAATACGGTGGCAAGATTAAAGAAACTTATGGTGTGCCAGTATCGCAAATTGTAGAAGGCATCAAACATGGCGTGCGCAAAGTGAATATCGACACCGATATTCGCCTTGCCATGACGGCCGCCATACGTGAAAGCATGGCCTTGCATCCGGAAGAGTTTGATCCACGCGTGTATTTTAAAGCCGCCATTGCAGCCGCGCAGCAGTTGTGCAAAGAGCGCTTCGAAGCCTTTGGCAGTGCAGGGCGCGCCAGCCAGATTAAAGTCATTTCAATGGATGCCATGGCCATCAGATATAGCAAGGGCGAGCTTAATCCGCTTGTAAGGTAGGCAAAAATGCGCCGTAAACTGGTCGTCGGAAATTGGAAAATGAATGGCAGTATTGCCAAAAACAAGGCCTTATTGGAAGCCGTGATTACGGGCGTGCACGATTTGCAGCATGGCGATTTCGTGGTGTGCGTGCCGTATCCCTACCTCGGCCAAGCGCAAGCACTGGCGCAGGGCAGCAATGTGGCTTGGGGCGCACAGAATCTTTGCGCGCAGGAAGATGGCGCGCTAACTGGCGCGGTTTCCGCCACTATGCTGGTGGATTATGGCTGTAGCCACGTGATTGTCGGCCATTCCGAGCGGCGTATGCTTTCGCACGAAACAGATGATACCGCAGCAGCTAGATTCCATGCGGCTCTTGGGGCGGGTCTCACACCAATTTTTTGCATGGGCGAAACCTTAGAAGAGCGTGAGTCAGACTGGACTGAGTACGTGGTAGGGCGTCAGCTCGATTCTATTTTGCGGCGTTTTGGCCCAGAAGATGTCGCTAAAGCGGTGCTTGCTTACGAGCCGCTGTGGGCGGTCGGTACAGACAAACCTGCTACGCCAGAGCAAGCACAAGAGGTGCATACATTTATCCGCAAACGCATCGCGCGCTGCGATAAAGAAATTGCAAAAAAGGTGCGAATACTCTATGGTGGCAGCTTGAATCCTAGCAATGCAAAAGCGCTGTTTGACATGCCAGACATCGACGGCGGCTTGGTAGGGCGTTGTTCATTAGATGCAAAAGCATTCGTTGGCATCTGCAAAGCGACATAATAATTAGAGGTTTAAAAATGAAAGTTGGTATTCCTAGCGAGATTCGCGAGTTTGAGCAGCGTGTGGCTGCCACCCCCGAAACGGTCAAAAAAATAATTGCTTTAGGCTGTGAAGTCATCGTGGAAAAAGGCGCAGGCATTGGCGCGAACATTACGGATGCGGCCTACGAGCAAGCAGGGGCGCGGCTCGCAGCGGCAAAGGATGTGTTTGCGTGTCCGCTAATTTTAAAAGTGCGCGCGCCAGAAGCTAAAGAACTCAAAACCATGAAAGCAGGCATGGTGCTGATTGGTATGCTCGAGCCGTTCAATCAAACCAACACGCAAGCCATGGCCAAGCAAGGCATCACGGCATTTTCGCTAGAAGCGCTGCCGCGCAATACGCGTGCGCAAAGCATGGACGTGCTTTCATCGCAAGCCAATATCGCAGGCTACAAATCCGTGTTGCTCGCTAGTCACTTTTATCAACACTTTATGCCGATGCTAATGACTGCGGCAGGCACGGTGAAAGCCGCGCGGGTGCTTGTGCTTGGGGCAGGCGTTGCGGGCTTGCAAGCCATTGCAACAGCCAAAAGATTGGGCGCAGTAGTTGAGGCTTCCGACGTGCGGCCTGCAGTAAAAGAGCAAATTGAATCGCTCGGCGCGAAGTTTTTAGATGTGCCTTATGAGACTGAAGAAGAAGCCAAAATCGCAGCGGGCACAGGCGGCTATGCCAGCGCTATGCCAGCATCATGGATGAAGCGCCAAGCTGAACTTGTGGCGGCGCGCGCGGCAGAATCTAATATTGTCATTACATCCGCGCTGATTCCAGGCCGCGCGCCGCCGATTTTACTGCATAGTGAAACCGTCGCAAAAATGAAACCGGGTTCGGTGGTGATTGATTTGGCGGCGGGTTTGGGCGAAAACGGCTCGGGCAATTGCCCGCTTACCGAGGCCAACAAAGTGGTTGTCAAGCACGGCGTGACGCTGGTGGGTTACACCAATTTACCGAGCATGGTCAGCGCAGACGCATCGTCACTTTATGCAAAAAATGTGTTGGAATTCATGAAGTTATTCGTCACCGATGGCAAAATTAACTTGCCAAGCGAAGACGAATTGGTGAAAGCCTGTTTGTTGTGTGACAACGGCAACATTACTAAGAAATAAGGAAAAATATGAACGATTTATTGACGATGCAGAATGTGACTATTTTCGTGCTGGCGATTTTCGTCGGCTACCACATCGTGTGGAACGTCACTTCCGCGCTACACACGCCGCTGATGTCCGTCACCAACGCGATTTCGGGCATTGTCATCGTCGGTGCGATGCTGCAAACGGTCAACATTGACGGCAACACGCTCAATCTCACCAGTATTTTGGGTGCGATTGCGATTTTTCTTACATCGATTAATATTTTTGGCGGATTTATGGTGACGAGACGCATGCTGGAAATGTTCAAGAAAAAAGAGAAGAAACAAGTGACGGAGCACGCTAAATGAACCCGAATTTCATCGCAGCCGCGTACTTAGTTTCTGCCGTTTTATTTATCCTTTCGCTCAAAGGCTTGTCATCGCCTAATAGCGCGCTGCGCGGCAACACGTATGGCATGGCAGGCATGGCGCTGGCGGTTGTGACCACATTTTTTGTCGGCCACAGTCTCATTTTGCCACTGATTTTTGCGGCGATTGCTTTAGGCGCAATTGTCGGCATTACCGCCGCAAAAAAGGTGCAAATGACCAATATGCCAGAGCTAGTCGCGCTCATGCACTCGTTTGTCGGCTTGTCAGCGGTGCTTATCGCCATTGCGGCGGTGTTTAACGGCGCGGAATCACATACTTCTGTTCAGCGATTGGAGTTATTTATCGGCGCGTTTATCGGCGCTATTACGTTTACCGCGTCCGTTGTGGCATTTGGCAAACTTTCTGGCAAATTTGGCGCAAAAGCGATTAATTTTAAAGGCCAACATTTACTCAATTTAATCCTCGCTTTGCTTATGCTCGGTTTCGGCATTTTGTTTTTCTTGCAACAAAGTCATACGGCGTTCTTGGCCATGTGCGGCATTGCTCTGGTGTTGGGTATCACGCTCATCATCCCAATTGGCGGCGCAGATATGCCCGTTGTTGTCTCTATGCTCAATAGCTACTCTGGCTGGGCGGCCGCAGGTATTGGCTTTACCCTCAATAACCCCGTGTTGATTATTGCTGGCGCATGTGTGGGTTCATCGGGTGCAATTTTGTCTTATATTATGTGCAAAGCCATGAACCGCTCGATTATCGCGGTGTTACTTGGCGGATTTGGTGCAGAAGCCGCCGTTGCAGCCACAGGCGGCGAGCAAAAAACCGCCAAATCTGGTTCAGTTGATGACGTCGCTTTTTTAATGTCAAATGCCGATTCCGTGATTATCGTGCCAGGTTACGGCTTGGCGGTTGCCCGCGCGCAGCACTCACTGCAAGAGCTCACAGAAAAACTCATCCATAAAGGCATTAAAGTAAAATATGCCATTCACCCAGTGGCAGGGCGCATGCCAGGCCACATGAACGTGCTACTGGCCGAGGCGGACGTGCCTTACGAGCAAGTGGCGGAGATGGAAGACATTAACAGCGAATTTGGCCAAACCGACGTGGTGTTTGTGATTGGCGCGAATGATGTGGTGAACCCAGCGGCGAAAAACCCAGAAAGCCCGATTTTTGGCATGCCGATTTTAGAAGCGTATAAAGCAAAAACTGTCATCGTCAACAAACGCAGCATGGCCAGCGGCTATGCGGGAATAGATAACGAATTGTTTTATATGGAAAAAACCATGATGGTGTTCGGTGACGCGAAAAAAGTGGTAGAAGATATTGTGAAGGCCTTGGATTAGCCTACAAAAGTAAGTATTTAAACGATACCCTAACACCTGTTGCAGCAGATTGAACCCAAGTAAATAGTTGCAGTCTGTTACTGCATGCTAAAAACCCCCGTGATAACCCACAACTTTAAAGGCAACAAGTCGATGCTTCCCAGCAAGCCTTGCGCGTATTGCGGCCACGACATGACATGGCGCAAAGCTTGGGCAAAAAATTGGGCTGAAGTGAAATATTGTTCAGACAAATGCAGAAAAGCTGCAAAATGAGTTGCCGTAATCTTATTATCATTCTTGGCGATCAGCTTAACCAAGACAATCCCGCTTTAGAAAACTTTGACGCCAGCCAAGATAAAATCTTGATGGTAGAAGCAAGTGCTGAAGCGACGCATGTATGGAGCCACAAGGCGCGTATTGTATTGTTTTTATCTGCCATGCGTCACTTTGCCGCCAGCCTTATAGGATGCGGCTTTCAGGCCATCTATTTAAAGCTTGGAGAGCATAATTTTACAAGTTTGAACGAAGCTTGGGCAGCAAAAATTGCACAACTAAAACCACAAAAAGTGATTGTTTGTGAGCCTGGTGAGTATCGTGTAGAGCAAGCGCTCATTGCTGTTTGTAAAGCGGCCAATACGCCATTAATAGTGCGTGACGACACGCATTTTATGTGTTCCAAAGCCGATTTTAAACATTGGGCAGCAGGCGGCAAACAATTGCGTATGGAGTTTTTTTACCGCAAAATGCGGCAAAAATACAATGTGCTCATGGCGGATGACAAGCCGATGGGTGGTGCGTGGAATTATGATGCAGATAACCGAAAGTCTTTCGGTAAAACAGGCCCAAAAAATGTTCCAATCGCGCCACAAGTCAATATTGACACCATGACTCAGGTGGTGATGGCTGATGTTGAAAAATATTTCCCCAATCATCCTGGCAGCTTTGCGCACTTTATTTGGCCTGTGACGCGCGATGCGGCCTTGCTTTTTTTACAGGACTTTATTGAAAATAAACTAAACGGCTTTGGCGACCACCAAGATGCCATGTGGCAAAATCAAGATGGGGCACAAAGCCCATATTTATGGCACTCGCTACTTTCTACCTCGCTTAATTTAAAGTTATTAAACCCGCGCGAGGTGATTGCCGCCGCCGAAAGTGCCTACAAGCAAGGCAAAGTGCCACTTGCAAGCGTAGAAGGTTTTATTCGCCAAATTTTGGGCTGGCGTGAGTTTATTCGCGGCATGTACTGGCTAGATATGCCGCAAATGGCAGCCGCGAATCATTATCATCACACACGGACACTGCCAGCTTGGTATTGGTCTGGCGAAACGCACATGAACTGCTTGCGGCAAACCATTACGCAAACCATGCAGCATGGCTATGCACATCATATTCAACGCTTGATGATTACAGGCATGTTTGGCGTACTGGCCGAACTTAGCCCACAGCAAGTGGCCGATTGGTATTTAGCGGTTTATGTAGACGCAGTGGAATGGGTAGAATTGCCCAATGTGGCGGGCATGGCGCTGTATGCAAATGGTGGGCGTTTTACTAGCAAACCCTATATTGCCAGCGGCGCTTACATAAAACGCATGAGCAATTACTGCGCAGGCTGCCGTTATAAGCCAGAAATAAAAACTGGGGCAGAAGCCTGCCCTTACACGACGTTATATTGGAATTTTTTAATTAAGCATTACGATACATTTTCGGGCAATCCGCGTACCGCACTAATGGCAACGCATGTGTCGCGCTTTACGCAAGAAGAAACCGCAGCGATACAAGCGGATGCTGCGTTTAAATTAGCCAACGTAAACCAGCTTTAAGCCTATTTCTTGCTCGTATTCCGGAAAATAACGCGCAATCACGCTTAAATCGAAGCGACGCAAAATGCTGGTGTTGGATTCTCGCTCCAGTAAAAACTCAAATGACTTTTTAACCAATTCGACAGTGCTTATTTTTCCGCCTGAGATTTTTTGTGCGTAAGCAGCTTGCACATTCACTTCGTGAGTGGTTGTTGAGCCAGCAACGACGGTGACTTGAAAGGTGTTTTCGTTCATTTTCACCACGGTAATCTCAGCCATTTTGCGCTCCTTCACGTTTACCAAATTGTGCACTTTTGCCAAAAAAATTGCACTTAATACAAATTGTCACAGAACTTTGGCGCGGTATTTGCTAAAATACACGTATTCCTCGCATTGAAAGTTGCACAGTCATGACTCCGCCAGAAAAACAAAACAAGCATACCCATATCATATTACCTAAACTTACGCCTATTAAACAGGCCTTGCAGAACCATTTAGTTTTTTCCTGCTTTAAGACAGATGTCGTCTCCACGCAGCGCGATTGGTATCATGCCGCGGCGTTTACCGTGCGAGATCACGTTGTTGAGCGCTGGGTAAGAACGTCTTCATCGTATTACGACGAAGATCCGAAGCGCGTTTATTATCTTTCCTTAGAGTTTTTAATTGGGCGCATGCTGACTAATGCTGCACTAAATTTGGGCATAAAAGACGATCTAAATGACGGTTTGAGTGCATTGGGCCACAGTATGGAAGCTGCTGCTGAAATGGAAAATGACGCCGCGCTGGGCAATGGTGGTTTAGGGCGTTTAGCCGCGTGCTTTTTGGACTCCATGGCGACCATGGATATTCCTGCAACAGGCTATGGCATTCGATATGAATACGGCATGTTTAAGCAAAGCATTGAGCAAGGTCAGCAGGTGGAAAGCCCAGATAACTGGCTGCGCTACGGCAATGTGTGGGAGTTTCAGCGGCCAGAAGCGACATACACCATCACCTTCTACGGAAAGGTGGTGCAGGCGGGCAAGGCGCGCCATTGGGTAGATACCGAGCATGTGGTCGCCATGGCCTACGATGTGCCTGTGCCGGGTTATGGCACAGAAACCGTCAATAACTTGCGCTTGTGGTCGGCAAAAGCCACGCGCGATTTTGATTTGCGTCATTTTAACGACGGTAATTACGAAGGTGCGGTGGAAGAGCGCAACGAATCGGAGACTATTTCGAAAGTGTTGTATCCGAATGATGCCTCCGCTTCAGGTCGCGAATTGCGCCTAAAGCAGCAATACTTTTTTGTTTCCGCTTCTATTCAAGATATTTTGCGCCGTTTTATGAGTACGCGCGAGGTGAAAACTAAAGAAGATTGGCGCGATCTACCAAATAAAATCGCCATTCAGCTCAACGACACGCATCCTTCAATTGGCGTGGCCGAGATGATGCATCAATTGGTGGATATCCACGGCTTAGCTTGGGATTTTGCCTGGGAATTGACAGGAAAAATATTCGCTTACACCAACCATACGCTCATGCCAGAAGCGCTTGAAACTTGGCCTGTAGAGCTGTTTGGCAATTTATTGCCTCGCCATTTGGAGATTATTTACGAGATTAACAGCCAGTTTTTGCAGATGGTCAATCACCGCTTTCCGGGTGATACCGATTTACTGCAGCGCGTGTCTATCATCGACGAATCGCAAGGCCGCCGCGTGCGTATGGCGCATTTGGCGGTGGTTGGCTCGCACACGGTAAACGGCGTAGCAGCGTTGCACAGCGAGCTGCTCAAAACCACTTTATTTGCGGATTTTCACAAAATTTATCCGAAAAAATTGACGAACATGACCAATGGCATTACGCCGCGGCGCTGGCTAAATCAAGCCAATCCTGCGCTGACAGCCTTAATTGGCAAGGCGATTGGCGATGGCTTTCAAAAAGATTTAACGCAGATCAAAAAACTCACGCCGTTAGCGGATGACAAAGATTTCCGCAAAGCGTTTCGCGCGGTTAAGCAGGCCAACAAAACACGTTTAGCCAATAAAATAGCGGTTCTCACGGGTATTCAGTTGAATACGGATTCGCTGTTCGACGTGCAAATTAAGCGCATTCACGAGTACAAACGCCAACTTTTAAACGTGTTGCATGTGATTACCTTATATAACCGCATTCGCGCTGGCGCAAAAGATATTACGCCGCGCACGGTGATTTTTGGTGGTAAAGCCGCGCCTGGCTATTGGATGGCGAAGCAGATTATTCGCCTGATTAACGATGTGGCGGATATTGTGAATGAGGATAGCGCGATTGGCGATAAGCTAAAAGTGGTGTTTTATCCGAATTACGAGGTTTCTGCGGCTGAAATTTTGTTCCCCGGTAGCGATTTGTCTGAGCAAATATCCACCGCAGGCACCGAGGCGAGCGGCACCGGCAACATGAAAATGGCGCTCAATGGCGCGCTAACCATTGGCACGCTAGATGGCGCCAACGTGGAGATTATGGAAGAAGTGGGCGCAGACAATATTTTTATATTTGGCCTGACTACGCCGCAAGTGGCTGAAACAAAGGCTTCTGGCTACGAACCACGTGATTATTACAATGCCAATGCCGAGCTAAAACAAGTATTAGATATGATTGCGTCGGGCTTTTTCTGTGTAGAAGAGCCAAATCGTTACCAAGCGCTAGTGGATAATCTGCTGAATAACGATAACTACTTATTGCTGGCGGATTACGGCAGTTATATGGCCACGCAAGACGAAGTGGGCAAAGTGTATCAAGACCAAGAAGAATGGTCGCGCCGTGCCATTTTGAATGTGGCGCGCATGGCCAAATTCTCTAGCGACCGCACCATTGGCGAGTACGCCAGCCAGATTTGGCATGTAAAATCGATGAACGAAAAAGTGGCCAAACCCATAAAATCAAAAAAATAGCGTAAAATAATTGCGTGTTCGTTCGTTCACTAATTAATAATCACTTTCTGGGGAATTTTCGATGAAACGCATACTTACAATCTCTTTAGCCACGCTTTTTGTCAGTCAGGCCAATGGGTTCAGCTTGAATGATGTGAAAGACGCGCTAAAAAACAACCAAACTAGTGGCGGCGCAACAACAACTAGCCCAGCTACAAGCGGCTCAGCCACAACCACGGGCGTGAGCAGCTTGACCAATGCAGAAACTTCAGATGGCCTTAAAACCGCGCTGGACCAAGGCGTTAGCAAAGCAGTTGCCAGCTTGGGCGCTACAGATGGCTTTTTTGGCAACAGCGCAGTAAAAATCCCGTTACCAAATTCATTAAAGAAAATTCAAAAAGGCATGAAGCTCATTGGCATGGGCAAGCAATCCGATGATTTGGTGCTTAAAATGAATCGTGCTGCCGAGGCGGCGGTGCCAGAAGCTAAAACCTTGCTGGTAGATTCAATTAAAAAAATGAGCCTTGCCGATGCAAAAGCCATATTGACTGGCCCGCAAGATGCCGCTACGCAATACTTTAAGAAAACCACCTCAGCGCAAATGGCCGAGAAATTCTTACCAATTGTGCAAAAAGCTACCGCTAACGTGCAGCTGGCTGATAGTTATAATAAATATGCCGAAATGGGTAGCAAATTTGGCGTGGTGAAAAAAGAAGACGCCAACATCAATCAGTACGTCACCAAAAAGGCGCTAGATGGCGTGTATTACATGGTTGCGCAAGAAGAGGCGGCTATTCGTAAAGACCCAATGGGTCAAGCCAGCAGCGTGCTTAAAAAGGTATTTGGCTCAGTATTCGGCAAGTAATTTAATATAAATATGCCCTGTGAGCCGCATGGATATTGGCTCGCATGGCATGTGCTTTTTGTAGGGCTTCAATAGCGCAGCGTATTGCGCCGTAGGTAGGTTTTAGGGGTTTGTATCATTCTCATTCGGCGCAATACGCTGTGCTATTGCGCCCTACGCGGGCTGCCATAATAAATCCTTTATTATTAATTCGTCATTTAGGTTTAATAATTAATCATTTTCCAGCTGGGTAAATCGTTAACGTTTTATAGTCTTTAAATTCCCTTGGGCCATTGGGTGGCATATCTGGAGGGCGTAGCTCTTGGGTAACTAAGTAAACATATAGCTGCGAATTTTTCACCGAAAAATGTATTCTGTTATTCGTCATATCCTTGGGCAGTCTTTTCCTCAAATCTACTGTGTCTTCATATTCCTGCCCTGT
>JAYVSZ010000058.1:0-85910 GCA_043774925.1 Methylophilaceae bacterium | reverse complement strand
GCTTGCGCTAAGCCTGGTGCGCTATCAATGGCCGCTGCTGCGGTGCTGCTTGTGGTGGTGTTGCCTATTTGCAGCCTTTGTTGTGCAATCAGCGCTGGTAGTGCACTTTGCACACCACTGGTAATGCCATCGCTGGCAACACTTACCCAGTTGATACGGCCTCTACCATCTAGCGCGATTTTGGTGGCTTGCGAGACAAGGCTGCTGGCAATGCCAACCACTGCGCCTGTTGCAAACTGCCCGCTAAGCGTGCTGCTGCCGCCTATGGCGTTGCTGACATAAGAGCCTGCAACTGCACCAACACCTGCCGCTACTACACCGCTCCAGCTTCGTAGTAATTTTAACGCAGCATTTTATTCATATTACAATGTTATCAATGCTCCCTAAGTCTAAAAAAGTTAAGAGATACCAACCGCAAAGTGAAACAAAATGATTTTATTTGCGCTAGGCTTTGTTTTTGGCGCTTGGTTGCTACAACAGCAAGCAAACCTGCCTGCCTTGTCAGCCGCGCTGGTGCTTGTTCCCAGCCTTGTCATTATTTTAAATTTTCAGCATTTTAAGCTAAATCTTTATTTTCAAAAAGCCTGTATTTTTGCGTTTGCTGTCTTGTTTGGTTTCTTTTGGGCGGCTGGTTTTGCGGCGTTTCGACTGAGTGACGAGCTTCCCAGAGATTGGGAGCAAAAAAGTATCGAACTCGTCGGCGTGGTGGCAACTTTGCCAGAAGTGACCGAGCGCGGCGAACGCTTTAAGTTTGATGTCGAAAAAATTCTGACTTCTGGTGCAATCGCGCCAAAGCATATTTCACTTAATTTTTACCGAGAAATCGAGTCGCAAAAACTCGAAAATGCGCCGAGTTTAGCTAATAATTTCCATGCAGGCGAACGTTGGCAATTTACCGTGCGGCTCAAGCGACCGCATTCTACTTACAATCCGCATGGTTTCGATTTTGAGTCGTGGGCGCTGGCAGAAAATATTCGCGCCACTGGCACGATTAAAGGCAAAAGCGGTTACAAAAAACTGTCAAATTTCGTCTGGCGACCGAGTTATCTTATCGAAAGTCTGCGCGAGAAAATTGGTAATCGCATTAGCCAAACGCTAGCCAATAAGCCATACGCAGGCGTGTTGCGCGCGCTGGTGGTGGGCGATGACAGCCAAATTAAGGTGCAAGATTGGAACGTGTATTTGCGTACTGGCACCTCGCATCTTATGTCCATTTCTGGCTTGCACATTACGATGTTGGCGGGCTTAGCGTTTGGCATCATTGCATTTATTTGGCGCAGAATGCCAAGCCTAGTTTTACGCATGCCAACGCGCCACGCTGCTACTTTTGGCGCTATGTTAGTCGCCATCCTCTACGCATGTTTGGCGGGGCTTTCTGTGCCCACGCAGCGCACATTGTTTATGTTAGTGGCGTTTGCTTTTGCGCTACTCATTGGCAAAAAAGTGCCCATTTCTCGCGTGTTAGCCATCGCGTTGATGCTGGTTGTACTCATCGATCCATGGTCAGTCAGTTCGCCAGGTTTTTGGCTCTCTTTTGGGGCGATTGCGGTGATTGCCTATGTGTCTGTGAGCCGCATGGCTATTGGTTCTTGGCTGCATGAGGCAATGAATACGCAATGGGCGGTGACGATTGGCATGCTGCCAATGTTGATTTTGATGTTTGGGCAGGCATCGATTATTTCGCCTGCTGCCAACGCAATCGCCATTCCGCTGATTAGCTTGGTGGTGGTGCCGCTGGCGATTCTTGGCGGGTTGCTCCCATTTGACTTCCTTTTGCAGTTTGCACATTTTATGATGCAACTTTGTATGCAAGGCTTGATTTGGCTGGCAGCCACACCCATGGCCACTTGGAGCCAAGCTACGCCGCCCGTTTGGGCGATTATTTTGGCGTTTTTGGGCGTGCTTTGGTTGCTATTACCGCGCGGTTTTCCGCAACGTTGGTTGGGGTTAATATTGTTGTTACCCATGCTGATTGTGCATCCACTAAAACCTGAAATTGGCGAGATGAAAGTCGCGGTTTTGGATATTGGGCAAGGTTTGGCGGTGGTCATTCAAACCAAAAATCACACGCTGCTTTATGATGCTGGGCCGCGCTACTCTAGCCAAAGTGATGCGGGCAGCAAAATAATCGTACCGTTTTTGCGTGGTGAAGGCATTGCAAAGTTAGATGGTTTTATTGTGAGCCATAATGATGAAGATCACAGTGGTGGCGCGGGCTCTGTGCTGGCGCAAGTGCCTGTAGATTGGCTTGCCAGCTCGTTCGATATGCCGCAAACCTTGCCCAAAATGCCCAAGCAATTACACTGTTTTGCTGGACAAAAATGGGCGTGGGATGGCGTGAATTTCGAGGTGCTTTATCCAAGTTTGCTGAGTTACGCAAATTTGGACTTGAGCGACAACAACCGCGGCTGCGTGATTAAAGTCATGAGCAAGTTTGGTAGCATTTTATTAAGTGCAGATATTGAAAAAGAAGCAGAAGCGGCATTGCTGGAAGCCAATACCCATGCGCTTTCTAGCGACATCCTTATCGCACCGCATCATGGCAGCATGACCTCCTCTACGCCCGAATTTATACAAGCGGTAGGCGCAAAATATACCATTTTTACCGTCGGTTATTTAAATCGCTTCAAACATCCCAAACCCTTGATAGAAGGGCGCTATGCGCAAAGTGGCGCAGCGCTGTATCGCTCAGATTATCAAGGTGAAATGGAAATCAACTTCACAAAGTCATCGCCAATACACATTAAAGCTTGGCGGCAAACGCAGCCAAAATACTGGCAGGATAAATATTTGTAAGCTGGAACTTGCCGAATAAGGTGCATCTAGGCTACAGTAGCGATAGTTTACAAATTTAGTTTCGACTATTTTAAGGAGCAGCAATCGTGTTGGAAATCATCAAGGCCGCAGGTTGGCCAATATGGCCGTTAATCATCGCATCAATCATCTCACTCGCTATTATTGGCGAGCGTTTTTGGGCCTTACGCAGGGAGGTAGTTTCACCCAGCAACTTGCTGCCAGAAGTGCAAAAATGGCTTGGGCAGGGCGGTGTCACAAAAGAAACTTTGAATAAATTGGAAAATCATTCATTGCTCGGCAGCGTGTTTGCTAGCGCGCTGGCAAGTGCCAAAAGCTCACGCTTGGTGACCAAAGAGGCGATTGAGGAAACGGGTCGTGCGGTTGCGCATAAATTAGAGCGCTATTTGCCAATTCTCGGCACCATTGCGACTGTTGCGCCTTTGCTGGGCTTGCTCGGTACGGTCATCGGCATGGTGGAGTTATTCGGCTCATTTACCAATAGCGGCCACGACGTGGCGCAATTTGCACGCGGCATTTCCGTCGCACTTTACAACACAGCCGCTGGTATTGTGGTGGCGGTGCCTTCGATGATTGCCTACCGCTATTTCCGCGCAAAAGTGGATGATTTGCTGGTGGATATGGAGCAGCAAGCGATTAAGTTAGTCGAAATTATCCACGGCGAAAGAAAATAAATTGGTTTATCGCACAATCACTTTGTTGCTTCAGCTGGCCGTACTAAAGTGTACTGCCTGCGCTGAAGCGCCTCGTGCTGGCGCAATATCCTCAATTTATTAGTAAAGGAATTAGCATGAATTTTCAACGTGGAAAACGTCACGAAGAGCTCGAGATGAATCTCGTGCCGCTGATTGATGTGCTGTTAGTGATTATTATTTTCTTGGTGGTCAGCGCTACATTCTCGCGCACCAGCGAGTTGCAAATCAATTTACCCACGGCCGAGGCCAATAGTCCGCAAGAAAAACCATTGGTGATTACGGTGGATGTGGATGCAGGCGGCCATTACATGGTGAATGGCGCTGCTGTGGCTGGCGCAAATGTGGATGAAATTTCCAGCGCGCTCACCAAGGCGGTTGGTAACGGCAAAGAGCCAACCATTGTGATTAATGCCGACGCAAAAACCACGCATCAATCGGTGATTAATGTGATGGAAGCCGCGCGCGTGGCCAATTACACGCACATTACGTTTGCCACACAAATCGATTCTGGCAAATAATTTTCTTGAAGGCGCGGCTTTTGTGCTGCGCGCTTTTCGCTTAATTCCTCTATAATCGACATCTAAATATGTCGAACTCCTTGTCCACAAAGACGCAATTGCCTCGCATCGCCAACGCAAAAGTGCTTTATATGCGCTTGCTGCGCTACGCTTGGCGTTTTAAAACCGTATTCGCCATCAGCATTCTTGCTGCCATGGTGTTTTCCGCCACTAGCTCGGGCTTTTTGTACGCGATTAAGCGCGTCACCGACGAAGGTTTTAATCAGGCTGCCCCCGATAAAGCGCTGTATTTACCTTTAATGCTGTTGGGTTTGATGTCTTTGCGCGCAATTGCTGGTTTTTGCTCCACATTTTGCATGCGTTGGGTGGCGCGCCGCGTGGTAGAAGCCTTGCGCCGAGACGCCTTCAAGCAATTGATGCAGCTGCCTTTGAGTTTTTTTGATGCGCGTTCCGCAGGTATTGTCACCTCAAAACTCATGTACGACGTGGAGCAAATGGCGAACACCTGTACTAAAGTCGCACAGACATTAGTTAGAGACTCGCTCACCGCCATCGGCATTTTGAGCTACATGCTCTATTTAGATTGGCGCTTAACCTTACTATTTGTTGCGATTGCGCCATTAATTGCGATTTATCTTAAAAAAATGACGCCAAAACTACGCGCCAGCGGCCAGTTTGTACAACAATCGGTCGGCGAAATGACAAAAGCTGCAGAAGAAGCCATTGCTGGCCAACGCATCGTTAAAATTTTCGGCGCGAGTCATTATGAGTTCGAGCGCTTTGCCAGCATCGCAGGCAAAAATCGCCACATGCAAATTCGCCTTGCGCGCATTTCTGGCATCAACAGCATGGTGGTTGAGGTGTTAGCTGCTTTTGCGCTTGCCTTGGTCGTGTTTTATGCAGTCAAACATTTTACACCAGGCGAATTCGCGGCATTTCTCGGCGCCTTACTGATGCTTATTTCTCCAATTAAAACCTTAACCGCGGTGAATGAAGAGTTGCAAGTGGGCTTGGCCGCCGCACAAAGTGTATTTGAAGTCATTGATTCAAAAGAAGAAATTGACGATGGTGAAATGAACATCACGCGCGCCAAAGGCGATATCGAATTTAAAAACGTCACGCTCAGATTCGGCGAAGCGAAACGCGCCGCGCTGGATAATTTGAGTTTCAGCATCAAATCGGGCGAGAAAATAGCGCTGGTTGGGCGCTCTGGCGGCGGCAAAACCACGCTGGTGAATTTGTTACCACGCTTTTATGAGCTGCAACAAGGCATTATTCTGCTCGATGGCATCGACATTCGCGCGCTCGAGCTCAAAAATTTGCGTGAGCAATTTGCTCTCGTCAGCCAAGACATCATTCTGTTCAATGACACGATTTTTAATAACATCGCTTACGGCGTTCTGCGAAACTCGTCCGAAGCAGAAGTCATCGCCGCCGCCAAAGCAGCGCATGCTTGGGAGTTTATCGAGCAATTGCCACTTGGTTTGCAAAACGAGATTGGCGACCGCGGCGTTCGGCTTTCGGGTGGTCAGCGTCAAAGAATTGCCATCGCACGCGCCATTTTGAAAAATGCGCCTATTTTGCTGCTGGATGAAGCCACAAGCGCGCTGGATAGTGAATCGGAACAGCACGTGCAAGCCGCGCTGGATACGCTGATGCAAAACCGCACCTCGATTGTCATCGCGCATCGCCTCAGCACCATTGAAAACGCCGATAGGATTTTGGTGATGGATCAAGGCAATATTGTGGAAGCGGGCACGCACAGCGAACTGCTGGCGAAAAAAGGCTATTACACCAAACTTTACCAAAAAGAGTTTAGCAGCTAAATGCGTGACTTGGTGCTGCACGCTTGGCAGAAAAAAAATGCGCTGTTTTATTTGGTGCAGGTGCTGATATTAGTGCCATTGTCGTGGGTTTTTAGCGTGCTTGTTGCGCTGCGTCGCAGGTTTTATCAATGCGGCATTCTAAAATCTCATGCGCTGGCTGTGCCAGTGATTGTGGTCGGCAACATCAATATGGGCGGCAGCGGTAAAACGCCGGTGGTGATGTGGCTGGTGGAGCAACTCAAATCTAGCGGCTATCAACCAGGCGTGATTAGCCGCGGTTACGGTGGCCATGTTTCTGCACCAACCAGCGTCAATGCAAACAGCCATGCCAGCGAGGTGGGCGATGAGCCGCTGCTAATCGCCAAGCGCTGTGCTTGCCCAGTTTTTGTCAGCGCAAATCGTGTGGCAGCGGGCGAGGCGCTGTTAATTGCGCATCCCGATTGCAACATAATTATTAGCGACGATGGCTTGCAACATTATCGTTTAAAGCGTGATGTGGAGATTGCAGTTGTAAACGATGATGCGCTAGCAGGCTCATGCCTATTGCCTGCTGGGCCGATGCGTGAGCCCTTGGCGCGTTTAAATGAAGTTGATGCAATTGTTTTTAACGGAAAAAAAACCATAGATTCAGCTTTTGAATTGCAGCTAGTTGGTACGCAGTTTTATCATCTGCAAAACCCAAATTTAAAAGCAAAAGCGTCGGATTTTGCTGGCAAAAACATCAAAGCCATTGCTGGCATTGGCAAGCCAGAACGTTTTTTTGAGCACTTGCGCCATTTAGGTTTAACATTTGCAGGCATGGGTTTTGACGACCATCACGCGTTTACCGCGCAGGATTTAGAAAAGTTACAATGTGATGCGCTGCTAATGACGGAAAAAGACGCGGTAAAATGCGCAAGTTTCGCGCAGTCGCATTATTGGGTATTGCCCATAGAAGCCGATATAGACGCGGGCTTATTGACATTGGTATTAGATAAAATTACAAAGAAATAAAGGAAATACTATGGATGCAAAACTGTTGGAAATTTTGGTGTGCCCCGTTACCAAAGGGCCGCTTATTTACAAAAAAACACAGAATGAGCTTATTTCTACTTCCGCTCAGTTGGCGTATCCCATCAAAGACGGCATTCCTGTGCTGCTGGAAGATGAAGCACGCAAGCTTACACCTGAAGAAGTTGAAACATACAAAAAAGAAGCCTAAATATGTTTAAAGTCGTGATTCCTGCACGCTATGCAAGTTCCCGCTTGCCAGGCAAGCCGCTATTAGATATAGCGGGAAAACCAATGGTGGTGCGGGTGGCAGAGCAAGCGGCCAAAAGTGGCGCGAGCGAAATTGTGATTGCAACAGATTTCGAAAAGATTGTAAAAATCTGTGAAGCACATAATTTTAAGGCGGTGATGACGCGTATCGACCATGCTTCTGGCACAGATAGAATCGCAGAAGTGGCAGAAATACTGGGCTGGCACGATGATGAAATTGTGGTGAATGTGCAAGGCGACGAACCGCTGATTGACCCTGCGCTTATTAACGAAGTTGCCGAAAAACTTGCGCAAAACAGTGAAGCAGTGATGGCAACCGCATGTCACGCCATTCACGATGAAGCCTCGATGATTAACCCCAATATTGTCAAAGTGGTGATGGATGCCAGCGGCAACGCGCTGTATTTTAGCCGTGCGCCCATTCCTTATCCGCGCGACGAGGCGCACAAGCAGCAAATAAGCGCCTTTCGGCATATTGGCATTTACGCATACCGCGTTGGATTTTTGAAAAAATATGCAAGTTTAAAGCCTTCGGATTTAGAAAAAATCGAGAGCTTAGAGCAACTGCGCGTGCTGTATCATGGCTATAAAATTGGCGTGGCAATTACCGATAAAGCGCCAGCAAGTGGCGTAGATACACAAGCAGATTTAGATTATGTGCGTAGTGTTTGGAAGTGATTTTGTAGGGCGTCAATAGCGAAGCGTATTGCGCCGAAAGAAGGGTTTTAAGATTATTTGCCCATTCATGCGGCGCAATGCCTTTTAGTTATTGCGCCCTACGAGCTCAATAGTTTCGGCGAGCATTTTGCGTGCTTGACTTGCCTGACCAGGGAATCGGCCAGTTAGTAGCTTGCAGATTAAGGCGAATATTACAGACGAAACCCAGAAGGAGAACGCTATTGCGACAATCCACCATGCTTGGACGCTGTTGGATAAGTCGTCAGTGATGGTATACCAAATGACACCGAGCAGCACACCAATCTGAAGAAGTGTACTCAGCAATCCCCAGCCTGTTTGTATCCACCCACATAAGTCTGACAATCGATTGCGAAAGAGTTCGGAGCTGAATCTAGTGGCTACAAACTGAAATATCCTATCTTGATGCTCTTTGTTGTCTAGGTCACCAACAGGAATGCTAAGTGCAAGAGAAAGTTCTTTAAACGCAGTCTTACGGTTGCGCTCAAGCTCCCACCCAGCAAGCATCAGCACACAAAAACCAAACACAAAAGATACTATGATAGCGCCAACTATGTGCCCAATCGCGATAAGGATAGACATGGTGATACCTAGCGCTTAAACCGCTGCCTCACCCGTCTCGCCCGTTCTGATTCTAATTACTTGCTCAACAGAACTCACAAAAATCTTGCCATCACCAATCTTGCCAGTGTGTGCGGATTTGATAATTGCTTCTACAGCCGCGTCCACCATATCGTCTGCAACTACAAGCTCAAGCTTAATTTTAGGTAGAAAATCCACCACGTATTCCGCACCGCGGTAGAGCTCTGTATGGCCTTTTTGGCGGCCAAAACCCTTAACCTCAGTGACTGTTAGGCCGTTGACGCCAATCTCAGAGAGCGCTTCGCGCACTTCGTCTAACTTAAATGGTTTGATGACTGCTTCGATTTTTTTCATGCTAGCTCCAGCCTATATTTTTTTGGGTGTAAATGTTATTACATTGATTCTACTAGCTAAGCTACGACATATCAATCATTCGTCATACTGGCGAAGGCCAGTATCAAGACGAGTTGAAGTTGAGTGAACATTACTAAACGTTTTTAAGCATGCTGCCTGCTTAGATTCTGGCCTACGCCAGAATGACGAACTAGAGGTGTCTTAATCAAACTTCAATTTGGCAGTGATGGGGTAGCGCCTATCTTTGCCAAAGCCGCGTTCGGTAATGCGCACGCCCACGGGCGCTTGGCGGCGTTTATATTCGTTTCTGTCGATTAAACTGGTGACGCGATTCACATCTTTTTCGCTAAAGCCTTGCTGAATAATCGCATTGCGGCTTAAATCGTCTTCTACATAAGCTTGCATAATTGCGTCTAAAATGTCGTAAGGCGGCAAGCTATCTTGGTCTTTTTGGTCTGCGCGAAGCTCTGCGCTTGGTGCGCGGCTGATAATGCGCGCTGGAATGACTTTGGAAATACTGTTGCGATATTCTGCCAATTTGTAAACCAGCGTTTTTGGCACATCTTTAAGCAGCGAAAAACCGCCTGCCATGTCGCCATAAAGCGTGCTGTAACCTACCGCCATCTCACTTTTGTTGCCCGTGGTGAGTACGATGCTGCCGAATTTATTGGAGAGCGCCATGAGTAACATGCCGCGAATGCGCGCTTGTAAGTTTTCCTCGGCGGTGTCTTCCGCCTTGCCTGCAAATTCGTCCGCGAGCGTGGTTTTAAAGTGCTCAAATAGCGGCGAAATGGGGATTTGGCTATATTTTACGCCGACCAAATTAGCCATTTCAATCGCGTCATCCACGCTGATGCTGGCGGTAAATTCAGATGACATGAGCACAACTTTCACACGGTCTGCGCCAAGTGCATCGACAGCGAGTGCGAGTGTGAGTGCAGAATCGATACCACCAGAAAGCCCCAAAACCACCGAAGGAAAGCCATTTTTATTCACATAATCGGCAAGGCCTAGCCGCAGAGCCGCATAAACATTGGCTTCCAGCGACTGTGCTTTTTCTAGCTTTTTGGCAATTGGTTGATAATTTTCGATTTCTACAAACTCCAGCGCCTCTGCAAACGATGGCAGTTGCAGCGTGACTTGGCCAAGGCTATTTAAAACAAAAGACGAGCCATCGAACACCAGCTCATCCTGCCCACCGACCAAATTGGCGTAAATAATCGGCAAATTATTTTCATTCGCGCGTTTCGCAATCACTTGGTAGCGCGTTTCCAGCTTGTCCATGTGGTAGGGCGAGGCGTTAAGCGCGAGCAAAAATTCCGCGCCTGCGCGCTTGGCTTTGGCTGCTGGCGCGGCTTCCCAGCCATCGGCGCAAATGAGTACGCCGAATTTTATGCCGCAATGCGAAAATACAAGTGGGGAATTGCCCGCCTCAAAATAGCGTTCTTCGTCAAACACGCTGTAATTTGGCAACACTTGTTTGTGGTAAGTCGCAACAATTTTGCCGTGCTCGATGACTGAAGCCGCGTTATACAGTTTGCCATCTTGTTTGTGCGGATGTCCGACGAGCAAAGTGATTTTTGGCAACGTGCCTGCGAGGCGCACCAATGCTTGCTCGCAGGCCATATTAAAATCATCGCGAAACAGCAAATCCTCTGGCGGATAGCCGCATAAACCAAGCTCTGGCGTGATGATTAAGCTTGCGCCAGCGGCATGCGCGCGCTGGGCAAAAGCTAAAATTTTATCGGCGTTGCCCGCAATATCGCCAACGGTGGAGTTAATTTGACCTATCGCTATTTTCATAGCGTAAATTGTAAAGTCGCAATTTTCATAAAGGTGACACAGTGAAAATGAATTTATAACAGGATTTAATAGCTGCCACCCGCGTCTTTAATCAGTTTTACAATTTCTGCATTGCCTTTTTTAAGCGCATAAACATAGGCGGTCAGGCCGTATTTATCCTGTGCACCCAAGTCAGCTTTGTTGGCAATCAACAATTTAACCAAGTCCGCAGAGCCAGAATCCACCGCCAAATTTAACAATGGCGTGTGTTGTGAGTCCATGTGATCGACATCTGCACCTTTCGCAAGCAAGGCTTTGGCGCAATCCACTTGCGCTTTTTTCACTGCCCAAGTTAGCGCAGTCCAGCGCGATTGGTCAATGTCGTCCACTTTTGCGCCTTTATCGAGCAAATACGCCACTACTGCATCGTGGCCTTCGCGCGCGGCGTACATCAGCGGTGTGGCGCCAAGCCTATCGTGCGTGCCTGTTTGTGCGCCTTGCTCGACCAATGAAGTCACGGTGGGCAAATCGCCACTTTTCGCGGCGTACATCAACGCAGTTTTGCCGTCATCCGATTTTGAGTTCGCGTCCACGCCTTTTTTTAGCATCAGGTTTACGGCTTCAGAATAACCAGCCGTTGAGGCGATGCCGAATGCGCTCCAGCCATTTTCGTCGCGTATTTTTGGGTCGGCACCTTTATCTAGCAGTACCTTTATGGTCGGAATATAATTCTTTTTGGCGGCAAACATCAGCGGCGTCCAGCCACCTTTGTCTTTAGCGTTCACATCCGCGCCTTTGGCAATGAGCAAAGACGCGACATCGAACTTGTTTTTGCGCGCGGCGTACATCAGCGCGGTGATGTCTTCCGCGTCTTTCACGTTAGGGTTAGCGCCGCTATCCAGCATGGCTTTCACGGTTTTTACATCACCCTTGGATGCCGCGGTGAGCAGGTAAGGCACGTCTTTTAGCGCAAAGCAGCTTGCGCTAAAACTAAGCAACAATAACGCTAAAACACGGTATATTTTTAAACCAGCCTTTTTCAAAGTCATTTACCTTTTTTAATTGCTTCTAATACGGCTTCACCTAACGTTGCAGGTGAGTTTGCGACGACACAACCTGCGGCTTCCAGCGCTTTGATTTTGTCTTCCGCACGTCCAGATCCGCCCGAGATAATCGCGCCAGCATGCCCCATACGCTTGCCAGCAGGGGCTGTTAAGCCCGCAATGTAGGCTGCAACTGGCTTGCTAACATGGTGCTTAATATAATCTGCCGCAGCTTCTTCGTCGTTACCGCCAATTTCGCCGACCATAATAATCGCCTCGGTTTCGGGGTCGGCTTCGAACATTTGCAGACATTCAATAAAGTTTAAGCCTTTAATCGGATCGCCGCCGATGCCGACACAAGTGGTTTGACCAAGCCCGAGCGCGGTAGTTTGGTGTACGGCTTCATATGTCAAAGTACCAGAGCGCGAGACAATGCCCACGCCGCCGCGTAGGTGGATGCTGCCGGGCATAATGCCGATTTTGCACTCATCTGGCGTAATGATGCCCGGGCAATTTGGGCCAATCAATTTTGCGCCGTTGGCGATGATGGCAGCTTTTACGTTGAGCATATCGAGCACAGGAATGCCCTCGGTAATGCACACAATCAGCGCAATGCCCGCATCGGCGGCTTCTAAAATAGAATCTGCAGCAAATGGCGGCGGCACGTAAATCACGCTGGCGTTCGCGCCCGTTTCGCGCACCGCGTCGCGCATGGTGTTAAATACGGGTAAATTGAGGTGCAATTGCCCGCCTTTGTTGGGCGTCACGCCGCCGACCATTTTGGTGCCGTAAACCAGCGCTTGCTCGGAGTGGAATGTGCCTTGTTTGCCAGTGAAGCCTTGGCATAACACTTTGGTGTTTTTGTTGACTAAAATGCTCATGCTGCCGCCAAACTTTTAACTGCTTTCACGGCTTGTTTCGCCGCATCAGTCAAATTTTCTGCCGAAATAATATTCAGGCCGCTTTCACGCAACATTTGTTTGCCCAGCGCCACATTTGTACCTTCTAAGCGCACGACTACAGGCAATGTCAGCCCCATTTCTTTCACTGCTGTAATAATCCCCTCGGCGATAATATCGCAGCGCATAATGCCGCCAAAAATGTTCACCAAAATCGCGCGCACGTTGTCATCGGATAAAATGATTTTAAACGCTTTGGTCACCATTTCCGCGCTTGCGCCGCCGCCCACATCGAGGAAGTTTGCGGGTGCGCCGCCATGCAGCTTAATTAAATCCATGGTTGCCATGGCCAGCCCAGCGCCGTTTACCATGCAGCCAATATTGCCGTTAAGCGCAATGTAATTAAGCCCAGCTTCGTGTGCGGTGGCTTCTTTGCTGTCTTCTTGGCTCCAATCGCGTTGTTCGGCGAGCGTTTTTTGGCGATATAGCGCGTTATCGTCCACGCTCATTTTGCAATCTAGCGCGACTAATTTTCCGTCAGTCGTCACAATAAGCGGATTAATCTCTAGCAGCGCTAAATCGTTTTCTTTAAACAATTTGTACAAAGCTTTCAATAACTTGGTAAACGCGCCAATTTGTTCGCCTTCCAACGACAATTTAAACGCCAAGTGACGCGCCTGAAAATCCACCAAACCATTCAGCGGGTCGCATACTTCTTGCAAGATTTTTTCGGGTTGCGTCGCGGCAATTTCCTCAATATCCATACCGCCTGCGGATGAGGCAACCACCACAATGCGCTCCAAACTTCTGTCGACCAACATCGATAAATACAACTCGCGCGCAATCGGCAGCGTTTCTTCAATCAACACTTGGCTCACTAATTGGCCATCTGGCGCGTTTTGGTATGTAACAAGCGATTTGCCAAGCAGGTTGGTGGCAACGCTAGCGGCCTCGGCAGCCGATTTTACCAGCTTAACGCCACCGGCTTTGCCGCGGCCGCCCGCGTGAATTTGCGCCTTGACCACATAAGCTTTCGTGGCAAGCTCATGCGCCGCGCTAATCGTTTCTGCCTGCGTGCTGGCCACAAAGCCGCGCGGCGTGGGCACATTGTATTTTTGTAACAAAGCTTTTGCTTGATATTCGTGTAGATTCATTTTAGACTGATTCTTTTCGTAACCCGTATTTTCGCGCAAAAGCGGGTTTCGCGCCAGCTTGTTTAATCCCTAATGAATGAGAAAGAAAAAGAATGATTAGAAGTCTAATGTTATTCACTGTGCTCTTGCTGCCAACTATGGCGTCAGCGGGGTTTTATAAATGTAAAGATGCCAGTGGGCATGTGTTGTATTCAGATGCGCCTTGTGCAGCAAGCGCTTTGACAGAGTCGAATCCTAAGCCGCCAGCTGTGGTTACGCCAACCGCACCCGTTGCGACAAGTGCCCCTGCAGTAAAAGAGGCTTACACAAAAGATGTTCCCATACTGAAATCGCCAGATGCCGCCACAAAGTCATGCTTTACTTTTCACAATACTACAGCGGTTTACCCAGATCCATCCACCAGTAAATTGCTGGCAAGCCGCAAAAAATGGGTTTCAGTAAAAGATGTTGGCGCAAGACAAGTGGTTTCGATAGAAGTAACCTCAAAAAATATTGCTGGCATGTATGTTGGTAAGCAATCTTATGATTGTTTATTGATGGGCGATGGCGTTACGGTTAATACTAAACCTTATGATTTGCTATAAGCATTGTTTTTTAAAGCGGGCAACGCGCTCTAATTGAGGGATGCAATTTTAGCCTCGCTAGCACTCGCTAATTGCGCGCAATATTCTGCAAGCGGTAGCGGCGGAGCAAGGTAAAAGCCTTGGCCAAAATCCACGCCCAAGGCGCGCAGTTGTTCAATGGTGGCAGCATTATGTACGTGTTCTGCAATTATTTTTAAGTTTAGGGTTTGGCTGATGCGGGTGATTGCTTCTACAATTGCTTGGTTAATGGGGTCGGTGTCCATATCTTTTACAAAGTAGCCGTCAATTTTTAGAAAGTCTACCGATAAGTTTTTAAGGTAGGCGAATGAGCTCAGGCCACTGCCAAAATCGTCAAGCGCAATATCGCAGCCCAGTTTGTGCATTTCGCTTATAAAACGCTGCGCCTGCACTAAGTTGCCGATAGCAGCGGTTTCGGTGATTTCAAAGCATAATCTAGCGCCAGCAGGTAGCGGTGAGCGTTTTAGGCAATCGGCAATAAATGGTATGATGCTTTCATCGGCCAGTGTAATAGCAGAGATGTTAATCGCCAGCATAAAGCTTGGGCCTGTGGGCAGTGTTTGGCGGCGTTGGATGCACGATTGCAAGGCGTTTTCGATAACCCAGCGGTCGATGCGCGGCATCACACCATAGCGCTCAGCGGCGGGGATAAACAACATCGGCGGCACTAATTTTCCATCGCTATCTACCATGCGTAGCAAACTTTCTAAGTTCGCGCTGGCTTCACGGTTACCCGCTAAAGCAAATATGGGTTGGCAATATAGCCGCAAGCGACCTTCTTCGATCGCTTTATCGATTTGTGAAACTTGCTGCATTTCATCATGCCGCGTCGCGGTTTCACTGGCGGCCAGTGTTTCTACCCAAACGCGGTTACGCCCAGCATCTTTGGCTAAATAGCAGGCTGCATCCGCCGCCATTAGTAGCTCTGAGGCGCTTTTGCTGTCATCTGCAATTTCAACTAAGCCAATACTCACTGTGGTTTGAAAACGCCGATCGCCCGTAAACAGTCTAAATTCCTGAATTTTTTCGCGCAAATTATTCGCCATTTTTACTGCTTCGTCATGTTTGCAATCAATCAGCAAAATGCAAAATTCATCGCCACCCATGCGTGCAACTACATCGCGCTCACCAACTTGTGCTAGTAATAGCGCGGCAACACCTGTCAACATTTGATCGCCAGCATGGTGACCTCTAACATCATTGATGAGTTTGAATTGATCTAAATCGAGCAGTAGCAAGGCGTGCTGGGCTTGGCTAACACGCGCCGTGATGCGCGCATCTTCAATGTGCGCATCAAATGCACGGCGATTTTCAAGCCCTGTGAGCGAATCATGCGTCGCTTGCCAGCGCAGCTCTTGCTCGGCGGCCAGCTCACGCGTCACATCGCGAATCACCGCTATACGACCTATGGGCGCACCAGTAGCATCTAGATGCGGCATTACGTTAGATGAAACTTGGGTGACTATGCCATCTGGCGAGGTGATTGCACCTGTGACATGAAGAATGTCATCGGTACTGGCTTGCGATTGCAAGAAATATTCCAGCGGTGTGTTGTTGCTTTTAAGCCGCAATTCATCGCTACGTGTGCCAATAGCCGTTGCGGCAGTGATGCCAAGAATGACTTCAGCGGCGGTGTTCCAGCTTTTGATGACATTATTTTGGTCGATAGTAATGATGGCCTCACTCGATTGTTCTACCACGCTGCCCAGTAGCTTGTCTTGTGCGGCGCTATGGCGAATCTCAATGGTCATACGTTGGGCTAAGTCGTTGGCACGCGCTTCTAGCTGCACATTGGCATCACGCAGATTGGCGGCGATTTCGGCACGAACTGCCGCTAAACGCGCATCGTAAAACGCCACCACATAAGCCAGTAATAACACCATCAAAGTGGCAAAGCCCGAAATCACGGCAATCAATTCGGGGTCTAGGCCGTCTAATAACTCCTTTCCCGATGCTGGTAAGACGTGGGTAGCGCTCATGCCTGTGTAGTGCATGCCCGCGATTGCCAATCCCATCAACACTGCACTGCCAATTTTGCGCGCCGCAGATTTACCTAGCGACTCGGCGCTATAGTGCTGAAAGCCAATCCACAAAGCAGAAATGGAAGCCCCAACTGCCACTAAAATTGACAGCACAAAAAAGGTGGCGTCGTAGCGCAGTGGTGGATCAATTTCCATCGCGGCCATGCCAATATAGTGCATGGCACCAATACCGCAGGCCATTAATATGCCTGAAATCCCCAATATACGCGGGCTCATCTCACCGCGCGCAATTATGTATAAAGAAAAACCTGAAGATGCTAGCGCGGGCAAAACAGAGATTAAAGTGATGGTCATGTCGTAAGTGACCTTGTGTTGCGTGTGCATGGCTATCATGCCGACAAAGTGCATAGACCAAATACCCAAGCCCATCGCAATAGCACCGCCTGTAAGCCAATAATTGCGCGCCCTGCCAATCGCTGCGCGTATGCGTCCTGCAATATCTAGCGCGGTGTATGCGGCAAGTATGGCAATGGTGATGGATAGCGCTAGCAGCCAAGGGTTGTAACTGTGCGGTAGACTTGGCCCTTGAAAGCCAGAAATACAAATGCTTTCAAGCGGGATATTGGTCGCCGCCATGCCCAAATAATGCATGCCCGCGATGGTAAGCCCGCCCACCAGCGCGCTTACCATTTTACGGCGCTGGCGCGATGCTAGCAGGGCATGGAACGAGGCGTGTGCAAGGTGAATAGCCAGTGCCGAGCCGATGACCGCGAATACCACAGAAAATGCCACGATTTTAAAGTTGTAACTTACGGCTGGCAGCATCACCATCGCCGCCATGCCAGAATAGTGCATCGCGCCAATGCCCGAGCCCATCGCCAAGCCACCAAGCAAAAGACGTTTATTGGTTAACACAGGACGCTGAATTAGGCGCAGCGCAACTCCTGCTGCCAAAATAGCGGGTAGCATAGAAAATAAGGTAGTCCACACCTCATAACCCAAGCGCACAGGCAAGTGCAACGCCAGCATGCCCACAAAGTGCATGGTCCAAATGCCCATACCCAGCACCAGCGCGCCCGCAAACAGCCAGTCACGTTTCAGTGCTTGCGGCGCCTCTGCAATGCGCGATGCCAAATCTATACTGACATAAACGGCAACAATGGCCACCGCGAGCGAAATTGCAACTAGCATGAAATCGTAGTTAGCGCTCATGAAATAGTTGCTAGCGTTCATCAGCTTTGTGGCTTGATTAAGTTTAAATTTGAATTGGCGACAGACAAGACGAACTCGGCACTGTATAAAGTACAGCGGTAAGCGATAAATCGGTGGCAGCCAGCCAGCCAAGACTTAGCTTGATATTCAACTGGATTCATTTGTGAGTAAACACATCATCATTTCTAATTTTTATTCTAAATGTTAATTTAACGCAAAAACGCAAGAGAAGCTAGTATAATTTCAAGCCTGAATTACCCTTACGAATCAAATAATAAGGACTCATCATGACAGCTGCCTCACCAAGTTTACGCGACATTACAGGCATGGGCTACAACCCAGCCAGCTTGAAAGATTCTGCTTTGATCATGGTCGATTGCCAAAATACATACCGACATGGCGTGATGCAGTTAACAAATGTAGAGCCTGCGATTAAAGAAGCACAAAAACTACTAAGTATGGCACGCGATTTAAAAATCCCTGTGATTCATATTCAGCATGACGCTGGCGCGGGCACGCCTTATGATGTGACTGCTGAAATTGGCCAAATTTCTGCCGAAGTAGCGCCAAAAAATGGCGAGAATGTCATCACTAAAAACTATCCAAACTCATTTGTTGCTACGCCGCTAGAAGCGCAATTAAAAGCGCTGGGTATCGAGAACCTAGTATTGGCGGGTTTTATGACGCACATGTGCATTAACTCCACCGCACGCGGCGCGTTTAATTTGGGCTTTAAGCCCACGGTTGTTGCTAGCGCTTGTGCCACACGCAGTTTGGTAGGCGCAAACGGCAAGGTGATAGATGCGCAAACCATGCACGAAGCTGCATTGGCGGCGATTCGTGATTTGTTTGCAGTGGTGGTAGATGATGTGAACGCGCTCGCATAAACCTTGCATTTTTATAGTTTGGGCAATGTTATAATGACATTGCCCTTATTTTTTGGTTACCCCATGCGTTTAGTGATTCAAGGCCGCGCCGTCACGGTCGCCCATTTGCAGCACATCCACAGCTTGCTTGGCGTCAATACGCAATTTAACCAAATTGGCGAGCACGCTTATTATCTGGCTATTCAATCCACAAGCAAACCATTGGAAATTTCAAGTGTACAGAATTTCTGCACTTCGCAAAAAATCGATTGCGCGCTGGTGCCAGATGCGCAGCGTTTAAGCCATTTCGGCTTATGCGTCATGGACATGGATTCGACGCTGATTAACATTGAATGCATCGACGAAATTGCCGATATGATGGGCATAAAACCGCAGGTTTCGGCGATTACCGAGCGCAGTATGTGCGGCGAATTAGATTTTGTACAAAGCATTACCGCGCGCGTAGCTTTGCTTAAAGGTTTGCCAGAGTCTGCGCTACAACGCGTCATCGACGAGCGCCTGCAAGCCAACCCTGGCGCGCATGAATGGATTGCCGCGTGCAAAGCCAACCACATTAAAACCATGCTGGTTTCCGGCGGTTTTATGCTATTTGCCAGCCACGTAAAAAAACTGTTGGGGCTTGATTATGCTATTGCCAATACGCTAGAAATTGTAGATGGCAAACTGACGGGTAAAATTTTGGGCGAAATTATAGATGCTGAGCGAAAAGCGCAAGAGTTGATAAAATTGCGCGATGCACTTGGCTTAAAAGCCGACCAAACCATTGCCATTGGGGATGGCGCGAACGATTTAAAAATGATGGCTGCCGCAGGTGTGGGCATTGCTTATCACGCCAAGCCAGTTGTGCAACAACAGGCCATGTACGCACTGAATAATACTGGCCTAGAAGGCGCGATTTACTTGCTGATAAATTAAATTATCTGTTTTAATTCATACTAAAAATATTTTAGGGGTGATAAAAATGAAAATAAATTTATTTGAAGGATTTAAAAGATTTAATCAAATTATCATAGCTATGATATTTGTAGTTGGAATTTGTATTGTGTTAAATCAATCAGTCAGCATAGATAAAACTATATACCACAAAGACAAAGATTATAGAGAAATGGGAGACGAAATAGATCCCAGTAAGGTTGTGTGGGATAAGCCGCAAAATACAGTCGCTGATACAAAAGAAAATAAAGACTATTTTGACCCTGATGCTTATCTTGCTAGCAAAGCAAAGCAAGATGCTAAAAATAAAAAAATTGAATTTACGCCAAAAGAAGAAGCAGAATTTGAGGAGAGGTATGCTGATGAGCAAGCGAGTAAGACAAAGCCACAAACTCAAAAAAACACTAAAAGCTTAAATAATTTTGATAAATTGTCATCAAAAGAAGATTTAGATGCTCTTTATGCCAAAGGAATTCCGATAGAAAATATTAAGCCTGCCGAAGACTTGGAAGCATTATATGCAAATGCTACTCCTGTAAACGAATGCATAGATAGTTATCAATCAACCAAATATTTGGAGGAAGGTTCAGTTTATTTTACTTTTTGCTTTGATCAAAAATATGAGTACGAATCTATGAGAGATTTTGCGGAAAACTATCAAATTGCTGAAGCGGAGAAAGCTGACTTAAACAAACAATTACATGGAAAATGGTTGCAAAACTTAATCCAAAATATTGGATATGTGTTTTTGAGTATGCTTGGTTATTTTATATTTTGTAAAGTGGTTAAATATATTGCTGTTGGTTTTATCAGAAAATAAGTATTCTGTTAGTTACAACAGCGCTAACTCGTTTTCGCTAAACCCCGCGCTGCGCCTTGCTTCCAAGTTAAACGGCGGTTTCAGTTTTGGTGCGCTGTAATCAATACAAAGCTGTTCAAAAGTCGCAATCGGTTCAAGTTTGCGCTGTTGGCAAAGCCAGTTAAACCAAACGTTACCAATGGCGACATGGCCGATTTCATCGCGCAGAATAATATCAATGATCTCCGTAGCACGCATGTCGCCCACTTGCGATAGCTTGTTGCGCAAGGCTGGCGAAGCATCCAAGCCACGCGCTTCCATGGTGCGCGGCACTAAAGCCATTCTCGCCAGCACGTCGTCTTTGGTGCGTTCGACCATTTCCCACAAGCTGTTGTGTGCGTTAAAACTACCGTATTCATAGCCTAAAGTGTGCAAATGCGCGTTGAGCAGTGAATAATGGTAAGCCTCTTCCGCCGCGACTTTTAGCCAATCTTTGTAGTAATCGGCAGGCATATTTTCAAAGCGCCAAATCGCATCCAATGCCAAATTAATGGCGTTAAACTCAATATGGGCGAGGGCGTGGATTAAAGCCGCGCAGCCTTCTGGCGTGCGCATGGAGCGCTTTTTAAGGTCCTTAGGCGGAACTAAGATTGGTAACGCAGGCCGACCAGGAATGTTAGAATTTTCAGCGAGTTGTGTTTCAGCGTCTAAATTTACTTCACCCGCCAAAAACGCTTTTTGCAAGCCAATCACGCCATTCGCCTTAATTGTCGGTTCGGTCGCGGTAAGCCAATTAAGCGCGCTTTGGCGCAACTCTATAGATTCTAAATAACAGCTATTCTGCATTAAATATTACTTTAACCATCGTGCCAGCACCCGCATGGTTATTGGCTCGCAGGCCATCCGTTATTTCAATTTCTGCGTGATGCGCAAGCACGATTTCTTTCACAATTGCCAGCCCCAGTCCGCAGCCTGCGCCTTCGTTATCGCGCAAGCGGTGAAAGCGCTCGAACACTTGGCGGCGCTCTTCTTGCGGAATGCCGATGCCGTTATCGGTGACGCTCAACATGATTTTAGCCGCATTATTTTCCGTCACTTTTTCGACGCTGACCGTGATGATGCCTTTATTTGGCGTGTAGCAAATGGCGTTATCGATGAGGTTTGACAGCATTTCGCGCAGCATGATATCGTCGCCTAAAATTTTTGCAACGGGTGTTTTAATATCTAGGCCGAGGTCGATTTTTTTCGTTCTTGCTGCAATCACAAAATCGCTGGTGACTTTGGTGGCGATTTCAATCAGATTGATGTGATTCAAACGTGGCTCGCGCCCAGCGGCAGGGTCCACCGAGGCCATAGAAAGCAAGCGGCTCAACAAATGTGCAAGCCGCGATGAGCTGGACAAAACGTGTTCCAAGGTGCTGTGAATCGCTTGCGGGTCTTTTTCGCGCAAAGCAAGCTCTGCCTGCGTTTGCAGGCCAGCAATCGGCGTGCGCATTTGGTGCGAGGCATCGGCAATAAACTGTTGTTGTAGTTTCATGGTGCCGCGCACGCGTGCCATCAGGTTATTCATGGCGTTTAGTAGTGGCTGAATTTCGTGTGGTGCGTCGTCTGTTTTGAGCGGGCTTAAATCGCGATGCGAGCGCTGATTAATGGCGTTTTGCAGCTTTTGCAATGGCAGCAAACCGCGCTTAATGCCAATAAAAATCAAGCTTGCCGCCAGTAGTAAAATCAATAGCTGAGGAATAATCATTTCCTTCACAATCTCTTCTACTAAATCATTGCGTTTGTCGACCGTTTCCGCCACTTCTACCAAAACCGTCTTAGTGCTATTTTCAATCGCCAAGGAATATGCCACCACGCGAATATCCTCGTTTTTAAATTGGCTTTCAAAGTATAAGTGGTCATCAGAAGCGGGCAACTTTTTTGGTATTGGTAACGCTGCTTCGCCCAGTACTACATCACCATTGGGGTCGGAGATGCGATAGTAAATGGCATCCGTTTCATCATATTCCAGTAAGTTTTTGGCGACTTGTGGTAAATCCGCCACCACATGCACGCCATCCACATCTACTTGGTCTGCCAAGGCAAGCGCAGTGCGGTAAAGCGAGCGATCGTAAGCAAGATTAGCAAAGTATAAGGCACGGTAATAAGAGACAATTGAGCTGGTCAGTAGCACCAAAAACAGTGGAATGAGCACCCAAATCAGCAGCTGCTTTTTGAGCGATTTTTGGGCGTTCATCATGACTTTACTTCGTTCATTTTCTGGGCTTCCAGCAGGTAACCCAAGCCACGAATGGTAAGGATGCGCGCGCCAGAAGGCGCAATTTTTTTACGCAAGCGATGGATATACACTTCAATCGCGTTATCGCTTATTTCGCTATCCCAGTTCACTAGCGCCTCTAGCAATTGTCCCTTATTGACCACTTTGTTAGCGCGCGTCATCAGCACTTCCAGCAGGCCAAATTCTCGCGCCGAGAGCGGCAGCGGAATATCACCATTAATTGCGATTTTATCGGCCACATTTAAACTTAAATTGGCGCATTGCAGCGGTAAATTGCTGCCGAGCTGGCCGCGCCGAATGAGGGCGCGCACACGTGCTTCCAGCTCGTCCAGATTAAATGGTTTCGTCAAATAATCATCAGCGCCTAAATCCAAGCCTTTCACGCGGCTTTCAATCGCATCGCGCGCGGTTAAAATGAGCACTGCGACTTTTTCGCCGCGTTGGCGCAGCTTTTTTAAAACCTCCAAGCCGTCCATTTTCGGCAAGCCTAAATCTAAAATCACCAAATCGTAAACGGATTCTTGCAACATCAAATCGGCCTGTACGCCATTACTCACATGGTCTACCGCGTAACTGCCTGAGCTAAAAGTACGCACCAAGCCATTGGCAAGCACGGCGTCATCTTCGGCGATTAAAATTCTCATTGATATCAATTACTTTATGTAAGGTTGGTGTAAGTCTGGGTCGTTAAAGTGGCATCTATGGACGGTGCTTTTAATCTCAGCGAAGTTCATTTTACAGCTAAACCAGCTATATATGTAGCTAGGTAATTTTAGACAATGATACCAACTTAAAGGAAATTATTATGAAAAAAATCTCTATCGTTTTAATGACAATCTGTTTCGCACTTTCAGCTAACGCTTTTGCTGGCACTAAACACCACGCTAAAAAACATCACGCTAAAAAAGCTGAAATGTCTGCACCAGCAGCGCCAGCGCCAGCAGCAGCTCCAGCAGCTAAGTAATTTTTTAAACTTTACTTATTATCCCCTCTAAGTAAAGTGTTGTAGTAAAAAAGCCACGCGCAGGCGTGGCTTTTTTGCGTTCTAAGCAATCAATTAAGCGGGATAAAATCGAGTTCGCCCGCTTTCATATCAGGCACCATAATATATTTTTCATCTTTGGTCAGCGCGATATCCGCGGCCGATTGGTAGCCGTCTTTTATCAGCGCAACTTCGCCTTTGCTGCTGACGCTGAATACTTTGCCGCCTTTCCAGTCGCTCACGTACATCGTGCCGTTAGCGCGCCGTACTAAGCCATCGCCGCCGCCAAAACCCTCTGCGATGCGAGTTAAAGCGCCCGTTTTTTGGTTAAAGTTGTAAAGCACGCCCGAGGCAAAATCCACTTCAGCCAGCACATTGCCCGTAGCATCCGCCAATAAGCCATTCGGCGCTTTAATACGCGCGTCTTTTAGGTCGTTGATGAGTAAAGTCGCTTTGCCAGTCGCATCAATTTTGTAAATCGCGCCACCTTTGCCTGTTTTGAATAAATCGCCGCTATCACTCACGTACAAATTGCCGTGCGAATCTGTTTCCAAGTCATTTAAAAATTGCGGCGTAAAAGTAAATCCGTTAGCGGGCACAAAAACACTAGCCTTGCCGTCTGGCGTGATTTTCCATATTTTGGCAATATCTGCTACATATAAGTCTTGCCCGATAATGGCTAAACCTTTTGGGTCATCTAAACCGCTGGCGAAAACCGATGCTTTACCGCTTGTATCAATCACGGTAATTTGGCCATCGCCATTTTTACCAAATTCGTTAATTTCTGAAACAAAAATGCGGCCATCTTTAGCCTGTATTGCGGATTCTGGTGTTTTTAAGCCAGTGACTTTTTGTGGCACGTAAGAAACAGCAGTCGTGCTTTGGCAAGCCAGCAATAAAGTGCTAGCTACGCTTAATACAATGATTTTTAATGATTTTTTGTACACTTTATTTTCCTAGAAAGACATTACACGAATTTTTGGCACAGGCAGTAAGCTCACCATGCTGCATGGCGTATCGCCAACAGCCGCGCTGCTCACTAAAGTTTGTAGTGGTTTATCCGCCTGCATTTTTGCAACGACGTTATCCATCGCCTTGGCGTAGGCTTTTTTCAGCCAATGTGCGGGCAAAATGCCAAGTGAGCCATGTTGCGTATACTCGCCCACATAAGCGCCAGCCAACTTGCCGACACCAGTATAGACGTTTGCGGTCACTTTACCGTAAAACACTTGTAGCTGCCCGTTATAAAACATGCGTGGTTGCAGCCAAATCAGCATTTTTCCAGTGTCGTTGCCTTCGCACATGCTCACATTACCCACGACTTTTGTCAACTTCTCTTTGGCAATTGGCTCTACCATTGGTGCCTGTGCATACCAGTACTCCTGCGAAAAATGCTGCAGTTTTACTTCGTTCGTGTATTCATAGGGCTGAATGTACAGCAGCACATTAGCGTTATCGGCCTTTGCATTGGCGCTGCCAAACAAGGTTAACGCAATGATTAATTTGATTAAATGTGTCATTTTAGTTTCCATAAGTAATGCGGTAGATCAAATTCGCTTTATCGTCAGACACGTACAATGCGCCATCCGTTCCCACAATCAAATCCACGGGTCTCCCCCAAGGATTACTTTCTTGGGCTTCATCTATATTGAGCCAGCCTGTGACAAAATCAAGCACTTCTACAGGTTTTTCGCCACTAAATTTCACCCGCACTAGTTTGTAGCCACTTGGCTGCGCGCGGTTCCAAGAGCCGTGCAGCGCCACAATCGCATCGTTTTTATAATCGGCGGGGAAGTTGCTTTTATCGAGAAAAGTGATGCCGATCGGCGTGGAGTGCGAGGTAAAGGTGATGGCTGGCGGCGTGCTGTTTTTGCAAAAGTTGTCTGAGCCAGTAAAATTCGGATCTTCAAAGTGGTCGCCCCAGCAATGCGGCCAACCGTAATTGTTGCCAGACTCGATTTTGTTCAAATGTTCAGGTGGCAGCGCATCGTTTACTTTACCATTTTTCTTGTCGCTGCGATTATCTGCGCCTTCGTTGGTGGCAAACATGGCGCCAGTTTTGGGCTGCCAGGCAAAACCTTGGCTATTGCGTAAACCTTTAGCCCAAACTGGGCTGCTGGCACCCAAAGTGTCTTGAATTTGGCTGCCCAATGGCTTGCCTGCTAAGGTATAACGCAAAATGGTCGCCCGCAGTGGGTTGTCTTCCACGCACACGTTGCAGCTAGAGCCGACATTGAGATACAGAAAATTATCCGCACCCACTTTGATGCTTTTTAGCGTGTGGCCACCAGTTGGCAGATTGCTGATAAATGGTTTTGGCGCCTGCCAAACGCCATCTTTTTGCGTAAGTTTGACAATGCCATCCTGATTCGCCACTAGCAAATCGTCGCCGACAAATGTTAAACCATTCGGCGCGTTTAGGCTTTCCGCTATCACGTTAACTGTCTCAGCAAGGCCGTCCTTATTGGCATCTGGCAGCATGACTACTTGATTGGATTTGACTAAAGAAACAAATAAATGACCATTTTTATCAAACGCCATCATGCGTGGTGCGCTATTGAGCTTAGCAAATACTTTAATTTGAAAGCCAGCGGGTAATTTAAGTGTTGATTCTGGCGGCGCTACTATGCTGGTTGCACTACATGAAGTTGATGCCAGCAAAACTACAAGCGTCATGGTTTGGTAGCAGCGCATTTAAGTTAATGTATCCGCCCAAATGTTGGCCGCCCAAGCGCTCGCAAATTGGCCTTCCTGCTCGCTTGGCTTGTCAGAAACGCCGCCACCTTCGGCCGATACCATAATTTTTTTGGCCTCGTCATAGCGGTACACATTCGCCACGTGCATGGCCATTTTATCGTTTACATAGCTATAGCACGTGTTGGCGAACACCGGCGCGGGGTCGGGCACGCCGCCCGCCATTAGCGCGACAATGGCGCTGGCGCAAACGCGCGCTTGGCTGGTCGCCATGTGTGCAGATTTTGGCAGCCCAGCGGAAACGCTATCGCCGATGACATGAATATTTGGCGCTATTTTCGATTCGTAAGTGAGAAAATCCACCTCACACCAACGCTTATCAATATTGTTCAGGCCCAGCATCTGTGCGGCTTTGCCGGCACGTTGCGGCGGAATCACATTCAATACATCGGCGCTTACTTTGTCGAACTCAGTAGTGACGGTTTTGCTCGCAACGTCCACATCGGTAATCGCATTATTCGGCCGATAATCAATCATGCCCGCGTACATCTCGCTAAAAACTTTGCTGAATAAGCCTTTTTTTGAAATAATTTCTGCGTTGGCGTCCAGCACGATGACTTTGGATTTTGGCTTGTTGTTTTGCAGGTAACTCGCCACTTGGCAGGCACGCTCGTATGGGCCAGGCGGGCAGCGATAGGGCGCCTTTGGCACGTTCATCACAAATACGCCGCCATCAGGCATGGCTTCCAATTGCTTGCGCAAATTCACGGTTTGCCAGCCAGCTTTCCATGCGTGCGGAATCTGCTGTTGCGCGGCTTCCAAGTGCGGCAACGTGTCGTACATAAAATCGATACCAGGCGCGACAATTAGGCGGTCATAGCCAATTTCGCCGCGCTTCATTTTAATTTTTTTAGTGCTAGCATCGATTGAAATCACTTCGTCCTGCAGCCATTTTATGCCATGGTTTTTCTTGATTAAATCGTAGCCAAAAGTTAAATCGTTAATGCTTTTGCTGCCACCCAACACCAAATTGCTGAGTGGGCAAGAAACGAATTGCGGCGATTTCTCGATGACGGTGACGGCGATATTATTTAAGCTCCACATGCGAATATACTTGGCCGCTGTAGCGCCAGCGTAGCCACCGCCGATGATAACGACATGGCCAAGTGGCGGCTTCGAGCCCATGGCGTATGCGCTGGGAGCCAGTATCCATGCGCCTGCCAGGCCTGCTGTCTTAATAAAATCACGCCGATTAAATGATTTAGTCATGATTCTCTTTCAGCGCTTGCGGCTTTAACGCGCTATTTGCCACGCGGTCTTGCTGCGAAAAATACACAGCTAAATCGTTAATTTCGTCGGCCTTTAAACCTTTGGCATGATGGTGCATGACCGTGGAAGTGCGACTACCGTTTCTAAAAGCCAGCATTTGCGTGGTGAAATAAGTCGCATCTAAGCCCGCTAAAACTGGCGATACGCCCACCGCATTCCCATTTGTCCCGTGACAGGCCGCGCAGGATGCCGCAAGTGTTCGGGTGTGCTGCTCGCTTGGCGAGTTTTCTAAAACAAAAACCTCAGCAGCATACGCCACTGAGGTTGTGAAATATAAGCTTGTAAGCCAAGCTAATGCGATTATTTTTTTGATTAACATGGCGCTAAACTTAATACATGGTTAAAACACCATTCTAAACATTTTTAAGTCGCTTATGTAGCGACTTTGTAACACTAAGCGCTAAACTGAGCAGTATTTAGCTTAAAAACATTTATCTTCACAGCCGTCATCTTTTACGCCAAGTTTGGTCAAAAATTCCACCATTTTCGGCACGTTTTCATCGCGGAAATAGCGCACCATAGACACATCGCCTTTTAGTTTTTCATTTACATTGGCACCTGCTTTGGCAAGCGCAGTCATCACCTCGGTCGCGCCATTAAAGGCCGCTAGCATAAATGCGGTGTGATGTGCATTTGGTTGCACATAATCCAAATCTGCTTTTTTGCCTATGAGGTAGTTAACCACCGCCAGTTGATTGGCGTTAGCCGCCATTTGCAGTGAAGACCAGCCAAAGAATTTTGCATTGACAAGTTCAGGTTCGGCTTTAATAAATTTCTCGACTGCTTTCATATCCCCGCCAATAAGCGCGTCTTTATAGGCCATCTCATCATCTTCGTTAAGTGCAAAAGCGTTAAAAGATAAACTCAAGGCTAACATTACCAAGGCTGTTTTAATCCAGTTCATATTACAATTTCTCCAATTATTCAAATTAAAATCGTTACGCAATAAATTTTCTTGCGTTACGGAACATCCGCATCCAAGGCCCATCTTCAACCCAATCATCAGGTCGCCATGAATGCTGTACCGCTCTAAATACCCGTTCAGGATGTGGCATCATAATACTAAACCGTCCATCGTGGGTGGTTAAACCCGTAATTCCTTGCGGCGAGCCGTTAGGATTAAACGGGTATACTTCGGTTGGCGTTGACATGCTATCAATAAAGCGCATCGTCGCCAATTTTTGCTCTAACACGCTATTGACCACGTTTTTGTCAGAAAATTCCGCAAAACCTTCACCATGCGCAACGGCAATAGGCATGCGGCTTCCAGCCATACCGTTAAAAAACAGCGAAGGCGATTCTAAGACTTCTACCATGGCAAAGCGCGCTTCAAACTGCTCAGATTTATTGCGCACAAAATGCGGCCAGTGGCTGGTGTTGGGGATAATACTGTGCAAATTGCTCATCATTTGGCAGCCGTTACACACGCCAAGTGCAAATGAATCGCTGCGGTTAAAGAAAGCGCTAAACTCGTCGCGCGCACGCGCATTAAACAAAATAGACTTCGCCCAACCTTCGCCCGCGCCTAGTACATCGCCATAGCTAAAGCCGCCGCAAGCGACTACGCCCGCAAAATCTTTAAGTGAAACGCGCCCTGTAATGATGTCGCTCATGTGTACATCAAATGTGGCAAAGCCTGCGCGATCGAACGCGGCGGCCATTTCCACATGGCCGTTTACGCCTTGCTCACGCAGAATTGCCATTTTCGGGCGAGTTTTGTGAATATAGGGCGCGGCAACATCTTCATTAATATCAAACGTTAAATGCGCGTGCAAACCCGTATCTGCGTTATCTAAAATGCGGTCATATTCTTGCTGCGCGCAGGCTGGATTATCGCGCAATTTTTGCATGTGGTAAGTGGTTTCCGACCACATACGATGCAGATGCACACGCGTGTCTGCAAAAACAACTTTGCCCGCATCCATCAATTTGATTTGGTTATTGGCAAGTACGTTGCCAATCACATGCGCGCCGCCGTTTAAAGCGCTATTGAGCGTGACCAAAATGGCATAAGCTTCCTCGCTACGCACTTGCAGCACCGCGCCTAGCTCCTCATTATAAAGCGCGCTTACCACGTCGCCTTCCAGGTTGGTTAAATCGATGTCTAAGCCGCAATGCCCTGCGAAAGCCATTTCTACCAAGGTGGTAAATAAACCGCCATCAGAGCGATCGTGATACGCGAGTAGCTTATTTTTGGCGTTCAACGCTTGAATGATTTTAAAGAATGCTTTAAGCAGGCTTGCATCGTCCACATCGGGCGCTTCGTTGCCAATTTGGCCATAAACCTGCGCCAGCGCCGAGCCGCCCATGCGGTTCTGACCATGACCTAAATCCACCAAAATGAGTTTTGTTTCGCCTAAATCGGTTCTTAATTGCGGCGTGAGTGTTTTGCGCGCGTCGGTGGTGTTGGCAAACGCGGTAACGACGAGCGAAATTGGCGAAGTGACGGCTTTGATTTCACCCTCGGGGTTGGTAGAAAAGTCTTTCCAGACGGTCTTCATACTCATGGAATCTTTGCCGACGGGAATACTAATACCGAGCGCAGGGCATAATTCCATGCCGACGGCTTTCACAGTTTCGTAAAGCGCAGCGTCTTCGCCTGCATGGCCAGCAGGTGCCATCCAATTGGCAGAGAGCTTCAAGTTGCTCATGTCATCTATTTTTGCAGCGGCAATATTGGTAATCGCTTCACCAATCGCCATGCGGCCAGAGGCGGGCGCGTTGATGAGCGCCAGCGGTGCTTTTTCACCAATCGCGAAGGCTTCGCCGACATCAGTTTCGTAACCAGCAAGTGTAACGGCAACATCCGCCACTGGGATTTGCCATGGCCCGACCATTTGGTCGCGCGCGATTAAGCCCGTCACCGAGCGGTCGCCAATGGTGATGAGGAATGTTTTATCGGCCACGCCAGGCAGGCGCAATACGCGGCTGGCGGCTTCTTCTAGGTCAACACTGCGCGCATCAAAACCACGCAATGCTTTTGTGCTACTTTTCACATCGCGCGTCATTTTGGGCGGTTTTCCGAGCAGTACAGATAAATCCATATCGACAGGTTTGTTGTCAAAATGGCTGTCTGCCACCGTTAAATGGCGGGCTTCTGTCGCGATGCCGACCACCGCAAACGGGCAGCGTTCGCGTTCGCACATCGCTTTAAATGATTCTAAATTTTCTTGGGCAATCGCCAGCACATAGCGTTCTTGCGCCTCGTTGCTCCACAGCTCGCGCGGGCTCATGCCAGGTTCTTCGTTATGTACATCGCGCAATTGAAAAATTGCACCAATTTTGGCGTCGTTCACCAGCTCGGGAAAGGCGTTGGATATGCCGCCTGCGCCCACGTCATGAATGCTTAAAATGGGATTTTTTTCGCCCATTTGCCAGCAGCGGTCAATGACTTCTTGCGCGCGGCGCTCCAGCTCGGGGTTGCCGCGCTGTACAGAATCAAAATCTAAGTTTTCTGTGTTGGTGCCAGTATCCATGCTGCTTGCGGCACTGCCACCCAAGCCGATGAGCATGGCAGGACCGCCTAATTGAATGAGCGCTGCGCCCGCGGGAATGGCATTTTTGTGCGAATGTTGTGCAGAAATATTGCCAACGCCGCCCGCCAGCATAATTGGCTTGTGGTAGCCGCGCACTTCCGTATCACCATCGGCATTGTATGTTTCTAATTCAAACGTGCGGAAGTAGCCCGCAATATTCGGGCGACCAAACTCGTTGTTATAAGCCGCGCCGCCAAGCGGGCCATCGGTCATAATCTGCAATGGCGATGCGATGCGTGCAGGTTTGCCATACAGGTCTTCGTTAGAAAAGTTTTCCCAGGGCTGGGTAAAGTTTGGAATATTTAAATTGGAAACTGAAAAGCCCGTTAACCCCGCCTTTGGCTTAGAGCCGCTGCCCGTTGCACCTTCATCGCGAATCTCGCCGCCTGCCCCAGTGGCCGCGCCAGCAAAGGGCGAGATGGCAGTCGGGTGGTTGTGCGTTTCCACTTTCATTAAGTAGTGCATGTCATCCTCGACAAAGCCATAAGCTTGGCCATCAGCGCCATTTTGTGGGTAAAAACGCTTGGTTTTTTGTGCAGCAACAATCGATGAATTATCAGAATAGGCAACCACCGTGTGGCCAGGGTTGAGTTTGTGTGTGTTGCGAATCATGCCGAACAGCGAATTGGCTTGCGCAATGCCGTCAATCACCCAATCTGCATTAAAAATTTTGTGGCGACAATGTTCGGAGTTGGCTTGCGCAAACATCATCAGTTCTACATCCGTCGGGTTACGGCCGATTTTCGTGAAGTTTTCGAGCAAATAATCCACTTCATCGGGTGATAGCGCTAAACCCATTTCGTTATTCGCGTTATTGAGCGCGGTTTTTCCACCCTGCAAAACATCAATTGTGTTGAGCGGTTTAGGCGCGGCATTGTGATAAAGTTTTTCCGCATCTTCAATTTTGCCAAACACCATTTCCGTCATGCGGTCGTGAATCAGCGGTAATAATGCGTTTTTCTCAACATCGCTGAGCGCCGCACCAGTGCTTGTTGTAGCGTAAAACGCAATGCCGCGCTCTAGCCGTTTAATGGTGTTTAATCCGCAATGCTGTGCAATATCTGTGGCGCGCGATGCCCAAGGTGAAATGGTGCCAATGCGCGGAATCACCAAAAAAAGCTCGCCAGCAGGCGCTTCTTTATTGGCTCTGGGGCCATAGGTGAGGATTTGTTTTAAGGTGTTTTGCTGCGACTCGCTCAGTGCGTCGTCGCTGAAGGAAAAATGTACAAACTCGGCGTAAATATGGCTAACACTCGGTGCGCTGCTTTTTAGAACATCTAGGATTTTTGACAGGCGAAACGGCGAGAGTGCCGCGCTGCCACGCAGGCTTAAAAAGTGAGCACTTTGCATGAAAATTTAACGGTAAGTTTGAAGTTGGCGAATGCGAAATTTTAACAGAAATTGCCCGTTGACAGGGTGAATGGTTTGGAAATTACTTGGCCTAGAAATTACTTGGGCTGGCAATCACTCAGCCAATAAAAAAGCACATCACTTTTACGGATGTGCTTTTTAAAAGCCGCTAATAAGTGGCACGCCTCTAACCTAGCGGCTGGTGCTCATTTGTGCTGGTTTATTGCCTTTTAAAAAGCCAACAATTAAGAATGCCAGCGGCGCAAGGACTAAGCTGTAGGTAATCCACGCGCCAATTCTGCCTTGTGGGCCCCAAGGTTCGGTGGCATTGTGCCAGTAATTTGTATCAAATAGGCCGAGCTTTGCAACTTCGACAGATTCTGTGAATTCATGAAACGCGTAAATAACGAGCTGAATAGAGAAAATGACCATAAACACAGAGGTGACTTTGAAGAATAAGCTAAGATTGATGCGATGACCGTATTTGCCCCAAGCCACAGCTACTAAGGCTGCGATAGCGAGGCCGAGAATGCCGCCAATAGCGAGACTGTGGCTATCGCTGTCTTTTGCAAGTGAAGCGATCATGGTAGCCGCTTCTAAGCCTTCACGGCCAATCATCAATAATACAAATGAAAATACAGCCAGTTTGGCACCGCCGCTAGGGTTTTGCACAGCGCGGTCAATTAAACCAGTGATTTCGCGCTTCATGTGTTTGCCCATTTTAATCATGTGCGTGGTGCAGCTAATCACAAAAATAGCGGCTAATAGCGCCAGCGTGCCTTCCCAAAATGGTGTGATTGCGCCAATGCGTGCCAAAATAATGCCGAGTATTGCGCAGCCTACAACGGCCACAATGCTGGCGTGACGCACAGACGGAATAAGTTTTTCGCCACCCGTTTTAGAGAGATAAGCAATGGCAATTGCGACGACTAAAAAAGCTTCCAAGCCTTCTCTAAAGGTAATCATAAGTGTTTCAAACATATAAGCCTTTGTAAATAATGCACGATTAAAAATTAATGAGAGTGATTCTCATTGTATCTAAAATAGAATGAGTTGCAACTATTTTAATGCGAATATGTGAAAAAGCCATAAAAAAGGCCTGCCGAAGCAAGCCTTTTGTGCATTTAGCAACGACTGCTTAGCGCATTTGACTATTTTTTATCAGTAATACCTGGCACATCAATCTTAGCTTTTTCTTTCAAGCCAATCATCATTTTTTCCAGTTTACGTTGCTGCAATGTGCGTTCTAAACCTTCTTTTACCTTGTCGTAGCTTGGTGCTTGTGTTGCGCGGCTGTCGACTAATTTAATCACATGCCAGCCGAACTGTGTTTGCACAGGTGTATCGGTAACGGTGCTTTTCTTTAAGCCAACCACTGCATCACTAAATGGTTTAACCATGCCTGCGGGAGAGAACCAGCCTAAATCGCCGCCTTTATCTTTAGAGCCTGGATCCATTGATTTTTCTTTAGCAATTTTAGCAAAGTCGCCGCCTTTATTCAGTTGCGAAATGATGTCTTTTGCTTCGGCTTCTGTTTTTACTAAAATGTGGCGCGCGTTGTACTCTTTGTCACCTAGTTCTTTTTTGTAGTCTTCGTAAGCAGCCTTAGTATCGGCATCGGTTACTGGATTTTTCTTCATAAAATCTGCCAGAAATAGGTTAACCAGCATTTTACGGTTGGTCAATTCTTGGTTGGCTTGAAAGTCAGCACCTTTATCAAGGCCTTGTTTTTGTGCTTCTTGGTAAGCCAGTTCAGAACCCACAAGCTCATTAATAATGGCGCTACGCATACCTTCGTTCGATTTTTGACCGCGTGCAGCCGCATCTTTTGTGATGAAATCCACCCAAGATTGTTTGATTGGCTTGCCGTTTACGGTTGCGACAGAATCCGCTGCAAACGTCACTGGTGTAAAAGATAAGGTAGAAAAAGCGGCTAGGGTGATTAAAATTTTGTTCATTTGCATGAATAGTCCTTAAATATTAAAAAAATGCTTGTTACCTGAAACTGCATATTAAGCTAATTGGGGTCGGTTGGCGAAATTGCAACAATGCTTATCGCATGAATTTGTTGCGGAATTAAGTCACTAAGTGCTTGATAAATTAAACGATGTCGCATTATCTGCGATTTTTGCGAAAAATGCGAGCTTATCACCTTCACATTAAAATGCCCGCCGCCGCCATTGCCTTTGTGGCCAGCATGCGCCGCGCTGTCATCTTCAATCTCAAGACTTATTGGTTCGAGGCCCGCAAGTCGGGCGCGTATGGTTTCTGTCAAATTCATGATGGCTTAGGGTAAGCTTTTGCGAAAAGGTTTCACTACAACGCTTGCGTAGACCCCCGCGCTGACAAAGGGGTCAGCATCTGCCCAAATTTTTGCCGCTTCTAAATTATCAAACTCAACAATAATCAAGCTACCAGAAAATCCCGCAGCGCCAGGGTCGGCGCTATCAATTGCCGGAAACGGGCCAGCCAATAGCAATCTGCCTTGCGCTTGCAATTCGGTTAAACGCGCTAAATGCGCAGGCCTAGCATTCATGCGGCTCTCAAGGCTATTCTCTACATCTTCTGCCATAATCGCATACCACATATTCATTTCTCGCTTTTATCTTCAGTCGGTTCAATGATGTATTTTTTTAGCACTAAAGTTTGCACAATCATAAACAAAAACAACATGCTCGTCACGCCGAATAGTTTGAAATTTACCCAAGTATTGAGGCTGTAATTGAAAGCCACATATAAATTTAAAAAGCCCAAAGCGATTAAAAAAATCACCCAGATTAAATTCAATGTAGTCCAAATATTTTCTGGCGGATTTAGCATTTTACCCATCATTTGTTGAATAAAATTCTTCTTGAAAAATAGGTTAGAAACCAATAAAACCGTGGCTGCCAGCCAATAAAGTACGGTTGGCTTCCACATAATATAGGTTTGGTCGTGCAGCAGCAGCGTAATGCCGCCTAGCACGCTAATTATGGCGCCGTTTGCCAGCAACATATTGTCCACTTTGCCATGGCGAATTTTGCTGTAAATAATTAAGCCAAATGTTGCTGCGATGGCGATGGCAGTCGCGGTAAAAATACCGAAAAATTTGAAGCCGATAAAAAATAAAATGACCGGAATTAAATCAAAAAAAACTTTTATCATATTTCTATTTATTTCCTTAACGCGCTATTTAACAGGTTTGTCACAGGGTTGGGGTAGATTTTGCTAGAATACAACTATTGGATTTTGAGACCACATAGTGCCCGCCACCATCGATTTACACTGCCATTCTACCATTTCTGACGGATTATATTCACCGCAGGATTTAGTCGCGTATGCCGCAAAACGTGGCGTAAAAGTGCTTGCGCTAACAGATCACGATGATGTAAGTGGCCTGGCAGCCGCACGGGAGGCGGCTCTGCAGCATGGTATACAGTTTGTGAATGGCGTTGAAATCTCTGCCACTTGGAAAAGGCGCACGCTGCATATTGTTGGTTTGAAGGTGGACTCCGCTAACTTAGCGCTCAAAACTGCGCTAGATGCTGTGCGCCTTGCGCGCGATGAACGCGCACAACAAATGGGTGCGGGTTTGGCGCGCGTGGGTATTCACGGTGCTTACGAAGGCGCAAAAGCGCTGGCAGGCACTAGCATTATCACGCGCACGCATTTTGCCAGTTTTATGGTGCAAGCGGGGCATGCTAAAAATCGTAAAACTGTATTTAAAAAATACCTAGTCAAAGGCAAGCCTGGCTTTGTCGAGCACACTTGGATGAGTCTAGAGGCCGCTGTGGGCTTGATTCTTGGCGCAGGCGGCATCGCCGTTATCGCGCATCCCGGGCGTTACGATTTGGGTATGATTAACATGTATTTACTGATGCACGAATTTAGAACGCTGGGAGGCACGGCGATTGAAGTTGTTACTGGCAGTCACACGCCACCGCAGTATCAGCAATTTGCCAAAATTGCACACAAATTCAGCCTAAAATCTTCGCTCGGCTCAGATTTTCATGGCCCCGGCATTTCTTTTTTCGAAATGGGTAGCATGCCAAATTTGCCCGCAGATTGTGTACCAGTGTGGGATGATTGGGAAGAAGCCAAGTGTTTGAATTAAAATACTTAAATTAAATGGCACAATATTTCGTTATCAATGCAGAAAATCCACAAGTGCGCTTGATTAAACAAGCAGTAGAAATATTGCAGAGTGGCGGCGTGATCGCTTACCCAACCGATTCTAGCTATGCGTTAGGCTGCATGATGGGTTTTAAGGATGCACAAGACCGCATTCGCCAAATTCGCCAAGTGAGCGACGACCAACTTTTTACATTGATTTGTCGTAATTTAAGTGAATTGGCGACCTATGCGCAGGTGGATAACAGCCAGTTTCGCTTGCTCAAAGCCAATACGCCAGGCGCTTATACGTTTATTTTAAAAGCCACAAAAGAAGTACCCAAGCGCTTACAGCATCCAAAACGCAGCGCGGTGGGCATTCGCGTGCCAGACCACGCCGTGGTGCAAGCCTTATTAGACGAGCTTGGCGAGCCGATGCTAAGTATGACTTTGCAAATTGCAGGGGATGACGAGCCGATAAACGCGGCGTGGGAAATTCGTGATAGATTAGAGCATCAACTCGATTTGGTGATTGATTCGGACATTCATCATCACGGCTTTACGACGGTAATAGACCTCACGGAAGCCGCGCCGATATTGGTTCGCAGCGGGGTGGGCGATGTTGCCCCATTTGGTTTTTAGAGGAAAAGTATGGATTTTTTTGGTTTGTTAAATGCACTTCAATCACTTAATGGCATGCAGCGCATCGCCGTCACGGCCATTCCCATGATTTTCGCGATTACCGTGCACGAGGCGGCGCATGGCTATGTAGCCCGTCATTTTGGCGACATGACTGCGGCTCGGTTGGGGCGCATTACTTTGAATCCGCTCAAACATATTGACCCAGTTGGTACAGTATTAATACCTAGCCTCACCATGTTTTTTGGCGGTATTTTCTTTGGTTGGGCTAAGCCGGTGCCGGTGGATTTTATGAAATTGCGCCATCCCAAGCGCGATATGCTATGGGTGGCAGCGGCTGGCCCAGCTGCCAATCTGGTGATGTTGATTGTTTGGGCGCTAATCATAAAGTTTTTTGGCGCAAACCTGCCATTTGTCGCGCTGATGGGTGCGGCGGGCATTTTAACTAACACCGTGTTGATGGTGCTTAACCTTATTCCGCTGCCACCTTTGGATGGCGGGCGCATCGCTGTTAGTCTGTTGCCAACCAATTTAGCCGTCAAATTTGCGCAAATCGAGCGTTATGGCTTTATTATTTTAATTGTTCTGCTGATGACGCATATTCTTGATAAAATTATGTGGCCGTTTGTAATGGCAACTTTGGCAATAATTGCAGCACTATTTTTCTAAAACTATAAGCGCTTAAAAAGGTCATCATGGCGGTCGAACGCGTTTTATCGGGCATGCGCCCAACGGGGAGCTTGCATCTAGGGCATTACAACGGCGTACTCAAAAATTGGTTGCGCCTTCAACACGAGCACGAATGTTTGTTTTTTGTGGCTGATTGGCATGCACTTACTACGCATTACGACACGCCTGAGATTATTGAAGAAAGCGTGTGGGAGATGGTCATCGATTGGCTCGCTGCGGGCGTCGATCCTGCCAGTGCGACCATTTTCATTCAATCTAAAGTGCCGGAACATGCTGAATTGCACACGCTACTTTCCATGATTACGCCGCTCAGTTGGCTGGAGCGTGTGCCGACTTACAAAGATCAACAAGAAAAGCTGGCGAGTAAAGATTTATCTACCTATGGCTTTTTAGGTTATCCATTATTACAAAGCGCGGACATCCTCATTTACAAGGCCACGCAAGTGCCTGTGGGTGAAGATCAAGTGCCGCACATCGAGTTCACACGTGAAATCGCCCGCCGCTTTAACCATATTTACGGCAAAGAGGCTGGTTTTGAAGAAAAAGCCGAAGCCGCGATTAAAAAACTCGGCAGCAAACGCGGTGAGCTTTACGAAGAACTGCGTAACGCCTATCAACAAAGCGGCGACGACGAAGCGCTAGAAAGCGCCCGCAGCATGATTGAAGAGGCGCAAAACCTAAGTTTGGGCGACAAAGAGCGCTTGCTGGGCTACCTTGAGGGCGGCGGCAAAATGATTTTGGTCGAGCCAGAATATAAACTGATGCCCGCCAGCAAAATGATGGGTTTAGACGGCCAAAAAATGTCCAAAAGCTACAACAACACCATTTCGCTGCGCGAACCGCCTGAGCAAATTTCCAAAAAAATCAAAACCATGCCCACCGACCCTGCACGTATCCGCCGTACCGATCCGGGCGACCCAGCAAAATGTCCGGTTTGGCAATTGCATGAGATTTATTCTGACCAGACCACAAAAGACTGGGTGCAGATGGGCTGTAAGGGCGCCAGCATTGGCTGCATTGAGTGCAAACAACCTGTGATTGATGCGGTGCTAAAAGAGCTTGCACCGATTCAAGAACGCGCTGCGCAATATGCAGAAGATCCAACTTTAGTGAAAAACATTGTGGCGGAAGGTTGCGAAAAAGCGCGTAAATTGGCGAGAGAGACAATGCGAGATGTGCGGGATGCGATGGGGTTGAATTACGGCTAATTATATGGAGTAGTTATTATGTTAGATAATGAAAGAGAAGTATTAGCTGTATTGGTTAGCCCTGATGAATATACAAAAGCACCAAATAATGTTGCAAGTGTTACTACATCCCAAATTATTTTTATAAAACGCAAGGAGTTTGCAATCAAGCCATATGAAGTGGTTGATTTTCCTATTAACGAATGTTCTTCGATTAACTACGAAATTAAGTGGGCAATTTTCCCCGTGGTAATGGGAGTCTTTTTAATTGCGTTAATAGGATATATATTTTTTTCTTTATTCACATATGGAATTCCGCCTGAAGGACTACATTTTCCAATAGGCGCAATTTTGGTGACTTCTCTTTTCGGGTATAGATTATTTACAAGTCCTAAACGCCATCATCTTACTTTTGTTATCAATGAAAAGAAGTATAAATGGCAATCAAAAGCTGGTGATTACAAATACAAAACTGCAGCCGTGGAAAATATTATTAACTTTGCAAAATCAAAGAGTATTTTTAATCTTAAGTTGTAGCAAGTAGGGTGTGCAAAATGGGTTAATTTGCACACCGTTAAAACCGTCGCTTTTCGCGCGACTAGCGAGTTTCTTTCTTTTGTTCGTGCAAAAGAAAGAAACCAAAGAAAATCACGCCCCGCTGCCGCTTATTTCCTTCGGTCTTAGCGCCGCATCTGCGTGGCGACTGCGGAACTCACGCTTTCAGCGCTCAAACAGACCTCGTCACCTTGCATCTGCCGCTCAAGCCGAAGGCGCGGCAAAGGGGATTTAAAGTCAAAACCATACGACCACTGCCGTCATTCCGTACAAGCGAAGCGCGATACGGAATCTAGAATTGTTTTTAAATTCAAAATGGATTCCCGCCTACGCGGGAATGACGGACTACGGTGTTTGTCTTTAAAACCCTTTAGGCAAGCCGAGCAACGCAATTAAGCAAGGAGTTTTCGTCGAGGACTGTCTGAACCCGAATGGTTTTAGAGGGTGAGTTCCGCAGACGCCTTGCTTAATGAGTAGCGCAGGGAAGCTGAAAGCCTTGACGCAGGGTGTGATTTTCTTTGATTACTTTCTTTTGCACACACAAAAGAAAGTAATTAGCCGTCGGGCTACCCCCGACAAAACACTCACAATTCGCGCTACAATAACCCCATGCTAGAAACCACCTTCAAAGCGAAAATCAAGGGCGAAAACTTCGGCGAATTGCCGCAGGATTTATACATTCCGCCCGATGCGCTGGAGGTATTTTTAGAAACCTTCGAAGGCCCACTCGATTTATTACTCTACCTTATTCGCAAACATAATCTGGATATTTTAGATATTCCCATGGCGCAACTCACGGCGCAGTATATGGTGTATGTGGACCAAGGAACCAGAGATAAGTCGAAAGCGATTAAGCTGGAGCTGGCGGCGGATTATTTGCTGATGTCGGCCATGTTGATTGAGATTAAATCGCGCATGTTGCTGCCAAAACCAGTGGAAATTGCCGAGGAAGACGATCCGCGCGCCGAGCTGGTGCGGCGTTTGATGGAGTACGAAGCGATTAAACTGGCCGCGCAGCGCATAGATGCCATGCCGCAAGTGGGCGTGGATATTAGCGTTGCGGCCGCTTATTATCAGCACATTGTAGATATAAAGCCGCCCGAAGTGAGTGTGGAAGATTTGGTTGAAGCTTGGCGCAACGTGCTAAAGCGTGCGAAACTCAATTCGCATCATAAAATAGGTCGCGAGGAGCTTTCAGTACGTGAGCACATGAGCCAGATTCTGCGCCGCTTGAAAGCCGATGGCATGACGGAATTTTCGCAATTGTTCGACATGGCAAGTGAAGGTGTCGCCAAGCTGGTGGTGAACTTTTTAGCGATTTTAGAGCTGGCGAAAGAAGGCTTGATTCGGATGACACAACAAGTCGCGTTTTCGCCGATTTATATACAAGCAAATTAGTGATGAATGAACCTGAAAACATTGATGAAATGAAGCAAGTTCTAGAAGCTGCGCTGCTCACAGCAGGTCAGCCTTTGGGTTTGGACGAGCTGCTTAAATTGTTCGCCGGTCGCATGGAGCGCACCACTTTGCGCATGTTGTTGGATGAGCTGAAACAAGATTGGGCGCAGGAAAATTCAGCAAAAACACTGGAATTAGTGCAAGTTGCCAGCGGCTACCGCTTTCAAGCCAAGCAAGCGTATAGCGAATTTATCATGCGTTTGAGTCCGGAACGGCAAGCCAAATATAGCCGCGCGGTGATGGAAACGCTGGCCATTATCGCCTATCGCCAGCCCGTGACGCGCGGCGATATCGAGCAAATAAGGGGCGTTGCTGTCAACCCAAATGTCATGCGCCAGTTGCAGGAACGCGATTGGATTGATGTCGTCGGCCAGCGCGAAGTACCTGGCAGACCTTCGCTTTATGCGACAACGAAACACTTTTTAGATGATCTTAATTTGCGCTCGCTTGCCGAGTTGCCACCGATGGACGATTTCGCACAATCTGAAATCCCGTTGGACTCTTAAGTGCCCACTCTCCCCCAGCCCCTCTCCCTCGAGGGGAGAGGGGCTGGGGGAGAGGGTGAATAATTGCGCTTGTCTGCGGCTAAATCACAATCGGTGGTAAAATCCGTGCTTATTCAAGAAATTATCTAAATTATGGCACGTCCCTTTAAAAAACAGCCCGAGCTACAAAAACCTCGTCCAAAAACCAACTTTACCAAGTTGCCAGTAGATCCTGATGCGCCGCCAGAACCCACACAGCGCCTACATAAGCTGCTTGCGCTTGCTGGGCTTGGTTCGCGCCGCGATATGGAAAAGCTGATTGAAAGCGGTCGCGTCACTTTGAATGGCGAGGTTGCGCAGCTTGGCGCAGGCGTGACGCAGCATGACGTGGTGCGCGTGGATAGCCGTCCAGTACATCTGTCGTTTACGCCAGAATTACCGCAAATTTTGATTTACCATAAGCCAGAAGGCGAGATTGTAAGCGCGGATGACCCAGAAGGGCGTGCCAGTGTGTTTGATAAATTGCCACGCGTAAAAGGCGCAAAGTGGATTGCGATTGGTCGTTTGGACATTAATACGAGCGGCTTGCTGATTTTTACCACTTCGGGAGAACTGGCCAATCATTTTATGCACCCGCGTTACGAGGTAGAGCGCGAATACGCAGTGCGTATTTTTGGCGAACTCACCGAAGGCCAATTGCTGCAACTTACGCAAGGCATTGAGCTAGAAGACGGCCCTGCGGCGTTTGATGTGATTAATCCGCAAGGCGGCGAGGGCGCAAATCATTGGTATCAGGTCATTCTGCGTGAAGGTCGTAACCGCGAAGTAAGGCGTTTGTTTGAGGCATTTCAGTTGCCGGTAAGCCGCTTGATGCGCGTGCGCTATGGCCCAGTTAATTTGCCACCACGCGTCAAACGTGGACAAATGTTAAAGCTTGAAGCAAAAGAAGTGATTAATATTTTAGAATGGGCGGGACTGGAAGTACCCAATGCCATGCCGCGCCAATTAAATCAACGCGAGAAAGATAAAGCGACCACGGTGTTTACACCAAAAGAACGCAAGCAACGCGGCAGTGTACTAGACCATCAACCACGAGAGCGTTCCGCTGACGGCACAACCCGCGCGCCTGCAAGGCCTGCAGCCAAGCCAGTGACGGGCAGAAAGCCACATCCGAATCGCCGCGTGCGGCAAGAGAGTGATTTAAAAGCGACTGGAGCTAGGGTGCAGAAGAAAAGTGATCAAAACCGCGGCCGCGGCTAGTTTAGTTGTTCTTTTGTGAGCAAAAACACAAACTGGTCGCCAGCGCTGGTATCTAGCCAAGTAAACGGCAAATCGGGGTAGGCATCAATCAGTGCTTCGCGGTTATGGCCGATTTCTACCACCAAAATGCCTTCATCGTTCAGATATTTTTTAGCGTCACGCAAAATAGTGTGCGTATGGTCTAAGCCGTCCGCGCCGCTGCCCAAGGCAATCTGCGGCTCGTTTTGATACTCGCGCGGCAGGGTTGCCATGCTAGGCGCATCGACATAAGGCGGGTTGCTGATAATTAAATCGTAAGTATTGCCTTTTAAGGCGGTAAACATATCCGATTGAATCGCGGTAATTTGCCCCTGCAAGCCATAATTGGCGATATTGATGTTGCTCACCGCAATTGCATCGGGCGAAATATCGACGACATCGATTTGCGCATCGGGGAAGGCGTGCGCCAGTAACACACCCAAACAGCCGCTGCCCGTGCAAATATCCGCAGCGCTGTGGATAAGTTCGGGGAATTCAATCCACGGACTCAAGCTTTCTACCAGCAGCTCGGCGATGAATGAACGCGGCACTATGACGCGCTCATCCACGTAAAATTTAAAGCCTTGCAACCATGCCTCACGCAGTAAATAGGCGGTTGGTGTGCGTTTGCTAATACGCTGCTCTATGAGGTGCGCTAGGTGTTTACGTTCGCTTTCGGTAATGCGCGCATCCAAAAAATTGTGCAGCGTATCATGCGGCAAATGCAGAGCGCTTAAAATCAGCCAAACAGCTTCGTCGTAGGCGTTATCTGTACCGTGTCCAAAGAAGATTTCCGCCTCTTCAAAGCGGCTGACAGTAAAACGCAGCCAATCTCGAATGGTGAAAAGTTCTTTGTATGCTTGATTGAAATTCATTATTAACCGCCGATAAACGCAGATTTGCGCCGATAAAATTTTAGAATTGATTGACTACTCGTTTGATTTCTACTTTAGGGTTGCCAAAATTGATAAGTAAGCATACTTTGAAATTTGTTGCTTTTAAATAATTAAGGCATTGAGCAATATGGATTTCATTAAGCTGCTTGACGGCTTTTAACTCAACTAATACTGAGCTGTTCACCATCATATCAGCATAATAATCTCCGACATTTACACCATCATATTGAACAACAAGGGCTGCCTGTTGTAATACTTGAAAATCCTGCTTAACAAGCTCAATAGAAAGTGCATTTTCATATACTTTTTCAAGAAATCCACAACCTAGCATGTTGCTCACTTTGTAAGCACTAAGAATAATATTTTCGGTGATTTTATCTTGTTCTAATCGGCGCAAATCTGCGTTCATCGGCGGTTAAATTGTTTTTAGCAATTTTCCCAATGTGCGTTTGTAGGTGTTTTTCAGCGGTTCGATGTCAGCGACGGCAACACATTCGTTCAGTTTATGTATTGTCGCGTTAAGCGGGCCAAACTCGATGACTTGCTTGCAAATATCGGCAATAAAGCGGCCGTCAGAGGTGCCACCAGTCGTTGATAATTCGGGCATGACGCCGTAACTTTCTTGAATCGCCTCAGAAATCGCTTCCACTAAGTTGCCACGCGGCGTGATGTAAGGCGGTGAATACTCCCACTCCAAATCGTAGTCGAGTATGTGCTTATCTAAAATGGCGTGCACACGCGATTTTAAATTGGCTTCAGTGCTGCCAGCACCGTCAAGCTCTGGGCAGAATCTAAAATTGAATAAAATGTCCACTTCGCCTGGCACCACATTGGTTGCGCCCGTGCCGCCGTTCATGTTACTAATCTGCCAGCTCGTTGGCGGAAAGTATTGGTTGCCTTTGTCCCATACGGTTTCTACCATGTCTTTAATCGCTGGTGCGACGAGGTGAATGGGGTTTTTAACGAGATGCGGGTAGGCAATGTGGCCTTGCACGCCTTTAACCGATAGCTTGCCTGAAAGCGAGCCGCGACGGCCATTTTTAATCATATCACCGACGACTTTGTTGGATGTCGGCTCGCCGACGATGCAGTAATCTATCAATTCGCCGCGCGCTTTAAGCACTTCAATGACTTTGGCCGTGCCGTTAATGGCGATACCTTCTTCGTCCGAGGTAATCAGCAAGCCGATTGAGCCTGTGTGCTTTGGATTTTCAGCTAAAAACTCTTCGATACAAGTGATAAATGCCGCGCACGAGGTTTTCATGTCCGCCGCGCCGCGCGCGTAAAGCATGCCGTCTTTAATCGTTGGTTCAAACGGCAGTGTATGCCATTTTTCGACTGGGCCTGTGGGCACAACGTCTGTATGCCCCGCAAACACTAATAAAGGTGCGGCATTGCCACGCCGCGCATATAGATTATCCACATCGCCAAAGCGCATGCGCTCGATTTTAAAACCAAGCGGCTCAAGGCGTTTAATCATTACCTCTTGGCAACCCGCGTCTAGCGGTGTGTTGGATTGGCGTTTTAGCAAGTCAATCGCTAGCTCTAGTGTTTTGCTCATTATTTAAACTGCCTTCTGTATTCTACTTCGTCAAAGCCCAAGCACAGTATTTTGCCATCTTTTTCTAAAATAGGTCTTTTAATGACAGAAGTTTTTTCGCGCATTAAGTTTGACGCGCTTGCATTGTCTATCACAACAGCTTTTTCAGTATCAGATAAATTTCGCCATGTCATGCCCGCGCGATTCACCAGCTTTTCCCACGGTTGTTGTGCAAGCCAATTGCTAAGCGTAGATTCATCAACGCCATGTTTTTTAAAATCGTGGAATTCATGCGCGACATTGTTTGCCGCCAGCCAATCGCGGGCTTTTTTAACGGTGTTGCAGTTGGAAATGCCGTAGAGTTTCATCGCGCTTACCTTAAAAGTAAGCGCCATTTTAACAGTTAGCGCGCGCTGTGTGCAGCCTTTAGCTTAGGCCGCGATGGTACCGTGATCGGCAGGCGAGAATTTATTTGAAACTTTGGCTTTTGGCAAATATTGGTTTGCTTGCATTTGCTTATACAGCGCAATTAACTCGACTTCTTTCACTGGCATTGAGAACAAATAACCTTGCATATAATCGCAATTTAATTCCACAAGCGCATCATGCTGAGCTTGGGTTTCTACGCCTTCTGCCACCACGCGCAGGTTAAGCGCGTGCGCAAGTTTAACTACCGCGTCAATTAGCGATTTAGCATTTTTGCCTTGGTCGGCATCCGCTACAAAAGATTTATCTAATTTAATTTCAGTCACATTTAAATCTTGCAAATAAGCCAAGCTAATCGGGTGCAAACCAAAGTCATCCAGCACCACTTTAATACCAGCTTCGTTAAACTTTTCTAGTAGTAATTTAAATTGTTCTTGGTTTCTAATGGCAATCGTTTCTTTAATCTCAAAGGTGAGATTGTGGGTATCCAAATCGTAATATTTAAGTGTTTTTAGTACATGTTTTACCAAGTTTGGGTTGCGAAATTGGTGGCTGGATAAATTGATAGAAATGTTTAAATCAAGCCCGCCTTGCTTGGCGCTGGCAATCATGCGGCAAGTTTCGTCGATGACCCAATCACTGATTTCATTAATCAGGCCAAAGCGCTCTGCCGCAGCAATAAAGGTTTTTGGCAATACTTCGCCTTTTGTTGGGTGATTCCAGCGAATAAGTGCCTCGGCACCTAATGGGGCAAGCGTTTTGCAATCCATTTTTGGTTGATAACTCAAGCTAAATTCACTTTTTTCTATCGCAATGCACAAGTCGCGCTGCAACTCTAGCATTTGGTCAGAAGCAGATTCAATATCGGCGTCATAAAACTTAAATTGGTTTTTTCCGTTTTCTTTGGCTTTATACATGGCGGCATCTGCACACACCATTAATTTTGCTAAATCGCCATCTTGTGGATAAAGCGCAATGCCGACAGAGCAAGAGATTTCTACCGTTAAGTTATTAATTGAAAATGGTTCTTTAATCGATTGCACAATACGATCTGCGATAGGATTAATGTCTTCATTAGATTTTATTTCTTCTATGATAGCGACAAACTCATCACCACCAATACGCGCCACAAAATCGCATCCACGTACCGCGGCATTTAAGCGCTGTGCCACGGCCGTTAGCACTACGTCGCCGACCTGATGGCCGTATTGGTCATTAATCGGCTTAAAGTGATCCAAGTCAATATAAGCCAGCGCAAAAGTAGTGCCACCACGTTCGCTGCGTTTTCTTGCAGTTTCAAGTTGTTGTTGAAAGCCATTGCGGTTGGCGAGCTTGGTTAAGCTATCTACTGTGCCCTGAGTGCTAATAGACTCATCTGGGTGATTAAAAAAACTAAATTTAAATAATTGTTTGCCGTATTTCTCAAAAAATAGCACGAAAATAAAAGCGATTAAAATTATACTTAAGAGTACTAGTGCAACAATAATGCCCATAAATTGCGTGTAGATAGTAGCTTCTGTCACTGCCTCGCCATGCGCAAATGCTTGGTCAAACGCCACATGCACTGCAACCACGCCCAGCGAAACTATTAAAGCCGTGAGCAATTTAACGGGAATTGGATTAACGCCAGAATAGTCTTTTATACGATTAAGCGTGAAGATTAAACCAGTAATAATCATGATGGTGAATGCGAGTGACACAAGTGTCGAAAATGAATCTGGCGACGGCATGGTAGCAAACCCATGTATAGACGCGCTGTCAAAATAGTACAAGCCCAGCGTGCTTAAACCCGCCAAGGTGGCGGAGACAATTATAGTGAGTGGTGCGAGTTGACGTTTGCTAGCGGCATTTAAATTTAAAAATGCGGTAATGCATGCAAACCCCCACGCAATTATAGTCATGCTAGGAAATGCATTTCTCGCTTCGCCCAAATCTAACTTAAACGCAAACGAAAGCAAAATATGGTTTGCCCAAATGCTGCTACCGATGACTAAAGCAAAAATTGGGAGTAATTTATTTCTGGATGAGTTAGGTGCAATATAAAGACGCTCGACGAAGTCGAATATGATCAGCGCTGCAATAGTACAGGCAAGCAAGGATAAAGTAAGTAAAGTAATGTCGTATTGAAAATGCATTAGCTTTGAAAAACAATCTCAAATAAGTAATTGCAGTTAAATATGCAAGATGCGTACCACACATAGCTGGTACACAAAAAACGTATAACATATTGTTATGTATGAGATATTTTTTAAAATTAGAGGCTGCCATATCGAGCGTATGGCGATACTTACTGGAATGTGTCGAAAAGTTGACAGGGAAAAATTGATAAAAGTGAGATGCGTAGCCCGCATCTCACTTTGTATTCTAAAGCCTAAATGCCGCGTAGCAGCTCGTTAATGCCCACTTTGCCGCGTGTTTTCGCATCGACTTTTTTAACGATCACTGCGCAATATAGGCTGTATGTGCCATCTTTGCTGGGTAAGTTGCCAGCCACCACCACAGAGCCAGCAGGCACGCGGCCATAAAACACTTCACCCGTTTCGCGGTCGTAAATTTTGGTGCTTTGGCCAATATACACGCCCATAGAGATGACGCAGTTATCCTCTACCACTACGCCTTCTACCACTTCGCTTCGCGCGCCTACAAAGCAGTTATCACCGATAATCGTTGGGCCAGCCTGCACAGGCTCTAATACGCCGCCAATGCCCACGCCGCCGCTTAAATGTACGTTTTTGCCGATTTGTGCGCAAGAGCCAACCGTTGCCCAAGTATCCACCATGGTGCCTTCGCCCACATGCGCGCCAATATTGACGTATGAGGGCATGAGTACTGCATTTTTGCCGATAAAGGAGCCGCGACGTACGATTGCATTTGGTACTACGCGAAAGCCACCCGCTTTAAAATCTTCTTCTGTGTATTGAGCGAATTTCGGCGGCACCTTGTCAAAATAGCGCGTTACGCCATCGTCCATCAAATGGTTATCTTCCAAGCGGAAGGACAGCAACACGGCTTTTTTCAACCATTGATGCGTTTCCCATTGTTGGCTATCGCCAATGCGGCTGGCCACACGCAATGTGCCTTGGTCTAAATCGTTTAACACGCTGGCAACGGTGGTTTTTACTTCAGTTGATGCGTTGGCTGGGTTGATGTTGGCGCGGTCTTCAAATGACGCTTCGATAATACTTTGACGTGGATCCATGTGATTCTCAGATTGGTTAAATGAGTAAAAGCGCTATTTTAACCTAAAGCGATGTAACGCCCAATAAAAAAGCGCTTGTATTGCTACATGCGCTTTTTTGTCATTGCGGGCTAGACCCGCAATCTGTATAAAAAAATAAGATGCTGACTTGCGTCAGAATGACAACGTTTTAATTATTTACCTGCTTTAGCTGCCTCATACAAAGGGCGCACTTTTGGCGCGAGCGCTTGTAAATCTTTAATACGGTTTTCGCTAGCTGGGTGGGTGCTTAGGAATTCAGGCGGCGCACCTTTGTTCATTGCGGTCATTTTTTGCCATAAAGTCACCGCAGCATCTGGATTGTAGCCAGCCCGTGCAGCTAGCTCCAAGCCCATTCTATCGGCCTCTTGCTCTTGTAAGCGGCTGTTAGGTAGCGCAAAAAAGAGCTGTGAGCCCATACCAGCAGCTTGGTTGATTGCACCGCCTGCTGCGCCTTTAGTGACAAAAGCAGCCAGTGCTTGCAAGCCAAACTGTTGCACATAAGCGCTCGACATACGTTCGCGGCCGTGTTCACGCAGGGCATGGCTAATTTCGTGGCCAATCACTGCGGCTAATTCGTCATCCGTCGCGTGCAGCTTGTCCATCATGCCAGAAAGTACCATAATTTTGCCACCAGGCATGCAGTAGGCATTCAATTGGTCGTTTTTTTCTACGTTGACTTCCCACGCCCATTTTGTTGCATCTGGACGGAACACGCCCACTTGCGCGATGAGGCGGTTTGAGATGGTTTTAACACGCTCCAATTGCGCTTTATCAACGTTAAGCGTGTTTTTGCCTGTGGCTTCTTTAAGCGTTTGTTGGTAGGCCGCCGCTGACATGCTGGTGATTTGCGATGCGGGCAGCAACATGAATTGCGAGCGACTCACGCCAGAAACGCTATCTTTGGTGGTGGTGGCGCAGCCGCTCATTTGCAGGGCGATTGCGGTCATTAAAACGCTCATGATTTTTTTCATAAAAAATCCTCTAATAACAATTTATATTAACGCGCGATTTTAAAAATGGTTGAATGTAATCAAAATTTTGCTTTAAAATTTTGCTTTAAAATTTTACTTGCGCGCCAAGTTCCACCACGCGATTCGGCGGCAGTTTAAATTGGTTGGTAATCGTTTCGGCGCTGCGGAACAAGCCGATGAAGATTTTTTTGCGCCAGTACGCCATGCCAGTCGCATCGTTGGCCTTGAGAATTTCTTTGCCGATAAAGTACGAAGTATCCATTGGGTCTAGCGGCAAGCCTTCGTCGTTGCACAGCATTAAATCGCGCGGCAAATCAGGCTCATCCTTAAAGCCATAGTTGATGGTGACGCGATTAAATCCATAAGGTAGCGGCTGAATAACCACACGCTCCTCTTGTGTGCTGTGCGGGTAATCCAAAAAGCGCACGGTAAGAATCACGATTTTTTCGTGCAACACTTTGTTGTGTTTTAAGTTATGCAACATGGCGCTAGGTACGCCTTCTGGGTTGGGTGTCATAAATAGCGCCGTGCCAGGCACGCGTACAGGTGAATGTGCGCCAATGGCTTCAATAAATGGATCTAATGCCATAGCATCCGTTTTTAAACGGCTATAAAGCAAACTTCGACCTGTTTTCCAAGTGAGCATTAAAGTGAAAATCACGATGCCGATGAGCAATGGCACCCAGCCACCATCTGGGATTTTTAGAAGAGTAGCGCCAAAGAAAGCGATATCAATTACCAGTAATATGCTGATTAAAAGACCTGTACGTAGCCAACTCCAGCCCCATATTTCTCGAAAAACAAAGGAGGCAAGTAAGGTGGTAATAATCATATTGCCAGTGACCGCAATGCCGTAAGCCGCTGCTAGCCTGCCTGAGCTGCCAAAGCCGATGACGAGTATTATTACGCCTGTCATCAAGCCCCAATTGACGCGCGGCATATACACTTGGCCTTGCGTGCTTTCTGAGGTGTGCTCAATGTGCATGCGTGGTAAATAGCCAAGCTGCAAGGCTTGGCGTGAGACAGAAAACGCGCCCGAGATAACCGCCTGCGAGGCAATCACGGCGGCGATGGTGGCCAATATAATCAGCGGAAAAAGCGCCCAAGAAGGTGCCATTAAATAGAAGGGATTTTCGATGGCTTTAGGATTGCTTAAAATAAGCGCGCCTTGGCCAAAATAATTAATAATGAGCGCTGGCAGTACAAAAATAAACCACGCCAAGCGAATCGGTTGACGGCCAAAATGCCCCATGTCGGCATACAGCGCCTCTGCCCCTGTAAACGCCAGCACCACGGAGCCTAGCGCGACAAATGCCCACCAACCGTTGTTCATAAAAAAGTGAAAGCCATAATAAGGATTAAGCGACTTGATGACATCGGGTTCTAAGCCGATATTAATAAAGCCAAGCACCGCGAGTACACTGAACCACACAAACATCACCGGCCCAAATAGCGCGCCTACGACCGCTGTGCCTTTGCTTTGCGCCCAAAATAAGCCAAAAATCACCACTAAAGAAATTGGTAAAATAAACTGGTGCAAACTTTTAGCGGCCACTTCCAAGCCTTCTACCGCGCCCAACACAGAGACCGCGGGCGTAATCATGCCATCGGCATAAAACATACACGCGCCTAAAATGCCCAACGTCATAATAATGGTTTGCTTGCGTTTATTGCCTTGTGTGTTGCGGCTAGCCAAAGCGAGCAAAGCCATAATGCCGCCTTCGCCGCGGTTATCGGCGCGCATAATAAACGCCACGTATTTCACCGTGACAATCATGATTAAGCCCCAAACGATGAGCGATAAAATGCCAAAAACGTTATCGTGGGTGAGTGGGACTGGGTGGTGACTGGCGGCAAACACCTCTTTCATGGTGTATAAAGGACTGGTGCCAATATCGCCAAACACCACGCCCAGCGCGGCTAGCGCGAGTGCGGGCAGGGCAGGTTTTTGAGAATTATGATTATCCATGAGTTAAGGCATCAATAAGATTGAGCATTATCAAACAATCCCACCAAACAAACAAGCGCTAAGCAATCGCACTAATGTTTATTTGTGATATTGGCGTTGGCTTCGCCAATATGCAGTTGAATGCGCACGGCTTGGCCAATTTGCACTTGCGCGCTATCGGTAATGGTTTTTTCGTGATGCGAAACAATAGCGTAACCCCGCGCCAATACAGCCTGCGGGCTCAGTTGCTCAATACTACTTTTTAATTGTGAAAGCATTTGCTGGTGTTTTTGCAGTTGCTGGTGCATGGCAAAACTTAGGCGATTTTGCAGTTGTTTAATCTGCGTTGCTTGATTTTGCAGCTGCTGCATAGGCGAAATTAAACGTTTTGCTAAATAATCCAGTTTTTGGGCATGACTCTGCAAGCCAATATCCATGCGCCTCTCCAGCCTGCTCTTAATCTGTTTTATTTGCTCAGCCAAATGTGCTTTATCGTTGCAAGCCAGCTCGGCGGCGGCGGTTGGCGTGGCAGCGCGCACATCGGCCACAAAATCGGCAATGGTAAAGTCGGTCTCGTGACCGACGCCAGAAATGGTGGGAATCGCGCAATTTGCAATCGCACGCGCGACAATTTCCTCATTAAATTGCCATAAATCTTCCATGCTGCCACCGCCGCGACAAATAATCAGCGTGCCCACTTCATTGCGTATGGCCGCCGTGTTGATGGCTTTCGCAATCGTTTCCGCCGCGCCTTTACCTTGCACGGGTGTTGGGTAAATAATCACGCCAATATTTGGGTTGCGCCGTTTTAAAGTGCTTAAAACATCGCGTAAAGCTGCCGCATCGGGGCTGGTGACAATGCCAATTGCGCGCGGATATTTTGCAATAACTTGCTTGGCAGCCGCATCAAATAAGCCTTCCAGAGATAGTTTGTTTTTAAGCGCTTCAAACGCCTCAAACAGCGCGCCCAAACCCGCTTTTTGGATGAATTCCACGGTAAGCTGAAACTCACCACGTGCCTCATAAAGCGTCACTGTGCAACGCGCTTCGATTTTATCGCCCTCACGCGGCATAAAATCTACATAACTATTGCGGCCTTTAAACATCACGCAGCGCACCTGTGCGTTTTGATCTTTAAGCGAAAAATACCAATGCCCGCTGGCAGCGCGGGTAAAGTTGGAAACCTCGCCCGACACCCAAAATAGCGGAAAGCTCATTTCTAGGATTTCGCGTGCAATGCGATTTAATTCGCTCACCGTCAGGATTTTTTGTTGTGTAAAGAGGTCAGATTCAGCCATAGCGCTCATTATCCATTACAATTTGACTTAATAGAATAAGGAAAAAGCATGAACTTGTTTTCGCACGCGTTTTTTAAAGGTAAAGCCGGCTATCTACTGGGCTTTGCGGCAAGTTTCGGCTTGGTTGCGCTGGCGCTCGTCATTCAAACCGTTTATAAGCTAGAACCCTGCCCGCTGTGCATCACGCAGCGCATCTGCTTTATGGTACTTGGCGTATTATTTTTAATTGGCGCGTTTGTTAAGCCCGCCAGTTTGTTCGCCAAATTACTCACGCTGGGGCAAGTGCTTGCCGCGCTGGTGGGTGCTGGCTGGGCGCTTCGTCATTGGTATTTGCAGGCGCATAAAGGCGAGATGATTGCCGATTGCGGCGTGGGTTTCGATTATATGTTCGAGAATTTTCCGCTGAAAAAAGCGTTCATGCTCGTATTCAAAGGCACGGGCGATTGCGCCGCGATTGACTGGACGTTTTTAGGCCTCACGCTGCCGCAACTTGGGCTCATTGCGTTTATCACTTTTGGCGTTTACGCGGTTTATTTGTTCAAACTGAATAATCAATAATCGAAGCAGGCTTGGTGCGGTTGTATTCTGTTAAGCAGTGACAGTAATCGTGCCGTTCATGTCCTCGTGACCATCTCCGCAGAAAATATCGCAAAAGAAGGTGAATATACCTTCTTTGTCGGGCACAATACGCACGCGCGTTTTTACGCTGGGAACAATCACGGCGTGAGCTTTCAGGTCGGGCGCGTTAAAGCCCATTACCACATCCGACGATGTGAATTCCAAAATCACTGGCACGCCTTTTTTCAAGGTGATTGTGGCGGGGGTGTATGAAAATTTGTGTGCATTCACTTGGATAACCTGTTCACTAACAGGGGCGACGGATGTGCTTGTTGTGGACGCGGTGGGCTGCTCGGCAGAAATACTACCTATCCCCAGCGTTCCCGCCAGCAATATTGCCGCACCCAGTATAACGAGCGGGTTCATGCTTTATCTTTCACGACGGGGAATTCGTTAGTTGTGAACTCTGCCACTTTTGTGTCTGTTTTCACCTCGCGGAAGCCCATGCCTTTGTAGGGATTGGTTGCATCCCACGGAATCGGCGCGCGCTTGGGTTGCGAGCCTGGTGCTGGCAACGGAAAAATTAGTGATTTGGCAGAATGATGCGAAATATGGCCAGTCATGTGGAAATTCTCCTGATGGATGTGGCCATAAAACACCGTGACGTTGTTAAATGGCATCAGCAAGTCAATTGCGGCGGCCCCATCTTTAGTTGCCCAATCCCATTGCGGGTAAAGGTCAAACAGTGGGCGATGGGTGAACACCACAATGGGCTGATCCTTGTTCAGGCCTTGCAACGTGGTTTTGATCCAATCGAGCTGGTTTTGGCCAATGGCGGCGGTAGGGTCAGAGACGTTATCCAACACAATAAAAGTGATGCCTTTGTGCACAAAAGTATAATGCGTTTCACCAAAGAATTCCTTGTAAGCCTCGCCCCAGTCCAGCGAGGCATCGTGTTCGCCTGGGGTAAATCGTACGTCCTTCACTTTCAATTGGCTGACGATGTCCTTGAATTCGGCCAAACGGCGGCGGCGCTCCTTGGGGTCGTCAGTGGTGTGGGTTAAGTCACCGGTAAAAAAAATGAAATCCGGTGCTTGTTCCAGCGCATTGACGGCAGCAACGGCTTTTTTCAATGTTACGGCGGCATCTGGATTGACCTTTTCGCCACTAAAACCCCAGTGCGTATCGGACATTTGCACAAAAAAGAAATCTTCGACGGCCACTTCGCCCGCCATTGCGCTGTTGCTTTGCACGCCTAGGCGGGAAGCAAACACAACACCCACACCTAAGCCGGCCAGTTTAAGAAAACTACGACGATGTATATTATGATCCACGGCTATCTCCAGAAAAATGGTGTTTACATAGCAGTTACCAGTTAGTTAGCTTGATTATTCCCGTTAAAAAAATATTTTTTAATATGGGAATAAAAGTAACCTTAATCAGGTATAAATTAAAATTGGCATTTGCATTTAAAGGTTGCGCATTAGTGTTCGGGAATAAAACTAAAAAATTTGAAGTAATGGTGTTAAAGCATCTCGACGCAGCCTACCATTTGGCGCGCTGGCTTATGGGCAACGATGCGGACGCACAAGATGCCGTGCAAATCGCGTCATTACGCGCTTTGACCTATTTGGACAGTCTGCGCGGGGATGATGCCAAAGCCTGGTTTCTTGGCATTGTGCGCAATGTGTGCATGAATGGCTTGGCAGAACGCAGTAGCCAGTACGGCAATCTGGATATTACGGAAATCGTGCATCAAGAAAACGAATTGGAAGTACTGGGCGCGGGTGGACCGATTCCTGAGCAGGAATTAATACGCAGCAATAATCGTGTGCGGGTCAACCAAGCGCTAAAGCAATTGCCGGTGGTTTTTCGAGAAGTGCTTATTTTGCGCGAAATGGAAGAAATGCCTTACGAGAGGATTGCTATGGTGACGGAAGTGCCAGTGGGGACAGTGATGTCGCGGCTTGCGCGCGCCAGACAGCAGTTCAGGAAAGCGTTTATGGCGCTTAACGAAGAGGAAACGGTATGAGAGAGTTACCAGAGGATTTACAAGTGCATGGGTTATTACAACAGTATGGCGAGCGATATACTGCGCCAGAAAACCTGAGGCAAAGTATTATGCAGCAACTGGAAAAGAGTCATCCAAGACAATCGCTATTTTCCAGTTTTAATGCGCTTTCGTATGCTTTTCCGCGTATGACTTTTGGCTTTCTCACTGGAGCGTTGGTAGCGACGCTGCTGACCTGGCAATGGATGGTTATGGAGCAATCTCAACATGCGATGGCTTTGGCGTTGTTTTCTGATCACGCTCATGCGGTGGTAGCGCAGAATACGCTTGAAGTGCGCTCCTCCAGTATGCACACGGTTAAGCCTTGGTTGAGTAATCAATTGGGCTACTCGCCGCAGATTGTCGACTTGGGCGAGCAAGGCTTTCCGTTGGCGGGTGGCAGACGTGGATTCGTCGGTGCCGAAGCCGTAGCGGTAGCGGTATATACTCGTCGCCAACATGAAATTGATGTGTATGTGCTAAAACCGGATTTTTTCCGGCGATTTCCAGCCAATTGGAAAAGTTTGGAAGGGTATAACGTTATTGCATGGCAGTCGGCCGATCTGCACTATCTCGCGGTTTCGGACTTAAACCGTAAAGAGTTGGCAGATTTTGGCAGCATCTTGGAAAAGGAGCAGCAATCGCTCTAATTAACCACTTCATAAGCAACACACTTCCTACTGTTGAATTATAATCTTGTCTATGAACAAGAAAACTTTAGATGATTTTATTGGTAACACGCCACTGGTGGTGCTTCAACGTATGCAAGGCGAAACGTCGAATACGATTTTGCTTAAATTAGAAGGCAATAATCCTGCCGGCTCGGTTAAAGATAGGCCTGCGCACAGCATGATTACACGCGCAGAGGCGCGCGGCGAGATTAAACCTGGCGATACTTTAATTGAGGCCACCAGCGGCAATACGGGCATTGCGCTGGCCATGGTGGCGGCGATGCGCGGCTATAAAATGGTGCTGGTGATGCCAGAAAATCAAAGCGTGGAGCGCCGCCAAAGCATGAAAGCTTATGGCGCAGAGCTTGTATTGACGCCGAAAGATGGCAGCATGGAACTTGCGCGTGATGTGGCGCTAAAGCTGCAAGCAGAAGGCGAAGGCATCGTGCTGGATCAGTTTGGCAACCAAGATAATCCGCTGGCGCATTACGAGGGCACTGGGCCAGAAATTTGGCGCGATACGGGCGGAAAAATTACGCATTTTGTGGCCAGCATGGGCACCACAGGCACGATTATGGGCGTTTCGCGCTTTTTGAAAGAGCAAAACCCAAACATTAAAATCATCGGCGTTCAGCCAGAAGAAGGCGCGCAGATTCCAGGTATTCGCAAATGGCCACAAGAGTATTTACCGAAAATTTACGATGCAAAACGCGTGGATGAGCTGATTTATGTGAGCCAAAAAAATGCAGAAAACATGACGCGTAAGCTGGCGACAGAAGAAGGCATTTTTGCTGGCATCTCCAGCGGTGGTGGGCTTTACGCGGCGCTTCAGCTGAGCAAAAAAGTAGAAAATGCGGTGATTGTTTCGATTGTCTGCGACCGCGGCGACAGATACTTATCTACTGGCGTATTTCCGAGCTGAGCCGTCATTCTGAACGCAGTGAAGAATCCAAAATTTAGTTATTTTACCGAGCTTTTTTCTGGATTCTTCACTGCGCTCAGAATGACGTATTTGCTGTGTGTGCTGTTTAGCTCGCCCGCCCATGCCATTTCCAGCATCCACATTTCGGTCGATTCCGTGGATGCGCCCGCTGGGCAGCTTAAAAATGCTAAGTTTCAGGTGGATTTAAAAGGCGCAGACCCAACGCTTAAGCTGCTAGGCGAGGTAAAGCCGACCAACGAAAAAGCGTTTATTCCATTCGATTTGCAATGCGGAAAATTTAAAACAGACCACATTGGTGAGATTGATTGCTTAAATGGCAATGTCCTCTCCAAGCCAATCAGCGCGCCGTTTTCCATCCATTTTGTTACTTACCCCAACGATTTTGCCGCCAATATTGATTTTAATCACGCTAGTTTTACTGATGAAGCTGGCTTGCATGCTGGCGAGCGGCTGACAGGAAAAATTGTGCTAGCAGCCAAGAAGCAGGCGGATACTTGGCATTGGAGCGGCGTATTTAATTGGACCGAGGGTGAACTGTTTTGGCAGCCTTATTATTTTGGCAAGGCGGGCAATAGCTTTGCCATTGGCGGCACGTTTAAAGCGCCCACGCTCAATATTCTCAACGCCAATTTATTAGTCAACGAAGTGGGTAATATGAGCGCGACTGCGCAAATAAATACGCAAACCAAAGTGCTTGAAAACGTAAAAGTTAATGCACAAGATGTTGATTTTTCAGGACTTTATGCAGTTATTTTAAAACCCGCGTTAGAAAAATCTGCGTTTGGAAATTTAGAGGTTTCGGGCAAAGCGAGTTGGCAATTTGAGGTTAAAAATTTGCAGCCAACCAGTTTTGAACTGAACTTGATAGACGCGAATATTCAGGATAAAAACAATAAATTCGCTTTCAGCCATGTGAATGCGCACATTCCTTGGAGCTACGACGACGCCAAAAACATTACGCTGGCCTACCAAAGCGGCTATTTACTGAATATGCCGCTGGCCGAAACCAAATTAAACGCAGAAGTGAACCGCTACGCACTCACCGCGCCGGAGCTCACTTTGCCTGTACTTGATGGCGCACTGAAGTTTCAGGACGTTTCTGCCGCTTGGCTGGGCGAAAATTGGGTGTGGCATTTGCGCATGGATTTGCAGCCTATTACCATGAACGAGTTTAGCAAAGCGCTTGGCTGGCCAGAGATGAAAGGTAAGATTGACGGCCAAATCCCGCTCATTACTTACGCCAACAAGCAGCTTAATATGGATGGCGCGATGCAGTTTAACGCGTTTAAAGGTAGTGTGAGTCTGAGCAATTTGCGTATTGACGACCCGCTTGGCACCGTGCCGCGGCTTTACGCTAACCTCGATATGCGCGATATTGATTTAGGCGATTTAACGCGCACCTTTAACTTTGGCGCGATTGAGGGCAAACTGGAGGGCAAAGTGACGGATTTGCAGCTAGAAAATTGGAAGCCCGTGCGCATGGATGCTAACATTCAAACCATGGATGGCAAGCATGTTAAAAAAGTATCGCAACGCGCGGTAGAGAATATTACCGCTTTGGGCGGCGAGGGCACAGCGGCGGCCTTGCAGCGCACATTTTTGCGCTTTTTTAAAGAATTTAATTACGAAAAAATCGGCCTAAGTTGCAAATTGCGCGAAGATATTTGCGAAATGGGCGGCGTTGAGTCAACCCCAAGTGGTTTCATCATCGTTAAAGGTAAAGGCATTCCCGCGGTTGCGGTTAATGGCTACACAAAATACGTTAGTTTGAACGATTTATTGGGTAGAATGAAGCGAATTACCGACAGTAATACGAAGGCGATAGTCAAATAAGGAAAAAGCATGAAAAAAAACATACCAACTTTAGCATTAGCCAGTCTGCTGGCGGCTTGCGTGACGATTAACATTTACTTTCCTGCAGCAGCGGCAGATAAGGCGGCAGATAAGATTATTGACGATGTTTGGCAACTTAAAAATGGCCAAAATAAAGACAATGCGCCAAAAGATGGTGCGCCTGCTGCAGCGCCCGCAGCAACGCCCGTGCCAGAAGCTAAATAATTGGCTAACAACCATAATATATTGTCTCAAAATGACGGAAAAAAATGAATTAAGTTTTGCTTAAAAAGGAAACAAAATGAAAAAAATGATGATTAGTTTTATGTTTGTGCTGTTAGGCTTATTTGCTGCCAATTGGGCAAATGCCGCGCCAGATTTAGAAATCAACACACCCGCCATTAACGCGCTCAAAGCCAGCATGCAAGCGCGTCACAGCCAATTGGCAGCGCATTACAATAGCGGCGCGATTGGGCTCACAAAAGATGGTGCAATTGCCGTGCATGATGCAACAGCTGTGCCGCTAAAAGATCGTGGCGGTATTAATAGCTTGGTGGCGGCCGAGAATGCAGACAGAAGCGCGCTGTATAAAGAAATCGCCAGCGCCAATAAACATCCCGAGTGGGAAGGCGGCATTCGCGATACTTTTGCAGGTCGCTGGATAGACAAAGCGCAAACGGGCTGGTGGTATCAAGGCAAAGATGGTTGGGTGAAAAAGTAAGTAATCATAAAGTTTAATTCGGGGGCAAGGATGAGCGTAACAAATAATAGATGGTGGGAATTTTATTTTATTCGTTACTTAGTGGGCACAGTAGTGGGGGCAGTAATAATTTTATTTTTAAACACCGCTGAACCTTCAATGTTTGAAGACCTTATTCTGCCAGGAGTAACGAATGCATCGAAACTAGACGGAGAGAAAATTTGGTTGCTGATATCTTTAGGTTTCGCTTATTGCTATGTGGCAAGTGCTCCAATACTTGTTATACATGCAGCTCGAGGTGTACTTTTTTGTAGTAATAATTTAAGAGTTTTTGTCTATTCTTTAGTCTGTTCTTTAATGGCTGTGGTTGCTATCGGAATATATTATAGATGCATAAAATCGCCAGTATATATTGACGAAGTCTTAGCAGTTACTGCCTTTGCATTAATAATAATTAATCAGTTTATATTGCTAGTTTTTTCTCTGATTAAGCGTAGTGAACTTGCACACAATTATTATATGCGACTGAGTAAGGCTAGAAGCAATAACACTGTTGAGGCTGCTCAATACATGGAGTCATATAAACATATAAGAGAGCATGGGAATGCTTTTTTTATTGTTTTTTGTGAAGCTGTTTTGGCACTTATTCTAATGTCTCTCCCCGATATGCCATCAATATATTTTGTCTTAATTCTATGGGTTGTGCCTGCTTCTATGGTGTGGTTGCTTGGCACTTTTCTTGAAAATAGGTTTGCTCACGAGAATATATAAATAGTCAGCAGTGTAGGGCGGATGAGCGTAGCGTTATCCGCAGCATGAAATCTTTCTAAAAATCACCTACGGCGGATAATGCTACGCTCATCCGCCATACAACTTCGTGTTAAGCTAACGTAATGACCCCCACCCTCGTTTTTGATATTGAAACCATCCCCGATACTGATGGCCTGCGCGCCTTGCTGGATGCGCCTGCCAGCGCAACGGATGAGGACATTGCCAACATCGCTTTTCACCAACGCAGGCAAAAAAATGGCACGGATTTTCTGCCGCTGCATCAACACAAAATCTGCGCAATCTCTTGCGCGCTGCGCGAAGGTAACAACTTTAAAGTGTGGACTTTGGGCGATGAAAACTCGACCGAGGCGGAAATTATTCAGCGCTTTTATGATGGCATAGAAAAATATACGCCGCAAATAATTAGCTGGAACGGCGGCGGGTTTGATTTGCCCGTGCTGCATTATCGCGGCCTGATAAATGGCGTAAACGCTAGCCGCTATTGGGATTTGGGCGAGGACGATAAAGAATTTAAGTGGAATAATTACATCAGCCGCTATCACATGCGCCACTTAGATTTGATGGATGTGATGGCGATGTACAACGCGCGCGCCAATGCGCCGCTGGACGAGATTGCTAAGCTGTGCGGCTTTCCTGGCAAGCTGGGCATGGATGGTAGCAAAGTGTGGGACGCGTACAAAGATGGCAAAATTGCCGAAATTCGTGATTATTGCGAAACAGATGTCGCGAATACGCACTTGGTTTTTCTGCGCTTTCAGCTGATGCGCGGGCATTTAACCGCGGATGCTTATGCGCGCGAAATCGCGCTGGTGCGCGAAACTTTAAATGGCTACCAAGGCAAACATTGGCAAGAGTTTCTTGGGGCATGGGGGTAGTTTGCAAAAGCCAAAACTGGATTCTTCGGCTAAAATAAAACGTAGCCTCAGAATGACAGTGAAGGGCTTAATTAATATTCCGTCATTCTGAGCGTAGCGAAGAGTCCAGTCGTTTTTTAAATACTCAATTCAAACAGGCTTACATCCAGTAAAATAGCGCCTTTACAAGTTTTAAGGCATTCCCGTGGCACGTCGTAATCGTATCAAATCCGAGCTGGCAGAACTTCCCAAAGAAATCCAAGCGCCAGTCCTTATCGAGTCGCTCGACCAAGAGGGGCGCGGGGTCGCGCATTTGGACGGCAAAACCATTTTTATTGATGGCGCGTTGCCGACCGAAAAAGTGACTTATCAAATCACCCGCAATAAAAGCACCTACGCATTTGCAAACGTAGCGCAAATTCTCAAACAGTCCAATTTGCGCGTCACGCCAAAATGCCCGCACTATGGGCTTTGTGGCGGATGCAAGCTACAGCATTTGGATTTTTATGGCCAAGTCGCTGCCAAGCAAAGATTGCTGGAAAATGATTTAAAACACATTGGCAAAGTAACGCCGCAAAACATGCTGACACCGCTGTATGGCCCTGCTTGGGGTTACCGTCACAAAGCGCGTTTAAGCGTGAAATATGTGACGAAAAAAGAGCGCGTGCTGGTGGGCTTTAACGAAAAAGGCACGCGTTACGTGGCAGATATGAATAGCTGCGAAGTGCTGACACCGCAGGTTTCTGCATTAATCGCGCCGCTGCAAGACATGATTTTGCAGTTAAGCTTGCGCGATAAAATTCCGCAACTAGAATTAGCTGTCGGCGAACATGAGAATATCGTGCTTATTTTCCGTATTATGGATGCCCTACAAGCCAATGATGAAGCGCTTCTCAGAGCATTCGCTGACGAACATAACGTGCATATTTGGACGCAAACTAAAGGCCCTGAAACGGTGAAACCGTTTTATCCCGTAAGTGCGAATTTACAATACTCGTTGCCAGAATTTGGCCTCACTTATCCGTTCAAACCCAACGAATTTACGCAAGTAAACCCGCAAATCAACCAAGTGATGGTGCGCCGCGCTATGCAATTGTTAGCGCCAAGCACCAACGAGCGCATTGCTGATTTTTTCTGTGGCATTGGCAATTTTACCTTGCCAATTGCTCGCAGTGGCGCATCTGTATTGGGTTTGGAGGGTTTGCAGAATTTGGTGGCACGCGCGGTTGAAAGCGCGACATTGAACAACTTAAACCAAAACACGCAATTTGATGTTGCTGATTTATTTAAAATGACACCAGAAGTGCTGACCAATTTAGGACATTTTGATAAGTGGTTAATTGATCCGCCGCGCGATGGCGCATTCGAGCTGGTGAAATCCATTAATGAAGAAAACGCGCCGCAAAAAATCGTTTACGTTTCTTGTAACCCCGCTACGCTGGCGCGTGACGCGGATATTTTAGTGAATGAAAAAGGCTACACACTAAGTGCGGCTGGCGTGATTAATATGTTCCCGCATACCACGCATGTGGAATCTATCGCTTTATTTACAAAGAATTAGTCATGGCGCGTGCCAAAAAAATTTGCATTTTTCTTCTTAGCGTCCAGACTATAAGCCGTCACGCCACCCACGGCCAGCAATAGCAAGCCGCCTGCCATGGCGATATTTTTCAGAAACATGATCATTTGCATTTGGTCGCCAAAATTCTTGTGGAAAATAAATGCAGCTGCCACGCTGAAAATCGCCAAAGCCAGCGCTGCGATTTCTGTTTTATAACCTACAGCAAGCGCCAATCCGCCCAGCACTTCCAGCGCGATGGTTGGCCATAATAAAATACCTGGCAAGCCTACCGATTGCATGTAACCCGCTGTGCCAGCGGGGTCTTGAATTTTGCCAACGCCCGCCAAAATGAAAATCAGCGCAAGCATGCATCTGCCAGCAAGTTGAATAAATCCGGTCATGTTGCGCTCCCTTTTAATTTATGTAATGAGAATCATAATCTTATCCAGCGGCAACTGCAATGATGTGTAAAATGTACACGATGGCGAAAACTTTGATATGGCTGATGTTGTGTGTGCTATGCGCGGCTTGTGGGCATGGTGCGAGCCAGCAGGAAATCAATTTTGCTATTGCGCAAGCGCCACTTAATCTCGACCCAAGATATGCGACAGATGCGGCTTCAGAGCGTGTCAATCGACTTATTTATCAGCCATTAGTTGACTTTGATGCTGCCTCAAGACCCGCACCAGTGCTTGTGCTCAGGGCAGAGGCTTATGCGCTTGAATATCGCATTGTGCTTAAAAAACCGCGCACACCTTTTCATAATGGCGCGCCTTTGAATGCCGAGGACGTGGTTGCGACTTATGATTCATTGCGGCAACTCAAAGATTCGCCACATGCGGCAGAATTTGTCAATATTGCGCAAGTTAAAGCGCTGGATAATGACACGGTTGTTTTTACTTTAAAGCAAGCAGACGCGCGCTTTGCGGCCAAGTTGATTATTGGCATCTTGCCGAAAAACTTAATCGAGCAAGGTCAAGATTTTTCGCACAATCCCGTTGGCAACGGCGCGTTAAAATTCGTCAGTTGGCAGAATAAATTGGTATTGCAGCGCGTGAAAGACGGGCAAAAAATTACCCTGCAAGAAGTAAAAGACCCAACAGTCCGCGTGCTTAAATTGCTGCGCGGCGAGGCGGACTTGTTGCAAGGTGATTTACCGCCAGAATTGGTGAAATACTTGCAAGACAAGCCAGAAATAAGCGTCAACACGAGTGTAGGCGCTAACTTTTCTTACCTTGGTTTGAACATGCAAGACCCGATTTTAAGCAATCTCAAAGTGCGTCAAGCCATCGCGCACAGCATTGATAGACAAGCGATTATCGATAAAGTGATGGTGCAAAACTCTCGCATCGCGGCCGCCATATTGCCGCCAGAGCATTACGCTGGAAATAAAAATTTACTTTCCTATGATTATAACCCTGCGCTTTCCAAAAAATTGCTGATTGAGGCAGGCGTAAAGCTACCACTCAAACTTGTGTATAAAACCAGCACCGATGCCCAGCGCGTGCGCTTTGCCACTATTTTGCAAGCACAAATGGCGCCTGCCGGCATTGCGCTCGAAATTCGCAGTCTCGATTGGGGTACTTTTTTCGAGGATGTAAAGCAAGGCAATTTTCAACTGTTCGGCCTGACTTGGGTCGGCATTAAAACACCCGAGATTTACGCCAAAGCGTTTGGTAGCGCCAACACGCCGCCGAACGGCTTTAACCGTGGCAGATATGCAGATGCTGAACTCGATAAATTACTGCAAGACGAGGATTGGCCAGCGGTGACCGCGCGCATTCACGCGCAGCTGCCTTATATTCCGCTGTGGTACGAAGGGCAATTTGCGGCGAGGCGCAAGGGTATACAAAATTATTCAGCAAAACCTGATGGCAACTGGGATGATTTAGCAGTCGTGAATCGGCTACAATAATCATCATGCGCATTGAAATTTCCATTCAGCAGCAAACCCTCACCGTTTTAAATGACGATAGTGAGTTGTTGGCGCAATATGCGGTTTCTACTGCGGCTAATGGGGTGGGTTGCGAGAAAAATAGCGGCTGCACGCCTTTGGGGCAGCATATCATCCGCGCTAAAATAGGTGATGGCGCGCCTGCGAACACCGTGTTTGTTGGGCGCCGCGCTACCGACGAAATTTGCACGCCAGAACTCATGCAATTAAACCATGACCGTGATTGGATTTTAACGCGTATTTTGTGGCTTTCTGGCCAAGAAATCGGCAAAAATAGGCTTGGTAATGTGGATACCATGCAACGTTACATCTACATCCACGGTACGCCCGATTCCACCGATATGAGCAAAATTGGCTCGCATGGCTGTGTGCGTATGCGTAATGCCGATGTGATAGCGCTGTTTGATTTAGTGCTGGTCGGCACGCGCGTTTTTATTCATAATGATTAGCAAGCTCATCAGCCTCGCCACCGTCATTTTTGGCGTGTTACTACTCACCTTTTTATTAATCCATCTAGTCCCTGGTGATCCAGTGGAAGTGATGTTGGGCGATTCTGCCAGCACGGCCGACCGCGCGGCTTTGCGCGAAGATTTAGGGCTAAATCAGCCGCTTGTTGCGCAGCTTGGCAGCTATTTAAACAAGCTCGCGCATGGCGATTTAGGGCGGTCTATTCACAGCAAAAAACCAATCATCGCGCTGCTGAAAGAGAAGTATCCCGCGACGCTCAAGCTTGCTATTGCCGCTTTGTTGATTGGCATCAGCATTGGTATTCCACTTGGTATATACGCGGCGCTAAAAGCGGGGCATTGGCAGGATTTTGTCGTGACGATTGTTTCGGTGCGCTTTTCGGCCATGCCCGCGTTTTGGCTGGGACCAATGCTGATGCTACTGTTTGCGGTTTGGCTTGGCTGGCTACCGGTAAGTGGCATGGGTGAGCCGACTTCTATCGTCTTGCCCGCGCTTACACTGGGTTTTGGGCTAAGCGCAATTCTTACGCGCATGACACGCACAAGCTTATTGGAAGTGCTGAATGACGATTATATTCGCACCGCCCGCGCAAAAGGTTTAAGCGAAAAAACCGTGATTCTTAAACATGCTTTGCGTGCTGCACTATTGCCAATTATTACCATTGTTGGCCTGCAAATGGGCAGTTTGCTTGCTGGCACGGTGATTACTGAGACGATTTTTAGCTGGGATGGCATCGGTCGCTTGTTGGTAGAAAGTATCGAAAAGCGCGATTATCCAGTCACACAGGCCTGTGTGCTAGTGGTCGCGTTAAGCTATGTGTTGGTAAATGCGGTAACAGATGTGATTTACAAGCTCGCCGACCCGCGCGTGAGGCATAGCGCATGATTAAGCGCCTACCGACCGCTATTTTGGTGTTTTGGCTGTGCGCTGTGTTGCTTGGCCGCGCGCTTGGTATGCACGGCAACACGCTGGATTTGAACGCCATATTGGCATTGCCAAACGCACAACACTGGTTGGGTACAGATGACCTCGGTCGTAGCATTTTAGCGCGCATCTTACGCGGTGTAGAAGTTTCGTTTACGGTGGCGATTTTGGTCACAATCATTACCATGCTGATTGGCGTATTTATTGGCTTACTGGCAGGTTTTTATGGCGGAAAAATCGACCGCATTTTAATGCAAATCGCCGATATTTTCTTGGCTTTTCCAGGTATTTTGTTGGCCATTGCTTTTGCAGCAGTTTTAGGTGCAGGGCTTGGCAACTTAATCATGGCTTTGTGCATCACAGGCTGGGTGAGTTACGCGCGGCTAACGCGTGGACAAGTATTAAGTTTACGGCATCGACAACATGTTATCGCGGCCGAGTCATTGGGCGCAACTGTGCCACGTATTTTGTTAAAACATATTTTGCCACTTTTAGCCTCAATTTTAATGGTAGAAGCCACTTACAGCTTGGCCAGCGTGATGATTGCTGAAGCCTCACTTTCGTTTCTTGGCCTAGGCATACAAGCGCCAAACGCGAGCTGGGGCGCCATGTTGCGCGATGGCGTGCGTTATATGCTGGTCGCGCCACATTATGTATTGGTGGTGGGTTTAAGTTTAATGAGCTTGATTTTAGCCATTAATTTAGGCGGCGATTATTTGCGTGACAAATTAGATGTTCGCGTAGAATAAACGCTATGCGCCAAAACTATAAATATTACGATTTAATTATGGCTGCCTTTGTGTGCGTGCTGGTGTGCAGCAATTTAATTGGCCCTGCCAAAGTTACGCAAATTAACGCGCCTATTTTTGGCACACTCACGTTTGGCGCAGGCGTTTTGTTCTTTCCGATCTCGTTTATTTTTGGTGATATTTTAACCGAAGTTTATGGCTACGCCGCCAGTAGACGCGTCATTTGGGCTGGTTTTGCAGGTTTGGCGTTTGCCAGTTTAATGGCATGGATGATAGTTGCGCTGCCGCCCGCACCTTTTTGGCACAATCAAGCCGAATATGAAGTGGCTTTTGGCAGCACTTGGCGCATTAGTTTAGCGGGCTTAATCGCGTTTGCGGTGGGCGAGTTTGTCAATAGTTTTATCATGGCAAAAATGAAAATAGTGAGTGCTGGCAAGCACTTATGGCAACGCACCATCACCAGCACCGTGTTTGGCGAGGTGGTTGATACCAGTATTTTTGTGCCGCTGGCATTTTGGAACTCTGGCATTATTCCAAATGATAAAATCCCGCTAATCATTGGTGCGCAAATTGTGGCTAAAATTTTGGTGGAAGTTGCATTTACGCCAATCGTATACAAAGTTGTCGCGTTTTTAAAACGTGCCGAAAATGAAGATTATTACGATAAAAATACCGACTTTAACCCATTTAAAATTTAACACTTTCTGTCATTGCGGGTTTGACCCGCAATCAAGTCTTAGATGCTGAATCAAGTTCAGCATGACAGTTTATTCACTTTTTAAGGATTTGTATTGACTGAAACATCTGCAACAGAAAAATTAGTGAGCTGGCAAGAAAAAGGCAAACCGCAAAGCGCGCGCTGGCAATCGGTTGCGGGTAATCCTGTGCCGAAAAAAATCACGCCGATTAACGATACTTTAAAGGCGGATGCGGCATACAAACTGGCATGCGAAGGCACGGCCATGCTGTGGCGCGGTGATTTTCAAAATGCAAAACATTTATCGCAGGCCATTTCGCGGCGCATAGATAATCGCACCACCAAGCCCAAAGCGGTGAATAAGGCCGCAAAAGAGGCGCGCGAAGCAGCGCCAGAGCCCAAAGAGCAGTTTCATTTATACCGCAAAAGCCAAATCGAGCGGGCGCGTACGTTGGGCATGTTGCTGGTCGAGCTTTCTAGCGAGTACAAAATGCCTTACGACCGCGCGCCAGATGTGCAAGCGGCCTGTGAACATGCTTACGGAAAATCTCAAAGCAAAGACAAAATCGTGGTTTCGCTGCGCGAACTGCTCGGCGTGATTGGCGCATACGAATGGCATAAAAAAGGCGTGGAGATTGCAGAGCTTGACGCAATCATTTACCCAAGCTACGGCGTTTATTCGCCCGTGCGCGGCGAATATATTGCGCTTGTAAACAATGCGCCGCTAAACAATGTGAGCGTTGCCTTTGATATTGGCACGGGCACAGGCGTGTTAGCAGCTGTGCTTGCTAAGCGCGGCGTAAAAAAAATCATCGCTACAGAAAGTATGCCGCGCGCAATCGCGTGTGCAAATGAAAATATCAGCAAATTAGGTTTTACATCACAAGTTAAAGTGGTCAACGCCAATTTATATCCAAATGACGATGCTGGTCTTGCCGATTTAATCGTCTGCAATCCGCCATGGTTGCCTGCCAAAGCCAATTCACCAATTGAACATGCGATTTACGACCCTGAAAGTGAAATGTTGAAAGGCTTTCTAAATGGCTTAAAAACGCATTTGGCGATAAAAGGTGAAGGCTGGCTGATTATGTCCGATTTAGCCGAACATTTGGGTTTGCGCACGAGCGACGAGTTGAACGCATGGATTGCGGCGGCGGGGTTGGAGGTGGTCGAGAAAATAGACACAAAGCCACACCATGCTAAATCGCAAGATGCCAGCGACCCGCTACATAGGTTTCGCAGCCAAGAAGTCACTTCGCTTTATCGTTTAAAAGTTGCTTAGACGATGGCTAAATGTTAGTGTTATCAAATGAAAACTTATAAAGAAATGGAAAATCAATGGAGTCTGACCCCATTGATTTACCATTGATTTCGTTGAAAATACCATGAAATGGATTTACTACAGTTGCTGGTTTATGGCTTGGTTTTTTATACTTAGCTTCTTAATCCTTCCATTGAAATCTGTCGCTGCTGCAGGAGGAGCTCTGATGGTTTTTGTATATCTGTTTTTGACTGGGTTACTACTTGTCTATGGCTTCATATTTATTAATAATAGTTCTCTTGCAAATGCAGAAAGTGAGTCCTCATTAAGTCTATGGGATAAGATTTTTATCTTTTGTGCGTTAGTGCTTTTAACTCTGGCACTTTTTAGAATGTTACAATTGATATCTGATGGGAGAGAAATACAATCTGGTCCTCCTCCAGCACATAATGTTTTTGATGATATTGATCCGCAAACCGGAGAAAGAATAACATCTGTTAGCCAAACCGGATTTTTTGGACCAAGCAACTATTGGGAGTGTCTTCTGGACACTCTGCCTGGAACTAAAAATGATATCGTTGGAACAAACTTAATTATTCAATGCAATAAGAAATTTCCCAATCCAAGCTTAATCGCAGAAAAAGATAAAGTAGGGGGCTTGTTTAAGAGCCCTACAAAGGATGACTGCATAATGAAATATGCAAAAGATACTACTAGTCCAATCGCAGCAAGGTCAATTTACTCAGCTTGTTATCAGCTCTATAGAGAATAAGCTCGTAGGGCAGATGAGTTTACGTTATCTGCCGAATGTGGTAAATCAACGAATCAATGGGGTCAGACTCCATTGATTATTTTTAAATAGTATCAATGAAAGAAAAAATGAGTTTAGGCCCCGTGATGTTAGATGTTGTTGGCACAGAACTCACTGCCGATGACATCAAAAGATTACAACACCCGCTGGTGGGCGGGGTGATTTTGTTTGCACGCAATTTTACCGATTGCGCGCAATTAAAGGCGCTAACAGCCAGTATCCATGCGGTTCGTAGCCCACCTATTTTGATTGCTGTGGATCATGAAGGTGGTCGTGTGCAGCGCTTTAGAGAAGGGTTTACCAAAATCCCACCCATGCGCGAATTTGGCAAGATTTGGGATAAAAATCCTAAAAAAGCCCGCGAATTGGCGACGGAAGCTGGTTGGGTTTTAGCTGCCGAGTTGCGTGCGCACGGTGTGGATTTTAGCTTTGCGCCAGTGCTGGATATGGATTATGGCGATAGTTTGGTCATCGGTGACCGTGCGTTTCATAAAGATGCGCGTGCGATTAACGAGCTGGCTTTTTCTGTAATGCAAGGTTTGAAAAAGGGCGGCATGGCGGCGGTGGGCAAGCATTTTCCTGGGCATGGTTTTGTGGTGGCCGATTCGCATGTTTCAATTCCGATTGACGAGCGCGAGTTCGACCAAATTGCGCAAAACGATATGCAGCCGTTTAGGCAGATGATTGATGAAGGCTTGCCCGCGATTATGCCTGCGCATGTGATTTATCCGAAAGTGGACGATAAACCTGCAGGCTTTTCAGCTAAATGGCTGCAAAAAGTGCTGAGAGAACGGCTAGGTTTTAACGGCGTGATTTTTAGCGACGATTTGAGCATGGAAGGCGCAACTGTGGGCGGTGACGTAACCACACGCAGCTTGGCCGCGCTGAATGCGGGTTGCGACATGGTGCTGTTGTGCAATCGCCCAGATTTGGCGGATGAATTATTGGCTAATTTACAGTGGAAAATGCCCGCACAAAGCATTGTGCGGCTCACTCGCATGCATGGCGCGCGACTTTCTAACGATATGAATCAATTACACGAAAGCGCTGAATTTGTAGCCGCAGTAAAGCGCGTGGGCATGGTGGGCGTAGCGGAAGCCGATTTATTTGCTTAGGGGAATTTTTTATACGATTCACTCTCTTAAACATATCGTTGATTAACTAGTGGTGTAGCATGCTGAAACTATTGAAATTTTTACTGCTGTGTTTAACTTTATTAGCCTTTGGCAGCACACATGCAGAAACCACTTCTGTAGGCAGCGCCAAGGATAAAAATTTTACGGGCAAACAAGTGGAGCATTACGCGAATGGTCAACAAAAATATGAAGTGAATTATATAAAAGGTAAAAAAGAAGGCCTAGAGACTTTTTGGTATTTTGGGGGTGCAAAATATATTGAAACGCATTACAAAAATGACAAAGAAGATGGCATTTGGAACCAATGGTATGAATCTGGCCAGCTAAAATTGGATGCACAATACAAAGATGGCGAAGAACACGGTACATTTAAACAATGGTATGAAGATGGAAAGCCGCGCTCGGAAGCCACATTTAAAGCAGGTAAAAAGTTTGGCACAGAAACTTACTGGAACAAAGACGGCAGTATAAAATCGCAAACGCTTTATCAAGATGGTCAAGTAGTGAGTGAGCCAGTTCAGTAAGAAAAAGCCGATACATTAAATCGATTTTAACGATGATTTAAAGTGTGGTTTCACTTGAAACTTTTACTAAAAGTCGCTATCTTAATCACATTGCCATTTGGCAATTATTACAAGGAACTGCAATGTTAGATAATATTCAAGTATTAGGTCGTGAAGGTGGCGTAGCCACGCAGAATAAAGTGCTGCGTAATACTTACGCCTTGCTTGGCCTTACCATGATACCAACCGTCATTGGTGCATTGGTTGGTATGAACATCAATTTTAGCATCATGGCAATGCATCCCTTTATGGCGTTTGGCGCATTTATGTTGGTGACCATAGGCATGCAAATGGCGATTACAGCCAACCGCAATAACAGCATGGGCATTTTACTCTTATTCGCTTACACATTCTTACTTGGCTTGATGTTGGGCCCGATTCTGCAACACGCAGCGCATTTGCAAAACGGCAGTCAGTTGGTTGGTTTAGCGGCTGGCGGCACCGGCTTAATCTTTTTAACCATGGCAGCCATTGGTGCCACCACTAAAAGAGATTTTGGCTATTTAGGCAAGTTTTTAAGCATTGGTGTAATGGTGGTGTTTATTGCGATTATCGCGAATATGTTTTTACACTTACCTGCGTTTTCTATCGCTATTTCGTCCATCTTCATCTTCATTTCTTCTGGCTTTATTATGTACGAAGTGAACCAAATTGTACGTGGTGGCGAAACGAATTATGTGATGGCAACCTTATCATTGTTTATCAGCATCTATAATATATTCAGTAGCTTATTGAATATTTTGATGTCGTTTAGTGGCCGTGACTGATTGGTGACGCTGCAAAAAAGCCGACTTTAGTCGGCTTTTTTATTTTCTAAATTTTGTTGCGGCGTGCTTTAAAAAAGGCACTTAAAATTTCACCGCATTCTTTCGCAAGAATCCCGCCAACCACTTCAGTGTGATGATTCAACTTCGATTCCGCCATTAAATTAATCACACTGCCGCAAGCGCCCGTTTTGGGGTCACTGGCGCCATAAACCAGCTTTGCCAGCCTCGCGTGTTGAACCGCGCCACTACACATGGCACACGGCTCTAGCGTGACGTACAGCACGCAATCTACCAACCGATAATTGCCCAAATGTGCAGCCGCTTGGCGCATAGCGATGATTTCCGCATGCGCGCTCGGGTCGTGTGTGCCAATCGGCGCATTGGCGCCAGCGCCAATAACGATGCCATCTTTGACAATAATCGCGCCTACTGGCACTTCGCCATTTAATGCGGCTTGGCGCGCTAAATCGAGCGCCATCTGCATAAAACTAGCATCTGTATTAAGACCTACAGACAAATTAGGCGCTATTTAGGCTTTTTGACAAGTTTTTCGGCTTCAATGTCCGATTGGCGTACTTGACCTTTGCGGTCGGTATTATTATCTGCCCAGCGCATGACCAAATAAATGATGCACAAGACTAAAGCGCCGCCTACCCACATTGCGATATCCGCTGTGGTTGGCGTGGCATCTTGTGCGGGTAATAGAATGATTTTACGCAAAAATAATACCAGCGCCACTTCCACAAAGGTTTCTACAAGCAATCTGCCGCCCATGAGGTAACGAATCTCTGAAGAAATAAGTGCAGAAATTGACCACAGTAACATCAGCGTACCAAGCGCATGTAAAAAGCCTTGCATCAAATTCAGATTGTATGAGACATTGCGCACATCAATAAAAAACATCCAAGTAAACATGAGTACAGAGGTGGCAAGCGCTAAGCCAATAACGATATGCGCAAAGCCATTGAGCCACAGCATGCCGCTTACGGCGAGTTTGTTGATTGCCTCCAGTTTGCGTGGAATTTGAATCTGTCCCTGAGTCATGATTTATCCTTGTAATGATGTGATGGTGAACCCATATTAGCATTTAGTTGTACTGAAAGTAAATATCATGAAAATTAGACCTTCAAATGCGCGCGGACACGCCAACCACGGCTGGTTGGATAGTTACCACTCCTTTTCTTTTGCCAATTATTATGACCCAAATTGGATGGGATTTTCTGTGCTGCGCGTCATCAACGAAGACATCATCGCGCCAAACAAAGGTTTCGGCACGCATGGGCATCAGGATATGGAAATTATTACTTACGTGCTTGCTGGCGAATTGGCGCACAAAGACAGCATGGGCAATGTGGAGACGATTCGTGCAGGTGAAGTGCAGCGCATGAGCGCTGGGACAGGCGTGCAGCATAGTGAGTTCAACGCATCTGGCGATACGCCTTGCCATTTGCTGCAGATTTGGATTGAGCCGAGCCAGCTTGATTTGCCACCGAGTTACGAAGATAAAATGTTTACCGATGCGCAAAAATACAATCAATGGTGCGTGCTGGCTTCGGATGAGTCGCACGAAGGTGCGCTAAAAGTGCATCAAAATATGGCATTATTTGCCAGCAAACTTTCTGAACGAAAACAATTAGATTACGCTCTTAAACATAAGCGTAGTGCTTATTTGCATGTGGTAAAAGGTGAGGTCGAAGTCAATAATCAGCGCCTAAATACGGGTGATGCAGCACTTTTTGTGGATGGCGAAGCGATTAAAGTGATGGCGATAGAGGCGGCAGAACTGCTGCTTTTCGATTTACCGCCAGCTTAATCTTGGGAGAATGATATGAATGAATTGCTTAAAACGACCGGCCTAGGAGCCGCATTAATGCTTGCGAGTGGCTTGGCGTATGCAGAACCTGATGTTTACAGAATTGACGATTCACACAGTTTTGCCAACTGGACAATTCGCCATGTGGCATCCAAAACATCGGGCACGTTTAGCGATGTTAAGGGCAAAATTTTGATTGATCGCGATAATTTGGCTAAATCAAGCGTAGAAGCTAAAATCAATATGCTTAGCGTCAATAGCAGTCACGCCAAACGTGATGAGCACATTAAAAAGCCAGAGTATTTAGATGTGGAAAAATTTGCAGAAATGACCTTTGTTAGCAGCAAAATCGTGGCAAGTAACAACAACGAAGGCGTGATGACGGGAAATTTGACCATGCACGGCGTGACCAAAGAAATGACCTTTCCATTTAAGGTGCTAGGTTTTGGTGCGGATCCGTGGGGCGGTTACCGCATGGGGATAGAGGCGCACACAGCGCTTAAAGCCAGCGATTTTGGCTTTACTTGGGGCACAAAGCCTAACGCGCCTGTGGGAGATGAAATTGAAATCACTTTGCTGGTGGAAGGTGTGAAATTGCCTGTCGAGATTAAATTAAACTAACTAAAGAAAACCATATTAAAAATACTTATGAAAAAACCAGCCATTAGCCAAGTCGAAATTCAAGAAACCATCGCAAATCGTTGGAGCAGTCGCGCCTTTGATGCCAGCAAACAAGTCAGTCGTGCACAGATTGTTGCCTTGCTAGAAGCGGCGCGCTGGGCGCCCAGCAGCTATGGCGACCAGCCTTGGCGAGTCATTGTGTGGAATAAAAACATTGACGAAAAGGCTTGGGCTGAGGCTTTTGCGTGCCTGATGCCAAGCAACCAAGCTTGGGTAAAAGACGCGCCAGTGCTGCTTTTGGGCTGCGCCAACAAGCTGCTTAGCCATAATGCTGAGCAAAATCGTTTTGCGCAATATGATACGGGTGCGGCGATTGAGAACTTATGTTTGCAGGCAACGCACATGGGCTTAATGACGCATCAAATGGGCGGTTTTAGTAGCGATGCTGCGCGCGCGAAATTTAATATTCCTGCGGAAGTTACGCCAATGGCGATGCTGGCTGTGGGTTATGCGGGCGATGCCAGCCAACTTTCGGATGCGCTAAAAGCGCGCGACCTTGCGCCAAGAGCGCGCAAGGCGCTTGGCGAATTATTCTTTGACGCAGGCTGGGGCAAACCAATTGCTTAACGAAGCGCGGCGTATCTGATAGAATCGCGCATTCGTTAAATTTAGGATAGATTATGGCAGTTGTTGCACTTACCAAAGCAAATTTTAAAGAAACCATCGAAAAAAACGATTTTGTGATTGTAGATTTTTGGGCGCCTTGGTGCGACCCTTGCGTGGCCTTCACGCCCACATTTGAAGCGGCTTCCGCAAAGAATCCAGACATTGTGTTTGGCATGGTGAATACGGAAACCGACCCAGAAATTGGCGATTATTTTGAAGTGGCGCAAATTCCTGGCATTTTAGTGATTCGCGAGCAAGCGGGCATACACACGCAAGTGGGCGAGATTGGTGCGCCAGCGCTGGACGAAATTATTAAATGGGCGCGTGAGCGCGATTTGACAGCAGTACGCGCGCATTACGCGACTGAAGCTAAAAAGAAACACTAAATCAAACTAATAAAAAGTCGCTAGACTTAAATTTTAAATCTAGAATTTTAAATCTAGGCGGCTTTTTGTTTTTTGTGATGCGTTAAAATCCACCCGTGGTGACAAAGCGGTACACATAATACGCGCCAACGCCCATCATGATGTACATTGGCAAGTTGCCACTTTTCTTCATGCCTTCGCCAGTACCAGACATCATGCGGTTAAGCAGCCACAATACCAATATAATCACCGGAATAAACATCATGTGCGTGGTGGTGTCGAACAGCCAGCCCAGCGCGCTTTTCAGCCAACCTTGGTCTTTAAACAGCTCCATGGCGATGCCGATGATACCGATAAACATGAGTATCATCGAGCCAACAGAAGTCAACGTTTGCACCAGCGTGTCTGGCTTAAGGTTTGCGTTTTTCTTGTATTTATTTGGATCTGCGGCCATTTTAATCTCCCTGTTCAATGCTTAAACTAATTTTGCGCTAATTTTGCGGTAGATACTTCGCGGGGTCAACTGATTTGCCTTGGTGGCGAATCTCAAAGTGCAGTTTAACCGCGTTTGTGTCGGTGTTGCCCATTTCTGCAATTTTTTGGCCTGCCGTCACACTTTGGCCTTCCTTGGCGATGATTTTGCTGTTGTGTGCGTAAACGGATAGGAAAGTTTTGTTGTGCTTGATGATGACTAGCTTACCATAACCGCGCAAATCCGAGCCTGCGTAAATCACCTTGCCGCCAGCAGCCGCATTAATGCTTTGTCCTAGGCTGCCTGCTATATCAACGCCTTTGTTACTGGCCTCGTTAAAGTTGGCAATCACTTTACCCTGCGTTGGCCATGCCCAGGGTAGATTTTCATCCTCTGCTGGTTTGGCATCTGCTGGCTTCGTATCGCCAGGCTTGGTTTCGCTAGGTTTAACTTCTGTTGGCTTTGCCTCTGTTGCTTTTATCACAAGCGCTTTGCGGTTAAATGCCTCCAAGCTGTAAGGCTCGCGCACGGCTTTTGGCTCTGACAATACAGGCGTTACAGCTGATGGAGTTGGCTTAGCTGCCGTCGCGGTTGCCGCAGCGGCCGAGTCAGTTTTAATCGGTGAGACCACCACGCCATCATCGTTCTCAGCCGTTACTGGCTTCGTTTCTGCAGGGGCTGCCTTTGCATTTAAACTGGCAAAGCTGAGTTTTTGGCCGATTTTAATCGGATAAGGCTCAGTAATAGCGTTGGCAGCGGCGATTTCTTTGTAATCGTAGCCAAACTCCAAACCGATGCTAAATAAAGTATCGCCTTTTTTAACAATGTAACTATCAGGGCGCCAATCTTTGCCAGTGGCGGGTTTTGTGGCCGTTGGTTTGGTTGCGGGCGGTGCGGGTTTGCTGCTTTGCGGCGCGCGATCAATCACTGGCGCTGGTGGGTTGCTCTCACAAGCCGCCAGCAGCGTGGCTAACAGCGCAATGGCGATATCACGTATTTTCAAGCAACACCGCCAAGTAAAGGCACAAACTTAACTGCTTCCAGCTTGGTTTGCTTAAATTCATCTTTAGCGCGCTCAATCAAAAAAAGCGTTTGCGCGCTGGTGCCGATAGGGATGACCATGCGTCCACCTATACTTAGTTGCGCCAAAAGCGCTTGCGGCACATGGCTGGCAGCGGCGGTGATGATAATGCCGTCAAACGGCGCAAATGCGCTTAATCCATCGCTACCATCGGCGTGATCTAGCTTTACATTCGTGCATTTAAGCGTGCGCAAATGGCTACGTGCTTTCATTACCAATGGGCGAATGCGTTCGACTGATAACACCTCGTCGGCGATTTTTGAAAGTATTGCGGTTTGGTAGCCGCAGCCTGTGCCAATTTCTAGCACTTTGTTGAGTGATTTTCCGTTACGTAAAATCTCTGTCATACGCGCCACAATATAAGGCTGCGAGATGGTTTGACCAAAGCCAATCGGCAGCGAAACATCTTCATAAGCACGAATCGAAAGCGCCTCATCCACAAAAATATGGCGCGGAATTTCGCCCATGGCAGAAAGCACAACTTCATCTTTAATGCCTTGCTCGCGCAGGCGCACCAGCATGCGCTCGCGCGTGCGTAGCGAGGTCATGCCGATGCCTTGTTTTGGGGGCAATAACGCCATTATTTAAGCCACGCTTTAAGCTCGTCAAGCTGGTTGTGCTTGGTTAAATCCACCTGAATCGGCGAAATTGACACCTGATTATGCGCTACAGCGTAAAAATCTGTGCCTTCGCCGCCGTCATTTGGCTTGCCTGCTGCGCCAACCCAATACACAGTATCGCCGCGTGGTGTTTTGAGCTGGATGACTGGGTCGGCCTTATGGCGCTTGCCTAGGCGCGTGATGGTGCGACCTTTTAATTCATCGTAAGGCACATCAGGCACATTGACATTGAGCAAAGTAGGCGTAGCAAACCCAGTCTTTAAATAGTGCTGCACTAATTCCACAGTCACGCGCGCGGCCGTTTCAAAATGCACCGCGTTATGCTGCGACATGGAAACTGCTAAGGATGGAATGCCAAGTAAATAGCCCTCCATCGCCGCCGCCACTGTACCACTGTAAATCGTGTCATCGCCCATATTCGCGCCATCGTTAATGCCAGAGATGACCATGTCGGGAACCGCATCCATTAAGCCTGTCAGGGCAATATGTACGCAATCTGTGGGCGTGCCATTCACATAAAAAAAGCCATTATTGGCTTTCTTCACGCTTAAAGGGCGGTCTAAAGTAAGCGAGTTGCTGGCGCCGCTGCGGTTGCGCTCCGGCGCGACCACTGTAATTTCGGCAAGTTTAGCTAAATGCTCCGCCAAAATGTTTAAACCGGGGGCAAAGTAGCCGTCGTCGTTGGAGAGCAGTATTTTCATACGTGAGTGTAAGTAAGCATGTGCATGGCTTATTATAAATTACGCGGGTGCTTTGCGCGTAAGCCTAGCGTAAAAAATTGCACATATAAAAAATATTACGCTAAGCAAGACTTCGAACATCGCCAATTTAGCCGAAAGTCCGTGGTCGGACCAAGCGCGCACCGCGCCTTCGGTAAAGTAGAACAAAATGAACATGCCTGCCCATTGGTAGGTGTAGCGATTACCTTTAAGAATGCCGAAAAGGGGTACTAAAAGTGGAACGGCTTTAAGCGTGAGTAGCGAACCATTTGGCTTTAAAGGCGCTAAAAATCCCTCCCAAGCCAAGCATAAAAAAATTAACGCAATCAGGCTGCAAGCCGCACCAATGCTCAGTGTTCTACTCATGCGTTTGTGCGTGTCTAGCTGCTTTTGACATCGCCACCAGTGCCATTCTAGCTTCTTCAGCATTTGTAATTGCTTGCTCGAAGTTAAAGCGGATTATTTGGCTGCTTTGGTCATTTAAAGTCACGTTCACGTCAAAACCGTCGCAATCCATGCCCAGCATTTGTGCGGTTTGCGCGGCAATACCATGATAATGTTGGCAATAGGCCAGCATGCTTTCTACGTGGTCCGCGTTCATGTGCTCGATAATGCCGGTTTCTTGAGCGGCCAATTCTGTGTTGCTGATTGCTGCAATCTCGTTGCCTTCCACCCACCCCATTTTGCCAAAGCCCGCAATGTAGCGTGCTTGCGTAATGTTAATGCGGTAAAAATTAAAGTCATGCATCTCAAAATAACTTGCCGCTTGCGGCAAATAGCGCAAATAACGCGCATTCAAATCAGTATCATTTTTGTCAATCTCTTTAGCTTCACCAATCAACGTTAAGCGCGCATTTGCCTGCAAATCATCACCTGCCTCAAATACAAGTAAAGAGGCTTTTGGGTTGGCGATAATATTTTTGGTGTGCTCAGCCAAGGTGCTAATTAATATAATCGGCTGACAGTTGTGATCCAACACAAATGGCGTGACTGAACCATACGGAAAGCCAGAAAACTTGGCCGAGAACGTAGAAAGTAAGCCATTGTGCGTGCTGCGGAGGAACTGGCGTGCTTCTAATGCTAGGCTCATTTTTTTACCTTCAATTGGCTAATTTTAATGCAGTTTCCGCCAAGCGTTTGCCCAGCGCGATGCAAAGTTTACGTTCATCGTCTGTAATGGGTTTGTCATCTGCCGCGCCACCAATGTGGCTTGCGCCATAAGGCGTGCCGCCACTTTGCGTGGTGCTTAGGCTGGGTTCGGAATAAGGCAAGCCTACAATCAACATGCCGTGGTGCATCAGCGGCAACATCATCGTTAATAGCGTCGTTTCATTGCCGCCGTGCATGCTGCCCGTGCTGGTAAACACGCACGCAGGCTTGCCAATCAGCGCGCCTTTTAACCACAAGCCAGAAGTTCCATCGAGAAAATATTTCATCGGTGCCGCCATATTGCCAAAGCGCGTCGGGCTGCCCAGCGCTAAACCAACGCATTCTTCTAAATCGCTCAATTCCACGTAAGGGTCGCCGCTGGTGGGGATTTCAGGCTCGGTCGCTTCGCAATTGGCTGAAACTTTTGGCACCGTGCGGATGCGTGCTTTTGCGCCGCCGCTTTCAATGCCACGCGCAATTAACTGCGCCATTTCGCGCACTGCGCCGCCTTGAGAGTAATACAGAACGAGGATTTCACTCATTTCTTTTTTGAGTCCTTTATTAGAACTTTTTGTTCTTTTCGGTTGATTTCAAAGTAATCAATCGCTACTGCCAAATCGCTTAGTTTTTCGTAATGATAGTTTCTAGGGTCGAAATCGGGTGCTTGTTTAACAATATTAGAACCCACCGAACTTAAGTTTGCCCAGCCATCTTCCTCTGACGAAGCTGCAATTGCTGACCTAAATAAATTCATCAACTGAGTATCCTGGCGTAATTTAGTGCTAGGAATTTTTGTCAGTTCTTTCTCTGCATTTTCAATGACCGAAAATACTTCGGTGTAAATAAAGCGGTCACAAGCAGCCACGAATGGCTGGGGTGTTTTTTTCTCACCAAAACCGTAAACTCGTTTACCCGATTCACGAATTCGTGACGCTAAACGCGTGAAATCACTATCGCTAGAAACAATACAAAACCCATCAAAGTTACCTGAATACAATAAATCCATTGCATCGATAATCATGGCGCTATCAGTAGCATTTTTACCTGTTGTATAACGAAATTGTTGTATTGGTTGAATTGAATGATTGAGCAATACAGTTTTCCACTGACCTAAATTAGGTGTAGTCCAGTCGCCATAAATTCTTTTAACGCTAGCGACACCGAATTTTGCGATTTCTGAAAGTAAGCCCTCAATGATAGATGCTTGTGCATTGTCTGCGTCAATAATGACGGCCAAAGAGGCGTTACTTTCAGTGGTGATAGCCATTAAATGCCCTTTGCCAAATCAGCAGCTTTGCCGATATAGCTCGCAGGTGTCATTTCAAGCAAGGTTTTTTTGGCATCACTTGGCATGTTAATGCCATTAATAAAGGTGTGGAGCGATTGTTTGTTAATGCCGCCTTTGCCGCGCGTGAGTTCTTTTAGCTGCTCGTACGGGTTTTCAATGCCATAACGACGCATCACGGTTTGAATCGGTTCTGCGAGGACTTCCCAGCTATTATCCAAATCTTCTGCCAGTTTTTCAAAGTTGGCTTCTAGTTTATTTAAACCGCGCAAGCAGGAATCGTAACCCAGCAAAGTATAGCCGAACGCTACACCCATATTGCGTAATACAGTAGAGTCAGTTAAATCGCGTTGCCAGCGTGAAATGGGCAATTTTTCGGCCATGTGGCGTAACACAGCATTGGCTAGGCCTAAATTGCCCTCGCTGTTTTCAAAGTCAATCGGATTGACTTTATGCGGCATGGTGGACGAGCCGATTTCGCCTGCTTTCACTTTTTGCTTGAAATATCCGACTGAAATATAGCCCCAAATATCGCGGTTAAGGTCAATTAAAATGGTATTGATGCGGGCTAAGCAATCGTAAAGTTCAGCCATATAGTCATGCGGCTCAATTTGAGTCGTCATTGGGTTGTAAGTTAAGCCCAAATTCTCAACGAATTTCTTGGCAAAAGTTTCCCAATCAAAATTAGGGTACGCAGATAAGTGCGCATTAAAATTGCCCACTGCGCCGTTGATTTTTCCCAGAATTTCGTTATTTTTAAGTTGTTTCTCTTGGCGCTGCAAACGATACACTACATTCGCCAACTCTTTACCCAACGTGGTGGGGCTAGCCGTTTGACCATGCGTACGGCTTAACATGGGCGTATCGGCTAGTTGGTTTGAAAGCTCGCTCAAACGCGCAATTAAATCGCCTAAAAACGGCAGCATGACGGTATCGCGCGCCGTTTTAAGCATGAGACCGTGCGAAAGGTTGTTAATGTCTTCGCTCGTGCAAGCAAAGTGGATAAATTCACTGGCTTTTTGTAGCTCATGGTTGTTTTGGAACTTGTCTTTAAGCCAATATTCAAGCGCTTTTACATCGTGATTGGTACGCACTTCAATCGCTTTTACTTGTGCAGCATCCGCCTCGCTAAAATTGGCAATTGCGGCATCCAACTCTTGAATGGTTGCGGCACTAAATGGCGCAATTTCTTGTAATTCTTTAGCGGCGGATAGTGCTTTTAGCCATTCCACTTCTACCCAAGCGCGATGTTTAATGAGCGCATATTCGCTAAAAAATGGGCGTAGCGCGTCTAGTTTTGATTGATAACGGCCGTCGAGTGGGGAGAGCGCGTTTAGCGTGGTGAGTGACATAAGTAAGGCTTTCAAGCTACATTTACTAAATAATCATTTTACCTTAGATTTATGCAAAACTTCACAACTCCACCTCGTCATTCTGAGTGTAGCGAAGAATCCAGCCAATACAAAAAATGGCGCGCTTTGCGCACCGCTAGATGCTTCCTGCTGGATACTTCGGCTTTGCCTCAGTATGACGTTGAAAGAAAGTTAATTTGCTATAAAAAAATAACTTAATTAATCATTAACATATCCACAAAGTCATTCACTGGCATCGCTGCAAGTTTGTCTGCGTCTAAACACAGCGCCAAAACATCGGCTTGTTTTTTTGCATCAAAACGGCGCGCCAAATTCACTTTGAATTTTTTCACAAGTTCTGGAATGCCTTCTGCGCGGCGGCGGCGGTGGCCGATTGGGTATTCGACAGCAATATTGCTTGATAATGTGCCATCTTTAAAAAACACTTGAATCGCATTGGCAATCGAGCGTTTTTCTGGGTCGTGGTAATCCGTTGTGTACTGCGTCTTTTCTACGCAAGTCATTTTGGCGCGAATGGCGTCAATACGCAGGTCTGCAGCAGCGGCATCTTCATAATCAAGTGCTGTTAAATTGCCTTTTAGCAAGCCAATTGCTGCCATGTATTGAATACAATGATCGCGGTCGGCTGGGTTATCTAGCGGGCCGGTTTTGTCGATAATACGAATCGCCGATTCGTGCGTGGTGATAATAATCCTATCAATTTTTGCAATATCATCCAGCGTTTGCAATTGGTTGCCAATCTCTTTGTTAAGCGTTAATGCGCACTCCACCGCGGTTTGCGCATGAAATTCTGCGGGAAAGCTAATTTTAAACAACACTTGTTCCATTACATAACTGCCGTAGCCGCGTTGAAATTTAAACGCGTTGCCTTTAAATAGCACATCGTAAAAGCCCCATGTTTTGGCTGTGAGTGCTGATGGATAGCCCATTTCGCCTTGTAGCACCATCCACGCTAGCCGCACGGCGCGGCTTGTGGCATCGCCCGCCGCCCACGATTTGCGCGAGCCAGTATTTGGGCTATGGCGATAAGTACGTAAGCTTTGGCCATCTACAAACGCGTTAGAAACTGCGTTGACAATATCTTCTTTATTGCCGCCCAATAATTTTGTTACAACTGCGGTGGAGGCGATTTTAACTAAAATCACGTGGTCAAGTCCTACTCTGTTGAAGCTGTTTTCGAGTGCTAAAACGCCTTGAATCTCATGCGCTTTAATCATGGCGGCTAGCACGTCTTTTACCGTCAATGGCGCTTTGTCTTCAGTCACATTTTTGCGCGACATATAATCCGCCACCGCTAAAATGCCACCTAAATTATCAGAAGGATGACCCCATTCTGCGGCCAGCCAAGTATCGTTAAAATCTAGCCAGCGAATCATCGCGCCAATATTAAATGCGGCTAAAATCGGGTCTAGCTGGTAATTTGTACCAGGCACTTTTGCGCCGTTTGGCACCACAGTACCTGCAATCACTGGGCCTAATAATTTTGTGCAAGCTGGGTAATCCAGTGCTTCAAAGCCGCAACCTAGTGTATCCATCAGGCAGTTGCGTGCGGTATCAAAAGCCTCATCCGATTTGATTTCATAATCGGCGACGTAATTGGCGATATCGACAATCACTTGATCGGGAGCGGGGCGGACGTTGGAAATATGAGCTGACATTGACTACTTTCTAAATTTTAAATTAATTAACGGTTTGCCAGCGGAACATAGGCGCGATTTTCTGGGCCTGTATATTCTGCATTTGGGCGAATGATTTTGTTATCAATGCGCTGTTCTATCACGTGCGCAACCCAGCCAGTGGTGCGCGAAATCACAAAAATCGGCGTGAACATGCCTGTTGGAACACCCATCATGTGGTAGCTAGACGCGCTATACCAATCTAAATTTGGGAACATTTTCTTTTGATCCCACATGGTTTTTTCAATACGTGCAGAAACATCAAAAAGCGTCATATTGCCATTATCTTCACATAACTTGCGGCTAACTTCTTTTATTAGCTCATTTCTTGGGTCGGCAATAGTGTAAACGGGATGGCCAAAGCCAATGATAATTTCTTTGTTTGCCATACGTACCAAAATATCCGCTTCGGCTTCATCAGCATTTTTGTAGCGCTCAATAATTTCCATTGCCGCCTCATTTGCGCCACCATGTTTTGGGCCGCGCAGTGCGCCAATTGCGCCTGTAATGCAGCTATACATATCGCTTAACGTGCCAGCAATCACGCGGGCAGTGAATGTGGACGCGTTAAATTCATGCTCCGCATAAAGTACAAGTGACCTGTTCATTGCTTCAATATGTAATGCTGACGGCATCTTCCCATGCAGTATGTGCAAGAAATGTGCGGCGATAGAATCATCATCCGTATCCACATCAATACGTTTATTGTTATGGCTGAAGTGATACCAGTAAATTAAAATGGAGCCAAAACAGGCAATTAAGCGGTCGCCTAATTTTTTTGCATCATGAATCTTGCGGTCGGCGGCTTCTGGTTCTAATGTGCCTAACATGGCACAGCCGGTGCGCATCACGTCCATGGGATGTGCTGTTTTTGGTATGCGCTCTAGCACCTCTTTTAATGCTTGCGGAATACCACGCAATTTTTTAAGTCTTTGATGATAAGCGCTTAACTCAGCCGCATTTGGCAGATCGCCATGTATCAGCAAATAGGCCACTTCTTCAAACGTTGCGTGTTTTGCCAGCTCAAGAATATCGTAGCCACGATAATGCAAATCATTGCCTGTGTGGCCAACTGTACAAATGGCTGTTGAACCAGCATTAACGCCTGCAAGCGCAACGCCTTTTTTGACCTTTTTAGGTTCTAAACTTGTAGCTTCCATGACTACTTTTCTCCCTTAAATAGCGCGATTAGCTTTTGAATAAAGCATCGAGCTTTTGCTCATATTCGTGGTAACCCAAATGTTCGTACAAATCCATGCGCGTTTGCATTAAGTCGATGACATTTTTTTGCGTGCCTTCTTTGCGCATGGTTTCGTAAACTTTAAGCGCAGCTTGGTTCATGGCGCGAAATGCAGAAAGCGGATACAGCACCATGCTCACGTCTGCCGTTGCAAGCTCTGCAACGGTAAATAATGGCGTGCTACCAAATTCAGTAATATTAGCCAAAACAGGCACTTTTACGGCATCTACAAATTGTTTGTACATGCTTAATTCAGTCATCGCTTCGGGGAAAATCATATCCGCACCCGCCTCAACACAAGCACAGGCGCGGTCGATAGCCGATTGCAAGCCCTCCACCGCCAGCGCATCGGTGCGCGCCATAATCACAAAGTTCGCATCGGTTTTGGCATCGACGGCGGCTTTGATTCTATCTACCATTTCGGCTTGCGAAACGACTGCTTTATTTGGGCGATGGCCGCAGCGTTTTGCTGAAACTTGGTCTTCAATATGCACCGCCGCGGCACCCGCTTTTTCTACACATTTAACTGAGCGCGCAATATTAAATGCGCCGCCCCAGCCAGTGTCAATATCCACCAAAAGCGGTGTATCGACAGCGTCGGTAATACGGCGCACATCGATTAATACATCTTCAAGTTGCGAAATGCCT
>JAYVSZ010000057.1:0-14623 GCA_043774925.1 Methylophilaceae bacterium | reverse complement strand
ACACTTGCGTAAAAAAGATTTCTACACCGTTGTGCGCAAGTTTAGAGATGTCGATACCTTTTGCCCTTAACACCTCAATCTGGCTCACTGGCGTGCCCTGCATACGCTGCATGGTCATCACTTCTTTGCGGCAAAAATCCCAGTAAACTTCGGGTATTAGTAGGCGTTTATCTGGAAAGTTTCGTGCAAGTTGGCTGCAATTGGCAGCTTCTAGTGTGAGGTCAAGTTCATGTTGCGTATGGCGCGCAAATTCCTCTACCACTTCTAGCGGTTTTAAACGCTTACCCTCGCTAGAAACCGCTTGCAGCAGCCATGCGAGTGTTTTTAATATGGCTAAATCTTGGTTGATAACTTTGCCAATATCTGGCCGTAGCACTTTTACCGCCACGGGTGTGCCGTCATGCAAATGCGCAAAATGCACTTGCGCGACCGATGCGCTGGCGGTGGCTGTGACATCAAATTGTGCGTAAATCGCGCTGAGCGGCTTGCCGAATGCCGCTTCTATGGTTTTTTGCACGTCGGCGTAATCAAACGGCGGCACTTGGTCTTGCAGTTTGGCCAGTTCATCGGCGACATCTTGCGGCAATAAGTCGCGCCGTGTTGAAAGCATTTGTCCGAACTTCACAAAAATAGGACCAAGTTTTTCTAGTGCTAAACGTAGCCGAACACCGCGTGGTTGTTGGCTGGCACGCCAGAAAAATAGAATTTTTATTAAGGTGTGCAGCGGTTTTAAGCTGGTGCGTTCGGCAATAAACTCATCCAAGCGAAACCACAAAATGACCCACACAATATAAATTAAACGGAAATAACGCATATTAGTTAATGCTACTTTCGGCAAGCTTTTTAGTAAGCTTTTCTATTCGCTTTTCAAATCTTGCGACGTCACTTTTTAGCGTATCCACATCCGCATTAAACCGCGCCAGATGTCGCTTTTTGGCGAGTATTGGTTTTTCTTCTTGCCAAAATTCACTGAGCATTTCGGCGGCGTTGATGGTTTGTTTTTTGGTTTCGGCAAACGTTTTTTTGGCGGCGGTTGCGGTTTTATTGGCAGCAATATCGCCGACGAGTTTGCTTAAATCTTCTTCTACGTCCCAGCGCATGTGCTGCAACACTTTGCCAAGCTCCGCCGCGAGGTGCGCGTCACCTTCAATTTTAATTTGTGTTTTTGCGCTTTCATCGCCTGCAAGGATTCTAAGCACCAAGCTGGGAGGCGCATGGATACTTGCTTCTGGCGATGCCGTTTCACCTGCAATAGCTAAACTGCCGTCTTCTAAAATCAGTAAATTGGTCTTGATAAACGCAATATCAAACTGCACAACTTTACCTGCGAATGGTTGCAAGTGCGCACGCGACCATTGATTTTGGCTAGTGAGGTGCTGCAAAAAGCGCGTTGCCAAAGGTTTTAACATAGGTTTTTTAGCACTTATAGCCCTTGTGCAAAGCCACAACGCCAGCGCTTAAATTGTAATAATCGACCATGCCAAAACCCGCGTCCAGCATCATTTTTTTCAAAGTTTCTTGGTCGGGATGCATGCGGACGGACTCGGCTAAATACTCATAGCTCTGGGCATCATTGGCAATAAGCTTGCCCATAAACGGCAATAATTTGAACGAATACGCGTCGTAAACTTTTTCCAGCGGCTGCCAGACTTTGGAGAATTCCAGCACCAGCAAACGACCGCCAGTTTTTAAAACACGCTGCATTTCTTTTAGCGCAACATCCTTGTGCGTCATGTTGCGCAAGCCGAAGGCCACAATCACGCAATCGAAACTGTTGTCAGCAAAAGGCAAAAATTCGGCATTGCATTGGGCGGCGGGCACACTTAAACCTGCATCAATCATGCGGTCGCGGCCTACGGCAAGCATGCTGGCGTTGATGTCGGTTAAAACCACTTGGCCGCTCGCGCCAACTTTTTTGCTGAAAAGTTTGGATAAATCGCCGCTGCCGCCAGCAATATCCAGTACTTTATCTCCCGTTTTTACGCCGCTAATATTCACCGCAAAGCGCTTCCACACGCGGTGCATACCAGCGGACATGACATCGTTCATGACGTCATATTTTTGTGCGACAGAATGAAAAACCTCGCCAACTTTTTGTTGTTTTTCAGTCTCGTTGACGGTTTTGAAGCCAAAATGTGTCGTCTTATCGCTCATTTTCGTTTATGACCCGAGGCATCCAATTTTCCAATATATTCCAGCCAAAGCGCTTCGTAATTTTCGCCCAAATAATACAAATAATCCCATGAAAACAGCCCTGTATCGTGTCCATCAGTGAATGTGAGCTTGACCGCGTAATTGCCAACGGGTTCAATGGCGCTAATATTCACATCCTCTTTGCCGATTTGCAGTGTTTCTTGACCAGCGCCGTGGCCGCGCACCTCTGCGCTGGGTGAGTAAACACGCAGCATTTCGCAAGAAAGCATGCACTCGGTATTGTTATCAAACTTAATTTCTAGCAGTTTAGAAGCCTGATGCAGCTTAATGTCGATGGGGCGCGGGGTGTTGGAATCGAGACCACTCATTTAAAATCACTAAAAAAACGTAAACTAGAATAATAGCAGAACATGGCTGCAGGCTAGTAGATTAGAGGTTTTTGCCACAAATAAACAAGCCTTTCAACCGTTTGTCGTAGAAAAACCACCTTTTGTCAGAATTTAGATTAAATATGACTATTGATGTTGCTGATTTAGTTGAATTTTTTTCTGTCCGTGATAGAGTATAGCTACTATAAAAGTAGCCAATTTTTTGGGGATTATGAATGGCAGACACCAATTTAGCAGATCAATTTGCGCACTACTCTGAGTGGAGAAAAGCGCTTGTTGATAGCATTTGCGATTATCGCAGTTGGCTTAACGAGCAAGAACTGAACGACGCACAAATCGATCAACGTATTAGCAGTTTGCTAGAGCGTTTGCGCGAAGATAAATTAAACGTCGCTTTCGTGGCAGAATTCTCACGCGGAAAATCTGAGTTGATTAACGCAATTTTCTTTGCTGGCTATGGCCAACGCTTGTTGCCATCAAGCGCAGGCCGCACCACCATGTGCCCAACAGAACTGCTCTACGACCCTGCAAAGCCAAGCTCTTTGCAACTATTGCCGATTGAAACGCGCGCGACCGATGCGACGACGACCGAGTACAAGCGCTATCCTGACGAATGGAAAGTGGTTGAATTTAATGTCGATTCTAGCGAAAGCATGGTCAGCGCATTTAAAGAAGTCAGCAGCACTAAACGTGTGACTTTGGAAGAGGCTGAAAAATTCGGCTTATTCGACCCGAACAGTAGCGATGATGCCATGAGCATCAATAAAGACGGCACGATTGATATTCCTAGCTGGCGTTATGCAGTCATCAACTTCCCGCACCCGTTGCTGGAACAAGGCTTGGTGATTTTAGATACGCCAGGCTTGAACGCCATTGGTACCGAGCCAGAACTTACCTTAAACATGCTGCCGAACGCGCATGCGGTGCTATTTATTCTGGCGGCAGATACTGGCGTCACCAAATCGGAAATTGACGTTTGGCGCCAATATATTAGCGGTACGCGTTGGAAGCAAAAAGGCCGCATGGCCGTGCTGAACAAGATTGATGGCTTGTGGGATGCACTAAAAACTGAAATTGAAATTGAAAAAGAGATTACAAAACAAATTAAGACGACAGGTGAGTTGCTTAATTTAGATCCTTCACAAATTTTTCCAACTTCTGCGCAAAAAGGCTTGTTGGCCAAGGTCAATGGCGATGATGCATTGCTGCAACAAAGCCGCCTGCCAGCGCTCGAAAAAGCGTTATCCGACGAATTGATTCCTTCGAAAAAAGAAATTGTTCGCGACAATACTAAAAATGAGATTGACGATTTAATCGGCAACTCGAACATGATTTTGGAATCTCGCGTAGCTGGCGTAGTTGAGCAGCTTGAGGAATTACGCGGCTTGCGTGGCAAAAACGAAGACGTGGTTGAGCACATGATGAACAAGGTCAAAGTAGATAAAGAAAACTTTGAAAAAGGCTTGCAGCGTTTCCAAGCGCTGCGCAGCGTGTTCTCACAGCAAACCAACAAGTTGTTTACTTTGCTCGGCATGGAAGCGCTTAAATTAAAAGTGCATACCACGCGTGAAACCATGGTTTCAGCCAGTTTCACCAAAACTATGCGCGATGCAATGGACGGCTTTTTTGATGAGTTAAAAGGACGTTTGGTGTCATCTGACGCTCAAATTGACGAGATTAAGAAAATGATGGACGTGATGTACGACAAGTTCAGCAAAGAGCACGGCTTGCGTAAATCCGAACCGCCTGCGTTTTCGACTTTGCGCTATCAAAAAGAGTTGGCCAAACTGGAACGCGCTTACAAAGAGCAATTTAACACCGCGTTTAATATGATTGCTAACGAGAAAATGACGCTAACGACCAAGTTCTTTGAAACCTTGGCCAGCCGCGTGATTCATGTATATGAAGTGGCCAACCGCGATGTGGAAAATTGGCTCAAGGCTGTGATTGCACCAATGGAATCGCAAGTGCGCGAGCATCAACTGCAGTTACGCCGCCGCTTAGAAAGTATTAAACGTATTTATAAAGCGACAGATACGCTAGAAGACCGCATTTTGGAGCTGGAAAATATTGAGAAAAGTATTCGTGCGCAAATGGGCGATTTGCATATCTTGCGTCAGCACATGGGCAACGCATTAGCGTTTGAAAATGAGGTCGAAGCAAAAGCTGCATAATGTGTTTAAATCACATGCTCTGAGAGCCGCATGGTTATTGGCTCGCAGGCCGATGTGATTAACAATAAAAAAGCCGCCCAGTACTTATTAATAGTATGCGCGGCTTGTTTATTGGCTGCTGGTAATTAAGGGCTGGCTTTATGCGGCTGTAAGTTGCACCTTAATTCTTTGCATGGCTTTTTGCTCAATTTGGCGAATGCGCTCGGCAGAAACGCCGAATTCGTCAGCCAAATCATGCAGTGTAGAAGTTGCGTTTTCGTTTAACCAGCGCGCTTGTAACACGCGGCGGCTACGCTCATCTAGGCTTTCTAAGGCTTTGCTAAGACCGGCAGATTGCAATTGCTCAGCTTGCTGATTGGCCAAAAACTCAGAAGGTTCAGGCGTTTGCGCTTCCAAGTAGGCAATCGGGCTAAAACTTTCTTCGCCATCGTCATCCAAATGTGTGTCAATCGAGATTTCTTGGCCGTTTAGGCGATATTCCATCTCCATCACTTCTTCGGGTTTCACTTTTAACTCGCGCGCGATTTCATTCACTTGGCTTGGGTTAAGCGTATCAAAGCCTTTTTTCATGCTACGCAGATTAAAAAATAATTTACGCTGCGCCTTGGTGGTGGCGGTTTTTACCATGCGCCAGTTGCGCACAATATATTCGTGCATCTCGGCTTTAATCCAATGCATGGCAAACGAAACCAAGCGCACGCCGCGATCTGGGTCGAAGCGTTTAACCGCTTTCATCAGGCCGATATTACCTTCTTGAATTAAATCGGATTGTGGCAAACCATAGCCCATATAGCCGCGCGCAATGCTGGCAACCAAGCGCAAATGCGACACAATGAGCATCTGTGCGGCTTCCAGGTCATTATGCTGTTTCAGGCGCGTGGCGTATGCGTGTTCTTCCTCCGCCGTTAACACGGGGAAAGCTTTAATCGCGCGCATATATTGGTCAAAACTATCAAGCGACGAAATGGACGGTAATGTTAAAGCGTTAATGGCAAAGCTCCTTTTAGATAACAATGGTATTTTAGCACTCACGGTTGGAGAGTGCTAGTGTGTAAAAGTTGCAGTGATTACATTTTTTAATGAATTGTTTTGAAAAGCGACTTGGAAACGGCAAGATAAGCCGACACAAGCCCAACTGCGATAGCAAGCAAACAAGTGGCGATAGACGTGGCGAGACTGGGTAGGTTTAATGTAAAGTTGCTCTTGTATTCTGTAGCCAACGCCATAATGGATTGATTGAATATGATAATCACCACACAAGCGATAATAAGCGCCAGCAGCCCGCCGAATAAGCCGTACAGCGCGCCTGAATATAGAAATGGTCTGCGAATAAAGCTTTTAGTGGCGCCAATCAGTTGACTTACTTCAATTTCTGCGCGTTGCGTTAGGATCTGCATGCGTAATGTGTTGCCGATGACGGCGAATAGCGCAAAACCGAGTAGCGCGGCCAATACCAACATGGCTTTTTTACCTAGCGTGAGCAAGTAGTTGAGGCGCTTAATCCACGCGCCATCCACAATCACCTGCTCCACACCTTCCATTTGGCTTAACTTGTATTTCAGCGCGTCTATGGCCACCGCATCAATGGATTTTGGCTCGATAAAAAAAGCATCTGGCAGCGGATTTTCGGCCAGCGAATTAATCACATCCTCGTTTGCGCTGGTGGCGGCAATCTGCTTCAGCGCTTCGTCTTTAGGCACATACAGCACGCTTTTAATCGCTTCGTTATTTTCTAAAGCGTCACGAATGCTGCCAGTTGACGCTTCGCCAACGTCTTTTTTCAAAAACACGCTAATATGCGATTCTTTTTTTACCTCGGAAACCAAACCATTCAAATTATCCAGTACGGTGTACAACACCACGGGTAAAGCAAGCGTCACACCAATGGCCAGCGCGATTAATAAGGTGCTCAAACCATTGCCTGCGAGGCGCGCCAATACTTGCTTGCAGGCCTGCAGGTGTTGCGTTAGCCACAAGTTCATAAGTGCAATTTCATACAATAGTTTCCATATTCATCAGCTTACCTTGCCTCAAATGCATCACTTTATTATTTTGGTTGACCGTGCCTAGCGCGTCATGCGTGGCGATAATGACGGTGACGCCGACCTGCTGAAATGCGTTAAATAAACTTAAAATATCTTCGGCATAGTTTTTATCGAGATTCCCTGTCGGCTCATCGGCAATGAGAATAGAAGGGCGAGAAACCACGGCGCGTGCGATGGCCAAGCGTTGCTGCTCGCCGCCAGAAAGCGTAATCGGCATGGCTTTTTCTTTGTTAAGTAGGCCAACTTTGTCTAGTGCAGCTCGGATGCGTTTGCCTGCCTCTGCGCCTGTAATGCCGTTAATCGCCAGTGGCAGTGCGACGTTGTGGTAACAATTACGGTCGTAAAGCAATTTGTGGTCTTGAAACACCAAGCCAAATTTGCGACGAATAAAAGGCAAAGTGGACTCTTTAAGTTTACTCACATTTTGATTGTTGATTAAAACGGTGCCGGAAGTTGGGCGTTCAATCGCTGCGATTAGTTTTAATAAAGTGCTTTTACCCGCACCAGAATGGCCTGTCACGTACACCATTTCGCCTTGCTCAATGGTAAAACTGACGTTGCTCAGTGCTTCGTGGTTGCCTGGGTAGCGCTTGACCACTTGGTCAAAAGTAATCATAAGTTAACATTGTCGAAAGTAATCATTAGCTAATTATAGATTAATCATCGAATAGTGCGTCAACAAAATCCTGCGCACTAAACGGTCGCAAATCATCAATTGCTTCGCCAATCCCGATGAAGCGAATCGGAATTGGCCGCGCCTCGGCAATCGCCGCAATCACGCCGCCTTTGGCCGTGCCATCTAGCTTTGTTAGCACCAAGCCCGTCACGCCGAGTGCATCATCAAACGCCTTCACTTGGCTCACAGCGTTTTGCCCTGTATTCGCATCCAGCACCAACAAAATCTCATGCGGCGCGCCTGGGTTTGCCTTAGCGATGACGCGTTTTACTTTGGCAATTTCATCCATCAAGTGCATTTGCGTCGGTAATCTGCCTGCGGTATCGGCAATCACAATGTCGATTTTTTTAGAGATGGCAGAATTCACCGCGTCAAAAATCACCGCCGCTGGGTCGCCGCCTTCGCTCGCCACCACATGTACATGATTGCGCTCGCCCCACACTTGCAATTGCTCGCGCGCTGCCGCGCGGAATGTATCGCCAGCAGCAATCAAAACGCTGTTGCCTTGCGCCTGAAATAGCTTGGCAAGCTTGCCTATGGTGGTCGTTTTTCCTGCGCCATTCACGCCTGCAAGCATAATGACGAAAGGCGCATGGATATTGGTTCGCAGCGGCACTTCTAGCGGCTTTAAAACGGCTAATAATTCAGCTTTTAGCGCCGTTTTTAGCGCAAAAGTATCTTCTAGGTTTTCTCGCTTAACGCGTTTTTTTAAGCTTTCCAGCAATTGCGAAGTGGCTGAGTAACCGATGTCGGCAGTGAGTAAAATCGTTTCTAATTCTTCGTAAGTTTCCGCATCAATTTTACCGCCGCCAAACAAGCTATTTAGCTGGCCACCAAGCTGCTTGCGCGTTTTGCTTAAGCTTTGTTTTAAGCGCTCAGACCATGATTTAGCTGGTTCGGCAACTTCAGGCGCTGTCATTAGGGCTTCCGAAGTTTGCGTTTCCACAGAATTTACGGGCGCGTCGGTGGGTTTCTTTTTGAAAAAATCAAACATATCGCTATTTTAATCGTAATCTTGGCTTGCCGCTACGAACTAAAGCAAATTAGAATGGGTCATTCACTTGTATCTCACTTTTGCAGGAATTTTGTTGTGCTTAAAAAGACAGTATTCGAAAAAATAATATTCGCCTCATTTTTGTTCGTCACTTTGCCCAATATTGCGCTAGCAGATATTCAAGAATTTAAACTCAACAACGGCTTAAAACTGGTGGTGCAAGAAGACCACCGCTCGCCCGTCGTCGTCTCGCAAGTGTGGTATCGCGCGGGCAGTGTGGATGAGGTAAACGGCAAAACTGGCGTGGCGCACTTGCTGGAACACATGATGTTTAAAGGTACAAAAAAAGTTCCAGCAGGCCAGTTTTCAAGAATCATCGCATTGGCAGGCGGCAAGGAAAACGCGTTTACCGCGACCGATTACACTTGCTACTTTCAACAACTAGAAAAATCCAATTTGCCGCTGTCATTCAAGCTGGAAGCCGACCGCATGGCGAATTTGCAAATTACCGATGAGGAATTTTCCAAAGAAATCAAGGTCGTGATGGAAGAGCGGCGCTGGCGCACCGAAGATAAACCGCAATCGAAAGTAAACGAGCAATTTATGGCAACCGCTTACCGCGCGCACCCTTATGCGCGGCCTGTGGTGGGCTTTATGAACGATTTAGAGAACATGACAGCGGCCGATGCGCGCGAGTGGTACAACCATTGGTACGCGCCGAACAACGCGACGTTGGTGGTGGTGGGCGATGTGAAAACGCAAGAGGTGCTGAAGTTGGCTAAGCAGTATTTTGGCGGATTAAAACCGCGCAAATTGCCAGAGCGCAAGCCGCAAACAGAGCCGCCACAAATCGGCGAGCGCCGCGTGGTGGTGAAAGCGCCTGGCAAGTTGCCTTATTTGCAAATGGGGTTTCACACGCCGACTTTAAATAATAAGGCCGACGATTGGGAGCCTTATGCGCTAGACGTGCTTTCTAGTGTGCTTAGCGGCAATGATTCTGCACGCTTAAATCAAAAGCTGGTGCGCGAAACCTCGCTGGCGGTGGATGTGGGTGCTGGTTACGACAGCACCGCGCGTGGTCGTGAAGCCTTGTTTGAGCTGGTCGGCACGCCTGCGGAAGGCAAGACTGTGGTCGATTTGGAGGCCGCGCTGTGGACGCAGATTGAAAAAATAAAAACCGATGGCGTAACGCAACAAGAGCTTGATCGCGTGAAGGCTGCAGTTATCGCGTCGGATATTTATCAGCGCGATTCTATGTTTTATCAAGGTATGCAGATTGGCCAGCTAGAGACCATGGGTTATAGTTGGCATTTGCTCAAAGAATATCCTGAGAAAGTCAAAGTCGTGACTTCCGAACAGATTCAAGCGGTCGCCAAAAAATACTTGGTAAAAGATAATATGACGGTGGCAGTTTTAGAGCCGCAACCCATCGACCCCAACGCAAAGCCTGTTGGCAAGCCACATATCCATTAATATTAAAATTGAAATTGCGTTGCGATACTTTGTTGCAAAACACCTCGTGTACAAAAACGTACACGTCGGCATCTTGCGCCTTGTCTCGCTTAGTTTTTTCAATTTCCACCCGTCATTCTGAGCGCAGCGAAGAATCCAGTGATTTTTAGAATTTCGAAATTTGAAAGAAATGCACAATGAAATATTTAGTCCTATTTTTTATCGGTTTCTTTAGTCTCTCCGCCAACGCCGCCCTAAAAATTAACCATTGGCAAACTGCCGCAGGTAGTGAGGTGTATTTTGTCGAAAATCACGATTTGCCGATTATCGATATTGCGGTCAATTTTCCTGCGGGTAGCGCTCGCGATACCAAGGAAAAATCAGGCATTGCAGGCGTTACGCGCTACATGATGACGCTTGGCGCGGATGGTATGGGTGAAGAAGAAATCACCAACAAATTCGCCGATATTGGCGCGATTTTAGGTGGTGATTTAGATGCAGATCGTGCTGCACTTAAGTTACGCACGCTCACGAGCGAGCAAACCAAAGCACTAGAAGTTTTCAACAAGATTTTGCATAAACCAGATTTTCCACAAGCAGTGCTAGAGCGTGAAAAAACGCGCATTGTGGCAGGTTTAAAAGAGGCCGAGACGCAGCCTGAGAGTATCGCCAGCAAAGCGTTTATGAAGGCGCTGTACGGCGCGCATCCTTACGGTTTGGATGACAGTGGCGAAATTGATACCGTGAATGCCTTGAAGCGCGAGAATTTGCAGACTTTTTACCAAACCTATTACACGGCAAAAAGCGCGACTATCGCGCTGATTGGCGACATGACAGAGAGCCAAGCGCGTGATATTGCAGATAAAATTTCTGTAGATTTGCCGCAAACGCCAGCCGTTGGCAAGCTACCAGAAGTCACTATTCCTATAGTAGCGAATACGCAAAACATTAATCACCCTGCCAGCCAAGCCCATATTTTACTGGGCTATCCAGGCATTAAACGTGGCGATGCCGATTATTGGTCATTGTACATGGGCAATTATATTTTAGGTGGCGGCGGTTTTGTGGCGCGCCTTACCGAAGAAGTGCGTGAGAAGCGCGGCCTGGTGTATAGCGTATACAGCTATTTTATGCCGATGGCAGAGCTCGGGCCGTTTCAAATCGGCCTGCAAACCAAAAAAGACCAAGTGGATGAGGCGCTAAAAGTGGTGAACGAAACCGTGGCGAAATTCATCCAAAATGGCGTGACCGAGAAAGAACTGAAAGACGCCAAAGCCAATATTATCGGCGGCTTCCCCATGCGCATCGATAGCAATGGCAAAATTCTGGATTACTTAAGCGTGGTAGGGTTTTACAAATTGCCACTGACGTATCTGGATGATTACAATAAACATGTGGCGAGTGTGACTACTAAGCAAATCAAGGATGCGTTTAAGCGACGTATTAAACCAGAGAATTTTGTGAGCGTGATTGTGGGCGCGCAGTAGCGCGCTATATTCCCTCGCCTAGAGGCTAGGGTGAGGGTGGAATGATGTGTTGGGCACCCAATGCGGACGACAGGTGCTATTCCTTGCCATGCCTTACCCAAATGGCTCGGAGTGCAAATGCAGCTATAACGCATGCGATAACCCATGTAACGAAATGCTTTGCACTCAACTGGAACTCTTGGCTTGGCGAAAATATGTAGAGCATATTGGCCGCAGCGAATAGATAGAATATCGTGCCAAATACAATCATTCCAGGCTTAGGGGACGGGCATATTTCAGCAATCAGGAAAAACGCTAGGTAGTAGATCATTCCCAGAGCTGGAAGAACCGTTACACCACCTAGAAGAATTCCAATGATAAAGAAGTCTCGGCCATCATGAAAAAGCCATGAAAAAAACATCGAAGCCAAAGACTGGACAAGTACCAGTAGCGCAATACCGATGGGCACATAGACCAACCATCGGATTGAACGGCCTAGATTTGTTTCCCAGAAAGTGGAACTCGCCATTTCTATGCCCTCACGAGGAAATTGCTTGATAGCTGCCATTGTGCCCAACGGGTGCGCGAGTTGAGCGCCATGTTATGCATTGGTGCGCACAGCCTTCGCGGCAACAAGCAGAAAGACACCAGCCGCAACATCAACAAGCGTCCACGCCTCTTTGGGAAGGTGTATCTTTACGATTGGATTGAACAGTAGCACCATCAGGCCGAAGGCCCAAGGAAGAACATTGTGTTTTCTATCGGCGGCGATGAACGCGGCAAATGCGAACACGCCACACGCGACCAACCGCAGCAGGGTGTAGTAGCCATAAGGTAGAGGTGCCGCGCCGATGAAGAGCATGGCGGCGCAGGCGTAGATAACTCCAATAGGCATTATCGCTTGACCAGCGCGAACATGGACGCCAAGACGCCGGGGATGACGAAAGCCAAGCCAGGGGCAGCGAATAGCGCAGCCAGTGCCCAGTGCCAGCCCCATACGTTCATTGCGCCGAAGAATGCGCCAACAGTTATGGGCAATGTGAAACGGAACATCAGCGCGGCGATGAGAGCGCCCCATGCACACCCTGCGCCCAGACCATGCTCAATTCCGGCGAAGCCGGCCGCAAGCTGCGCAAGCCCAAAAGCAAGGAAAGCAAGAAAGACGGCAATGCCAAGGACTGCGTTCATAGCGTATCTCCAGATGCATAATGGGTGCGCGAAGCGCCATGCGAACTATTAAGTAACCATCCCAATGATGGTGTGTAAACGAGCGTTAAACTTTTCATTTTTCGATAGATTTTAATGCAGTTAACTCAATATAATATCGTTTTATTCTTGTCACTCTACCGCATTTTGCAGAAAAGTAAAACAAATCAGATTCGTGCATTAAATCAGGTTCGTATTTCGGCCGGAGTGTGGCGCAGTCGTTTGCTTAAATTCCCCGATGCGGAAGGCTTGCGCCCTACACCTGATCGCGTGCGGCAAACCGTGTTTAACTGGCTGGGACAAGAGCTCACGGGTAAAACCTGCTTGGATTTGTTCGCGGGCACGGGCGCGTTGGGGTTTGAGGCGCTTTCCCGCAACGCTAAGCAGGTAACGATGGTAGAAAATGCCAGTGTTGCATTTAAAGCGCTTAAGCAAAATCAAACTACGCTAAAAGCAGATGCTGCCACGATTCTGCACATGGATGCCATGCAGTTTTTGCAGCAGAATACGCAACAGTTCGATATGATTTTTTGCGATCCACCTTACCAAAAAGATTGGCTTACCAAGCTGTTGCCGTTATTACATGGGCACCTCAGCGATGGCGGCATTGTGTACGCCGAAGCTGAATATGAATTAAAATCCAACGAAACTTGGCAAGTGTTAAAACAAGGCAAAGCGGGCAATGTTTATTATCATCTGCTTAAACCCGTATAATGATATTTTATGACTGGATTCCCGCCTACGCGGGAATGACGAGAAAATGAGTAAAAACCGTATTGCAGTTTACCCGGGCACTTTCGACCCCATTACCCTTGGGCACGAGGACATTGTGCGTCGCGCCGCCGATTTGTTCGACGAGGTAATTGTGGCAGTTGCGGGCAGTACTAATAAAAATACGCTGTTTAGCTTAGAAGAGCGCGTGGCGCTGGCAAAAAGCGTGTTTAAAGCGGACAACATTAAAGTGGTCGGTTTTAGCGGTTTGCTCATGCAATTTGTGCAAGCGCAGGGTGCGCAAATGGTCATTCGTGGTCTGCGAGCCGCTTCTGATTTCGAATACGAGTTTCAACTCGCAGGGATGAACCGTAAGCTTTACCCTAAGCTAGAAACCCTCTTTTTAACGCCTGCCGAGCAATATATGTTTGTGTCGAGCAGCCTAGTGCGCGAAGTCGCCAAGCTAGGTGGTGATGTGCATCAGTTTGTTTCGCCTGCAGTGGAAGCGGCGATTAAGCAAAAACTACAATGAGTTTAATGATTACGGATGAGTGTATCAATTGCGACGTCTGCGAGCCAGAATGCCCGAATGGCGCGATTTACCAAGGCCAAGAAATTTACGAGATTAACCCGAATTTATGCACCGAGTGCGTCGGCCATTTTGACAAACCGCAATGCGTGATTGTGTGCCCTGTGGATTGCATTCCGCTGAACCCCGATGTGGTGGAAACACAGCAACAATTGATGGCCAAATATTATCTATTAACAACCAAGGAAAACCTATGAGAGTATTACACACCATGTTGCGCGTTGGCGATTTAGACCGCTCAGTGAAGTTTTATACCGATGTGCTGGGCATGAAGTTGCTACGCACTTCGGATTACCCCGACGGCGAATTTACGCTGGCGTTTGTGGGTTTTGGTAACGAATACGACAATACCGTGCTGGAGCTAACCTACAACTACGGCAAAACCAGTTACGAAATGGGTGGCGCGTATGGCCACATGGCGATTGAGGTGGATGATGCCTACAAAGCTTGCGATTTGGTAAAAGCGAAAGGCGGCAAAGTGGTGCGCGAAGCAGGGCCAATGAAGCACGGCACGATTATTATTGCGTTTGTAGAAGATCCAGATGGTTACAAAATTGAGTTTATTCAAAGAGGTAGCATTGAATATCCGCGTTAGCTTTAATATTAATTGAGGAAAAATTATGACAGCAAAATTAACCGTATTTACATCGCCTTCCGCTTTTCCAAACCCGCAACGTTTGCGTTTATTTCAATATGAAAAAGGCATTAATCAGCATATTAATGAAGTGATTTACGACATGGCACCAGGCGGTGATCAGCGTAAATGG
>JAYVSZ010000056.1:0-15924 GCA_043774925.1 Methylophilaceae bacterium | reverse complement strand
GTGTCATTACTGATTGGCCAGGTTTGAGCCAAAGTAATTTATATGAAAATCGCGACTTAAACCCCACGACCAACTTAGACACGCTCATCGCATCGCTTGCCAGCGCCAGTTTTGGCTTAGATAATATGCTGGTTGCCAAAACCTTATTTCCAGAAAGCGCTAATAATAAATCCATGAACAACAAGCTGCTAGAGGGGTTGATTAAAACCTAAATAATGCAATTGACTCAATAAAAACTTCAATTGGCTCGCTAATGTTAAAATGCGAGATTAGAACTACTTAGTTTAATGCCTCGAAAATTAACAATGTTTAAGTTAGGTGAGGCGCGAAAGTTTTTTGGGTGCGACGCATATGGGTTATATGCGAGCAATCAAAAAGCTTGAGCAACAAAGTATAACAACAACATTTTAAATTTTAAGGTATTAAATGGCGATTCAGTGGTATCCGGGACACATGACTTCCGCGCGAAAAAAAGCGGAAGAAACCATGGAGTTTATCGATGTGGTGATTGAAGTGCTAGACGCGCGCCTGCCTGCCGCCAGCCATAATCCGATGATTGACGAGATGCGGCTTTTTCGTCAGCGCCCAAATTTAAAAATCTTAAACAAATCAGATTTGGCCGACCCCGCCGCAACGCAAGCTTGGCTGAACTATTTTAACGCGCAGCCCAACACCAAAGCAGTTGCGCTTTCTTGCAAAAAAGCGGGCGAAGCGAAAAAAATACCTGCGCTTTGCCGTAAGCTTGCGCCGCATCGCGGCACACATTTAAAGCCGCTGCGCATGATGATTATGGGTATTCCCAACGTAGGAAAATCTACACTGATGAACGCACTGCTGAATCGCCGCGTGGCGAAAGTGGGCGATGAGCCCGCCGTAACCAAAAGCCAGCAACGTTTTGATTTAGACGACACCATGAATATTACCGATACGCCGGGCATGATGTGGCCAAAAATTGTGCATGACAGCGATGGCTTTATGCTGGCGGCCAGCCACGCCATTGGCCGCAATGCGGTGATTGACGAAGATGTCGCCTTGTTTTTAGCGGATAATTTGCTTAAAACGTACCCAGACTTGCTGAATATTCGCTATAAATTAGATGCCATGAAACTAGATGCGAATCAGATGGATGGCGTGGATTTGCTAGAAGCCATCGCCAAGCGCCGCAGCTACAAGCGCACCTCTGGTAAAAATCAATCAGGCTTATGGGATACTGAAAAAACGGCGGTGACCTTTTTAACCGATTATCGTCACGGTGCGATTGGCCGCGTTAGCTTAGAAACGCCCAAAAGCCGCCAGACAATGATGGCAGAAAATAGTCTTGGAGCGACGAGTGAAATTTCAGAAAAAAATCCATTAGAAACATAGCGAGAAGAAAATAATGGTCTGGAAGCCAATATCTGTGCGGATTCTGGCCACGCCAAATAATATGGCTTTGTTTTAGCGCTCATTTGAAGCAAAAAAACGGCTTATTGGCTGCTTTTTTTATTGCGGTCAATAAAACTAATTACATTGGCCCATGGCAATTTGAGCTTGTGAGCATTTATTCTCGCGGCCTTGCTTAACACTTGCTTTAAATTTACCCCAACTTGACTCTTGATTGACCGACTGCGTTTTTTGCATAGTTTTATCTGCATTTGCGCTTTTAATCTGCTGCTGCGATACATTATTTTTGTCCTCAGCTTTTTCTCGCGGCGCGCTTTTCTTCACAGCTTTCTTTGTTGCCGAGCGCGGCAGTTTGTCCGATTTAACTTCTGTTACTGGCGCATTTAACTCAGTCGATTCAACCGCTACCGCATTTTGCCTTTGCGTAATTTTCTCAACACTTAAATCGCTAATACTTGCTTGCCTAGAGGGCGCAGTCATTGGCAACTCGGTCTTTTCAATTTTTGTTGCTTGAGAATAAACAGTGAACATTAGTGCGGCTAATAGCACTGGTAAAACTGGCCATAAATTTTGAAATTTTATCGCCTGCGCATACGCGCTAGACTTGATGGTGTCCGCATAATGAGCTGCCACCTTGTCTGTTTCATCCAACTTAGTCCAAGCATTGTTCACTACATCGCCATGCTTCAAACCGTCTTTGGCATACATTTCATCAATGCTTGCTTTAATTTGATAAACTTCGTGCTCGCGCACATGCTTATCTTGCTTAATGCCAAAATACGAAAACATATTAGTAAGGTCTTTGGTCAGGCGCGATGCCACTTCATAATAAGATCGCGAAACCAAAATCTGATTGGGCTCAGCAAAGCTCATAATGCGCTGTGCAACATTAATCGCATCGCCAAGTACGTTGAGCCGGCCATTAATATCATTCACTACGCGTACCGAACCCAAATTAATGCCTATGCGCACCATTAAAGGCTCGTGGCCAATTTTATTGTGTACTAAGATTGCATTTCTAATTGATAATGAGACAAACAAGGCCTCCTCTGGCTCGCCCATAAATGAAATTGCCGCGCCATCACCCGTGTCCAAAATAATTCGTTCGCTTGTGGCTATACTCTTTACGGCATCCGCTAGCAGTTTGTTAAATAGCGTTTTTTCGTCTATTTGTTCTGAGATGGATCTATTTGAGTAGCCGATAATATCTAGAAAAACCACGCTACAAATGGATGTTTTATTGAGTCTGTTTGTCATAAATTTTCAGTTGTTCCGTCATTTTTTAAAATATAACGTCAATATCTCAACACAAACAAGCTCCAAAACAAAGCTCGCATATCTTCAATATGCTTGAAGAGCCTTTTTTGGCAAGGGTTTTGAAATTAACCTTACTTTTCTTCAATGAATATCAAGCAATTTTAATGCCAATAAAATGGGGATTTTAAAAAGCTAAGGGATAGCTTCTGGGTTTAGGTTTTTTCCTGCGTCATTTGTGAGTAGCTTTTCACACAGTTTCTGCCACCATGTTTTGCGGCGTAAAGTGCGCCATCTGCTGCGGACACTAAGCTTTTAAACTCATAGCCAGCACTTACCGAATCGGCCACGCCGATACTGATTGTGGCGGAAATCTCAATTTGATCATCTTTTAGCACAGCGGCCTCCACCCCTTTGCGGATGCGTTCGGCCAAGCCCATCGCATCTTTCTCGATAGTGTTGGGCAAAAATACAGCGAACTCTTCGCCGCCGTAACGCCCTACCACGTCGCCCGTGCGCAAAATTTTGGCCACGGTTGAGGCGATATGGCGCAACACTTCGTCGCCATATAAATGGCCATATTTGTCATTCACTTTTTTAAAGTGGTCAATATCTATCAACAAAACTGCCATACTGAGGTTAATACGCTTACAAATGCCTTGCATTTTGTTCGCCGCATCTTCCAAACCACGTCGATTCAACACATTAGTTAAACTATCAATGGTGGCGATAGATTCGAGATTTTGGTTGAGGCGATAGCTCAGCATGAGCACAAACAAACCCGAAATAAAAAACTGTGAAACCGCGCCCAGCATGAAAGTGTAAGCATTCACTGGCCATGTAGCAAAGGAATCAAATACTGTGATATCAACGCGAGAGGCGGTGAATGCGCGCGCCATCATGAGTATGCCTAAGAGCAAAAATAAGCTGGATGCAATCCAAAACAACTCGCCCAAAATACCTTTTTCGCGGGAGAAGGTAAGCCGTGCACAGATTAAATAGATGGCTGAAAAGATAAGTGCATCTAGCACCACCGTGCTGCGTATATCGTGCTGCACCAACATAAAAATGACATCTATCACCACCAGCAACAAAAACGCGCCAATGGGGATGCGGTGATTTGGCGTTGTCTCTAAAAATGCTTGAATACCATTGATGTAAAGACCTAAACCCGCGCCCACCAGCGCCACACCTGGCAGAAAAAATATTTTCGGATTATCCAGCTGAATCAATACCAACACCATGCCCAAACCCACTACCAAATTGCCCACCGCCCAATAGCCTGGGCCGCGCACCTCTTTATGATGTTTACGCGTGATGGCTAAAATCATAGAAAACATGAAAGTCAGCAACATCGACATGAAGATGATAGTTCTTAGGTCAAATTTTGGCATGATGATTGTTCAATAATTAATTATATTTTTGCTTATTTCATTATTATTTTATGTAAGCAGTTAGAATAATACTATACAACTGTAAATCCGTATTATTCGGCTTAAATTCTAGTCGAATTCAAGCTAAAAAAATGTCAAATACGCTCAATTCTCCCCAGCGCGAAGCTGTAAAATATCTTGACGGCCCTTTGCTTGTGCTTGCTGGCGCAGGCAGCGGAAAAACACGTGTCATTACCGAAAAAATTGCCTATTTGATTGAACATGCAGGTTACAACCCCAAGGAAATCGCGGCGATTACCTTTACCAACAAGGCGGCGCGCGAGATGCAAGCGCGCGTGAGCAAACTGCTAGTGGGCAAAAACAGTAAAGGCCTCACCATTGCGACTTTTCACTCGCTCGGCCTGAAAATGCTGCGACAAGAGGCGGCGCTGCTGGGTTACAAGCCGCAGTTTTCTATTTTAGACGCCTCCGACAGCTTTAAAATTGTGGCGGATATTTTAGCGACGACAGACAAAAAACTACTAAAACAAACGCAATGGCAAATTTCTGGCTGGAAAAACGCCTTTATTAACCCAGATCAAGCCAAAGCAGCCGCAGATGAAGCGCATACGCACGCAGCCGCTAAGGTGTATCAGCTTTATCAACAAACGCTAAAGGCCTATCAAGGCGTTGATTTTGATGATTTAATTAAACTACCCGTTGAGCTTTTTGAGCAACATCCAGAAGCGCTAAAAAAGTGGCAACGCAAGCTGCAATATTTGCTGATAGATGAATATCAAGATACCAACGCATGCCAATACAAACTGGTAAAAATGCTCACGGGCTTGCGTGGTCAATTTACGGCGGTGGGCGATGACGACCAAGCCATTTACGGCTGGCGCGGCGCAGATGTGGAAAATTTGCGGCAATTGACTGAAGATTTTAGCCGATTAAAAGTGATTAAATTAGAGCAAAACTATCGCTCTACCGTGCGTATTTTGCGCGCGGCAAATCAAGTGATTGCGAACAACCCAAAGCTGTTTGAAAAAAAGCTGTGGAGCGACTTAGGCACGGGCGATTTGATTCAAGTGACCGCTACGCAAAGCGAAGAGCATGAAGCCGAAAGCGTGATGATGAAGTTGCAAGCGCACAAATTTGAGCACCGTACTTTTTATAAAGACTATGCGATTCTCTATCGCGGCAATCACCAAGCACGCGTGTTTGAGCAACAATTACGCAACCACAAGATCCCTTACACGGTTTCAGGCGGTCAATCATTTTTCGATAAAGCTGAAATTAAGGATTTGGTCAGTTATTTGCGCTTAGTGGCAAATGAAGACGACGACCCAGCCTTTATTCGCGCTGCCACCACGCCCAAAAAAGGCATTGGTAGCACCACGCTAGAGCGCCTTGGCGAATTTGCCAGCTTACACAAAGTATCGCTTTTTGCCGCCGCGTTTGAGGGTGATTTTCAACGCGAAATTGGCAACAAACAGCTAGAAGATTTACTCACATTTTGCCAGTTTATCCAACGCATTCAAGCACGCGCGGTGCGCGACCCAGCGGGCGAGGTGCTGCTGGATATGCTCAAAGCCATTGAATATGAAAAGTTTTTGTATGATAGCGAAGAGCCGCGCGCCGCCGAAAATAAAATGGCAAACGTGATGGATTTTATTAACTGGCTAACCAAAAAAGGCGAAGCATCAACCGAATTTGGCAACCAAGATGAAGGCAAAACTTTGCTAGAACTCACGCAAATGGTCTCGCTCATGAGCATGCTAGAAGGCCGCGAAGATGGCGAACCAGACGCGGTAAAGCTCAGCACGCTACACGCCGCCAAAGGCTTGGAGTTTGGCCATGTTTTTTTAATCGGCTGCGAAGAAGGCATTTTGCCGCATCAAGTTTCTATTGATAACGAACAAATCGAAGAAGAGCGCCGCCTGATGTATGTTGGCATCACGCGCGCGCAGAAATCACTCAACATTTCTTGGTGCAAAAAACGTAAACGCGCAGGTGAAATGCAAATGTGTGAACCCAGCCGCTTTATCGAAGAACTCCCCAAAGATGACGTGCGCCACTTTGGCAACCCGTTTAATATCGACCCCGAAGCCAGCAAAGAATTTGGCAAATCAAAAATGGCGAATATTCGGGCGATGCTAGGGAAATAACATTTGAAAGATGAGTGATTAGGTAATAAAAAAAGATCACTTCGTTAAAAATGATCCTTTATTTTAAATCAATGATTATTAGCCTAGAAATTAACCTAGTGCAGAAGTTTTGCGTTCAGTTGACTTTCCGTAGCAATACCATCTAACTGGCGAACTAACTGGCCATCTTGAAATAAAAATGTGGCTGGCACCCCAGCAACATGGAGTGTCCGAACAAAATCATTATCAGTTACACTTAACCAAGGTTGCGCAGTTGCGCGCCAAAAAGTTAACCTACCTGCGTACTTTTTAGCAAACGCATCAAAATGTGGGTTGCCCCTCACACAAAAACCGCAACTTGCATCGTAAGAAGAAAGTTGCACTACAACCAAGCCTTTGCTGGCTTGCACCTCTTTAAGTAGGCTATTAGGCGCAATATCTTTAATGCCAGCAGGGGCACTACCTGCAGGCGGAACAACAATTGAAGCAGAGCCATTAGGTGCTGGTTGGCTCGGGTCTACCACTGGCAAAGGGGTGTGTGGTGTCATTAGCTTTTTCCATGCGCTATTGTCAATCACACGACCTTCAACCACTTTAACGAGAGATGAGTAAGTTTTTTGACCGTCGCCAGGTGTTAAGCCCACACCAAATATCACCATCGCATTGTCTTTATAGCCCGCCACATAAGTAGGTGCTTCTGGCAAATATCCATAATCTAATTGATTATCTGTATTGACATGTGGCAGCCAAAATATCCCTGAGGCTTCTTTACATGGCGAGGCGCAAATCAGCATACGTTCAAAACCATTGGCTGCCAACCAAGATTCATAGTGTTTTTGAATGAGCAGCGGGCTGCTGCCGCGTGGGTGATTAAACTGCAGCATGGTGATTTTGCCCTCTACAGGCACTTTGTATTCAACGGTGTTGTCATTGCTGGTGCGTCTTGGTGGGCTAATCGGAATATCGACTTGTGCAAAAGGATTGTCATAGCGCGCTTTAAGCTCAGCATCAGGATAAGCTTGCAGCCCCATGGGAAAGCCAACATTACCATTGCTTTTAACGGTAGAACCAGTGCTAGATTTGTTTGCTGGCGCTTTGCTTTCGCCAGAAGGACTTATTACACCTGTGCTTTTTACCATGTCCGCTGCATCTTTAAGCGTACCAAGCCAGTCTGCATGCGCTGTAATACTGGCCATCAAACACGAAATTGCTGCAATTTTTTGTAACTTTTTTAAACTCATCTTATTTACAATCCTTTTTAATTAATTTTTAGACGCGCAGTATATCGCAACGCGGCCTAGTAAGATGTGGTTTACAATGCCGTCACCTATAAATAGCCGCCACTAAAATTCATGCCGTACTGGACATCACCCTCGACAAGGCTCATTTCCTTCCATCAGCACATCTTGCTCGACCACGTGACTTTGGCAAATCAAAAACGGCAAACATCCGCGCCATGTTAAAATCTACGCCAACCTGAGTTCAACTGAAAAGCAAACGATGAGTCCAAACGTAAAATACAAGTATCCCTCCTTACGCCAACTTGGCCCAGGGCTCATTACGGGCGCGGCGGATGACGACCCAAGTGGCATTGCCACGTACTCGCAAGCTGGCGCGCAGTTTGGCTTTAATATGCTGTGGACGGTGGTACTCACTTATCCGCTCATGGTCGGCATTCAAATCGTCAGCGCGCGTATCGGCGTAGTCACAGGCAAAGGCTTAGCAGCGAATATGCGCACCCTACTACCGCGCTGGCTGTGCCTAAGCATTATTTTCTTATTCGTAATAGCAAACACCATTAACATCGCCGCGGATATTGCCGCCATGGGTGAGGCGCTACAATTAGTGATTGGCGGCGGCGGGCATGGTCACGCGGTCATATTTGGCTTGGTTTCGCTGCTGTTGCAAGTATTTATTCCCTATCACAAATATGTGCGTGTGCTTAAATGGCTCACGCTCTCGCTATTGGCTTATGTCGCGGTGGTGTTTATGGTGCATGTGCCTTGGCAGCAAGTATTTGTGAGCACACTTTTGCCGCACTTCACCTTGAGTAAAGAATATATCACCGTCATTGTGGCTGTATTTGGCACCACCATCAGCCCGTATTTATTCTTTTGGCAAGCCTCGCAAGAGGTCGAAGACATGCGCGGCAGTCATCATCTAAAACCACTGTTGCAATCGCCCAAAAACGCACACACCGAGCTGCGACGCGTTAAATTCGACACCTATATGGGCATGGGGTTTTCCAATTTAGTGGCTTTTTTTATTATTTTAAGCACCGCCGTTACTTTGCACGCTGCTGGCATTACGCAAATCGAAACCTCCGCACAGGCCGCAGAAGCGCTGCGTCCGCTGGCTGGTAATGTCACTTTTATCCTGTTTAGCCTCGGCATCATCGGCACTGGCATGCTCGCTGTGCCCGTGCTTGCTGGCTCTGCGGCCTATGCGGTTGCCGAATGTTTTGATTGGCCAGAAGGTTTGGAGAAAAAAACAGAAGCCGCGAAAAAGTTTTACGGCATCATCAGCCTAGCGACACTCGGCGGCGTTTTACTGGATTTCACGCCGATTGACCCAGTAAAAGGCTTGTTTTGGAGCGCCGTCATCAATGGTATCATCGCCATTCCCATCATGGCAGTCATGATGATGATGGCGGTAAAACCCGAAATTATGGGCCAATTCACCATCAAGAAAAAGCTGCGCATACTTGGCTGGGCAGCCACCGCGCTCATGTTCGCAACCGTCGTCACCATGTTTGCTTTTTGGTAGCACCCCTTAAATATTAGAAATGAATCAATGCCTTATATTACCTTAGATAACGCCTCTCTCGCTTTTGGACATCACGCACTTTTAGATAAAGCGGCATTTCAATTGGATGCGGGCGAGCGCGTTGGCTTAATTGGCCGCAACGGCGCGGGGAAATCCAGCTTGCTCAAAGCAATAGCTGGCACCATTAAATTGGACGATGGCAATGTGTGGCGCGCGCCTGCCACGCGCATTGTGTATGTGCCGCAAGAGCCTGAGCTAGATAACACGCACACGGTTTATGAAGCCGTAGCAGAGGGTTTAGGCAGCTTGCAAAAAACTTTGGTGGCTTACCACGATGTGACGCACAAAATGGGCGAGCCAGATGCCGATTTTGAGGTGCTGATGGCGCAAATGGAACATTTACAGCACGAGTTAGATACGCAAAATGGCTGGGCGATGCAGAGCAAAATCGAAACTGTACTCAGCCATTTGAGCTTGGATGCGGACGTCATGGTGAGCACGCTTTCTGGCGGCTGGCGCAAGCGCGTTGCCCTGGGACGCGCGCTAGTGGCTGAGCCTGAGGTTTTATTATTGGACGAGCCAACTAACCATTTAGATTTAGAAGCGATTGAATGGCTAGAGGATTTATTACTCGGCTTTAACGGCGCGGTGTTGTTTATTACGCATGACCGACGCTTTTTGGATAAGCTCGCGACGCGCATCACCGAGTTAGACCGCGGGATTTTGACTGATTTTGTTGGCAATTTTTCTAATTATCAACTCAAAAAAGAAGAACTTTTGGCGGTGGAAGAAACCCACGCCGCCAAGTTTGACAAAGTGCTGGCGGCAGAAGAAGTGTGGATTCGCCAAGGTATTAAAGCGCGCCGCACGCGCAACGAAGGCCGCGTGCGCCAATTAGAAAAATTGCGCCTAGAGCGTGCAGCAAGACGCGAGCGCCAAGGTAACGTAAAACTGAATGTAGATGCTGGCGAGCGCAGCGGCAAACTGGTGGCTGAGCTTGAGAACGTGAACAAAGCTTACGGTGACAAAGTATTGATTAAGAACTTCAGCACACGCATTTTGCGTGGCGACCACATTGGCTTACTCGGCCCGAACGGCATTGGCAAAACCACTTTGCTAAAAATGATTTTGGGCAACCTCAAACCTGACAGCGGCACGATTACACACGGCACCAAGCAAAGTGTTGCCTATTTCGACCAAATGCGCGAGCAATTAGACGAGGAAGCCACGCTGGCGGACACCATTAGTCCAGGTTCAGATTTTGTAGAAATCGGCACTGAACGCAAGCACGTCATTAGCTATTTGGAGGACTTTTTATTTCCGCCGCAACGTTCGCGTTCGCCCGTAAAATCGCTCTCTGGCGGCGAACGTAATCGTCTACTTTTGGCGCGGTTATTCGCACGTCCAGCCAATATTTTGGTGTTGGATGAGCCGACTAACGACTTGGATATTGATACGCTGGAGCTGCTAGAAAGCTTGCTGCAAAACTATGCTGGCACTTTATTTTTGGTGAGCCACGACCGCGCGTTTTTAGAAAACACAGTCACACAGGTGATTGCGTTTGAAGGCGCTGGCGTACTGGATGAGTTTGGCGGCGGCTACGATGATTGGGTGCGTTACCACGCGCAAAAGCTAGAAAATATAAAAAGTGGCACTGCCCTGACAGCCGCATCCAATAAGCCTCCCCAGCCAGTGCCTGCAAGCAAAAACATAGCAAAAAAACTTAGTTTTAATGAGCAAAAAGCGCTAGATAATTTGCCAGATTTAATTGCTGCGCTAGAAACCGAGCAAGCAGAAACGACCGCCAAACTCGCCGATGGTGAGATTTATCGCAAAAACCCTGAACAAGCAAAAACGTTACAAACGCGATTAAATGCAATTGAAACAGAAATTGAACAGGCCTTAGAAAAATGGAATGGCCTTGAAAACCGCGCCAAATAAGGCTGTACAAAAATGGTACCCTCGACACGAATCGAACGTGTGACCTCTCCCTTAGGAGGGGAGAGCTCTATCCACTGAGCTACGAGGGCGGATACTGGCGACATTTTCTCATATTTACTTCATAATCTCGCTAAACTATTTGCGATTTTACTTCTCCTACACTTAATGAGTAAATTGGCCATGACGATGAAAATAATTTTTTATAGCTTAGTTTTACTAATCGCGTTTTTAGGTTACAAAAACGTGAGTGCAGCAAACGCCGCGCCAGTGGCTGGCAAACCCGCGCCAAGTTTCATTTTGCCTGATACTAACGGTGTGAAACACTCGCTGGAAACCTATCGCGGCAAATGGTTGGTACTGTATTTTTACCCCAAAGACGATACCCCAGGCTGCACCAAAGAAGCCTGCAGCTTTAGAGATGATTTGCACAAGCTAGAGGCGCTAGGCGCGAGCGTAGTGGGCGTAAGCGTGGATGACAGCAGCAGCCATGCGGAGTTTGCTAAAAAGTATCACCTGCCCTTCCCATTGCTTTCCGATAAAGACGGCAAAGTGGCTGATAGTTATGGTGCATTGACCAATTTAGGCTTGTTTAAAATGGCCAAGCGCTATACTTTTTTAATCGACCCACAGGGCGTTTTACAAAAAACGTATCTCAGCGTCGACACTTCTCGCCATTCGCAGCAGATTATTGACGATCTGACTAAACTTAAAAGCTAAGGCGCTTGAAAACCAGCTAGGAGTATGGTGCCCGGAGCCGGAATCGAACCGGCACGACCGTAAAGTCGAGAGATTTTAAGTCTCTTGTGTCTACCAATTTCACCACCCGGGCGGATGATTAGTGCAGATTTGTTGCGGTGCGTATTCTAACACTGTCTAAGGAGTTTTTGGCGAGGTTAGCGTAAATTTTCATACTTTACTGCCATACGCCGCAAAAGTAACTTCTAAATTAAAAAAACACGCCGCATGTAAGTGCAGCGTGCTTTTTGTGTGTGCAAAATTACTACTTATTCACTAGCTCTTGCACAATTTGCCATTGACTGCCGATTTTTTCATATCCCAATGTTTTATTGACCTTATCGGCAAAACCTTTGGTGGCTATACGTTTAGCGGCGCACACTTCGCAGCCTTCTGCGCTGGTTTTGGGTTTTTCCATTTTGTAGCTGGTGACGCTGTAATCTTGGTCAAAATCTGCCTTGGCTTTGTCGCCATCGCAAGTGACTTTTAAGTTAGCAACGCCCAAGTTAATTTTGCCTGGGTTAGATAAGCGCTGTTTGCGTTGTTTTTCCCAATCTGTGCGACTTAAGCCTGCCTCTGGTGTAAATTTATCCGCATAAAATTTAATATAGCTTTCGTAGTCTTTATGGCGCCAAGCATCCGCCCAATCGTTCACGCGGCTGGTAATTGCCCCCTCGCTGCAAGCCAATACTGGCGCGGCTTTCGCTACAGGCTTGCTCATCGGCTTATTCGCAATGGCCAATTGTTTTGCGCCCGCCATTAAAGCTTCTTTATCAATACTTACCTGCGCTGGCGCAATCGCCTCGCAGATATTTAGCGACTCGGCGTAAGCCTCACGACTCAACTCTGGCAAGCTTTCTCGCTTAGTGCCAATTTTATTTAGCAACTCACCCTGCCCTGCATAAAGCCGCGCATACGCGGTTTGAATGTCGTAATCGGTGTTGGTATAAGCGCGTTTGGCTTGAAAATATTCGTTCTCGGTATCCAGCAAATCTAACAAGGTGCGTTGACCAATTTCAAATTGTTTGCGATACGCTTCTCGCGCATTTTCAATAGATTTTTGATGCTGTTCACGGTAGGTAAGCTGTTCTTTTAATTGGTTAATATCATTGTAAGCAATGGTGACCAACTGGCGCGTATCCACACAAGCTTTGTCGCGCATATCAGTCGCCACGTTCATTTTTTCGATGGTCTGACTGACCGCAGCCTTATCTGAAAAGCCATTGAATAAGTTAAAATTCATTGTCAATTCAAGCACATCTGCTGCGTTTGTACTGTTACGGCCATCGCGGCTAGTGTGCAGATTTTTATGTGCATTCAAATCAAAACGCGGCATATATTTTGACTCGCGTGTTTTCACTTCGTCTTTAGCGGCTTGAATATCCTCAACCGTAGAAAGAATGTTTGGATTATTCAAGTAGGCCACCTTCAGCGCCTCAGCAGGACTTAACTCTGTGCCAGCATTGTAGAAATCAGGCTGCTCAAGCGTTTCTGGCGGAACTTCACCCAGCAAGCGTTGCATGCGCGCAGTGACATCATGAAGATTCGTCGCTTCTGTCAACAAATTAGCTTCTGCCAGCGCAAGACGACCCGTCGCCTGCTCCAAATCCACACGGCGCGCAACGCCAGCATCCACACGCTCTTTAATGCGATCGAACAATTGCTTGTGTGTCACATAGTTGTTTTTGGCGTAATCGGTGAGCTTTTGATAGCGCAAATTATCTATGTATGCACGCAAAAACTCTAAGGTATTGTTTTCCATGGTATTTTGCAAGTCGTAGTAGCGCACGCGTTTGGCATGTCCAAGGCGATTCACCTCATTGCGTGTGGCAAATCCATCAAAAATCATCTGACGCAATATAATCTGACTATTCCAACTTGGCACGGCAGTGCCGGCCGCATCAATCGCGCTTTGACCAGGTACGGATTCCTGATTGCGATAAGTAGAATTTAAGTCTACCTTGGGCAGGTAGCCGCCGCGCACTACGTCCTGCTCGTAGCCAGCGCCCAAATATGCGTGGTATTTAGCCTGCACTTCTGGATTTGATGAAATGACTTTCTCAACCATCTGCTTCAATGTCACCAAGGGCTCAGCGTGCGCCGCAGATGCCACCAAAGCAAGCAATATAAAGATGCTTTTGTACATAACTTTTTTCAAAATCCTCAAGTAATTCATGTCATTATAGATATTCCCGCTAATCTACACCAAAAGATGGTGAAATGTCATTTTTTTAAAATATTTTTCACGCTACTATTTATTACTTGATTTGGCAATTCACGTGTCATCTGTTGCAAATAACGCTACATTGCAAAGAAAAATGGCCAAATCTTCTGGATTCGGCCATTCGTACCGCTTAGCTGAACAATAAAGTTACATTAATCTGTAATTATCTTTTGTTTAGTGAGCAGGTCGGCAATAATTTGTTGGTCTGTGGCAAATCCAGCCGTTAAATCCACCCCTGCAAATACAATTTGCTGCGTTTCTGTCGTAAGCGGAAGGCCAGATGCACCAACGCCTTTTGCATTGTTATCCCCATACCCACCTGACGAACTAATATGCAATATCGTGTTTCCTCCAGTAATTTCAAAGTGTAGATAATTGTCTAACGCGGCGGCGGTGTGCGATTCTCCAGTTAAAAGATCTCGCAAATCAAGCACATCCCCACCGGCGTTGGCGGCGGCTGTACCAAAAGTAGTAATGGTATCTACTGCCGGAGTTCCCGCCGAACCTGCGTCTGCAAGCTTCCACACAAAAATATCCATTGCATTGTCATTAACACCCACATCACCGCCCGTCATGGTGTCATTGCCTGCACCACCCGTTATAATATCCTGACCAATACCGCCTACCAGTGAATCTGCGCCTGCGCCACCGTATAACACATCATTTCCTGCGCCGCCTAATAGCGTATCATTGCCAGCGTCGCCATATAAAATATCATTACCAGCAGCGCCAACAAGGCTATCGTTACCCGCGAAGCCTTGTAATAAATCATTGGCTGCTGTACCAGTCAGCGTTTCGTTGCCAGTGGTACCATATTGAGTGGCTGTCGTAGCTGACACATCGACTGTAAAGGCTTGTGAAGTGGTGGCAGTAGAGCCGTTGCTCAACTCTGTAGCGGTTGCATTCAAGGTTAAATTCAAAGTGCCGGTGTAGCCATCTACTGGGTAAAATTGCAAGCCAGCAATTTGTGCGGCAGTAAAGCTCCAAATACCTGCGCCAGCATTGGTGCCCGCCGAGAATATTGCCCCCGTTGGTACCCCTGTAATTGTATAACTAAGTGTCTCAGAGCCATCCGTATCAACCAAGGCGCCAGCAATTGGCATGTATATTGGCTGGCCATAATCAGCACCACTAACAACATACTTAGGTGCGCCAATGGCTGCTGACGATTGCACATTAGCATCCCCCCCATTCATCACAATCCATGAGAACTGATAGGTGCCACCAGCAGCTGCAGTATAGTTAAATGTACCAGTTGCTGTAGCCTGACCTATCGCCTCTGCTGACGATATCATTGTATAGGTTTTAGCACCACTCGCATCCGTCACTACCAACACCATAAAGTCATTAAACCCTTTATTAATGTCTACAGTAACTTCTGTATTGGTAAAACTCCAAGGAATAGCAACCTGCTGTCCAGTGTTCAACACTACATTTTGATTAGTGTATGCGCCAGAAACTGCGTTAATAGTGCCCGGGTCATTTGTACCTAGTACTACATTTGGCGCTGGGTCGAAAGTATCTAAAATGCCTGGCGTCAACCCAAGCGAAGACTCGATTGTTGCCTGGAGCACGTTTGTGCCAGTCGTCAGTGCTGCAGATGTTGGCGATACAGATACACTGGTCAGGCTGATAAGCGCACTTAAAGTAGGGGCATCTGCCACTGCAACAATAGTTGTCGTAACCGTATTTGCCTGACTCAACGCACCATCGCTTGTTGTCATCGTTAACGTTGAATTACCACTAAAATTACTTGTTGGCACATAATTTACCGCCGAAGCCAAAGTCGCATTAATTTGCGCAGCGGTACCGGTAAGCGTTACGCTAGTTGTGCCAGAACCAGCGATTGTAGCGGTTCCGCCACTCACAGTTAACGTACCGTTTGTCACACCTAAGGTCACAGTCATAGTACCCGTATTATCTACGTCACTAATACTCAACCCTGCGATCGCTTTAGTTGTATCCTCATTCGTGGTTTGAGCACCTGGCACTACATTTATTGGCGCATCGTTCTGACCGTTAATGGTCACGGTGACGATTTGGCTGGTGCCGTCGACACTGGTCACGGTGAAGGTGTCAGTGAGGGTGCCGCCGACGTTGA
>JAYVSZ010000055.1:0-27312 GCA_043774925.1 Methylophilaceae bacterium | reverse complement strand
ATGCCAAAAGCCACCCGCCTGCCCCATGACGATTTTGCCCAGGTTAAGCGAATTCGCGCACATTAAGACGCCGACCAAGGCAAAGCCCATGGCGATTTCATAGGAAACAATTTGCGCTGCAGAACGAAGCGAGCCTAAAAATGCGTATTTGGAGTTGGACGCCCAGCCCGCGATAATCACGCCATACACCGCGACCGAGGTCATCGCCAAAATATACAACAGACCCGCATCTACATTCGCCAGCACTTTCGTTGCGTCAAAAGGAATCACCGCCCAAGCCGCAAAGGCAGGCGCTATCGCCAGCACTGGGCCGAGGAAAAACAAGCCTTTGTTGGAGGCGCTTGGTAAAATAATCTCTTTAAACAACAGCTTAACGCCATCTGCAATGGGTTGTAGCAAACCAAAATAACCGACGCGATTTGGGCCAATGCGCACTTGCATGTAGCCAATCACCTTGCGCTCCGCCAAGGTTAAATAGGCAATCGCAATCATCAAGGGCAGCACGATGGCAATAATTTTGGCCAGCGTCCAAGCCACTAATTTAATTTCATCCCAATGATTTGCGAAAAAACTCATGCGTGTTGCGCTTCCGTTTGCGTTATTTTTTCAATCGAAATGTCGCCCATCAAATCGCCCAAACCAATGGTATCTTCATGCGCCGCAGTGACGCGCACGCAGCCTTTTGCTACGTGATTATCCAAGCGCACCGTCAAAATCGCGCTGCCTTTATCTTGTTTCGCCAATACCGTGTCGCCCTCGCGCAAGTCCAGCACCCGCATATCTTCGGCGTTCATGCGCGCCATGGGTTTGATGTTATATTTAGTTTTTTGTAGCGGCGCAGAGCGGCGCACAATCGGGTCAGATTCGTATTGTGGCACTTCGCCCACGCGTTGCAAGCCAGCAGATTTGATTTTAACCTCAATCTCTACCAGCTCCTTCATGTTGTTGTTGAGGCTTCGCCACACGACGGCAGATGGCTTTTCGCCACCAAACAGCGCTTCTTTTACTTCTGTGCTGCTATTGTATTCAAAACCTTGCAAGCCTAATGTGTTTGCCAACACACGCAACACCTTCCATGCGGGGCGGCATTCGCCAAGTGGTTTAACGACCGCTTCAAAGCTTTGCACGCGCCCTTCCATGCTCATAAAGGTGCCAGAAGTTTCGGTAAATGGCGCAATTGGCAATAACACGTCGGCATGCTCCAGCGCGGCCGATTTGAACGCCGTAAGCGCAACCACGCATTCCGCCTGCGCCATAGCGGCTTTGGCCAAGGCTGCGTGTTGGCAATCCAGTTCTGGTTCAATATTCAGCAATAAATACGCTTTGCGTGGCACTTCCAGCATTGCCCGCGCGTGCATGCCAGTGGCGCTAGGCATCACGCCCATCAAGTGCATGCCTGTGCTATTCGCCGCGGCAGGTAAAATGCCGCCTTTTGCGCCACAAATACCACCGATGGCTTCCATCAAGCTGTACATTTCGGTGAATCTTGGTGCGCTAAGTGCCATATTACCCAAGAAAATACCCACGCGAGGCGCAACCAAGTTGATATTTTTACCCAAGCCAGCCAAACTTTCGGCCATTTCTTCTGTGTTCGGGCGCACGTGAATTTTTTCTAGTAATTGATTCAACGAAGGCGGTAAACACAAGGAAAGACGCTGCAAGCCTGACATCGCCTTCAAAATTTGCGCAAGCACGTTCACCATATCGTTAGGCGTACAGATGATTTTATGCGCGATCGGCATCAATGGGTCATTATCCAACGGGCTAATCATATTAAGCTCCGCGCCATTAGTCACTGCTTTACGGAAGCGCTGCGCAAGCAATGGATGCTCGTTACGCAAATTAGAGCCGATTATTAAAATACGGTCTAGCGCCTCAATCTCATCAATATTCACACCCATCCATGGCGTGCCAACGCGCTTGCCATCCAACCTAAAGTCGGTTTGGCGCAAGCGATAATCCACGTTGCCGCAGCCTAGACTATTTGCTAACCGCTTGATTAAATAGCCTTCTTCCATGGTGCTATTGGGCGAAACCAACACACCAAGCGATTCGCCACCATGTTGTTTGGTAATGTCTTTAATTTGCCCAGCCGCGAATTCCAGCGCGGTTTTCCAGTCAGTTTCTTGCCAAGCGCCGTTATGCTTAATCATCGGCACTTTTAAGCGATCTGGGCTGTTTAAGCCTTCGTACGAGTATCTATCGCGGTCAGAAAGCCAGCACTCGTTAATGCTTTCTTTTTCGCGCGGCAATACGCGCATCACTTTATTATCTTTAACATGCACTTCAATGTGCGAGCCAAGGCTGTCATGCGGTGCGATGCTTGGGCGGCGCGTGAGTTCCCAGCTACGTGCAGAATAGCGAAACGGCTTGCTGGTGAGCGCGCCGACAGGACATAAGTCGATGATATTTCCTGAGAGTTCCGAGTTCACGCTTTTATCGACATAAGCGCTAATTTCTGCGTGTTCACCCCGTCCAAGCAGCCCCAGTTCTTGCATGCCACCCACTTCTTTAAGAAAGCGCACACAGCGCGTGCATTGAATACAGCGCGTTAAATCGGTGCTAATTAGCGGGCCAATATTTTTGTTGAACACCACACGTTTTTCTTCGGTATAGCGCGAGCCACTTGCGCCATAGGCCACAGCGATGTCCTGCAAATCGCATTCGCCGCCTTGGTCGCAAATTGGGCAATCTAGCGGGTGATTAATCAGCAAAAATTCCATCACACTTTTTTGCGCTTCTACCGCCTCTTTGCTACGCGTAAATATTTTCATGCCCTCGGCCACGGGCGTGGCACAGGCTGGCAGCGGTTTGGGAAATTTTTCTACTTGCACCAAACACATGCGGCAATTGGCAGCTACAGACAGTTTTTTGTGATAGCAAAAACGCGGAATCGCTACGCCCAGCTTATCCGCTGCGTCAATAATGGTCGAGCCGTGTTCGACTTCTAACGCTTTGCCGTCTATTTCAATATTTAACATATTTATTTGCCGTCGATCATGGATTTGCCGTGCTGAATATAATATTCAAATTCCGGTCTAAAATGCTTTATGAAGCTCAACACTGGTGTTGCAGCGGCATCGCCTAGCGCACAAATCGTGCGACCAGAAATGTTTTTGCTCACGTCTGTGAGTAAATCCAAATCTTCCATTTTGCCTTGGCCCTCGGTAATGCGCTTAATCACGCGATACACCCAGCCAGTGCCTTCGCGGCACGGCGTACATTGACCGCAACTCTCTTCATAAAAAAAGTAAGAAAGGCGCTTCAGCGTTTTCACCATGCAAGTCGTTTCGTCCATCACAATCATCGAGCCGGCGCCCAAGCTAGAACCCGCCTTGCTCAACCCGTCATAATCCATCGTCGCGCCCATAATCGCCTCGGCTGGCATCACCGCGGTGGAAGGCCCGCCTGGAATCACCGCTTTGAGTTTGCGCCCTTTCCAAACACCACCAGCGAGTGCTAGCAATTCGGTAAATGGCATGCCTAAATTCACTTCAAAATTGCCTGGCTTTTCGACATGGCCAGAGACTGAAAACAATTTTGAACCGCCTGAATTCGCCACACCCAAATCCGCAAACGCTTGGCCGCCATGTTGCATAATCCACGGTACTGAGGCAAATGTTTCAGTATTATTAACGTTTGTTGGCTTGCCAAACACGCCGTAACTGGCGGGAAATGGCGGCTTAAAGCGCGGTTGGCCTTTTTTGCCTTCAATCGACTCCATGAGCGCGGTTTCCTCGCCGCAAATGTATGCGCCGTAGCCATGCACGGCGTATAAATCGAAATCAAATGTACTGCCAAATAAATTCTCGCCGATATAACCTGCTGCACGCGCTTCCGCCAAAGCAGTTTCGAAAATCTCGTATTCGCGCCAAATTTCGCCGTGAATGTAGTTGTAACCCACGCGCGCGCCCACTGTGTAGGCGGCAATCGCCATGCCCTCGATAAGTTGATGCGGATTGTAGCGCAAAATATCGCGATCTTTAAACGTGCCAGGCTCACCTTCGTCGCTATTGCAAACCAAGTACTTAACGCCGTCGTAATAGCGCGGCATAAAGCTCCATTTAAGACCAGTCGGAAAACCTGCACCGCCGCGCCCACGCAGGCCAGAAAGCTTTACTTGGTTGATAATTTCGATTGGTTTTACTTTTTCGGTAATTATGCGTTTGAGCTGCGTGTAACCACCCATTTTTTCGTAGGTTTCTAACGATGCAGGATTTTTTTCCATCATCGTACGCAAACACAATAAGGTTTGGCCTTTAAAATCGCCCGCTTTGGATTTCGCCGCAGCCATTATTTCAGCGCCTTTTGATTCAAATCATGCAAAATCGCATCTACTTTTTCCAAAGTCAAAAATTCGTGCATTTCGGTATTGTTGATGTGCAGCAAAGGTGCACCTCCGCACGCGCCCATGCACTCGCCTTCTTTCAGGCAAAATTTTCCGTCTGGCGTCACTTCGTTAAAACCCACGCCCAACTTGGTTTGCAGATGATTCACAATCGCGTCAGAATCGCGCAACATGCAGGAAATATTGGTGCAAATAGTGATCTTGTACTGCCCGGCTGGCGCTAAATCGTACATATTGTAAAACGTCGCAACTTCCAGCGCGGCGATTTCTGGAATGCGCAAATACTTCGCTACATCGCTAATGCACTCGGGTGATAACCAACCGCGCTCAGTTTGCACAATACGCAGCGCGCCCATCACCGCCGCCTGACGCTTATCTGCGGGGTATTTGCTGAGTTCAAACTCAATCTTTTGAATGGCTTCAGCGCTTAACATTTTACCTATCAATTTCCCCGAAAACGATGTCTTGCGTGCCTATAATTGCCACAAGGTCAGCAATCATGTGGCCCTGCACCATTTCGTCCAAAGCCGCCAAATGCGGAAAGCCCGGCGCGCGAATTTTGAGACGATACGGTTTATTAGCGCCATCTGAAATCATATAAATACCGAACTCGCCTTTTGGATGCTCCACCGCAGCGTAAGCCTCACCCGCAGGCACGTGGAAGCCTTCGGTGAACAATTTAAAGTGGTGAATCATGTCTTCCATATTGGTTTTCATGTGCTCGCGGTTCGGCGGGGCAATTTTATTGTCGCTGGTAATCACCGCGCCGTTATTGGCTCGCAGCCATGTCACGCATTGCTTAATAATATTATTCGACTGGCGGAATTCTTCCATACGAATCAAATAACGGTCGTAACAATCACCATTCACGCCGACAGGAATATCAAAATCTAACTTATCATAAACTTCGTACGGTTGTTTTTTGCGTAAATCCCACTCAATACCGCTGCCGCGCAACATCGGGCCAGTCATACCTAGCGCCAAAGCGCGATCTGGCGACACCACGCCAATACCCACGGTACGTTGTTTCCATATGCGATTATCTGTTAAAAGCGTTTCGTATTCGTCGATATAAGTGGGGAAGCGATTGGTGAAATCTTCAATAAAATCGAGCAGCGAGCCTTGACGATTTTCGTTGAGTTTATGAATCTCTTTTGCGCTGCGAAATTTCGTTGTTTCGTGCTGCGGCATTTGATCAGGTAAATCGCGATACACGCCGCCAGGGCGATAATACGCGGCGTGCATGCGCGCGCCAGAAACCGCTTCGTACATATCAAACAAGTCTTCACGCTCGCGAAAAGCGTATAAAAACACCGTCATCGCGCCCACATCCAGCGCGTGCGCGCCCAGCCACAACAAGTGATTCAACACGCGGGTGATCTCATCAAACATCACACGGATATACTGCGCGCGAATCGGCACATCCAATCCGAGCATCTTCTCAATCGCCATCACATAAGCATGCTCGTTCGCCATCATCGACACGTAATCCAGCCTGTCCATATAAGGCACAGATTGCAGATAGGTGCGGTTCTCAGCCAATTTTTCAGTTGCGCGATGTAGCAAGCCAATGTGCGGATCGGCACGCACAATAACTTCACCGTCCAGCTCCAACACTAAGCGCAACACGCCATGCGCTGCGGGGTGCTGCGGACCAAAGTTCATGGTGTAATTTCTAATTTCAGCCATGAGCACCCTCATCTCTAATAACGCGAGGAACATTGTTGCGCATCTCAATAGAAACTGGCTGATAAATCACGCGTTGCTGCTCGGGGTCGTAACGCATTTCTACGTTGCCAATCATGGGGAAGTCTTTACGGAATGGGTGCCCAATAAAACCATAATCGGTCAAAATGCGGCGTAAATCGGGGTGATTTTCAAACATAATACCAAACAAATCAAAGGCTTCGCGCTCATACCAATTGGCTGCTGGCCACACGTCCACCAGCGTTGGCAACACAGGAAAATCGTCTTCTTGTGCAAATACTTTTAAACGTACACGCTGATTGAGCGAAACCGAAAGCAAATGCATCACCGATGCAAAGCGATAGCCGCTCCACCGCTTGCTCCCAAGACCATCGTCACCATATTCAGCATAATCCACGCCGCACAAATCGATTAACTGCTCAAATTTCAGCTCGCCGTGGTCGCGCAACTTGGTGCAAACCGCCACCAAATCGTCCGCTTTGCACTCAATCGTAATTTCGTTCAGGGCAATGCTTAACGCGGCAAGGTGACTGCCAAGCGCCAATTTCAGCTGCGAAGATAAACGTTCAAGTCTAGTCATTGTTCGTATTGTTATCTAGCGATGGTGTTCGTTCTTCTGATTTTTTTCTGCAACTGAATAATGCCAAACAGCAGCGCCTCGGCTGTGGGCGGACAGCCTGGCACATACACATCCACCGGCACAATGCGGTCGCAACCGCGCACAACCGCGTAAGAATAATGGTAATAACCGCCGCCATTGGCGCAACTGCCCATGGAAATCACCCAACGCGGCTCAGCCATTTGGTCGTAAACTTTACGCAGCGCAGGCGCCATTTTATTCACCAAGGTGCCGGCCACAATCATCACGTCCGATTGGCGCGGGCTGGGGCGAAACACAATGCCAAAGCGGTCTAAATCATAGCGCGAAGCGCCAGCGTGCATCATCTCTACCGCGCAGCAAGCCAAGCCAAACGTCATCGGCCACAACGAGCCAGTGCGTGTATAGTTAATGATGGTATCTAGGCTTGTGGTAACAAAGCCCTTTTCCATGACGCCTTCTAGTCCCACTCCAAGGCTCCCTTTTTCCACTCGTAAATAAACCCAACGACTAAAACGAACAAAAAAAACATCATGGCCAAAAAGCCAAACAAGCCGATTTCTTGCAGCACAACTGCCCACGGGAATAAAAATGCGATTTCTAAATCAAATAGAATAAACAGAATGGCGACGAGGTAATAACGCACATCAAATTTCATGCGCGCATCCTCAAACGCTTCAAAGCCACACTCGTACGGGGAGTTTTTTTCTGAATCTGGTTTGTGTGGAGATAGGATTTTGCCGAGGATAAGCGGCCCTAGGCCAACCGCAAGGCCTACTAAGATGAACAACAAAATTGGAAAATAATTTTCCAGCACGCGATTTCCTGAAATCAATTCCTAAAAGGATTTTCAAGTCGCAAGAACAACTTGAAGCACAACCTAACTTATTGCTTTTATTGCTTTTTTTGGGACGGAGAGACTCGAATATCGCCTCAAATCCCTTGTCATCACTGCATCTTTAAAAATCGAATAATGTTTTTGTACACTTTTTTGTACGTTTTTCATTTCACTAGCCATTTAAACACCACCACAGGCAGCGGCTATTATATCGCTATCCGAGCGCTAGAGCGCACGCATTTAATAACTTTTTTACAAGTCTATCGCGCGCGTACCGATTGCTTTATTCATCACCGCCGTTTCGAAAGGCTTATCTCGTTGATAAAATAAGATTTTTAATCAATTACCTGCCCTGTTAAAAATATCGATTGTTTTAACCCCTAATTGCTTGATTTTTCTAATACTATACGAATTTTCGTACAGCAAAACACCTGTCAAAAGCGGACACAGGGCATTCAATATCAAAGCGGGTTAATGCTGATGGTCGTCATGTCCATGGTCATGTCCATGGTCGTGTCCATGTGCATCGTCATGTTCGTCGTGATCATGCTCACTGGCGTAACGCCGCTGGTGGTCGTGTCCGCCGCAATCATCAACTTCAACTTGAAAGGTGCTATGGCTAATATTGAATTGATGCTCTAGCAACGCATTTAATTCACGCACAATTTTCTGGCTGTCACTCACATTTTGCTCAGCCACTTGAATATGACTGGTGCTAGCGATTAAGCCTGAAGACACTGTCCACACATGTAAATCGTGCACATTTGTTACGCCTGCAACGCCGCGAATAGCTTGCTCCACTTTAGCCAAATCCAAGCCTACTGGTGTTGCTTCGAGCAATATTTGAACAGATTCATGCAAAATACCCCAAGAACTCCACAGCACCAACAAAGCAAATATAATCGAAACAATCGGGTCGGCAATATAAGCGCCTGTCAGCATGATGATAATACCCGCGATGACCACGCAGAGCGAAGCTGCGGCATCGCCCAACATGTGCATGTAGGCACTTTTGATATTTAAATCGTTTTTTGCGGCTGCGCTTAACCACCAAGCAATGCCAGAATTCAAGACAATTGCCGCCAGCGCAACCCAAATCATTGGGCCACTTTGTACCTGTTCTGGTGCACGCAAACGGCCGATTGCTTCATAAAAAATAACAGCCGCCATTATGACCAAACCCGCCGCGTTGACCAATGCGGCCAATATTCCTGCACGATGATAGCCAAATGTGCGTTTATTATCCGCTGGTTTTTTAGCGACCCAAATCGCATAAGCAGAAAGCGCTAAAGCTAAAGCATCTGCAAAGTTATGTCCCGCATCCGACATAAGCGCCAAACTATTGGCATGGTAGCCAATCAGCGCCTCGCCCAAGCAAAATGCGAATGTAAGGCCGAAGGCTACCCACATTTTGTTGCTAGAAATACCCCTACCGTGATTGTGCGCGCCTGACATGCCGACTCTTTCTCAAGTTGATTAAATCAAGTTTTAAATTAAGCTCAATTTTAACCTATATCTCAGCTTACCAATCATTCACTTAAATCAAATAAACAGTCAATAAAAACAAAAAAGCACAGCGCTGAATAAGCCGCTGTGCTAAATAAATGCGGTACTTACTTAGCTGCTGGTGCTACGTCATCCATTTTTTTGTGACGCATTTTGCAATTCTTGCCCATCTCGTCGTGCGTCGCTTTTCTCTCGGCTTCATCAATAAAACCGTCACCATTGGCGTCCATTTTCTTAAATCTTTCTTCCATATGTTTTTCGTGCATGACCTTAAATTCATCCATACTCACTTTGCCGTCTTTATTGGTATCGGCCTCTTTAAACATTTCGCCGTGACCCATTTCATGCTCAGCATAGGCAACACTCACTTGCATGGCCGCCGCTAGCGCAATTACCGCTAAAACTAATTTCAATTTCATTGTGAATCTCCTAGTAATTATGTCCCTCAAACTTAGGACAGTGCGTGTTGCAAAAGTTCACATGCTAAAATGCAGTATGCTTAGTTATCGACACGCTTTTCACGCGGGCAACCACGCCGACGTACTTAAACACTATGTATTCAGCCTCGTGCTGGATTATTTTAACCAAAAAGAGAAGCCTTATTGGGTGGTGGATACGCACGCTGGCGCGGGCGTTTATGCACTGGATAAAGGTTTTGCTAAACAAAATACCGAATTTGAAAGCGGCATTGCGAGGCTTTACGCAGCAGAAAATCTACCAGAAAGCCTTAAAAATTATGTAGCAATCATTAAAAAACTGAATGAAAACAAACCACTAAAACTTTACCCAGGCTCGCCGCTCATTGCAAAACACTTTTTGCGTAAAGACGATAAATTGCGGCTTTTTGAGTTGCACCCAAGCGATTGCAAATTGTTGATTGAGAATTTTGCCAATGAAGGTCGCCAAACTAGAATTGAAATGCTCGACGGCTTTGCAGGACTAAAAATCTGCATGCCGCCAGCAAGCAAGCGTGGCGCGGTGCTGATTGATCCGCCGTACGAGCTGAAAGAGGATTATCAACACGTTGTAACCGCGATTAAAGATAGTCTGAGCCGCTTTGCGACTGGCACTTATATGGTTTGGTACCCACTTTTGCAACGCCTTGAGCCACTACAAATGGTGGGGAAATTGAAAACACTCAATAAAGATTGGTTGAACGTTTCACTGACTGTGCAAGCGCCAAGCGACGAGGGCTTTGGCATGTTTGGCAGCGGTATGTTTGTGATTAACCCGCCGTGGACATTACCGAAAATTCTCAAAGAAAAAATGCCTTATCTCACTGACGTGCTCGCTCAGGACGAGCATGCGAGCTACACGTTGGAAAGTGAACTAACCTAAAAAATGCCCAAGCACGTAACCAATGACAATACCCACCAAAAGCGCAATGGTGACGCCACGATAAGAAATCACATCCTTAGAATAGCCGCGTTTGATGGCGATGTACGATACCAAATAGCCCACCGCGTTGAGTAGCCAAATGAAGGACATGGTGAGTATCTTCACCAATATTGGCCCAATGATAGGCACCAAAGTAATTACGCCTAGTAACCAACCCACAAGACCCGTGTAAAACCCCACCAGCAATGCGCCTACCGTGGTGGTTTTAGTATCCCAGTGATAGTAATATGCCATTAACCCAATGATGATAAGCAGCGCCAATACTGGCAACATGATTTTCCATGCGCCGCGCTTGGGTGGCGCGACTGGCTCGTTATCAAAAACAGTTTTTTTGCCCAAGGGCTGCTCTACCATGAGGTTATTCTCACATCACTTCCGCAATCGGAATCATTTTCTTCGCTTTTTCTGCAAAAATTTTATACTCTGGCATTAAATGGAAGTTTAAATATTGGTAAATGCTATCGGCATTCTTGGTCAGTTTATCCCCCACTGTTTCCAAATATTCCGCCACGGTTGGCATCCGCCCTAACTTGGCACACACTGCAGCCAGCTCGGCTGAGCCCAAGTAAACACGGGCGTCTCGGCCCATGCGGTTATCGAAATTGCGGGTTGAAGTCGAAAATACTGTGGCTTTATCCGCCACACGTGCTTGGTTGCCCATGCACAAGCTGCAACCCGGCACCTCAGTACGCGCGCCTGCCACGCCAAATACGCTGTAAACACCTTCGTCACGCAATTGATCTTCATCCATGCGCGTCGGCGGTGCAATCCATAACCTTGTCGGAATGTTGGTGGAGCCTTCTAAAACTTTGGCTGCGGCGCGGTAATGGCCGATATTGGTCATGCAGCTGCCAATAAACACTTCGTCAATTTTGTCGCCTTGCACTTGTGAAAGCGGCTTCACGTCATCAGGGTCGTTCGGGCAAGCCACCAGCGGCTCTTTGATTGTGTTTAAATCAATTTCAAACACATGCGCGTACTCTGCATCGGCGTCTGGCTCGAGCAATTGCGGGTTTGCTAACCATGCTTGCATACCTTCGATTCTTCTACGAATGGTTCTTATGTCAGAATACCCGCCCTCAATCATGCTTTCTAACAAGGCAATATTTGAGTTTAAATATTCAATCACAGGCGCTTTGTTCAAACGCACGCTACAGCCATTAGCAGAGCGCTCGGCAGAGGCATCGGCAAACTCAAACGCTTGCTCAATTTTTAAATCTGGCAAGCCTTCAATCTCCAAAATGCGCCCGTTAAATACGTTCTTTTTTCCTTGCTTGCCCGTAGTCAATTCACCTGCTTGAATTGCCGCATACGGAATCGCATTCACCAAATCGCGCAAAGTAATGCCGGGTTGCATTGTGCCTTTGAAGCGTACCAATACTGATTCTGGCATATCCAAAGGCATCACGCCCATGGCGGCGGCAAACGCCACCAAGCCGGAACCTGCGGGGAAAGAAATGCCAATCGGGAAGCGCGTATGCGAATCGCCACCTGTGCCAACCGTATCGGGCAGCAACATGCGATTGAGCCATGAATGAATGATGCCATCGCCTGGGCGCAGCACTACACCGCCGCGCGTGGCCATAAAGTCTGGTAGCGAGTGTTGCAGTTTGATGTCCACAGGTTTTGGATAAGCCGCAGTATGGCAGAAACTTTGCATGACTAAATCGCTACTAAAGCCTAAACACGCCAGCTCTTTTAGCTCATCCCGCGTCATGCCGCCCGTCGTGTCTTGCGAGCCAACCGTAGTGGCTTTAGGCTCGCAATAAGTACCGGGGCGCACTCCCTCAACGCCGCACGCACGGCCGACCATTTTTTGCGCAAGTGTATAACCCTTGCCCGTGTCTTTCGGTGCGATTGGTTTGATGAAAATATCTGAAGCTGGCAGACCTAAAAATTGGCGTGCATTGTGCGTTAAACCGCGACCGATAATCAGCGGAATACGGCCGCCAGCGCGCACTTCGTCGGGCATGGTCAGCGGTGCCAAATCAAAGGTAGAAATGGTTTCACCTGCTTCATTTAACACTTTGCCATCATACGGAAAAATCGTAATCACATCGCCCGTTTTCATTTTGCTTACGTCGCATTGAATCGGCAACGCGCCTGAATCTTCCGCCGTATTAAAGAAAATCGGTGCAATTTTCCCGCCCAAAATCACGCCCGCAGTGCGTTTATTGGGGATGTTTGGAATGTCATTGCCCATGTACCATTGCAGCGAGTTAATGGCCGATTTACGTGATGAGCCCGTGCCAACTACATCGCCCACGTAGGCCAATGGTAGGTGTTTTTGTTTCAGCGTTTCAATCACTTTTAAACCGTCAGGCATTTTATTCACCAGCATCGCTTTGGCGTGCAATGGAATATCTGGGCGGCTCCAAGCCTCCTGCGCAGGGCTTAAATCATCGGTATTGGTTTCACCGTCGACTTTAAACACCACGGCTTTAATTTCTTTTGGCATGACGGTTTGGTTAGTAAACCACTCAGCATTTGCCCAAGATTGAATCAGCTTTTGCGCGTGTGCGTTTCCGCCTTTAGCCAACTCTGCCACATCGTGAAAGGCATCGAACATCAAAATCGTGTTCTCTAGCACTGACGCGGCTTCTGGCGCGATTGGCGTGCTTAATAACGCAACCAAAGCTTGCACGTTATAGCCGCCCAACATGGTACCAAGCATTTTTACCGCTTTGCTGGGTGAAATCATGGACGAAGTCGCAGCGCCTTTAGCAATATCGGCCAAAAAAGCGGCTTTTACATAAGCGGCTTGATCCACGCCAGCTGGCGTGCGATTTTCCAGCAAATCGAGTAACATTTCGCGCTCGTTCGCTGGTGGATTTTTTAATAAATCGACCACGCTCGCAACTTGCTCGGCCGAAAGTGGTAATGGCGGCAAGCCTAGTGTGGCGCGCTCTTGCAAGTGTGTTCGGTAATCTTTAATCATGATTTTTCTACAACTTTACTTTCTATTAATTTGCTAAATCTTTTGCAAAGTTAGTCCCGCAACTGTGTCCTTTTGAAGCCACTAGCCAGTGATCTAGCACGTCTTTTTGATAATCTTTGCCATGCCTCTGCTGCAAAAAAGCACGCACTTCATCTACATCGGCAAAGCCATTTTTATCACTATCCATACTTTGCACATTCTGCTCAACACTTGGCCCAGTATACTTTCCAGCGCTGTCAGTCAAATAGGAAAGCACGTCCTCAGCTTGAGAAAACGCTGAAAAAAACAGCAAGCTTGCCACAATTAAAAGTCTCATTTTGCACGCCTTGTTCAAGTTTATATTATGACTGAGAATACAGCATTTAGTGCGCACAAATCTGTGCGCCAAGTCACAGATGAAACTAAGTCACAAAACAGCCCAAGTCACAAAACAACCTAGGTCACAGCATGTATTTCGATTGTCTTGTGTTGCGCGATTTTTTCTTTCCAAGTGGCGGGGCCAGAAGTATGCACAGAATCGCCGTCCGCGCTTACCGCCACCGTCACCGGCATATCTTGCACGGTAAATTCGTAAATCGCCTCCATGCCCAAGTCCTCAAACGCGACAACACGCGATTTTTTAATGGCTTTACTCACCAAATACGCCGCGCCTCCCACGGCAGTGAGATAGACCGCTTTATGTTTCGCAATGACCGCAATTGCATCTGCGCCACGCTCCGCCTTGCCCACCATGCCTGTTAAGCCGGTAGCCAGCATCATTTCCGTGTAATCGTCCATTCTGGTTGCCGTGGTTGGGCCTGCTGGACCAACGGCTTCATCACGCACCGCATCTACGGGGCCAACGTAATAAATAAAACGACCATTAAAATCTACAGGCAATTTTTCACCTTTTGCCAGCATGCCCGCCATGCGCTTGTGGGCGGCATCGCGGCCAGTGAGCAATTTTCCGCTTAAAAGCAGCGTTTCGCCCGTCTGCCAAGTGGCTGTTTCTGCTTTTGTAATCGTATCCAAATTCACACGCTTGGCTTGCGGGCTTGGCGCCCAATGCACATCTGGGTAAGTGCTAATATCAGGCGGTGCGAGTTCGGCCACGCCGCTGCCATCCAGCACAAAATGCACATGGCGCGTGGCTGCGCAATTCGGGATAATCGCTACGGGCAAACTTGCTGCGTGGGTTGGATAATCCAAAATTTTTACATCCAAAACCGTTGTGAGGCCGCCCAAACCTTGTGCGCCAATGCCTAAGTTATTTACTTTTTCATAAATTTCTAAGCGCAATTCTTCAATTTTTGTTAGTTTCTCAGGGTTTTGTGCGCCTTTTTTCTTCAGCTCGTGCATATCAATCGGTTGCATCAGCGATTCTTTCGCTAGCAGCATGGCTTTTTCGGCGCTGCCGCCAATGCCAATACCCAACATGCCTGGCGGACACCAGCCCGCGCCCATGGTTGGCACCACCTCTAAAATCCAATCGACAATGCTGTCGTTCGGATTGAGCATCGCCAACATGGCTTTGTTCTCACTGCCGCCGCCTTTGGCCGCAATGTCAATCTCCACTTTATCGCCACGCACCATCTCGATGTGCGTTACGGCAGGCGTATTATCTCTAGTATTGGCGCGCCTTCCAGCGGGTTCTGTCACGATAGAAGCGCGTAGCTTGTTCTCAGGCAGCAAATAAGCGCGACGCACGCCTTCGTTCACCATTTCCTCAACGGTTAAATCGCTTTCAAATTTAACATTCATGCCGATTTTTACAAATGCCACCACTATGCCCGTATCCTGACAAATTGGCCGCTTTCCCTCGGCGCACATGCGCGAATTGGTGAGAATTTGCGCAATGGCATCTTTGGCCGCGGGCGATTCTTCTAGCTTGTACGCCGCGCCTAAAGCCTGAATATAATCCGCAGGGTGGTAATACGAAATATACTGCAACGCATCCGCGATGCTTTGAATAAAATCTTCTTGTTTGATTACTTTCATCTTGTTGATTTCGATATGGAAATAGCTGGCGTAATATCTTTACGTAAGATTTTACCATTTTTGGTGCGCGGAAAATCATTGGCTAAATATACCGTTTTAGGCGCTTTGTAGGCCGCCAAATGTTGTTTGCCAAATGCCGCCAAATCGTCTGCCGTCGCTGCTGAATCTGGTTTTAAAATCACATAGACAACCACTAGCACTTTGTCTTTTTCTAACTCCTCGCCAATCGCTGCGCAATCTGCGACATCAGGATGGTTTTTATACACGCGCTCAATTTCGTAGGGCGAAACACGGTAGCCAAAACTTTTAATAATGTCGTCTTTACGGCCTAAAAACCAAATGTAGCCATCCACGTCATACCGCGCAAAATCTCCGGTGAAAAACCAGCCATCATGCTTGTATTTTGCCGTTTCTTCGTCTAAATTCCAGTAACGTAAAAATAATCCAGGGTCGTTATCGGGCACACAAATCATGCCTTCTTCGCCCACTGGCACTTCTTTTAAGGTTTCTGGATCGAGCAATTGAATGGCATGACCAGGCTGAGGGAAGCCCGCCGAGCCCGCGCGAATTGGGCGGAACTTACTTTGCGATAAATAATAAGAAAACTCAGACATGCCAACCGCTTCGTAAATATCCGCGCCAAAACGCGCGCGCCACTGACTTAAAACCTCATCCGACAAATGCTCGCCAGCGCTCATGCAATGCCGCAGGCTAGGCACATCTTTTTCTCCAACTTGCGTTTTTTGGATGATTTGGCGATATATGGTCGGTACGCCAACAAATATAGTGGCTTTGTGCTTGGCAATCAAATTCGTCCAAGTGTGCGCATCATTTTTGCCTTCGTGCACAATCACCGTTTTGCCTAAATACAGCGGATCCATCAAGCCAGAGCCCAGCACGTAGGTCCAATTAAACTTACCTGAGTGCATGATGCGGTCTTGCGAATCTGCAGAAAAATCAAACCAATATTGCGTGGCTGGCGCACGGCCAAGCAAGGCACGGTGCGCATGCAGCACGCCCTTAGGAAAACCAGTAGTCCCGCTGGTATAAACCAAATAGGCAGGGTCAATTGCCTTAGTTTTGTGTGCTAAATCGAATTTGTTAATTGCAAGCAAACTCGCCTCTAAGGGCAGCACATTAAAGCAGCCATGCGCTTGTGTGTGCGATATTTGCGAAAGCAAGATATGTGAGAGGTTTGGCGTATCGCGTAAGCTATTAACCAGCTGCTCTTCCATCGCCAGCCAAGCAGGCGCATCAGTCACCAATACTGCTGCGCCAGAATCTTTGGCCAAATATGCCACTTCTTCCGCCGTTAATAAAGTAGAAGTTGGCACAGCAATGGCACCCATTTTCATGGCGCCCAAGAACGCGATTGGATACTCTAAACTATTCGGCAAGCGAATCAGCACACGGTCGCCTACATTCACGCCCAAATTACGCAGCAGTTGTGCAAATTGGTCGGTTTTATGTGCGAGCTCTGCAAAAGTAATTTGCGATGTGCCAAGCTTGTCATCTTCCACAATCATGGCAATAGCATCGGCCTGCGAGCCACCTAGATGCTGATCGCTGCAGGCAGCACCTATATTAAAATATTCGGGAATATTCCATTCCCAAGTTGGGAAAGTCTTAAAGGACATGATTAGAGCCTAAAAAATTATAAATTTGCGAAGCAGTGCAAGGCGCACGGCGCGCAGAAGCCGAAACAGTATGTTGTATTACGGCGAGGCTGCGAGCACCGCGTAACGCAGCAATGCACGCAAAGAATAATTTTTTCATAGGAGCACTCCATACGGCCAGTTTTCGCGTACTACTTGCGCGGGCAATAGCTGTAAAACTTCCAAGGCGAACTGCGCATCACTGTTTTTAAGAGAACGCAAAGCATGCGCGCGCAGCAAGGTTTGTAGCGCCTTGCCAAACATTGGCGGATCGAGCATTTCACCCTCAAATTTAATCGCGCCACCATGCAGTGCATCGGCCTCAATCGCCGCTTTCAAAATACGTGTTTTTTGGTCAACCTCGGTAGGCGAAGGCGTGTAAGCAGTTTTGCACAAATGAATATGTCCGGGGTGAATGACCTGCTTGCCCGTCAAGCCCATGGCGGCTTCCGCACAGGCATGCTTATACACAATGCGCGATTCGTCATCACCATGTAAATCCAACCAGCGTCGCACATCATGCGGCTCAACGTACTTCTCTGGCATGGCGGATGCGCCAATCAGCGTCTCTACCGCGCCAATCACGCCCTTGCCAGCAATACGCGCCTCGAACAAGATTTGGCTCAAGAAAAACTGAAGCTCGGTCATCCAATTTTCTGACGTAATGTGAATGCCCATCGCTTTAGAGAAGTCGTGAATGCCAAATACCACGTGCTTCACCGTGTTGTATTGCATGAGTTCTGGTGCAATTTTCAGCGATTTTGGGTGCTCAATAATCGGCTGAATAGTGATTTTAGGATTGATATTGAGCAAAAAGCTCGATAAATCGCGCACTTCGGCCGCGCCATAAGCCTCACCCGCCTTGGCCAGCATTACCGCATCGATGCAATCACCCATGTCGCGCACCAGTTGCATATCCAGCTCGTATTCCTCGGTGCGAAACGAGTTACAACGAATCGCAATGGTCACGCGCTCATTTACCTTGCGCAGCGCTGGCAGCTCTTGTCGCAGCAAATCGCGACTCATCACCTTCTGCCGACAACCATCTTCCAAATCGAAAATAAGCGTGTGCGCGTTGGTGTTATGCGCATGTTTTTTCATGCGCGCAGCCGCTTGCGCCATGTCCTCGTAAACGCCCAAACTTGGCGCATATTTTACGGGCGGATAGTACAACTGAATGCCTGGCCAGAAATCGCCCAGCGCACTTGAATTAATTGCCTGCTCGCCCATAATTTAGTCCACCTTTATTTTTTGAATGACTGCTCGTTGTACCGCATCGGCAGGCAAGGCGCTTGCGCATATTAACGCCCAAAACTCGTTATCAGGCAGCGCCAACATCTCGTCAAACGCATGCATTTCTACCAAAGTTAATGTGCTAAATTGATTCGCAACAAAGTGCTTTAACACAATATCCAGCTCTAACATACCGCGCCTGCAACGCCAGTCTAAGCGGCGTTGTTGTTCGGCTTTAATGTTTTCTGCAATAGGCATTATATCGATTTGATTTCAAATGATTTTTTTGATGTTTTAGCTTCTTTGGCGCGCGCTATTTTCAAATCTTTAATGGCAGCAATCGCTGCGTTCGGGTTCAATTTTTTCGGGCAAACTTCCACACAATTCATAATGTTATGGCAGCGATACAAACGATACGGATCTTCCAAATTTTCTAAACGCGCCTCTATTTCTTGATCGCGACTATCGGCAATAAATCGATAGGCTTGCAGCAGACCCGCTGGGCCGACAAATTTATCTGGATTCCACCAAAAACTTGGGCAGGAAGTCGTACACGCGCCGCACAAAATGCACTCATATAAACCATCGAGTTTTTTGCGCTCTTCTGGGCTTTGCAAGCGCTCAGTTTCTGGCGGCGGGTCGTTGTTCACCAAATAGGGTTTTACCGAGTTGTAATGCTCAAAAAACTGCGTCATATCCACCACCAAATCGCGGATGACAGGCAAGCCAGGCATGGGTCGCAGCACGATAGGTTGGCTTAAATCTGAAAGCCGCGTCAGGCATGCCAGGCCGTTTTTACCGTTGATATTCATCGCGTCACTGCCGCACACGCCTTCGCGGCACGATTTACGCAAACTCAAGGTGTCGTCGCGCTCTTTCATGCGAATGAGCGCGTCCAGCAGCATATGGTCGCTGTCCTCAAGCTCAATATCAACATCCTGCATATAAGGCTTTTTATCTACATCAGGATTGAATCTATAAACGGAAAATTTCATGTTAATAAACCCTTTTCTTAGGCTCAAACGAAGGCACAGTTTGTGGCGTTAAGCGCACTGGCTTGTAGGCTAAGCGATTGTTTTCTTTGTAAAAAAGAGAATGTGTCAACCAATTAATATCATCACGCTCTTCGAAATCTTCACGGGCATGCGCGCCGCGGCTTTCGGTGCGATTGTTGGCTGCATGCATGGTGGCAACCGCAACTTCAATTAAGTTATCTAGCTCCAGCGCTTCAACACGTGCGGTATTAAACACTTGGCTTTGATCTTTAATCACGATGTTTTTTGCACGCTGGGCAATTGCATCCATCTCGCCGACGCCTGTCGCTAATAACTCGGGGAAGCGATACACGCCGCAGTGTGTTTGCATGGTTTTGCGCATGGCATCGCCCACCTCAACCACGCTCTCGCCTTGTGTACGGTTAAGCCGCGCGACCCTCGCCAATGCTGGCTCTGCGGCATTCTCTGGTAAAGATTTTTGACTGTTATTTTGCTTTATGGCAGCAGCCATGTGGTCGCCCGCCGCTTTGCCAAATACGACTAAATCCAACAGCGAATTTGAGCCCAAACGATTGGCACCATGCACAGAAACGCAGGCGCATTCCCCCACCGCGTACAGACCGTTAATGGTTTTTTCGCCTTTGCCGTCTGGCACCACCACTTGGCCGTCGATATTAGTCGGAATGCCGCCCATCATATAGTGCGCAGTTGGTACGACGGGAATTGGGTCTTTAATCGGATCCACATTACAGAAGGTTTTTGCGATTTCGCGAATGCCGGGCAAGTTTTTGTTGATGCGTTCTTCGCCCAAATGGTCGAGTTTTAAATACACCGCGTCTTTGTTTTTACCTACGCCACGACCAGACTTTATTTCCGTCGCCGAGGCGCGCGAAATCACATCACGACTGGCTAAATCCTTGGCGTGTGGGGCGTAGCGCTCCATAAAGCGTTCGCCTTCGGAATTCACCAAATAGCCACCTTCGCCGCGCACGCCTTCGGTAATCAGCACGCCAATGTGCTGCAAACCAGTGGGGTGAAACTGCCAAAACTCCATGTCTTGCAGCGGAATGCCTGCGCGTGCCGCCATGCCCAAGCCATCACCCGTATTAATAAAGGCGTTGGTACTGGCTTCAAAGATACGCCCCGCGCCGCCCGTGGCCAGCAGCGTGGTTTTGGCTTGAAAAATACGAATTTCGCCAGACTCAATTTCGAGCGCAATTACTCCCAGCACATCCCCATCGGCGTCACGAATTAAATCGAGCGCAAACCATTCGACAAAAAACTGCGTATTAGCGCGAATATTGCGCTGATACAGCGTGTGCAACATGGCGTGACCGGTTCTATCGGCCACCGCGCAAGTGCGCGAAATGGGCGATTCGCCAAAATTTTGCGTCATGCCGCCAAACGGGCGTTGATAAATTTTGCCGTTATCTAAACGATCGAACGGCATACCAAAATGTTCCAGCTCGATAATGGCTTTTGCCGCATTTTTGCACATAAACTCAATCGCATCTTGGTCGCCCAAAAAGTCTGAGCCTTTGATGGTGTCGTACATGTGCCACAGCCATTTGTCATCCGCCACGTTGCCCAACGCCGCCGCAATGCCACCTTGCGCGGCAACAGTGTGCGAGCGTGTTGGGAATACTTTGGAAAGCACTGCAACCTTAACGCCGCTCTCGGCCAATTGCAGCGCGGCTCGCAGGCCAGCGCCACCGCCACCCACGATTACCGCATCAAACTGATGTTTTTCTAAACTCATGCCAAATCCCACAAAATAATGCTTAACCAAACTAGATAAACCAAAAGCAGAATGTCCACCGCAATTTGCATATAGCTGCGTAGTTTTTTGTTAAAGACGTAATCGCGCAGCACATCGCGCACACCTACCCAAGCGTGCATGCACAGGCAGGCAAAGAAAATAAGCGTGAGCAAACGCCACCATATCGGCGAAACTGCAGCAAACCAAGTGATGTAATTATTGGGCTGTTTAGCCGCAAAATAAACCACGCAAAACACAATGTAAGCTGCCATTACCAGTGCGGTGAGGCGTTGCGACAGCCACAAGCGCATGCCAGGGTAGCGATTCGTGAGCAATTCAATTAACATATTGTTTTACCAAATAAACCATGCAAACAGCGCAACCGAAACGCCTACGAGCCAGAGAATGACTCGGCTAGAAAAGCGCGCCTTCTGTAAGCTCGTCATCCAATGCACGTCTTGGCCTAAGTGGCGCAAGCCTGCATAAAAATGATGAAAAAAAGCCCAAGAAAAACCGATTAACACCAATTTAAAAAACCATCCACGCATTAAGTCCAACAATACACCAAAAGACTCAAAACTATGGATAGAGGCCTGAAATCCCCATAGCATAAGCGGCAACATTAAAAATAAACCAATGCCGCTGACTCGATGCAAAATAGAAATCACCGCGTTAATCGGCAGGCGAATGGTCATTAAATTTAGGTTTTTAGGCCTGTTTTTTTTGTTATTTTGCATACGGTTATTTTGCTGCTTTTGCCACTGCGCCAGATACTTTCTCTAGCAATCTTGGATCGAAAGGTTTTGGAATAATGTACTCTTTGCCAAACTTCAGTTCGGTCAGGTTATAGGCTTTTAGCACTTCCGCAGGCACAGGCTCGCGTGCGAGCTCACTTAAGGCCATGGCCGCCGCCACTTTCATTTCCTCGGTAATTTGCTTGGCTTTTGCGTCGAGCGCACCACGGAAAAGGTATGGAAAACACAGCGCATTATTTACTTGATTTGGAAAATCGCTACGACCAGTTGCCATTAAAATATCATCGCGAATGGCGTGTGCGATGCTTGGCAACACTTCAGGATCTGGGTTCGCCAACGCAAAAATAATTGGATTCTTGGCCATGCCTAAAATCAAGCCAGCATCTAATGCATTTTTGGCAGAAACACCAATAAAAACATCAGCATTTGGCATCACGTCTGTCAGTGTTTTAGCGCTTGACGGCGCAACAGCGAGCTCACGATTATTGTCATGCAAATCGCCTCTGTCGCTTGTTAATACGCCACTTCTATCAACCATTGTAATGTTGGTCGCACCCATGAGTTTAAGCAATTTTGCGCATGAACAGCCTGCAGCGCCCGCACCTAAAAAGACGATTTTTACTGTCGGCAAAGTTTTACCTTGGATCTCCAGCGCGTTTAGCAGCGCGGCTGCCACAATCACAGCTGTACCGTGTTGATCATCATGAAATACGGGGATGTCGAGACGTTTTTTCAGCTCATTTTCAATATAAAAGCAATGTGGCGCGGCAATATCTTCTAAATTAATGCCGCCGAATGTCGGCGCAATATTCACTACAGTCTGAATAAACTCATCTGGCGAGCTGGCAACAATTTCGATATCGAATACATCTATACCCGCAAAACGCTTGAATAAAATACCTTTACCTTCCATGACTGGCTTGCTGGCAAGCGCGCCCATATTACCCAAGCCAAGCACCGCAGTGCCGTCTGTAATCACAGCGACTAAGTTACCTTTGTTAGTGTATTTGTAAGCATTGGCAGGATCCGCATGAATCTCACGCACTGGCTCGGCCACGCCTGGCGTATAAGCCAGCGACAAATCATCTTGTGTCGCGCATGGCTTAGAGGACTCAACCGAAATTTTTCCCGGCTTTGGGAATTGATGGTAATCCAACGCGCGTTGTCTTAAATCGTTCATTTAATAGTCCAGTTCAACTTGTATTATAGTTGCTCTCAAAATGATTTTAAAAAACTTCAGTAGCTAGGCGGATAAGCGCAGACAGTGCGAATGGCACGGCCAGCGAAATCCAACAACGCTAATGAAGAGTTTTTAACATCATTCAAGTTCGTTCATGTAATGGTGATCATCAGTAAGGCAAAGCCCCAAACGCCATTCCATCGGCTTATCGCCGTAAGTATAGGAAATACGTTCAATGCTTAATAAGGGAAATCCAACTTTCAAACCAAGCGCTTCGGCGACTTCTTTGTTAGCGCCGACTGCCTTCAAGCGTTCTTCGGCACGTATCATGCGCACACCAAATTGTGTCTCGTACATGCTGTACATGGAGCCATTATTTTCTAGCACCGCAGCGCTGTTAAGCCCTTTAAATGGCGCGGCTGGCACCACAATATGGTCATAAATCAGCGGTCTGCCAGAAAATGTGAGCAGTCTTTTCACTTCTACCGTCGCCGCGCTGGCTTTAACGTCGAGAATTTTGGCAATATACGCATCTGCTTTAGTTTTAGTGCATGATAAAAACTCGTTTTGCAGCACTTCTTTTTGGCCTGTTACCGCAGTTAGGCGCAAAAATCTTAGCTTAATCACATCTTCGTCATGCGTGGCAACGTAAGTGCCTTTGCCTTGTCGGCGAATCAAAATGTTCTCGCTCGCAAGACTGTCAATGGCCTTGCGCACCGTGCCCTGACTCACTTTAAAGCGACTTGCCAGCTCGATTTCACTAGGAATAATATCGCCAGGACCCCACTCACCGCCAATCAAGCTTTGCGTCAGCAACACTTTGATTTGGTCGTATAAAGGGCGGTAACTGGGTGAATTAAATTGCTTGTTCATATTGGCTAACATGCATGTATAAATTTATTAAGTGTATTTATAGCACGCTAAAATCAAATAGTCTAGTGTTTTATATCTTATATAAGACATAAGATATATGTTGACACTTTGTAAAAGGTATCTATATAATCGAACCACCCTTTATTTAAAGTGTCGCTGCTATGGAATATTGCTTTCGCCCCCGTCGCTCCATGCTCTATGTGCCAGGTTGCAACCTGCACTACCTTGAGCGTGCGCGCACCTTGCAGGCCGATTCTGTTATTTTAGATTTGGGCGACCCCATTTTGCTTGAAGCCAAAATTCAATCGCGTGATAACGTGGTTGCGGCGGTAAAAGCAGGTGGCTATGGCGCGCGCGAGGTGGTAGTGCGCGTCAATGATTTAGATTCGATTTGGGGCCCAGACGATATTAAAGCGGTGGCCAATATTGGCGCGGATACCATTCTGTTCCCCAATATAGAATCGCGCGAAGACGTGCTGAAAGCCTTGGCAGCACTAGATGCAGCTGGTGGCAGCCATATGCCGATTATGGTGATGATTGAAAGCCCGATTGCGGTGCTTAACGCCAAAGAAATCGCTAGCGCTTCCGAAAGAATTACTTGCATCGTCATGGCGACAACGGATTTGATTTCGCAATTGCATGCGCACGAAAACCATGAGCGTTCGGCAATTCTAACCTCGCTCTCGCTGGTAATTTTGGCCGCGCGCGCTTACGGATTATGCGTTGTGGATGGCATTGCCTCAGACTTTAAAAATATGCATTCTTTTGAATACTCTTGCCGCTTAGGCCGCGATATGGGCTTTGATGGTAAATCGTTAATTCACCCAGCGCAGATCGCTTATAGCAACGATGCTTATACGCCAAAAGCCTCTGAGGTTGCGCATGCGCGCGAAATCATCAAAGCCTTAAAAGAGGCGAAAGAAACAGGCCGCGGCACGGTCGTGGTGAATGATAGGTTAGTGGAAAACCATAACGTGAAAGCGGCTGAGCGCTTGATTAAATTGAGCGAAATGATTGCCGAATTGGAAGAGGCTTACGTTTAATGACAATATCAAACAAAATAAATGCTGGTCGCTATTTTGAAAACTTCGCATTAAACGAAGTGATTCAACATGCCACACCACGCACTATTGGTGCGGGTGATAGCGCACTTTATATCGCACTCACAGGCAGCAGAAACCCTTTACATTGCAGCGAGCCTTTTGCACAAAGTTTGGGCTACAAAGCTGCCCCGATTGATGATTTGCTCGCCTTTCATATTGCGTTTGGCAAAACCGTACCGGATATTTCCGTGAATGCTGTCGCCAATTTGGGCTACGCTGATGTGCGCTTTATTGCGCCTGTTTTTGCGGGTGATACGCTTAGGACCAGCAGCCAAGTCATTGGTTTAAAACAGAATTCTAGCGGGAAAAACGGTGTGGTTTGGGTACGCTCAACCTCCGTCAATCAGCGCGGTGAACCAGTGTTAAGCTGGGTGCGCTGGGTGATGGTGCATAAAAATGACTTAAATGCGCCAGCGCCAACCACCGTGATTCCAGAATTGCCTGCGTTTGTTGCGCAAGAGAATTTGCGCATTGCGCCTGCTTTTAAGAACTTTGATGCAACAGCCACAGGTGGACAGTATTTTTGGGAAGATTATCAAATTGGCGAGCGTATTAACCATGCGGCCGGCATGACGATTAACCCTGCTGACCACACACTCGCCACGCGACTTTACCAAAACAATGCGCGCTTGCATTTTGACGACCATCTAATGGCTGGCAAGCGTTTGGTATATGGTGGCGTGGTCATTTCGTTGTGTCGCGCTTTGAGCTTTGAAGGATTAGAGAATGCGATTTCAATACTTGCCATTAACGCTGGCACGCACGCCAATCCTAGTTTTGCGGGCGATACGATTTACACATTTACCGAAGTTCTAGGTGCTTGGGCATTGCCAAACACAAACCTTGGCGCGCTGCGTTTGCGTATGGTCGGCATTAAAAACATGTCTGCAAGCGAGATAAATGAAATTAAAACAGATAAAGGTTATCACCCGAATGTGGTGCTTGACCTTGATTACACCGTGGCCATGCCAAGAATTAATACAAGTCGAGGAAATTAGAAAATGAATGTTCATCCTAACGATGCTTTATTTGGTGGCGAAAAGCCTTTCCCGCTGATTCCCACTTGCGAACATTTTGCAGGCAGTGAAAAACTTATTTTAAAAGCACTTGCCCTGCAAGATAGCATTGGCGCGGTGTTTGATATTACATGTGATTGCGAAGATGGCGCAGCAAGCGGTCAAGAACGTGAGCATGCCGAGATGATTGTGCGCGTACTCAATAGCGACTTAAACAAACACAAAATGGCGGGCGCGCGCATTCACGATTATACGCACCCTGCTTGGAAGCTAGATATTGATATTTTGGTGGCGGGCGCGGGTAAGATTTTGAGTTATATCACGATTCCTAAATGTACCGACATCGCACAAGCGCGCGAAACGATTGCGTACATTCAAAAAGCGGCGACGTTTTCTGGCCTTACGCGAATCATTCCAGTACATATTTTGATAGAAACGCACGGTGCATTGCGCCAAGTGCATGAAATAGCGGCCTTGCCATGGTTGCAAGTGCTAGATTTCGGGCTAATGGATTTTGTTTCAGCCCATCATGGCGCAATTCCCGCCAGCGCCATGCGTAGCCCAGGCCAGTTTGAGCATCGTTTATTAGCGCGCGCGAAAGCAGAAGTTGTTTCTGCGGCTTTAGCTAACGGTGTTGTGCCTGCGCACAACGTGACGCTGGATTTGAAAAATGTAGAAACAACGCAAAGTGATGCCAGCCGTGCGCGCAACGAATTTGGTTTTATGCGCATGTGGAGCATTTACCCCACGCAAATTAGCGCGATTGTAGATGCGATGAAACCCAATTTTGACGAAGTAGCTGATGCAGCGAACATTCTGCTAGCCGCGCAGCAAGCCGATTGGGGGCCAATTCAATATGCAGGTGAATTGCACGACCGCGCAACGTATCGCTACTTTTGGGAGATTTTGCAAAAAGCAAAATTAACGGGTGTTGCGATTTCGGATGAATCTAATAAGGCATTTTTTAAATGAGCACATTAAACTCCGCAGGCGCACGTTTTCGTGCTGCCATCGCTGCCGAAAAACCGCTGCAAATTATAGGCGCGATAAACGCCTACCACGCGCTGCTTGCCACTCAAACTGGCTACAAAGCGCTCTACTTGTCTGGCGGCGGTGTGGCGGCTGGCTCGCTTGGCTTGCCTGATTTAGGCATTTCCACACTCGAAGACGTATTGATAGACGTGCGCCGCATTACCGACCGCGTAGATACGCCATTGTTAGTGGATATTGATACAGGCTGGGGCGGCGCATTTAATATTGCGCGCTCTGTTAAAAGCGTTGCAAAAGCAGGCGCAGCGGCAGTACATATTGAAGACCAAATTTCAGCCAAACGTTGTGGCCACAGACCAAATAAAGCGGTTGTGAGTCAAGCCGAAATGGTGGATCGCATTAAAGCCGCCGTGGATGCTAGAACTGACCCAGATTTTGTCATT
>JAYVSZ010000054.1:0-54259 GCA_043774925.1 Methylophilaceae bacterium | reverse complement strand
GCATGCCGCTGTCATCAAGCACTGGAGCGGCTTGCGGCCAGGCACGCCAGATAACCTGCCGACTATTGCCGCACATCCAACGATTAAAAATTTATATCTGAATACTGGACATTTTAGATACGGCTTAACAATGGCACCAGAAAGCGCGAGAAGGTTGGCTGATTGTATATCTAAGAGTTTTTAAATTGCGTTACATATTACATGGCCGTGATATTCAAGTAATATTTGTAATGTTTAAGTTATACCAACAATGAACAGGAAATGGATTGAGAGCGCGCATACTTCACACCCAAGCCATTGAGGTTTCAAATTGGCAAATAGATGATGAGTTTGGAGGGACTTATCCCGAAGGCGCTCGCTCGAAGGATGCTTTGTTTCCGCCTGAGGAGTTAGGTCTAGCCTTTATTATTCCTGCAAGACGTTATCTTTTTAAGCGGGCAATGGATAGGCCAAACTATCCAGATCAGTTTTGGGCAGAGATAGTGACTTACCATGCGGGATGTTTGCTAGGAGTAGAAGTTCCCCCAGCATTCGCCGCCCACAATCAAAAAGATGGCACTTGTGGAGCCTTAATAGAATGGTTTTACGATGATGGCAGTGCACTATATGTCCCAGGCGGTGATTACATGCTAAAAATAATGCCTGACTTTGACCGTAAAAAAGGCAAACAACACAATTTTCATTCAATAAAAGTTCTTTGCAGGGCTTTTTCAAGCATGGGTAGCTTTACAGAAAACTGGATGCAGTACTGGGGGGAGGTCTTTTTGTTTGATGCGCTAATTGGTAATACGGACAGACATCAAGACAATTGGGGAGTCTTGTTTTATTATAATCAAGAAAATCAAGCTGTGTGTAAGTTTTCCCCTTTGTTTGATAATGGTACAAGTATGGGGCATGAACGATTTCCCAATAGATTAATCAAATGGAATACGGACGAATACCTAAAGTACATTAACAAAGGTAAGCATCACGTGAAGTTGGATAAAACAAGTCCTAAAGGCGCGGGTCATTTTGAGTTGGTGACTTTGTTGGCAAATGGTAATGCGGATCTGAAAATCCACTTATATCACATGATAAATGCCTTTTCACTAGAGGCATTAAGACATACACTTACGTCTTTAGAAAATATAGAGTTACCAATTAAATTGAGCAGGGAGCGAAGTAATTTGTATTATGAGTTAATAGCTTTACGGCGGAGCATTCTTTTAGCAGAGCTATCATGAATTTTATTACACACTTTTTTGAGCCAAACCGATTGTTATTGGTTTGGCAGTCGCCCGATGGTGAGGGAGTTAAGCGCTCTCGCCGAGAGGTGGCAGAAATTGTCAAAACACAAGAAGGCAATATTTTATTTCGATACCTAGTTGATTCTGCTGATTTTAAGCTGGCGACTGAAGATGGATTTTTGGGTTTTCCTGCGTTTGACCTTAGTAAAACAGAGCATACACAAGGCGTTATTGATACCTTTGTGCGTCGTTTGCCGCCACGTAAGCGTGAAGATTTCGGTAAATATTTAAATACCTACATGCTTCCGGAGAACTTTAGTGGCTCGGACATGGCGTTGCTTGCATATACAGGAGCAAGGTTACCTGGGGATGGTTTTGAAATTATTCCAGATTTAAAGAATGTTAATTTACCAGTTGAATTTATGGTGGAAGTTGCTGGATTTCGTTATCAAACGGTTCCCATTGTGGATTTGCATGTTGATGCTATTGTCAATTTTAGTTGTGACAAAAAAAATGAACATGACAGCAATGCGATTGCAGTATCTTATAAAAATCGGAGAATAGGATTTGTACCTAGGCCATTGCTTGAGTCATTTAATAAGTGGATTTTAGGAAATAAAGTTACAGCTAAAATAGTGCGATTAAATGGTAAGACTGAACGACCATTAGTTTTTTTATTGGTTAAAGTTGGATAATTAAAGTACCAAAGAAAAAAGCCACTAGCGTGGTTTTTTTCTTTATTTCGCTACCCAATGCCCGCTCTTGCCGCCCATTTTCTCAAGTAGCTTAATCTCACCCATCACCATGCCTCTATCCACCGCTTTGCACATATCGTAAATCGTGAGTAAGCCCACGCTAACAGAAACTAAAGCTTCCATCTCTACGCCAGTTTGGCCTGTAGTTTCGGCTGTTGCGGTACAGGTGATACAAGTATGCTTTTCGTCAACATCGAACGTTATAGAGACTTTGCTCAAACTAATGGGGTGGCAAAGTGGAATTAACTCAGAAGTCTTTTTGCTGGCTTGAATCGCCGCAATGCGCGCTACACCAAGCACGTCGCCTTTTTTGGCATCGCCACTTTGAATAAGCGCGAGCGTGCTTGGCAACATACTGATTTTGCCACTGGCAACCGCCACGCGCCGCGTGCTGGCTTTATCGCCCACGTCCACCATGTGCGCTTGGCCGCGGCTGTCAAAATGTGTGAGTTTGGTCATTTGTTACTTCCTATTCACAATATCGTGTGAACTTGCACCTTAAAGACATTATCATAACAACAATGGCCACGTTTTTACCGAAAATGAAAAGCAAAAACATATTCCTTTCTAGCGCGCTAGCGTTTGCTTTGCTGAGCGCGCCGATGAGCTTTGCCGACACAAAACCAGTGTTATCAGGCAAGCCGTATCAAAAACCGCTTGATACAAGCTTGCCAAGCGATACAACGAGCGAATTGCCCGAGCTGGGCGATGTTTCGCAAACCGTGCTAACGCCACTGGATGAGCAACGCATTGGCGTCGAGATTATGCGTGAAGTTTCGACCAGCGACGAAGTGGTGCAAGACATTGAAGTGATTGATTATTTGCAAGGTTTAGGCAATCGCTTAGTGGCCGCCAGCGATGATAAAAATCAAATTTTTAACTTTTTTGTGGTGCAAGATAATTCTATTAACGCGTTTGCGTTGCCTGGCCACGTGATTGGCGTGCATACGGGCTTGTTGCTAGCGACGAATAGCGAATCGGAGCTGGCCAGCGTGCTTGGCCACGAAATTGGCCACGAGACGCAGCACCATTTGGCGCGCATGTTGGCCAAGCAAAAAACGGATTCTTTTAAAAACATTGCGGGTATTGCTTTGGCTTTGCTGGTGGCGCGCGCCAACCCAGAGCTGGCAAATGCCGCGCTCACCACTTCTACCGCTGCGGGTATTCAACGGCAGTTAGATTACACGCGTGAGCACGAGCGCGAGGCGGATCGCGTCGGTTTGATTATTATGGAAAACGCGGGGTTTGATCCGCGCGCCATGCCCGCATTTTTTACCACTTTACAACGCGGAACGCGCTTTAGCGAAGGCGCTGCGCCAAGCTTTTTGCGCACGCATCCGCTCACCAGCGAGCGTATTGCCGATGTGTCGAATCGCGTGGAAAATATGCCGTATAAGCAAGTGCCAGACAGCTTAAATTTTCAGTTGATTCGCGCCAAATTGCGCGCCAGCAATGGCTTGGCGCAAAGTGCTATCGACCAATTTAACGATAATATTAAAGAAGGGCATTTTGCCAATGAAACGGCCGAGCATTATGGGCTGGCGGTAGCGATGCTACGCAAAAATGATGTGAATGGCGCTTCGACGCAGTTGAAATGGCTTAGAACCAATGCCCAAAAAAATAATCAGCAAAATCCGCTGATTGAAACGCTGGCTGCGCGTGTAGAAGTGGCGCGCAACAGCCCTAAAACAGCTGCCGTTCAATATGCGGCAGGCTTAAACGCGTTTCCTACGCATCGCGCATTGATATACGGTTATGCTGACCATTATTTGGCCATTAAGCAGCCAGATAATGCGATTCAATTGGTGCAAAGCAAGCAAAGTTTGTATCCGAATGATGCCTATTTTTACGCAATTTTGGCAAAAGCGTACACGGCGAAGGGCAAAGATTTGCTGCGTTTTCAGGCGCAAGGCGAGGCCTATTTCCGTCAATACAACTTGCCCAAAGCGGTGGAGCAGATGGAGTTTGCGGCAAAAGCGAAAGATGGCAGTTTTTACGAGAAATCGATTGTAGAGGCGCGCTTGAAGGAGTTGCAGCGTTTACAAGAAAATGAGAAACCAGTTGAGTGACTATTGTTACATAGTCCATGGCGCGGATAAGTTAAAGTGAGTTTTTAGGAAAAAATATGCAACGCAGAATGTTTTTAAGTGTTTTAGCAACCGGCCTAGCAGCCGCACTGGTATTGCCTCTCAGGGCAATGGCTGCGGCATGGAATCAATCTGCATTTGATGCGATTGGATTGAATGATACGCTAAAAAGTTTGGCGATTGGCAACCTATTAAGCGCAAAAGAACTGCAAATTATTGCGCCAGACAAAGCCGAAAATGGCGCGATTATTCAAATTGAAGCCACAAGCTTGTTGCCAAATACCGAGGCGATTTACGTGCTGGTGGACAAAAATCCAACCGCCTTGCTGGGAAAATATGCGTTTAAAAATGGCGCGCAGCCATTTTTTATCACGCGCATCAAAATGGCAGAAACTTCTGATGTGACCATTATCGCCAAAGTTGGCGACAAGTTTTATGCGACATCGAAAAAAGTGGAAGTGCTGGAAAATGGTTGTGGGGGCGGCGGAAGCGCCAATGAGAAGTTTGAAACTAGCATGAAATTGCGTGCCAAATTAACGGGCGAAACGACTGAAGTTAAAGCGATTATTATTCACCCCATGCACACTGGGCGCGGTAAAGATGATGTTGGCAACCTCATTCCTGAACATTTTATTCAAACTGCTGTTGTGAGTTTGAACGAAAAACCTGTGCTGGAAATGCAACTTGGCACGGGCATTTCGAAAAATCCTTACCTCACTTTTAAAATTGTTGGCGCAAAAGTGGGCGATAAGATTTCAGTCACTTGGGCAGATAATCAAGGAAAATCGGGCTCTGGCGAGACTTTAGTGATTGTCGCTTAAGCTCAAGCTTACCGCTTCGGCCACGCGAATACCATCCACGCCAGCCGATAAAATTCCCCCCGCATAACCCGCGCCTTCGCCGCATGGATACAAACCTTTGGTATTAATACTTTGCAGCGTTTCGTCGTCGCGTTTGATGCGAATGGGTGACGAAGTACGCGTTTCCACGCCCGTTAAAATGGCATCAGGTAAATCGAAACCTTTAATTTGTTTGGCAAACGCAGGAATGGCCTCGCGCATGGCGCTAATGGCGAATGCTGGCAAGGCAGCATCCAAATTAGTCAGCGTCACACTTGGCGCGTAGCTTGGTGTCACTTCGCCAAATTTTGTACTCGCTTTATTGGCTAAAAAATCCCCCACCAATTGCCCAGGCGCCGAATAGTTATTGCCTCCCAGCGCATAGGCTTGGCGTTCTAATTTGCGCTGAAATTCCATCCCCGCAAGCGGATGACTAGAAAAATCAACCTCTGGCGTAATGCCGACGACGATGCCCGCGTTGGCGTTGCGCTCGTTGCGGCTGTATTGGCTCATGCCGTTGGTCACCACGCAATTTGGCTCGCTTGCCGCGGCCACCACCGTGCCGCCCGGGCACATGCAAAAGCTATATACGCTGCGCCCATTGCTGGCGTGATGCACTAATTTGTAATCTGCCGCGCCCAGCACGGGGTGTTGTGCGTTGTTGCCGTAACGTGCATGGTCAATGAGGCTTTGCGGATGCTCAATGCGAAAACCAATAGAAAATGGCTTAGCTTCGACATATATGCCTTGCTTGTGAATCATCTCAAAGGTATCGCGTGCGCTGTGACCGATTGCCAAAATGAGATGATTGGTCGCTAAAAAATCGCCATTTGCCAGCGTTACGCCTCGCACAGCGCCATCTTTAAGCTCGATTTTATCCACTTTGCTTTCAAAGCGAATCTCGCCGCCTAGGCTTTTAATCGTTTCGCGCATGGTTTCCACCACGCCAACCAACCTAAACGTGCCAATGTGCGGGTGGCTTACATAGGCAATTTCTGGCGGCGCACCTGCTTTTATAAATTCGCTAATCACTTTGCGCCCGTAAAATTTAGGATCTTTAATTTGGCTATAAAGCTTGCCGTCCGAGAACGTGCCCGCGCCACCTTCGCCGTATTGCACGTTCGATTCTGGGTTAAGTTTTCCGCCGCGCCACAGTGCCCAAGTGTCCTTTGTACGCTCGCGCACGGGTTTTCCGCGCTCCAGCACAATTGGTTTATAGCCCGCTTGCGCTAAAATCAACGCGGCGAAAATTCCTGCTGGACCAAAACCCACGATAATCGGCCTAGCTCCCTCGCCCCTTGCGGGAGAGGGCTGGGGAGAGGGGGCATTATTAACCTTCGCTACAAATTTGTAACTGGTATCTGGCGACGGCTTTACATGCGGGTCTTTGGCGAATTTTGCTAAAATTTTAGCTTCGTTTTTTATTTCGCAATCTACAATATAAGCCAACAAAATGGCGTTGCGTTTGCGGGCATCCACACCACGTTTAAAAATCGTAAAGTTGGTTAAATCGGCTTCGGCAATATTGAGTTTTCTTAAGAGTGCCGCTTTAATTTCGGCGTCGGCATGCCCCATATCTGCGGCAAGTAATAAGGGCAGTTTTATTTCAGAGAGTCGTATCATATTAGCCTCGGATAGTAGTTATCTATCAATGGGTTAAGCAATGAATTATGTAAAATTAATAGTTTACAGCAAAAGCTTAAATTCCTAAATCCAGCTGCAATAACTTCTTTAGCATTGGCACGGTTACAGGTTTGTGCGCGGTAAGCGACCATTCGTCCAGAGCATCTAAAGTGGCCATTAGCGTTGGTAAATCGCGGCGTAAATAGCGCAGGCAATAATCGGTAACCTCATCTGGAAGTTTAATACCGCGCTCAATAGCGTGATTTTTTAGCGCAAGCGCTTTTTCGGCATCGTTTAGCGGATGCAGTTGATACACCAAGCCCCAAGCCAAGCGCGTAGCTAAATCGTCGCGTAAGCCCATTTGTGCGGGCGCATGCAAGCCTGCCGCAATTAAAATTTCGCCATTTTCTTTAAGTTGATTGTAAGTGTTAAAAAGGTCGATTTGCGCTTCATTTTCAAGCAAATGCACATCGTCTGCCACCCTTATTCCATGCGCTTCGCAGGCCGATAGTAAATGAGATTTTCCACACCCTTTTTCGCCCCAAATATAAACAAAATGCGCGCCATTTTGCGTGGCAGCTTGCAGGTTGGCGAGCGCTTCAGCATTGCGTCCGACCACAAAATTATCCAAGCTGGGTGCCGCGGCCGGCTTAATGTCGAGCAATAATTGCTTCACTTTTAAAGCTGCTTCATTTTAAATAGGTATCGCTGCTGAGATAGCTCGATTTGGTATGGCGCAAGCCCACAGCAATGGCGGCGCTGACGGGCAGGGCGAGTAACACACCCGTGAAGCCGAAAAGTTGCCCGCCTGCGAGCAAGGCAAAAATAACGATGACAGGATGCAAGCCAATGCGGTTGCCAACGAGTTTGGGCGTGAGAATGGTGCCTTCGACGATTTGGCCTAAGCCAAATACCAACAAAACGGGGATGAATTGGCCGAGCGAGGTGAATTGCAATGCCGCTACCAACAGCGCCAATGCTAGGCCTAGCGCAATGCCTAAGTAGGGCACAAAGCCGAGCATGCCCGCAATAAGGCCAATCGCCAACGCCATATCGAGCCCGGCCAGCCATAAACCAATGATGTAAAAAGCGCTCATGGCAAGCATCACAGTTAGTTGGCCGCGCAGAAATTCAGCCAACACTTGGTCGATTTCTTTGGCGATGGTAGCAGTTTTTTCTGACCAATCGCGCGGAATAAGCTGGCTAATGCTATGCACAAAACCATCCCAATCGCGCAGTAAATAAAACAAAACCACGGGCAGCAGCAAAATATTCGCCACAATACCGATAAGCGATTTGGTGTGCGCGCCAACATTTTTCAGCACATCGGCCAGCACGCCGCCCGCTGTTTTCCAATGCGCGGTAATCACTTGCTGAATTTGCGCACTATCCACATTCAAACTAATACCAAAATGGCTTTGCAGCCATGGCTCAAAAGCCGCGCGGATATTGGCGATGACGGCAGGCAGACGCTGCGCGATGAGCGTGGATTCTTTTTGCAAAAGCGGCTCTAAAATAAAAAATAGGCCAATCAGTAAGCCGAAAATCAATAGCATCACCAGCACCGTGGCCAGCGTGCGGCCGAGCTTAAATTTTGCTGCGCCCCACAAGCTGATTTTATCGACTAAGGGATCGCAAATATAAGCCAGCACGGCGGCAATTAAAAACGGCGTGAGCACGGGCAGCAGCAAATAAATAAAAAATACAAAAAGCGCGGTGAAAATCAGCCAGCGATTGTCTGAGAACAGTTTATTTGACGCTTCTTTTTTGGGTTCGGTGTTCATTTAGGTTAAAATTATACTTAATTTATTTGCATTTTTATTTCTAGCGCCTATTTTAAATTCAAGCGAGCCTTATTTTGAGCACAAAACCAGACAATACTTCTATTACCTACCGCGATGCAGGCGTGGATATTGAGGCAGGCGATGCCTTAGTTGAGCAGATTAAGCCTTACGCCAAGCGCACCATGCGCCCAGAGGTGCTGGGCGGCATTGGCGGTTTTGGCTCACTATTTGCCGTGCCAAAGAAATTTAAAGAGCCGATTTTGGTTTCGGGAACTGATGGCGTCGGCACAAAGTTGAAATTAGCGTTTGAGCTCAATAAGCATGACACGGTGGGCATTGATTTAGTCGCCATGAGCGTCAACGATATATTGGTGCAAGGCGCAGAGCCGCTGTTTTTCCTCGATTATTTTGCTTGTGGCAAGCTAGAAGTAGGCACCGCCGCTCAAGTGATTAAAGGTATTGCCGAAGGCTGCGAGCAATCGGGATGTGCCTTAGTGGGCGGCGAAACGGCCGAAATGCCGGGCATGTACCCCGCTGGCGAGTACGATTTAGCGGGTTTTGCCGTAGGTTGTGTGGATAAAGCCAATATTATTGATGGCAAAAGTATCGCCGCGGGCGATGTGGTGCTGGGCTTAGCTTCTAGCGGCGCGCATTCCAATGGTTATTCGCTCATTCGTAAGTTGATTGCAAAATCTGGCATCGATTTTGAGTCGGATTTCCATGGCAGAAAATTCAAAGATGTCGTCATGGCGCCGACTAAAATTTACGTGAAATCGTTGCTTAAACTCATTGAAGCTTTACCGGTAAAAGGCATGGCGCACATTACTGGCGGCGGCTTAACAGAAAACGTGCCGCGCGTTTTACCCGCAGGCTTGACGGCAGAAATTAGTAAAAATAGCTGGACACTTCCGCCGCTATTTCGATGGTTGCAAACGCAGGGCAATATTAGCGACCATGAAATGCACAAAACCTTTAACTGCGGCATTGGCATGGTGGTAATTGTAGATAAAGCACATGCTCTGCAAGCCGCGCAGCTATTGGCTGCCAGCGGTGAGCAAGTATTCACACTCGGCCACATTCGCGCGCAAAATGCAGGCGAGGCGCCTACAGTCGTTATTTAAGCAAGACAACGCGATTAGCCGATGTGCGTTAAATGTGTTCCTGAATAACAGAAAGAAAATGCATGTTGAAATTAACGCGATTGTTAACGCTGCTTTGCTTGTTTGGCGCAAATCTGGCGTATGCCTTACCTAAAAATATTCAGCTCGAATATGAAGTGAAGCGCGACGGCAAGCCATTTGCCACGGTGAAAGAAAATTTTACGCAAGATGGTAAGCAATATCGCATCGAATCTATTACTAAAGGGATTGGTTTTTACGCCTTGTTTGGCGAGCGTAAACTGACCAGCGTGGGCGAAGTGAATGCGGATGGCTTAAAACCTTCCCATTTTGAGTTGCACCAAGGTGATAACGACAAAAAAACACTGCTTACGGATTTCGATTGGGCAAAAAAATCGCTCAGTATGCAAATAAAAGGCGAGAATAAAACAGAAGTTTTAGAAAATGGCACGCAAGATTTGGCGAGTTATGTCTATCAATTTATGTTTAATCCGCCGACAAAGGATGAAGTAAAAGTCAGCCTGACGACGGGTAAAAAGCTCAACCAATATGTGTACAAGGTGGCGGCGCGCGGCTTAGTGCTTAAAACTGATGGCGTTGATAATAAAACGGTGCATTTGGTGAGCACGGCGGCGGATAGCAAAGATAAAAAAGAACTTTGGCTCGCCGAAGCGCAAAATTTTATCCCCATACGCTATTTGCTGGTGGATGACCGCGGCGCTAGCTTAGAACAAACTTTAACAAAAATTCATGTGGAATAAATTTGAAGCACTGATGCAAGAATCAAGCTACACGCGGCTTGCGCTTGCGTTGCTCGTTTCTATTTTGCTGCACGCCATGTTGTTTGGCAGTTTAGATTTGTCGCTACCTTATTTTAAAAAAGAGGTGCATACGATTGAGGCGCGCCTTCAAATGCCTAAAGCGGTGGTAAAAAAAGTGGAGCCGCCGCAGCCAGTGCCAGAAGCAGCAAAGCCAGCCCCTAAAAAAGCCAAACCTAAAAAATCGCCACCGCCAGCACCCAAGCAGGAGGCGGCTCCCGAGCCAGTGCCTGAAGTTTTGCCAGATAACGTAGCGCCTGAGCCAGTGCTAACGCCAGAGCCAGCGCCGCCTATGGAGCCCGAAAAAGTTGAAGCCGCGCCAGAGCAAGTACCGCAGCCAAAGGACGAAGGTTTGGTCATTAACGAAAACGCTTATCAATATGTGGAAACCTATTTTGATGTCAGCACCAAGATAGATGGCCCTGCCGAGGGTAAAGGTAAAATCATTTTTAACTTGGTGGACGGCACGCACTATCAGCTCAGCTTTTTGGTAGAAGCAAGGGGCTTGGCGGCGTTAATATTGCCAGATTTGTTGCAAACCAGCGATGGCTTGCTGACTAAAACAGGGCTGCAACCTTTAAATTATGCGTACACATTTGGCGATAAAACTGATAAATCGCGTAAAGCGGTGTTTGATTGGCAGGCCAACACATTGCAATTAACCAGTAAAGATGTCGAGACAAAAGAGCCGCTGCTAGAAGGCACGCAGGATGTGCTGAGTTTTATGTACCAGTTTATGTATGTGGCACCCTTGCAAAAAATGCAGCTAAATATTACCAACGGTAAAAAATTACGCGAGTATGATTACGCCTTTGAGGGCGAGGAAAACGTAAACTCGGCCTTAGGCGAGGTTAAAACCATCCATATCGTGCATACTGGCGTGGAAGTGGAAGAAAAAATCGAGCTTTGGCTGGCGATAGATTATCAATATATTCCAGTCAAAATTCGTAAAATTGAAAAAAATGGCAAGATTTATGAGTTTGTCGCGACCCGCGTTGTGACTAACCGTCCCACCATCGATAGCTCACAACAAGTAAAGTAAAAAATGAATGCAAATTTAATCCGTCAAGCCGCCATGTTACTTAGTAATCTGTTGGATTTTAATAGTCCAGCCGATGCAAAATTGAGCGAATTTTTTCGTAATAATCGCGATTTAGGTACAAAGGAACGCGCATTTGTGGCGGAAAGTGTGTATGGCGTGCTGCGCCGTTTGCGCTATTTAAGCACGGTGACTGCGAGTGAGGAAGGCGATGCAGACGATGCGCGTAAGCTCATTTTGGCTTGGCTGCTGCGCATCGAGGGCAAAAGTATCCGCGAGTTAGATAGCGTGCTTAGCGAGCAGCAAAAAGAATGGGCGATTACCATTAAAGCGAAATCGACAGATGACCTGCCGCTGGCTGTGCAGGCCGATGTGCGCGATTGGCTTTGGGATAAACTGGTTGCACAATACGGCGAGAAAGAGGCGCTAACGATTTGCCGTAGCATGTTCGAGCAAGCCAGTTTGGATTTGCGCGTGAACACGATTAAAGGCAATCGCGAAGACGTGCTGAAAAAAATGCTGGCAGAGAACACCAGTAACGAGCAGACCATTGCCATTACGCCGATTTCGCCGATTGGCATTCGCATGCCAGCACGGCTGGGAATCAATAAACACGTGCTGTTTACCGAGGGCAAAATTGAGGTGCAAGATGAAGGTAGCCAGTTGCTGACTTATTTAGTGGCACCAAAACGTGGGCAAATGATTGCCGATTTTTGCGCAGGTGCAGGTGGAAAAACGTTGGCGATTGGCGCGCTGATGAAAAATACTGGCAGATTGTACGCGTTTGATGTTTCTGAAAAACGCCTCAATAACTTAGGGCAGCGCCTCAAGCGTAGCGGTCTTTCTAACTTACACGCGCAAGTCATTACGAGTGAAAACGATGCAAAACTAAAACGCCTGAATGGCAAGTTTGACCGTGTGTTGGTCGATGCACCCTGCACAGGCCTCGGTACCTTGCGCCGTAACCCCGATTTAAAATGGCGCCAAACCGAGCAAGCCGTGGCCGAGTTGAACGTGAAGCAAACAAATATTTTGTCGCGAGCCGCCAAATTGGTGAAAAGCGGCGGACGCTTAATTTACGCCACTTGTAGCCTATTGCGAGATGAAAACGAAGCGATTGTTGAAAGCTTTTTAAGCGGGCATCCTGATTATGTTTTAGTACCCGCCAACCAAATTTTAGCGCAACAACAAATTGCACTTGATACTGGCGAATACTTAAAATTATTGCCGCATTTGCATGGTACCGATGGCTTTTTTGCCGCTGTGTTTGAAAAAACAACCCAAACCGCCGCGCCAGAAACTAAAAAACTTGTAGAGCCAAAAGTTGAAGACGCAACGCACAATGTCGCTGAAAAACCAGCAAAGGCCGTCAAACTCAAAACGGCCAAAGCAAAAGTCGTTAAACCCAAAGCTGTTAAACCTAAAGTAGCTAAGCCAAAACAAGCTAAATAGCAATGAAACTCCCCAGCTTAAACCTGCAAATTTTAATCGGCGCTATCGTAGGTGTGTTGGGTGGCGTCGTGCTGCATGGTATGGGGGCAGATGCGCCTGTGGTTAAAAACAGTTTGTATGCCACGGGGCTAATCGGCACGCTTTTTATCGATATGCTTAAAATGATTTTGGTGCCATTAGTGTTTTGCAGCATTGCGGTAGGCATTGCCAATTTGCGCCAGCATAGCCAAATGAACAAAGTTTGGGTGACCACGCTGGCGTTTTTTGCCCTCACCATGGCCATTGCCATTTTGGTGGGTATGTCTGCCAGCCTTTATTTTAAACCGGGTGCAGATTTGCATATCGCCATGTTTCAAGGCGCTATGCAGGGTTTCGAGGCCAAGCAAATGTCCATGCCCGAGTTTTTTGCTTCGTTTTTGCATGGTTTGTTTGTCAACCCGTTTGCCGCTTTAGCCAAGGGCGATGTGCTGGCGGTGGTCATTTTTGCGCTCTTGCTTGGCATTGCCTTGGTGGTGGGTGGCGAGCGTTACAACAATATTCGCAACCTATTGCAAGAAGGCCTAGAACTTACCATGCAAATTGTGGGTTGGGTGATGCGTCTTGCGCCGTTTGGCATTGCCGCTTTGCTCATTAAGCTGGTGGCCACGCAAGATGTCGCCATGCTGGGCACGCTGGCAAAATTTGTGGCTGTGGTAGCAGGCACCACTTTATTGCATGGCGTAGTAATTCTGCCCCTCATGCTCTATCTAATCACAGGTAAAACGCCGCTTTGGTTTTGGTGCGGCGCACGCGAATCTTTAGTCACGGCTTTTGCCACTAGCTCTAGCGCCGCCACCTTGCCCATTACCTTGCGTTGCACCACACAACATTTACACGTTAAACCCGAAATTGCTGGCTTTGTGGTGCCGCTAGGCGCAACCGTCAATATGGATGGCACTGCGCTATATGAGGCCGCAGCCGCTTTATTTATTGCCAATTTAGCAGGGGTAGAGCTCAGTTTTGCGCAACAACTGGTGGTATTTTTTACCGCCATGATAGCCGCCGTTGGCGCGCCGGGTATCCCCAGCGCAGGCATGGTGACGATGGTGATGGTATTGCAAAGTGTGGGCTTGCCCGCCGAGGCCATTGCGATTTTGCTACCGATTGATCGTGCGCTAGATACACTGCGTACCACAGTGAATGTGGAGGGTGATATGGTGGTGAGTCTAATCGTCCAAAAGATAGTAAAATAAATTGATGTTGTTGTTTCAAAAAGCTGAAATCAGCGACGCCAGCGCAATCGCGCAACTCATCAACGCCGCCTATCGTGGCGAAAGCAGCCGCAAAGGCTGGACGACCGAGGCCGATTTACTCGAAGGTTTACGCACAACAACAACGGAAGTTGCACAAATCATCAAACGCGAAGATGCGTTTATCCTTATCGGCACACATAATAACGAAATTGTCGCCACAATCTGTTGCGAGTGGCAGGCCATCGGGGGTAGCAATACTGCGCATTTCGGCATGATTGCGGTAAAACCTACCCAGCAAAACAAAGGTTACGGCAAACAGATTATTAATGCTGCAGAGGCCTTAACGCGCAGAGAATGGCGCGCAGTAGGTTTTACCATGACGGTGATTTCGCTACGTCACGAGTTGATTGCGTTTTACGAAAAGCTGGGTTATCAGCGCACAGGCGAGTTTAAAGACTTTCCTAAAAATCCTGAGCTTTGGCAGCCCAAAGTGGAGGGCTTGAATTTACAGTATTTGGCCAAGCTTTTGGAAGTTAGACGGGCAGAAACTATTTAACTTTTAACAGTAGACTTTAGTAATTGAGTAACTTGGGAACTAGCTTTGACAACGCTTGCCCCAAGACTAAGTGTGCGCTGACATCTAAATGTACGCCATCCACTTTGCTAGAGCCCACCACAGCATTCGCATCAAAGAAATGACACTGCATTTGGCGGCAGATTTCTGCATACGCTGCGGATAATCCTAAGCATTTTTCAGCCCCGCCAGCGAATTTTTCCACTATATTGGCTTTTGCTGGCCGAATGGCGGGCGGCGCTATCACCAAAATTGGCGGTATTAACATATCGGGTTCAATAGGCGCAGTGCGAATGGCTTGAATGAGCGCGCTGATGCCCTGCGCGGACTGCGACACATTATTTTCGTGCACCGCTTGAAAATCGTTAGTGCCGAGCATCAAGATGACCAAAGCGAGCGGCGTGCTTACCTCAATGCGCTGCGCAAGCCCAATCAAGCCATTTCGCCCAGCTTTGAACGGGTCATCCCACACGGTACGTCTACCGTTTAAGCAATCTTCAATCACCCGAAAGCGATTTTCATTAAGGTTTAGCGCAAGCTCCATCACACCTGGCCAGCGCGCGTCGAACGGTAAACGCTGACGGGTATTGGGGATGATGCCCCAAGAAAGTGAATCTGCATAAACCAAGATTTGCTGCATAGCTACCATTCATCTTTGAAACGTTGTAAACCACTCATCACCAGCGAATATGCTGCTGGCACAACAACCAAAGTGAGCAATGTGGAAGAAGCCATGCCGCCGATAATGGCGATGGAAAGCGGTTTGTTGGTTTCTGAGCCAGCGCCCAAGCCCAGCGCGGCTGGCAGCAGGGCGAGAATAATGGTTAGCGAGGTCATTAGCACAGGCCGTAACCGCACTGGGCAGGCTTCAGCAAGCGCAGCGTTAATACTTTCTCTATTCATTTTTATGCCTTTTTCGCGTACTTTTTCTAATGTTTGGTTGGTTAAATCTACTAGTAAGATAGAGTTTTTCGCGACCAAGCCAATCAGCAGCACCAAGCCAATCATGGAGAAAATATTCAGCGTATTGCGCGTGATTTGCAGCGCGATTAAGCCGCCGATAATAGCGAGCGGCTGCGCCAGCATAATAATAACGGGTTGAATAAACGAATTGAACTGGCTGGCAAGCACCATGTACAGCAACAAAAAGCCCAACGCAAACACAAACTTGACGTTTTTCATGGTTTTGCCCAGTTCTTCCGCTTGGCCCGTGTATTTCAGTTTGTAGCTTGGCGGAACGAGTTTTTTTGCGGCTTCGTTCACAATGTTCACCGCTTCGCCCAGTGGAACGTTAGGGTTGGCGTAAAAATTCACCGCGTATTGTAAATCGTAACGACCAATCACCGCCGCGCCCAGCGTGGGTTTAAAGCTGGTGACTGCGTCCAGCCGCACTAAATCACCACTAGCGCTGCGCAAATAGATTTTGCTTAAATCCGCTGTGTTTTTAAGCTCGCCATCCGTGGTTTTTAGGCGAATGTCATAGCGCTGGCCGTCGCTCACGTCATCGTTATATTTGGCAACGTTAATACCGCCCACGTACAAACTCACTGCCGTGGCGATTTCATTGGCGCTCAAGCCTAAGTTAGCGGCGCGCACGCGGTCGATGTGCATTTCCAGTTGTGGCAAATCAAGCTGCACGTCCACGTCCACTTTGCCAATATCACTGTTATTGCTCAGCGTTTGTTGTAAGGTTTGCGAGATTTTGCCGATTTCGTTGAGGTTTGATCCTGTGACGTTAAACTGCAATTTTTCCGAGCGCTGGCCGCGCACAATCGACGTGCCAGAAGGGCTGGCGCGCACGCCAGGAATCGCGCCTAGCTCGGTTTTGAGTTCCTTAGTAAATTGCTGTTGGCTTTTGTGGCGTTTTTCTTTTGGTTTCATGCGCACGTTGACATTGCCTTGGTTCACTTGCCCGCGCGAGCCTGCGCCAATGGTTGAAAAGTAACTGTCGATTAAATCTGGATGTTTGGCTAAAGTCGCTTCTACCAGCCTCATACGCGAATCTGTGTATTCCAAACTGGAGCCTAATGGCGTTTTAATATTGATGCTAAAGCTACTTTCGTCGGTTTCGGGTACAAAATCTTTTTTCACATTTTTGAGTGTGTAATAGCCCGATAAACCCACAAATAGCGCGGTGATGAGCAACACTAAACCACGATGCTTAAGCGTAAAGCCCAATATCTTTTTGTAGAAATCATCTAGGGATGCCAAGCGCCTGCCAGTAAAACGGTAAACTGCATTTTCTTTATGCGTTACGCTTAAGTAGCGCGAGCACAACATGGGCGTGAGCGTGAGCGAAACGAACAGCGAAACCAACACGCCAAAGGTAACGACGACTGCGAATGATTTGAAAAACATGCCCATAATGCCGTCCATAAAAATGACGGGCGCGAAAATACATACGAGTGAAAGCGATGAAGCGAGTACGGCAAATGTGACCTCGCGACTGCCATCAATCGTGGTTTGTGTTCTGTAAGCGGCCACAGCTTGCTTGTTATTTAAATCGAGGTTTTTTAGCCCAATGCCAGCTTCGCCCGACATGTGGCGCAAAATGCTTTCGCGCACCACAATAGCGTCGTCCACCACCACGCCGATGAGCAATAACAAGGCAAGCAGCGTCATGCTGTTGAAGGTGTAGCCAGAAAAATACATGACGGCGATTGCGCCAAGCAAAGAGACGGGGATTTCCATACAGATCATCAAAGTCGAGCTAAACGAGCGCATAAAAATGAGCACGATGAGCGCCGCGAACAGCGTGCCTTCTACCAAGTGCTCTTTAAGCGAGGCGACCAGTTGGTTAATAAAAATAGAGTCGTTGGTAGAAATTTCCAGCGTCATGCCAGGCGGCAAATTGGGGCGCACGTCAGTTTCTAATTTGCGAATCACATCTTCAATAATTTTCACCGTGTTGGCGTTGGCGATTTTAACCATGCCCAAACCCACCGTGGGTTTGCCGTTGTAGCGTGCCACTTGACGGTTGTCTGTAATGCCATCGACGATGGTAGCGATGTCTTTCAGGTAAATCGGAACGCCATTTTTTGAAGAGATAATTAAACTGGCGAGGTCTTTGGTGTTGTGAAATTCTAAGTCCAACTTGAGTAGCTGTTCGGCTTGCTGGCTCACCAGAAAACCGCCTGGAAGCTGCACATGCTCGCGGTTGAAGGCGTTAACTAAATCTGTAGCGGTGAGCTTGTATGCTGCCATGCGTTCGGGCGAGACATTAACGCGAATGACACGATCGCGCCGCCCACCAAGCTGCACTTCGCCTACGCCTTGAATCGTCTCGAATTTTTTCTTCAGCACATTATTGGCGTATAAATTGAGCTGTTGCACCGTGCGGTCGCCGCTCAAGGCTAGCCAAATCACAGGCGAGGCGTTGGTATCTACTTTTTGCACCACAGGCGGATCGGTGTCGGTTGGCAAGCGCCGCAAGGCTTGATTGACCTTGGATTGCACCTCGCTATAGGCGACGTCGATGTTTTTATCCAGCGCAAAAGTAATGCTGACGCTGGAAACGCCAGGCGACGAGGCGGACTGAATATGATCGATGCCCGTGGTGGTGTTGACGGCGGATTCAATCACGCTGGTGATGGAGGTATCGACGACATCAGGATCCGCGCCGCGTAAGGTGGTGGTGACCATGATGACGGGGAAATCAATCGCAGGAATGCGGTCGATGCCGATACGCTGGTAGGCGATGATGCCGAAGAGGATGATGACGCCAGAAAGCATCCAAGCGAGGACATGGCGTTTTATCGAGAGCTCAGGCAATGACATTAAGGGCTCACTTTTACTGGCGCTTTGTCGGTCAAAAAGCCTGCACCATCGACGACGACGATGTCATTGGCCTGCAAGCCGCTTAGCACCTCGACCAATCCATTTTGATGTTGGCCAGTTTTCACCACGGCTTGGTGCGCCAAACCATCGCGCACCACATACGCGACCTCACCAGCAGGGCGTAAAACCAGGCTTTGCTCAGGCACCATTAATGCTGCGGCTTGTTCGCCCAGTACCACAATGCCAGTGACGCTAGCACCTGGTTGCCAATCGATTGGATTTTCCATATCGGCAATCACATCCACGCTGCGGTTGCCTTCGGTAATCATTGGTTTTAGCTCGTGCACCACCGTTTCTAAAGCAGTCGTGCTGCTGGGTGTGGTTAAACGCACTTTTTGTCCCGCTTTTAGCTTGGCGGCAATTTGCTCGGGGAAGGGCAAATGCGCGCGCAATTTTTTCGTTGAAACAATTTGTACAATCGGGTCCCCGATGCGCACAAAATCACCTACGCCAACCAAGCGTTTTTCTATTGCGCCGCTCACAGGCGCAAGCACTTTGGATTTGCTGCTGCTATGGTTAATGCTGCCAACGCGGGCTTTGGCGGCGGCGAGCTGCTCTTTTAATACTTTTTGTTGTGCAATTTCGGTGTCTACAGCATTTTGCGAGATGAATTTTTTATCTACCAGCGCTTGATTGCGCGCTACTACTTTTGCTTGATTTTCTTGCAGCGCTTGAATACGCGCGATTTCTGCCTGCGCCTCATTGCGCTGCATGGCAAAATCGCTAGCATCTAGCGTGGCAAGCAGTTGCCCCGCTTTTACTTGCTCGCCAGCCACCACGTGTACTTTAATCACGCGTCCCACCACCTCGGCCGCCACCGTGGCGTCAATCAAGCCTTCCAGCGTGCCGACCGATTCCTCAGTGGTTTCTACAGCTTGATTTTTAAGTTGCGTGACGGTGACGAGCGTGGGCTTTGCCTCGTTCTTATTGGCGTCTTTATCACTGGCTTTATTGCCGCAAGCCACCATCAGCAAGGCTAAAATTAAAATGATTATTTTTTGCATATTATTTTCTAATTAATTATTTTCAATTTTCCGCCAATTAAAGCAGTACCCAGGGTCTGTTTTACGCCCTGGCGCAATGTCTGAATGGCCGACAATATGTTGAATTGAATAGGTTTTTTTTAAAGATTTTAGCAATGCATTTAAGGTGATATATTGCGCATCCTCAAACGCATCATCATCACTGCCTTCCAGCTCAATTCCGACCGAGAAATCGTTACAACGTTCCCGCCCAAGCCAATTGGATGCGCCCGCATGCCAAGCGCGCTGCAAGCACGAGACGAATTGAATCAGCTCGCCATCACGGCGGATAAAAAAATGTGAGGAAACTTTGGCGGTGTAAATCGTCGCGTAATAAGGATGCTCATCAGGATTTAGTTGATTGGTGAATAATTCGACCACGCCAGCACCCGCGTAGATATTGGGTGGCAGGCTGATGTTGTGAATCACAATCATATCAATTTCGTGCTTAGGACGAGCGTCAAAATTGGGCGAGGCGATTTGCTTAGCACCTGTTGCGAATCCTTTTTTGTTGATTGTGATTTTTTTCATTGTGACTATTTTATGTGAATTTGGCTGAAAACCATTAAAATAGTCATCTTTAATTTGTTTGCGGGCGATTACATGATTTTTTTACATTTATTGGTAATGTTATTGGTGATTTTAATTGCGGCGGAAGTGTTCACCAACGCGCTTGAACATTTAGGTGAAAAGCTGGGAATCTCCGAAGGTGTGACGGGCTCAGTATTTGCCGCAGTCGGCACTGCGTTACCTGAAACGCTAGTGCCGCTTTTAGCCATTTTTTCCTATACATCCGCAAGCGGCAATGCAGAATCTGGTCATGATATCGGCGTAGGCGCGATATTGGGCGCACCGCTCATGCTATCGACATTATCTTTATTTTTAATGGCGGCTTCAGTTTGGAAACGCCGCACCATGCATGGCCATTTACGGCCAGAACACACGGGTTTAGTGCGCGATCTGAACTTTTTTATTGTGGCATTTGCGTTTGCTACAGTCGCGCTGTATATACCGCATACGCTAGAGCTTGTGCGCTATGGCATTGGCACAATCATGGTGCTTACTTATTTTGTTTACATTATGATGACCTTGCGCGCCTCAAAAGCGCTGGTTGAGGACGGTCATGCAACTGAAGCGGATAGTGATATGTTTTTGTGTAGGCTCGGCTTGCCAAATAATTTTGCTGTGATTTTGTTGCAACTTTTAATTGGTTTGGGTCTATTGATTTTTGGCGCCAAGGGTTTTATTAATCAGGTAGAAGGTGCCGCCAGCATGATGGGCATTTCTGCTTTGTTGCTTTCGTTGTTGATTATTCCTATTGCGACTGAGCTTCCAGAAAAAGTAAATAGTATTTTGTGGATACGCAAAGGCAAAGATACACTGGCGTTTGGCAATATTACGGGCGCGATGGTGTTTCAGGGCACGCTATTGCCAGCCATTGGCATTATGCTCACGCCGTGGGCACCACGCCACGAAGTGACCTCAGGTATTTTAATCACATTGATTGCAGCCATTTGGTTGCGATATTTGGTCGGTAAAGGTGGGTTGCGGGTGTGGCACTTGTTTATTAATGGTGCGTTGTATTTAACTTACTTATTCATTGTGTTGCATTAATATACTTTATGAATAGCCGCGCTAACACACTGCCCTGAGAGCCAATATCCATGAGCCTCTCAGGACATATCTGTCTGTTAGTTTTCTTCTTCTAAATCGGCGTCATCCTCTTTACTCAGCCCGAGTTTACTTAGGCGATAGCGCAGCGTTCTAAAGCTCACGCCGAGTAGCTTGGCGGCGGCAGTTTTGTTGTTGTTGGCTTTTGCTAAAGCTTTCAAAATCGCGTTTTTTTCAATATCTTCCAAGAAGTCGGATAGACTGACATCTTGCGGTTTGTTGGCAATGGCGCTCGCGACATCGTCCACTTTTACCGCCGAATCTTGATCCATAAACAAATCGTCGGCGCAGATTTTTTCGCCGTCACACAGCGCCAATGCGCGTTCCAGCATGTTTTCCAGCTCGCGTACGTTGCCAGAAAATTGTAGCTTTGAAATAAGCTTGTTGGCGCTATCTTCAATCATGGGCACGTTGATAGATTGCGAATTGCAAAGCTTTTGTAGCAATTTTTGCGTCAGCTCTGGAATGTCCTCAGGCCTGTCACGCAGCGATGGCATTTTGAGCTGAATGACATTGAGACGGTAATACAAATCTTGGCGGAACTGGCCCGCTGCCATCATGTCGCTCAGGTTTTTGTGCGTGGCGCTAATAATGCGTACATCCACAGGTTCTTCGGCCGTGCCGCCGACGCTGCGCACCTTTTTTTCTTGTATTGCACGTAGTAATTTGACTTGCATAGCGAGTGGTAAATCTGCCACTTCGTCCAGAAATAAAGTGCCGCCATTCGCCGCTTGAAATAAGCCTAACGTATCTTGTGCCGCGCCAGTAAACGCCCCTTTTTTGTAGCCAAAAAATTCACTTTCCATCAAGGTTTCGGGAATCGCGCCACAATTCACCGCAACAAATGCTTTATCGCGGCGCGAGCTGTTACTGTGAATAAGCCGCGCCGCAAGCTCTTTACCGCTACCCGACTCACCGCTGATATAAACGGGTGCTTGGCTGCGCGCCAGTTTTTCTATCATGGTACGAACGGCGCCCATGGCGGCCGAGCTGCCAATTAAATCGACCGTGTTGTGCGTTTCTTTCACGTCGGAGCGCGAAAGTTTAAGCGCGGACTCCACCAATGGTCGTAATTGTTTAAGCGAAATAGGCTTGGTCAGGTAGTCAAACGCACCCGCTTTTAATGCGGAAACTGCATTTTCTGCGCTGCCGTAAGCGGTAATTACGGCCACTGGTAGGCGAGCGTAATTTGCCGCAATGTGTTGAACCAACTCCAAGCCTAACCCGTCTGGCAGGCGCATATCTGTTAGGCACAGGTCATATTGTCTTTTTGAAAGCAGCTCTTTGGCTTCAGCTAAATCGCCAGCGCTATCGGCGCGAATGTCCATGCGCTCCAAGGTGAGCACGACCAGTTCGCGAATGTCGGTTTCGTCATCCACCACTAAGCAGTTAAACTGTTCTGCCATTGTGATTAAGCCTTTTTAAGTAACATGGTAAATTGCGCACCAGCGTTAGAGGGTTTAAATTGCAATTTCGCGCCATTTGCATCGGCCAGCTCGCGCGCAATATAAAGCCCTAAGCCAGTGCCAGATTTTTCCGTGGTAAAAAATGGCTCAAACAAATGGCTACTCACGTTTTCTGGAATGCCCTCACCATCATCACTTACTTCAATTTGCACGGTTTGAATTTTACCCAAAATATTAACTGTTAATTCTAGGCTATTTTCGCCTTGTTTAGAGTGTCGCCAGCCATTTTTGCACAAGTTCCACAAAATTTGGTTCAAATGCCTGCGATCAAATGAAACCAGTGTGTCTGCCTTACTAAGGCTGAGTTTAAAGCATCCTTCTGGAATCTTCTCTACTGCGCAAAACTGGCCGTAGAAGTCATGAATAAAATTTTCTAGCAGTATTTTTTCTTGGTTGGTGCGGTCGCGTCGATTCAGCTCCAGCACGTCCTTGATGATTTGATCGAGTCGCTGCACATTGTCGCTAATAATTTGCAGCATGCGTTTGCTGGCGGGGCTTACATTCTCTTCTTCTTGTAGCAACTGGTTGGCGTGGCTAATCGCGCTAAGCGGATTACGAATTTCGTGCGCGATATTCGCTGTTAAACGGCCAAGCGCCGCCAGTTTTACTTGGTGCGCCTGCGTTTGCATTTGCGACCAATCTTCTATAAAAATCACCGCGCCTTGATTTCTATTTTCAGCAATGGGTAAAAAGCTAATGCGTAATTCGCGTGATTGCGTTGCTACTTTTTGAATATTAGCTGTTGTCGTTTCTGGCGAAAGCATGGACTCTTCCAGCCAGTGCTGCATTAAGCTGGCAATTTCAGTTGAGATTTCATTTAAAGCTTTTTCTGTCCAATTTTCGCCATCTTGCCCAAGCAAGGCTTCTGCCTGGATATTGTGATGCTTGATACGAAAATTTTGATCGACCACCAGCACACCATCTTGCATCTCGTGCGTAATCAGCGCATTAATTTGCGCTAGATTTTTCACATCCAAGCCGCGTTGTGAGGCCAGTAATTCACTTTTTTGCGTGCGTTTAGCCAAGCTGTAGGCCAACCATGCCGTGGCAAAACAAGCCAAACTTAACATGACCGAGTTGGCGTAATTGCCTGCCGATTTATCGCCAAATTGCGCACTATAGGTTTGCTCTAGCAAAATACCTATTGTCGCAATCGCCGCATAGAATAAGGCTAAGCGGCCTTCTGAGATTAAACTGGCGCTGGCAATGGCGATAATAAGCAGCAAGCCCGTGCCGCCTTGATCTGCGCCTTGTGCGTGCATAATAAACACAATAAACACGACATCAATAATGATTTGAAGCGGTAACGTAGTGTCAAGATCTGGCTTTTCGAACCAGGTAAAAATTGCGGAGATGATGCTAAAAGTGAAATAGGCAAAAACTAAAAAAGTGGGCAGATTATCGATTAAACCTTGCCAGCTACTGCCGTCTTTCATTAGCCCTTGCGTGACGACAAACATCAGCGCGATGAGGATGCGATAGACATTATAGAGCTTCAGGCTAGTCCAGCGCGTAGCGCTTAATTTAGCTTCTAAATTAGAGATTAATTCAATCGCCATGCTATTTTTGCTGCGATTCTAGATTTTTGCAATTGGGATTATTGCAGACGATTAAATCGTTTTGAATTTCGCTTTCACTCTCGGGAATGTGCAAACCACATTGTGAGCACTGTACGATTTTTTCTGCAGGCTTTGGCTGCGGCGTGGACGCCTTATTTGCGCTGGCAGCAAGGCGCTTTAGCACATGGTAGAGTAGCCAAAATAAAATAATCAGTAATAAAATGCGTGGCATATTGATTTGATTTGAACGCGATAAGGAAGATTGTAACCAAAAGGTAGGCGTAAGTACAAAGTAAGCCCAAAATATAAAGCTGATATACTCTAGGTTGCAAAATTAAGTTTCGATATTAAAACTATTTTTACCTAAGTAAATTCATGGCAAGTTCTCAAGAGTTATCAGATTTTCTGCGTGATGTGGAGCGGCGTGCATTCAAACAAACGGTTTACGCCGTGCGTGACGAGCATGTTGCGCTGGATATTGTGCAAGATGCGATGCTAAAGCTCGCAGAAAAGTACGCGGATAAACCTACCGCAGAATATCCCATGCTATTTCAGCGTATTTTGCAAAATACCATGAAGGATTTTTGGCGCAGGCAAAAAGTGCGCAACTTATGGACGACGCTACTTTCCTCATTTGGCGCGGGTCAGGATGGTGAAGAAGATCACGATCCGCTCGATACGATTGATGTGGGAGACGAATCAAGCAATCCACAAGTTCAGCTTGAGCGAAGCCAAACCATGAAAATCATCGAAAAAGCGCTAGAAAAGCTGCCCCCACGTCAACGTGAAGCCTTCGTATTACGTTATTGGGAGGACATGGATGTGAAAGAAACGGCCGAAATGATGGGCTGCTCGCAGGGTAGCGTAAAAACGCATTGCTCGCGCGCCCTGCACACCATGGCCGCACTATTAGAGAAACAAGGTTTGGGCAGCAAAGTCATTGCAAATTTAGCATTAGGCTTATAGTAATAGACTTAAATAAATAGAATTGTAGGAGCAGCGTCATGAGCATAGACAATACAAATCAAGAAGTTAACGCAGCATTAGAAGTGCAGGCCAAGCAAATTGCAGGCTTGCTAGATGCGCACGCCAAGCGCTTGAGTATGCGTACTATGAAGCAATTGGAAAATGGTCGCGCACGCGCGGTGAAAGCGCACTCGGCGCAACTGGCTGGCACAAGCGTTAATGTAGATGGCACCTTAGCAGTTGCAGGCGCTTGGGTTACGCATCATCGCCTTGCGGCCACTGGTTTGGTGTTGGCGATGATGATTAGCAGCTTTGTGGTGCTACAATCATTGAATAAAAATGAATCTAGCGATGCGTTTTTGTTGGGCGCAGATTTGCCGCCAGAAGCCTTTGTGGATAAGGGTTTTGAGCCATCGCTCAATGTGCCAGATAGCCACTTGCAACAAAAAACATAATAACTACAGGTTTAAATCAGGGTGCAATAGTAATGAGAAATATTTTGTTTGTGCTGGCATTGTTTGCAGGCAGCGTGCATGCGCAGAATCTAGCGCCTTTACAATTGGCGATGGGCGATCTTGGCAGTATTAAATCCTCTTTCAATGGAAGTGACGCAGATGAGGCGCCTACCAAAAGCTGGGCGCAATTGACGGATGATCAACGTAAAATACTCTCTGCGCTCGGTGGTGAATGGGATACGCTCAGGCCATGGCAGCGCGCTAAAATGCTGGACATTGTCAGAGATTATCCAAAAATGGATGTGGAAAAACAGGTGCGTGTACAACGTCGCTTGAACACATGGAGCCGCATGACGCCTTACGAGCGCGAGAATGCGCGAATTCGCTATCAGCATTTTTATACACTTAGCGCGGAAAAACAGGTGGAATTGCGCCAAAAATGGGCTGATCACCAAAAACTGCCAGAAGCCGAGCGCGAGAAATTGCGTAGAGACTCGCCTGAGCTTTACTACGACCCTGATGTGGATTAATCACAATCATCGCCCGCCGCAAGCGGGCTTATTTTTATGCAAAATTTTCAAACTGCCAGCTTAACAAAACGCTTCGCGGCTTGCGTGTATGAGTTGCTGCTGCTTATCGCCATTTGGTTGGTGTGTGTTGCACTGTTTGTTGCGTTTTTTGGCAATGCGGAAAATGCGCTAAAACGTATGTGTTTACAGCTTATTTTGTGGCTGGTCGCAGGCGCATATTTTGTGTGGTGCTGGCATAAAAGTGGCCAAACGTTGGCATCGCAGGCTTGGAAAATCAAGTTGGTGAATGCGCAAAGTGGAACGCTTAATATCAAGCAGGCTGTACTACGATATGCCCTGGCAAGCGCATCCCTATTGGCGCTGGGGCTAGGCTTTATTTGGGCGCTGGTGGATAAAGACCGATTTTTTTTACACGACAGATTGCTTAAAACGCGCTTAATTCAATTGCCTTAACGCTTGCTCACTTCTAGCGCCGTTCAACCACAAACAACATCGTCAGGCCGGCGATTAAAAACAAAATGGTGGGAATAACCGCACTCATCATGGGTGGCCAATCGTTTAGCACGCCGATATGTACAAAAATGCGGTTCATGATTTGATAAACAACGCCAAGCAAAATACCAATAAAAATCTTGGTGCTGGTGCCGCTAGCGCGTTGCTGTAAAAAGCCGAATGGTAGCGCCAATAGCACCATCACCATGCACGCTAGCGGGTAAGTCATCTTGGCCCAAAGCGCCACTTGGTAACGCGTAGATTTTTGTTTGTTGGTTTCCAAATGCTGAATGAAAGAATATAAATTCCAGGCAGACATCTTTTCTGGCGCAACCAGTAACACATTCAATAACTCGGGGCGAATCAGCGATTTCCAGTTCGCTTTATTAAACATTTGCGTTTGCACGGTGTTCTGCTCGATTTTTTTGGCATAGTTAAATTTGGTCTGCGTTACTTGCGTTAAGCCCCAGCGATCATCCGCGTAGCCACCTTGTGAGGCATTGCTAATGCTGCGCAGCCTAAAGTTTTCGTCAAATTCATAGATATGCACGTTCACCAGCGTGGCATCTGGCAGCACATTTTCCACGTTCACAAAACTTCTACCATCTTTTACCCACAAGCCTGATCTGAAATCTTGCGTGACTACCGATTCAGTCGCTTTAATGCGCATGCGTTGCGCCATTTTTTCGCTAATTGGCGTAATCAGTTCGCCTACAATAAAAGTGATGATGGTAAATAATAAACCAACTTTAATGAGCGAAAACCCAATGTCAAAGGTGGATAGGCCGCTCACGCGCATGACGACAAGCTCTGAGTTGCGCGCAAGATTGCCTAGGCTGTACATCATGCCGACCAGCACCGCAACCGGCACTACATCGTAAATGTGGCCAGGAATACTGAGCATGACGAACATCAACATTTTGCCAATGCCATAATCGCCGCGGCCTAAGCTTTCAAGCTCTTGAATTAAATTGAAAAATGAGAACATGGCAAGCAAGCCCAGCATAATCAAAAAGATATTGACGCTGGTTTCTTGCCAAAAATAACGATTAAAAATACGCATAAATATGCTTTACTTTTGCCAGTTGGTCGGCCAAAGGTGAGTGACCGCGCGCGGTATGACTGGCAATAAATAGGTGCGGCGATGATACAAATAAAAAGCCAATAATATAAATAATAGATGCACTGGCCATAGCCCAATCCAGCTGCTTAGCCTGCCTTGCGTGACCCAAGCTTGAGATATGCTCAGCATATTGTTGTAAACCATGTAAATCAGAATCGCAAACATCAGGTTTAGCGAGCGCCCAGCACGTGGATCGACAAAGCTAAGTGGCACCGCCAGCAGCACCAATACCAGCGCGGAGATGGGGATGGAAAGTCGCCACTGTAGCTCTGCTTTATCAATATTTTGCGCGCTTCCAAGCAGTTGTTGCGTGGGTTTTGCTGTGGTGGTGTCCGGCCCGCGCGTGACTTCTTTTGTCTCAACGCGGATGGCGTACTTTTCAAACTCTGTGATGGATACCTCGGCAGAATTGGGCTTTCCCTCATAGCGGCGGCCTTTTTCTAGCACAATAAAATTGTCTCCATTTTTAGCTTTGTAGCGGCTACCTTGGCTGGCGACAATCACGCCTGTTTTTTGGTGCTGGGTAGATTGCACAAAAATGTTTTTAACCACATTGCCGAGCTGGTCAAAACTTTCAATGAAATAAATGCGGTCGCCACCGCTGGATTCTTTAAACGTACCAGCGCTGAGAGAAGCGAGCTCGTCGCGGCCTTGCAGCACCACGCGGTAATCCTCCACTTTGCGCGTGGCCCATGGCGTGACAGTAAAGCTTAAAAGTGAAATCACCACAACAACGGGAATGGCAAAATTTAAAATCGGCCTTATCCAGCTGGCCATGCTAAGGCCGGAGCTAAACCAAACCGCCATTTCAGAATCGCGATGCCAGCGCGTGAGTGTGAGTAGCACCGATAAAAAAATGGTCAGTGATAAAATAATTGGCAGAAATTTGACGATGCCAAAGCCCAGCATCGTCACGATGGCATCGTTTGGAATCAAGCCTTTCTCAGCGTTGCGCACGAGGTAGCCTGCGCGCTGCGCAATCATAATGCCAATGAGGATGAGAAATGTCGCACCCGCTGTGGCGATTAGCTCATGTGATAAAGATTTTTTAAATATTTGCAATTTGCATATTGCGCTTTGATTTCAGGTCAAAACGCTGGATAATTAAGGTTAAATTTAGTAAACGAAAGGTTCTAATAATGGAATTTAGCATAAAAAACGGGAATCCTGAAAAACAACGTGGCGATTGCTTGGTTGTGGGCGTGTTTGAGGGTAAAAAACTGTCAGATGCAGCAAAAGGTTTGGATGACACATCAGCACAGGCTATTAGCGCCGTGCTTAAAACTGGCGATTTGGAAGGTAAAATTGGCACAACTTTGGTCATGCACCAATTGGCTAACATTGCTGCTAGCCGCGTATTGCTTGTAGGTTTGGGCAAGCAGACTGAATTTACCGAGGCGCAATATAGCAAAGCGGTGCGCGCTGCAGTAAAAGCGCTGCCAAAAGGCGTTGAGCATGCAGGATTTTATTTGCCAGAACTTGCTATTAAAAATGCCACTGTGCATTCCAAAGTTGCACAACTAGTCGAGGTGGTGCAGGACGCGACCTATCAAGTGAATGCAATCAAGCAGAAAAAAGCTGAGCCTTTAACACTAAGAAAAATTACGATTTACGTGGAAAAGGCGGATGAAAAACAGGCTGAGAGCGGCGTAAAACATGGATTAGCGATTGCTGCTGGTGTTTCCTTAGCAAAAGATTTGGGTAATTTGCCACCCAATATTTGCACGCCCACCTATTTGGGCGAGCAAGCCAAAAAACTCGCCAAAGCTTACGGTTTTAAAGTAGAAGTGTTGGAAGAGGCTGAAATTAGAAAACTCGGCATGGGTTCATTTTTAGGCGTTGCACAAGGCAGCGTAGAGCCGCCGCGCTTGATTGTGTTGCAGCACAACAAAGGTAAAAAAGGCCAAAAACCAGTCGCGCTCGTTGGCAAAGGCATTACTTTTGATACTGGTGGTATCTCGCTTAAACCTGGCGCCGAGATGGATGAAATGAAGTACGATATGTGTGGCGCAGCCAGTGTGCTAGGCACGTTTAAAGCTATTGGCGAGATGGGCTTAGCCATTAACGCTGTCGGCATTATTCCCACCTGCGAAAACATGCCGAGTGGCAACGCCATTAAGCCGGGCGACATTTTGACAAGCATGAGTGGTCAAACCATTGAAATCCTCAATACCGACGCCGAAGGTCGCTTGATTTTGTGCGACGCGCTGACTTATGCCGAACGTTTTGAACCGAGCGCAGTGGTGGATATTGCCACGCTCACAGGCGCATGCGTCATCGCGCTGGGACATTACCCAAGCGGCTTGTTTAGCAACCAAGATGCGCTGGCCCAAGAACTGTTGGCAGCTGGCGAAAGCGCGCATGACCGCGCCTGGCACATGCCGCTGTGGGATGATTATCAACATTTGCTGGATAGCAATTTTGCTGACATGGCCAATATCGGCGGGCGCGCAGGCGGTAGCATCACGGCGGCTTGTTTCTTGTCACGTTACACCAAAAAGTACCATTGGGCGCATTTGGATATTGCGGGCACAGCATGGAAATCGGGCAAAGAAAAAGGTGGTACAGGCCGCCCCGTACCGCTGTTAACCACGTTTTTAGTCAATCGCGCCGCCAAATAGATTAAAGTAAACACGGTGACGCGCATTACTTTTTATTCCAACTTGGCCGATAAGCAAATAACTTTAGCCAATTTGGTGCAGCAAGCGCTGGAAAAGCGTCATTTGGTGACAATTTTTGCTGAAACAGAACAGGCTGCGAGCCAAGTAAATAGCGCCTTGTGGCAGGGTGTTGCAAGTAGTTTTTTGCCAAATGTATTAGCAAGCCATACACATGCAGCGGCAACACCCGTGCTCGTGGATTGGCAAGAAAAAACCTTGTTTCAAGACGACATTTTGATTAATCTAACACAACAGCAACTCACCGCTTTTAGTCGATTTAGGCGGCTAATTGAGTTGGTGAGCCATGATGAAGCAGATAAAATTGCCGCGCGCCAACGCTACAAGTTTTATCGCGATCGAGGCTACGAGATTCAACATATTGATCAGGCAAATTTAATTAATTAGGAAACGCTTTGGCAGAAAATAAAATTCCCGTACTCACTGATGTGTATCAGCCGAAGCCTGAATCTAAGCCGGCTCGACGCGAAGACCCGACATTAGGCGTGACGCCAGAACTCATTGCGCGTGTTGCTGCGCACGTAAAACCAAGGCTGGAGGAGGATATTCGACAATCGGTATTGGAAAGTTTGCGCGTTGATCTGCATCAGGATTTGGTAAAAATATTACAATCTGAAATTGAAAAAACGCAAAACGCGATAGCTGCGAATACCAGCAACTTTGTGGATAAAACCAAGGCGGACCTGAAAACTGAGCTGCCGCGCATGTATCAATCAAGTGCGGATGTCGTGCTTGAGAGCCTTTCGGCTAAATTTTCGACCTTACAAGACGAGGCTTCATCAAAGCTTGATGCTATGCTGGCAGATAAGGTGCAAGCAGCCTTGGGCGTGGCTAACGCGCAAATAGACGCGCACGTACAAGCTTTGCAAGTAGATACGCGCACGCATATCACGCAGCAAGTTAATGCCGAAATGGAGACTTTTAAGGAAAAGTCGCTTACCGAGCATCAGGTGCAATTAGGTCAGGCTTTGCAAAGCGCGTTGCAGACGGTTAGTGCGAGTGGCGAACGAGATTTGCAACAACACATGCAAGCGATACAAGCGCAGTCATTGGCCGAGCACGAGGCGCAGTTGGGCGAATCGCTTAAGGGATTATTGCAGACAATGCAGCAAACGGGCGCGCAAAGTTTAGCGCAAAAAATGCAAGAAATTCAAGTGGATTTTGGCCAAAAATTAAGTGTTGGATTAGAGAAAACCAGCATCAATTTAGAGCAGGACTTACTGCAGAAAATGCAGGTTTTCCAAGAAAAATTACAGGCAACGCATCAAGAGCGATTAACGCTGGCCATGGATTCGGCTTTGCAGTCGATTGATCAGCGCGTTGAGGAAAGTACGCACGAGCAAGTGGGTTTGATGCACAGCCAAGTGGGGTCCATTCAGCAAGAAACTTTAGCCCAATTGCGCACTACTTTTAACGAGCAAAAAACAGAAATTTTTAACGCGGCGGCAGCGGAATATCAAGCCAAGATTGCGGATGAAATGAGCGCGCAAAGCGCGCTGGTGAGAGATCAATTTTTAGCGCAAGTGAATGGCGATTTGCCTGCGGTGCAAGAAGTGTTGCGTGAGCATGTGGAGCAGATGATTGCAGCCGCGATGCCTGCGCTGGAAAATGATTTACGCAAAGATTTAACGGCCGAATTACAGACTTTATTGCTTAAAGTAAAATTTGTACTACCAAGCTAATCAATCCTGACTATTTTAATCTTTGTTAATGCGCTTTTTATAGGCCTCAGCCGTTAAAAAGTGGCTAGTATCGCTTGCGTCCGTTGGTTTAAATTTAAATATCCATGCTGTGTAAGGCGCATCGTTTATGCCTTCTGGCGCGTTTAACAGCGCCTCATTAACCTCTGTGACCACGCCGCCCATAGGGGCATGCAAATCCGAACCTGTTTTTACAGATTCCACGATGCCACAAGGCTTGCCGTTAATCAGTGCGTCACCCACTTTAGGCGGCTCGATAAAAACAATGTCGCCAAGCAAATCTTGGGCGTAATCGGTAATGCCTGAGAGCCAGTATCCATGCGGGTCTTGGCTTGCCCATAAGTGCTCGGATGTGTAGTGCAGATGTGCTGGAAATTTCATGGATGTCTATATGATGTCACTTAACAATAATATCAATATTTTCGCACAAACTGCTGTGGCTTATGTCAAAAAGGTAACAACTTAATAAAATCTTAATATTTATTTTATAAATACGTGCTAAGTAGATGACAAGTAAACATTATTTGGTTATTATAAAATCAAATGTGTTGTATGTAGGGAAAGTATTAAGATGAAATTTTTTAGAAAATCGATGTTTTATTTGATGGCATTAGCATTGGTTGCAGCACCGGTAGAAGTTTTGGCTGCCCATAAATCATCAAACAAACGTATTGGCGTCAGCAATAAAAAACATTTTATTAATGTTTCTAGTCGCAGGGCGCACGCGCAAAGAGTCAACGTTAAGTTGCGCGCGGCTCATCAATTGCAAGTGCAACGCCAGCAAGCCTTTGAGCTTGGTGACAATTACGACGGCAGTGGCGTATTGCAGCTAGCTTCTTCTAAAGCATTGATTATTAACCAAAATACGGGTGAAGTGGTTTACGCAAAAAATACCAATTCACCAAGTCCAATTGCGTCGATTACTAAGCTGATGACGGCCATGGTGATGCTGGATGCTAAGCAATCGCTGGATGAGACAATTTATGTGTCAGACGAAGATGTGGATTATGTCAAAGGCACGCGGTCACGGCTTTTTGTAGGTGCGGGGTTAACGCGCGGCGATATGTTGCAATTAGCGCTGATGTCGTCTGAGAATCGCGCTGCGTCTTCATTGGCGAGTAACTACCCTGGCGGCCACCCTTCCTTTGTAAAGGCGATGAACACTAAAGCGCTTGCCCTAGGCCTAGCAAATACGCGCTTTGTGGATCCTACAGGCTTGGAAAGTGAGAACGTTTCTACGGCCGAAGATTTAGCAAAAATGGTGCAAGCGGCTTATCAATATCAGGAAATCCGCATGGCCACCACCAGCCCGTCGCACGAGGTGTATATTGGCGAGCGCGTCAATCCAACTAACTTCGTGAACACGAATGGTTTAGTACGCGGCGGCGAATGGGAAATTGGTTTATCTAAAACAGGCTTTATTAACGAAGCAGGTCGCTGTTTGGTGATGCAAGCAAAAATCGCTGGCGAGCCAATGATTATCGTGTTGTTAGATTCTTACGGAAAACTCACGCGCATTGGCGATGCGAATCGTATTCGTAAATGGATGGAATATAACAGCACGACTACAACCACTGGCCAAACCAATACTGGTGCGCCCAACGTGGTAATGGCAGGCAAAATTTCCTAGCAGTAAATTCAATTAAAAAGCGGGCTGACATCATGCAATGTCAGCCCGCTTTTTAACGCCTAAATTTTATTTCTTAATAGTCGCTTTTTTTGCAGGTGCTTTTTTAGCGACGGTTTTTTTAACTGCAACTTTTTTGGTCAAGGTCGCTTTGGCTGCTGGTTTAGTCGCGCTTTTCTGTACAGCAGTTTTATTAGCAGGTGCTTTTTTCGCAAACGTTTTCTTTGCGGGCGTCCCTTTGGCTTCTTTTTCGGCCAGTAAGCCGAGCGCTTCCTCTAAGGTCAGCTCCTCTGGCGCCATGCTTTTAGGCAGTGTAGCGCGCATTTTGGTGTGCTGCACATAAGGCCCGTAACGGCCAGCATACACCTCCACACGGCCTTCGCCGCTTGGGTGTGCGCCTAAATCAGCAATCGGTGCAGGGCCAGTATTGGCGGCCGCGAGCAGCGCAACAGCGCCAGCTAAATCAATGGCAAAAACGCTCTCCGTCTTGGGGATCGATTTGAATTTGCCGTCGTGATTCACATAAGGGCCAAAACGACCAATATTAGCGACGATTTTTTTATTTGTTTCTGGGTGCTGGCCCAAATCACGCGGCAATGAAAGCAGCATGTGCGCAATATCAATATTCACATTGGCCAGCGGCACTTCTTTGGGAATGCTGACGCGTTTTGGTTTTTTCTTTTCACTTTCAACTGGCATTCCAACCTGCAAATACGGGCCATACGGACCGTTCATCAAGTAAATTTCTTTGCCAGTTTCTTCGTCCGCGCCAATCACCACAGGGTCTGCACCCGCTTGCGCAGTGCCGTTCATGCTACGTTTGTAATCACATTTTGGCTCGTCGTTATAGCCAGTACAGCCAATAAAAGTACCAAAGCGGCTCAATTGTTTTTGTAGCGGTTTGCCGCATTTTGGGCAAGCTTCGTCTATTAACTCGTTACCAGGCCTATCTACATCGGCCTTGCTGATAATTTGCGCGTTAAAGCCTTGCCAAAACTCATCCATCAGCGGAATCCATTCACGCTCACCGCTGGCAACGTTATCCAGCGCGTCTTCTAGCTTGGCGGTAAAGTCGTAATCCACATAACGGGTGAAATGTTCGGTCAAAAATTTGTTCACCACACGGCCAACATCGGTCGGCGTAAAACGTTTTTTATCCAGCAGCACATACTCGCGATCTTGCAGCGTGCTGATAATGCTGGCGTAGGTAGAAGGGCGGCCAATGCCGTATTCTTCTAGTGTTTTTACCAAACTCGCCTCGCCATAACGCGGCGGTGGCTCGGTAAAATGCTGCTCACCATAAATCTTTTCTACATCCAACACCTCGCCAGTTTCCAAGTGTGGCAATTTAGCCTCGGCATCCTCGTCGGTGTCGTCTGTGCTTTCTTTATAAACCGCGATAAAGCCTGGGAAAACAAGCGTTTGACCTGTGGCGCGGAATAAATTTTTGTCCGAACCCACGCTTAAATCCACGCTCACCGCATCAAATTTGGCAGGCGTCATTTGGCAGGCCACGCTACGTTTCCAAATCATTTCATAAAGCTTAAACTGCTCGTCATTTAAATATTGACGTAGCTTGGCAGGCGTGCGGAATATGTCTGTCGGGCGAATCGCCTCATGCGCTTCTTGCGCGTTTTTGGCCTTGGTTTTGTACATAATTGGCGATTTTGGCAGGTAATCTGCATCAAAATTTTTCTTCACATAATCGCGAATTTGCATCACCGCTTCTGCCGCCATGCTAAACGAATCGGTACGCATATAAGTAATCAAGCCTACCGTGCCACTGCCCACGTCAATGCCTTCGTATAATTGCTGGGCGACTCTCATGGCTCTGGAAGTTGTAAAGCCTAGCTTGCGCACGGCTTCTTGTTGTAGTGTAGAAGTGGTAAATGGCGCAGCGGGGCTGCGGCTGCGTTGTTTTTTCTCCACGCGCGAAACCGTGGTTTTGCCAGCGCTGGCGAGCAATAATTTACCGACGACATCGGCTTGCTGGTCGTGATTAATGACGCTAAATTGCTCAATTTTTTCGCCATTGAGCTGAATCAGCTTAGCGTTAAAGCTATTTTTGTGTTTCAGCGCATCTAAATGCACGCTCCAATATTCTTGGCTGTTAAACGCTTCAATTTCCAGCTCGCGCTCTACAATCAGGCGCAGTGCGGGGCTTTGCACGCGACCAGCAGAAAGACCACGGCGGATTTTTTTCCATAATAATGGCGATAAATTAAAGCCGACCAAGTAATCTAACGCGCGACGTGCTTGCTGCGCGTTCACCAAGTTCATGGCAATATCCCGCGGATTATCTATTGCGTGTTTTACTGCGCTTTGCGTAATTTCGTTAAATTCTACGCGTTTTAATAGCTTATTTTTAAGCAGCTTTTTCTCGGCTAAAATTTCGGCAATATGCCATGAAATGGCCTCCCCTTCGCGATCCGGATCGGTTGCGAGGTAGATGCTATCTGCCGCCTTAACCGCCTTGGTAATCGCATCCATGTGTTTGGCGTTGCGCTCAATAACCTCATATTTCATGGCAAAGCCATTGGCAGGGTCAACTGCACCATTTTTGGGAATTAAATCGCGAATATGGCCGTAAGATGCCAACACTTCAAACTCGCTACCGAGGTATTTTTTAAGCGTTTTGGCCTTAGAAGGCGATTCTACAATGAGTAATTTAGACATTTATAAGGTGAAAATTAAGGCGCGTTAATTAAGAATTGGCTAGATAATAGCAAGCGAATGCGTAAAAACACAAGCGCACAAATGTAAAACTTGTAAAATAAAATTTGTAAATGTGCGAATTAGTTGCGCGTAAATTCGATGCGCTTGCCATCGCTGGCAGCTAAACTCAGCGCTGCACCTTCTGTTGCAATATCGCCAAAAAGCGGGTCTTCATCATTTTTTGTGGCCTGGCTTAAGCTTTTAAAATCGTATAAATCAACATCTGCCAAGTGCGAAGGCTCTACATTACTAATCGCGCGAAAGATATTATTGATGCGGCCAGGTTGTTCTAGCTCCCATTTTTGCAACATGGCTTTGATATTTTGGCGCTGCATATTGGGCTGGCTACCGCATAAGTCGCACGGGATAATAGGGAACGCCATTTGCCGCGCATAGCTGGCAATATCTTTCTCGCTGCAATACGCAAGCGGACGAATCACCACGTTTTGTTTATCATTCGTTGCCAGTTTTGGCGGCATCGCTTTTAGTTTTGCGCCAAAAAACATATTCAAAAATAGCGTTTCCACAATATCGTCCCTGTGGTGTCCAAGCGCTATTTTATTGGCGCCCAGCGCTTTTGCCGTGGTGTAAATTATGCCGCGCCGCAGGCGGCTACATAGGCTACAAGTCGTTTTCCCTTCGGGGATTTTCTCTTTCACCACCGAATAAGTATCGGCTTCCACAATGCGGTAATCCACGCCCAATTGCTCAAAATACGCGGGCAAAATATCTGCAGGAAAGTTTGGTTGTTTTTGGTCTAAATTCATCGCGATTAATTTAAAATCAATCGGCGCACGTTCTTGCAACGCCAATAACATCATCAACATGGTATAGCTATCTTTGCCGCCGCTCATGCACACCAGCACGGTATCGCCATCCTCAATCATGTTGTAATCACCAATGGCCTTGCCAGTGGCGCTAATCAAGCTGTTGCGTAGCTTTATGAAGTTGTTGGAGTGGTTGTCGGGTAAATGTTTAATCATGTGGGTATTATAAGCTAGGCAACATATTGAATATTACCTTTTTTAATTCTATTCAAAACACATAAAAGTCTGTAATATAGGGCATAATGTCCTCTTTTATTACCAGATTATATTATCGATTATGGCAACCGCACTCTCTACAGCAAATGAAAATGATGCCGCTTGGCATTATCTAATTCAGGCGCGAAAATTTTACACGCAGAATCAAATTGCGGATAATTTGCAGATGAATGTACGCACCGTGCGTCGTTGGGAGTTGCGTCAAGTACCCATTAAGCCTTATGCAGTAAAAGCTTTGCAGGCCTTATTACCATTTGAGGCTGAATCCAAAAAAGTAGGAAATTTCACATTTGTAGACTTATTTGCGGGCATCGGCGGCATTCGTGCAGCATTCGAAGGCATTGGTGGGCAATGCGTATTTACGAGTGAGTGGGATAATTATGCGCAAAAAACCTATGTACAAAATTTTAATGGGCACCACACAATGGTAGGTGACATTACTCATGTTGATGCACAGGACATTCCAAGCCATGATGTTTTGTTGGCGGGCTTTCCTTGCCAACCTTTTTCTATTGCGGGTGTGAGTAAAAAGAATTCATTAGGCCGCGCGCATGGTTTTAAAGATGAGACTCAAGGCACGCTATTTTTTGATGTGGCAAGAATTATTGAAGCCAAGCAGCCGCGCGCTTTTTTGTTGGAAAATGTCAAAAACTTAGTCTCGCATGATAAAGGGCGCACTTTTGATGTGATTAAACGGACGCTTACTGAAGAGCTTGGGTACTTTATCCATACGCGCGTAATAGACGGCGCACATTTCACGCCACAACATCGCGAGCGTATTTTAATTGTAGGCTTTAATGAGCCGACAGCATTTGATTTTGATGCACTATTGCTACCACCCAAAGGCACGCACAAACTTAAAGATATTTTGCATAAAACTGATGGCACAGAGCCAGTATTGCCTTGGGATGAAGGTCGCTTTTATGACCATGATGCGAAGCAACAACACGCCAAATACACGCTAACAGATAATCTTTGGCGTTATTTACAAAACTACGCAGAAAAACATCGCTTAAAAGGTAACGGCTTCGGCTTCGGTTTGGTGACGGGTGAAAGCGTCACTCGAACATTGTCCGCCCGTTACCACAAAGATGGCTCGGAAATATTGGTGTATCAAGGTGAAGGCGTTAATCCACGCCGTTTGACGCCGCGAGAATGCGCAAGGTTAATGGGTTTTGCTGACACGTTTAGAATACCTGTGTCAGATACAAGAGCATACCGACAGTTTGGTAATTCGGTTGTGGTGGGGGTAATGTCACATGTTGCAAAATTGATGCAACCGATGCTAGAAGCTGAATTTTTAGAACCAGAATTACCCCTTGTTTACAAAACTGCCTAATGTTTAATAGTCTTGCCAGTTTGCTCAATCGCTTTTCACAACTTGGTGCCGTGCAGGCGTTTTGCAAACCATTGGCTGAAAATGACAATAGTAAACAGCAGATATATCTTGGTGGAAGCATGGATGTTTTGCAAATGTTTCCATTTCAAGCAATTGAGGCGATAGCAAAAGGAAAAGATAGTACTTATAAAGCAAAGCTCAATTTTTTATGGGTTGATGAGACCAGCACAGAACAAGCGGTAGGTGCGCAACTAATTCTTTATCCGCAGTATCCTGAAGTTCGTCTTTCAGGTTTTTTGCGTGGTTGCAAATATGCGCCAAGTGAGCATTTGCAACCTGTACCTGCAAACCTAAGGCATTTTAACAATAGCTCAGATGGTCGGATATTGTTCTTTGCCACCACTAAAAAAGGTGAAACGCTTGCTTATTTAGCCACCGCTGATAGCTCGCTTGCTCAAGAGTTTAGAAGTCAGCTAGCGAAGGATAGGTTTGTAAAAGAGAGCGTTTTCTTCAAGATTTCGCTACAAGAACGTAGTTCAAAAATTATTCTGCTTGAGAAATTGGCAGAAATTAGAGACTTCGGCTGGCAGCCGTCAGTGAGTTTAGATAAAACGGGAATCATTAAGCCATACAAGGCTAATAATGGTGGAGGGTATACTTTAGAAGCACTATTCGGGATTCCGCGCAACGCAAGTGGCGAACCTGATTTTATGGGTTGGGAGTTGAAAGGTTATAGCAGTAGTAAAGTTAGTTTAATTACTACAGAGCCAAAAGGTGGCTTTTATAAAGAGCATGGGATTGAAGCCTTTGTGAGGCGTTATGGCAAGCCAACAAAGGATGACACAATTTATTTTACAGGTTTACATAAAGCAAATTGTAAAAATGAGGCTACAGGTTTAACGCTTGTTGTCAGTGGTTTTAATGCTACAACTAGAGTGATTGAAGATGTAAAAGGTTCGGTTGAGTTGGTTAGCGACACTGGAGAATGTGCTGCGGCGTGGGGGTTTGAAGAAATATTAACAAAGTGGAACAAAAAACATGCACAGGCTGCGTATGTGCCTTACGAAAGCAATAAAGCAACGCCACCTTGCTATCAATACGCTAGCCCCACGTTGCTTGGCGAAGGGACAAACTTTAATCTTTATTTATCTGCATTAAGCCGTGGTTTAGTGGTGTTCGATCCTGCCACTAAGCTAATGAATGCAAGTTCTAACAAACCATCTTTCAAGCCCCGAAGTCAATTTAGAATATCAATCCCTAATTTAAAGCAGTTATATCACAAGTTTGAGGCGGTCGATTTTTGATAAGCTTATTTGATAAGTTACAAATTCAAACTCCGCCCGCCATCCACAGCTAGTACATGCCCTGTAATAAACGGTGCATCGGCAACCAGAAATTTAACGGCTTTGGCAATATCTTGTGGCTCGCCAATTTTTTTAAGTAGCGTTTGGCTAATCACGCGTTGTCTGTAAACCTCGTCAAACTGTGGGTTGTTTTCTGGCCATTGCACGGGTCCTGGCGCGACAGCATTGACGCGCACTTCTGGGCTTAATTCATGCGCCAGCGATTTGGTGAGCGTGACCAAACCCGCCTTGGCCATGCTGTACACCACATAGCCTTTTTTCGGACGCTCAATGTGCATATCGGTAATATTGACAATACAGCCGTGATTTTTTTTCAGCTCAGCCGCCGCGGCTTGCGCTAAAAACATCGGCGCTTTGAGGTTGCTGCCCATTAAATCGTGCCAGTTTTCCTCAGTAATTTTGCCAATTTCAGTCGCATAATAACTGCTGGCGTTATTAATGAGCACGTCTAGCCTACCAAAATGTTTTACGGTTTCCGCCACTAAGCTTGGCAGCACGGCAATGTTGAGCAAATCGCCCTGAATAATTGCGACTGAGTTAGCGCGCTGCAAGTTAAGCTCGGCCTGTAAGGCACGCGCCTCTTGCACGGATGTGTTGTAATGCACCATCAAATGGGCGCCGTTGGCGTGCAGCTCGCGACAAATTGCCGCGCCCACGCGCTTGGCGCCGCCCGTAATTAATACGACCTTGTTATCTTTTAAATCCATTTTATCCATCTCAATATTATAATAGCTTATGAGTGCATTACCTATTCCATCTGCCGCACAACAAGCGCACAGCCAGCTGTTACGCGATTTAATTGCTAAAAAAATATACGCTGCTGGCGGCTGGATTTCGTTTGCAGAATTTATGCACATGGCGCTTTATACGCCGCGCTTAGGATATTACAGCGGCGGCGCGCAAAAGTTCGGTCAAGCTGGAGATTTTGTCACTGCGCCTGAGATTTCGCCGCTATTTGCGCAAACTATCGCGCGGCAGACCGCGCAGATATTGGCTTTCAGCGGTGGCGATATATTGGAATTAGGCGCAGGCACGGGCAAGTTAGCGGCAGATTTGTTGCTAGAATTAGCTGAATTAAAGCAAAGCCCGAAACGCTATTTTATTTTAGAAGTGAGCGACCACTTGCGCCAAATTCAGCACGAAACCTTGCAGAATAAGCTACCGCAAGTTTTATTTGAGCGCGTGGTTTGGTTAGAAAAGTTGCCTGAAAATTTTGCTGGTTTAATCTTAGCCAGCGAAGTTTTGGACGCGCTTCCCGTGCATTTGGTGGTTAAAAATAAGGACGAATTATACGAGCGTGGCGTGGCTTTTGAAGGCGATTTTGTGTGGCAAGACAAAGTTTTAGAGAATAAGGCACTGGCTGGAGAGGCGCATGGATACTGCCTGCCAGAGCAGTACCTGACTGAGTTTTGCCCTGCCGCAACAGGGTTAATCAATAGCCTTGCCGATGCGCTGGAAACGGGCGCAATTTTGCTGATTGATTATGGCTTTAGTGCGGCAGAATATTACCACCCGCAACGTAACCAGGGCACGCTCATGTGCCATTTTCAGCATTACGCGCATAGTAACCCGCTGATTAATATTGGCTTGCAAGATATTACCGCACATGTGAATTTTAGCCAGTTGGCTGAAGAGGCGCATGGAATAAGCCTCGCAGGCTATGTCACACAAGCGCAGTTTTTAATCAATTGCGGCATTTTGGACATCATGGCGCAGCATTCGCCCGATTCGCCGCAATTTATGCAGCTTGCTGCCGCTGCGCAAAAATACTTATCGCCCGCCGAAATGGGTGAGTTGTTTAAGGTGATTGCGTTTACAAAAAATATGCATCAAGCCTTGATAGGCTTTAAGGAAGGCGATAAGTCGCATACGCTATAGCCGTCATTCTGAGCGTAGCGAAGAATCCAGAGGTTTTAATATTGCACCATTGCTACTGGATTCTTCGCTACGCTCAGAATGACGGTGAAGGTTATAATGCTGGCTATGGAAAATGAAATAGAGTTGCAGCAAAAAACAAGCCCCGAACATCGTCGCATTCGCAGTTTTGTGTTGCGTCAAGGCCGTTTAACCAAAGGTCAGGAACGCGCGCTAGAAACTGGCTGGCCAAAATTTGGCATTGATTATGCTGAAAATAAACTGGATTTAAACCAAGTTTTTGGCCGAAAAGACAGTAAAAAAATCCTCGAAATTGGTTTTGGCATGGGCGAAAGCACAGCCAAAATCGCACAAACTTTACCTGATTGTGATTTTCTCGCTGCCGAGGTGCATACGCCTGGTATTGGGGCTCTGCTTAAGCTTATACAGGAGTTAGCGCTTACTAACATCCGCATTATTCAGCATGATGTGGTGGAAGTGCTGGAAAATATGCTGCCAGATGCAAGTTTGGACGGCGTGCATATTTTCTTCCCCGATCCGTGGCATAAAAAGCGCCATCACAAGCGCAGATTGATACAGGCAGAGTTTGTTAAATTATTGTGCAGCAAACTCAAAACTGGCGCGTATATTCACGTTGCGACCGATTGGCAGGAGTATGCGGAGTGGGTTTTGGAGGTTTTACAAGCCGAGCCGCAGCTTAAAAATACCACGCAAGCTTATGCTGAAAAACCGAGCTACAGGCCTTTAACCAAATTTGAGAACCGAGGAATAAAACTAGGCCACGGCGTGTGGGATTTGGTTTTTTTGAGTATTTAGCTACTCTTTTGCCAGATAAACCAAATCTGGCGGCGGTGCATCAAACCATTGGCCAATCACACCTTCGGCTTCTTCTACCCCGAGTTTTTTCAGGCTAGAGAATAATTGTGCGCTGCAATTTCCCCATTTTTCATTCAACTCTTTACGCACTTTGGCAAGCGTTAATGCGGCTTCGCCGCGCGATAGCTTGTCTGATTTGGTGAGCAACACGTGCACTGGCCGGCCGCTAAAGCAAAACCAATCTAACATTTGCCGGTCCAGCGGCTGCAGCGGGTGGCGGCTGTCCATCACCAGCACTAGGCCAGTCAAGCTAGTGCGCTCGCTTAAATAGCGCGAAAGCACGGTTTGCCAGTGCGCGCGCATGGCCTCTGGCACTTTGGCGTAGCCGTAACCAGGCAAATCGACCAAAAATTTGTCGTTGCCTTTGTCTGGATTAATGCTAAAAAAGTTAATTAGCTGCGTGCGGCCAGGTTGCTTGCTGACAAAAGCCAAGCGATTATGGTTGGCGAGCGTGTTTAACGCGCTGGATTTGCCCGCGTTGGAGCGGCCTGCAAAGGCAATCTCAATGCCGTTGGGCAGCGGTAAATCGCGCAGGTGATGCGCAGAGATATAAAAAGTAGCGTTTTGGAACAATGGCATAAAGAGGTTAAAAGCCTTAGGTTAAGCCGCGAATGCTATCACGAACGGATGTTTTTTGATAAAATACAGTATCGAAAATATTAGATTAATTAAATAGTTACCAATTTTTGGAGTATGTATGCGTTTAAGTTTTATTGCGCTTATTGGCGCTTGGATCATTGTAACATCTAGCTTTGCTACAGAAAAATTAGCAGATCCCGCCTTAAAGCCAGCAGAAGCGAGTTCAGCACAAGCCAGTTCAGCAGAAAAAACTGTGCAAACAGTATGCGCCGCCTGCCATGGTGCAGAAGGCAATAGCGTGATTGCCACGAATCCAAAATTGGCAGGGCAGCACCCAGCTTATTTGTTAAAACAGCTTATTAACTTTAAAGAGGGCAAGCGTGCCAATGCAGTGATGGGCGGTGTTGTCGCCAATTTAACACCTGAAGAAATGAAAAACTTAGCGGCGTATTTTTCGGCAAAAAAACCAACTTTAGGCAGAGCGAAAGCCAACGGTGCAGGTTCGCTAGGTGAAAAAATATACCGTGGCGGCATCGCTGCAACGCAAGTGCCAGCTTGCGCGGCCTGTCATGGTGCCAATGGCGCGGGTATTCCAAATCAGTTTCCGCGCTTAGCAGGGCAGCACGCAGATTATGTGCTACAACAGCTTAGAACTTTCCGCACCAGTGAGCGTGCGAATGCGCCGATGATGACGGCGATTGCCGTTAAAATGACTGACGCTGAAATGCAGGCAGTGGCGGATTATATGCAGGGTTTGCGTTAAATTGAGTTGTTAAAAAAAGGTGGCAATTGCCACCTTTTTTGTTTTGGTTTCTATGTTTTAAGTTTTAGTTTTATGTTTCAACATTTTGGTTTTCTGCCAGTGTTACCCTAAAACGCACCGCGCCACTCACATTGCTCGCCACGCCTAGCGTGTAACCCGCTTGTTTGGCATCGTGCGCAGCGTGGTATAAACCAACCCCCAAGCCATTGTGCGAGGCAATGTGCTTTTTAAATAAATCATTTACAACGGCACTGTCAATCGCCTTGCCAGTATCCGTCACGTCTACGCAAAAACCATGCTGCGCATCGTTATAAATTTCCACTTTAATTTGCACATTAGGCTGATATTTCGCCTTTTCCGCCGCATTGCTCAGCAAATTATCCAGCACGCTATCCAGCACTTCCGCATTAATATTTTGTGTGGGCAAGCTATCTGCAACAAACTCAATATCCGCTTGCTGATGGCGCAATTGCAAGTTTTTCCACCAAGCGGACATCTTTTCAAGTCTTTTCTTTTCTTCGCCAGGCGCTTTGAGTTTATCCAGCGTTGCGCCAATGCGCTGATTCAACATCGGCAATTGGCGGCGAATCAAGCTCACCAAGGCTTCATTATCACTATCGCTGGTTTGCTCTGCGGCAGAAACCAAGGTGCCGACCGATTGCAAAATGTTTTTAATATCATGCGTTAAGCGCGAGCCACTCTCATAAAAAGCTTGCATATAAGCGTTTTGGCGCATGGTTTCCTCGCGGCGTTTGGCCACATAAAACTCACCCATAATCTGCGTCAGCAAGCGCACATGCACGTATAAAGCGGGCGAAATCTGCCAGCGCGTGTGCAAAGTCATGTGCAAATCTTTAAAGTTAAAATTAGTGCTATGGCTAGAAGCCTCGCCAAGCTTGCCCTGTGTGTCGTCCGCCAACCAAGAAACGCCAGAAACCCAAGGCAGCGTTCTCATCTCCTGCATTGCGCCCCGCACAAAACTATCTGCATTCGATTCAACCTCGCCTAGCGTGGCGATATTTTTCACCCATTTTTCGAAAGGCATGCCAATACTTAGCAAGTAACGCGACATGATCAGCTCAACGCCAGAAAAGCGCGTCGTTGGCTTCCACAGCATGCTAAACGCACCCAAAATGAGCGCTAGGCCGAATATGGTCACAAACATGATTTGTATGTAATTGACTTGGTGCAGCGACCCAACCGCATAACTCGCCAGCACCAAAACTAACGCAATAAGCGTCAGTAACAAGGTGTAGAAAAAATCGATGATAGGCAATTGACCTGCTTTAGCTGAGGCGCTAGGCACAAAAAAGACAGCAATTGGCAGTAGCGGTAGCAGGTAAGTAATCGTAAATTGCGCTGCTTCTAAATCGCCAGAAGCGCCAAGCAGCTTTGGTACCACCCAGAGTAGCAACATGGCCAAAAGGTAGCTAGCGGCCAAAATGTGTATCAGGCGGTTCGATTTGCTTTCTTCAGAGAAAATGCGTCCGCCAAGCAGGCCGAATAAGGCTGTCAGCCAAATAGCGGTAAACCACCAATTGTTAAAGCTGTAAGCCAGCCAGCCGAAAGCGATGAATAGTATGATGCTGGCTTTGGAAAGTTTTTCTGAGCTGCGCCAAATGGGCTGCCACAGCAAAAACAAACCGTAATGGCACAAAAAAACGGCGCGTTGAAAGTGGCTGGCGTCCTCGCTCCAAATCAAAAACGCATGCAAACTCAGCAGCATTAGCGCCAAAATTCGCTGCGAATTAGCGACTAATAATTGGTTTAATTTGAAATTGTTTAACATAATTTAACATTCATTTTGCATTAAAGTGTGTCAATAATCTGTCATAATCGTCGAGAATTCATCATTTTGCCAAAAAATTTATTCGTAAAAAACAGCTGAGAGCCGCTATTTATATGGCTTGTGCGGCCTGGTACGAATATTGCATATTTTTTACCATAATGGCAGCGTAATACACTAATGCTACTAATAACAAATGGTTAAAAGGATACCACAAATGAACAAACAAACAGGCTTTACCCTTATCGAACTTGCTATCGTGCTGGTCATTATCGGCTTGCTGCTGGGCGGCGTGCTACGGGGGCAAGAGCTGATTAATAGCGCCAAGGTAAAAAACATGGCGAATGATTTTAGGTCAATCCCAGTATATATCTATGGCTATCAAGATAAATTTAAAGCCTTGCCTGGCGATGATAAAGCAGCTGATGCTCACGTGGGCGCGCCAGCAGCCAATAATGGTAATGGTAACGGCGCGCTTGAAGGAAGTTGGTTTGATAAAAAAGCAACTACCTCAGAAGCTTACAGATTTTGGCAGCATGTTCGATTAGCAAACTTAGCGGTTGGCCCAACTGATGATACAAATGCAGATTGGCGCCCAACCAATGCTGACGGCGGAGAGATTGGTATTATGGCAGGCACTAACGTGGCAGCCAGTTCTGCAATTAAAGATAGTGCAAATAATGCGATTAAAGGCTCTTATATTATTTGTTCTCAGGGTATTCTAGGTAAATACGTGACGCAATTGGATGTGAACATGGACGATGGTAATGTGGCAACAGGTTCTATGTTAGCCGCTAAAACCAATACTCCTGCCTTAGCTTTAACTGCGGATACGGGTACAGTTGACCCAGCGGCATCTTATATCGTCTGCTACGGTGTCTGAGGTTAAGTAGATTTAGCCTGAAATCAAGCCCGCTTCGGCGGGCTTTTTGTTATTGGCGAAACTATCTTTAGTTTGTCATTGCGGGCTTGACCCGCAATCTTGAGAGAACCCTAAGATCCTGAATCGGGTTCAGGGTGTCAAGGTAGTTATCACAGATAAGTTATGCGTTTGAATTAACCGCGTTTTGATTTAGAATAAGGCAAAATCAAAATGATGCGCAATTAATCCAACACATGAACCAAAATATCGTCGAAATCGATAACCTATCATTTGGCTACAAAGGCCGTATGCTGCACAAAGGCATCAGCATGGTGTTTCCACGCGGTAAAGTGGTGGCGATTATGGGCGGCAGCGGCAGCGGCAAAACCACGCTGTTGCGCTTAATCGGCGGGCAAATTAAGCCAAACAAAGGCCAAGTGCGCGTGGATGGCAAAGTGGTGCACGAGCAAGACCGTGAAGGCATTTACCAATTGCGGCGCAAAATGGGCATGTTGTTTCAGCACGGCGCGTTATTTACCGATTTATCCGTGTTCGAAAACGTCGCTTTCCCCATGCGCGAACTCACCGATTTGCCCGAAAGCATGATTCACGATTTGGTGTTGATGAAGTTGAATGCAGTTGGCCTGCGAGGCGCACACAAGCTGATGCCTGCTGAGCTTTCTGGTGGCATGGCGCGGCGCGTTTCGTTGGCGCGCGCTGTGGCGCTAGACCCAGATATTATTATGTACGACGAGCCATTTGCTGGCTTAGATCCAATTTCCATGGGCGTTATCTGCGATTTGATTCGTACGCTTAACGATGTGCTTGGCGCGACCAGCATTATTGTGACGCATGATGTGGAAGAAACTTTTTCATTTGCCGATTATATTTACTTTGTCGCTAATGGCGTGGTGGCGGCCGAAGGCACGCCAGAAGATTTGCGCAAATCTGAGCTTCCTTTCGTACATCAATTTGTGTATGGCGAAAAAGATGGCCCCGTGCCTTTCCATTATCCAGCAAACGATTACAAGCAAGCGCTGCTCGGGTTTAAGGATAAAACATGATTCAATCGCGACATTCTTTAAGTTTGGTGCGCACAATACGCCAGCTAGGTAGCGATTTTATTGATCGTATCTGGCGGCTTGGCGCGGGTATGCGCTTGCTTGGGCTCACTTTAGCTTCCAGCGGTGAGTGCTTACGCAGGCCACGTTTAGTAGTGCGTGAAGTGTATTTTACTGGTGTGCGCTCGCTGATTATTATTTCTGTTTCAGCATTTTTCGTGGGTATGGTGCTTGCGCTGCAAGGCTATAATACGCTGCAAAGATATGGCTCATCCGACGCGATAGGCGTGCTAGTGGCGCTGGCGCTGGTGCGTGAGCTTGGCCCAGTAATCACCGCACTTTTGTTTGCTGGGCGCGCAGGCACGGCGATTACCGCTGAAATTGGGTTGATGAAGGCGACTGAGCAGCTTTCGGCCATGGAAATGATGGCGGTAAGCCCTTTTTCCCGCGTGATTGCGCCAAGATTTTGGGCTGGCGTGATTGCCATGCCGATTTTAACGGCGTTATTTTCAATGGTTGGTATTTTGGGCGGCTACATGGTGGCAGTGCCCTTAATTGGCGTGGATGCTGGTGCTTTTTGGTCGCAAATGCAGGCCAATGTTGATTGGCGCTTAGATATCGTCAACGGCGTGATTAAAAGCCTAGTGTTTGGCGTGGCATGTACAATAATCGCCTTGTTTGAAGGATATGATGCGCCGCCAACGGCAGAGGGCGTAAGTAGCGCCACAACACGCACTGTGGTGACATCATCGCTCGTGGTGTTAGCGTTAGATTTCGCACTAACTTCGTTTATGATTAGCTAAATTAGAAAATATTTGCAGGGGTATTTTATGGAAAGAACGACAATAGATTTGTGGGTGGGAATATTTGTAGCGCTAGGCGTGGCGGCCTTGCTAGGGCTTGCCATGAAGGTGGGCAACCTTACCTCTAGCAATATTGGTGAAACTTACATAGTGACCGCCAACTTTGAAAATATTGGTGGCCTAAAAGTGCGCGCACCAGTAAAAAGCGCTGGTGTAGTGGTTGGCCGTGTGGGCGATATTAAATTTGATGGTGCAACTTACGAGGCAGTGGTAAGTCTGAACGTGGACAAACGCTACAACTTCCCCAAGGATACCTTCGCTAGTATTTACACCGCTGGCCTGCTGGGCGAGCAATATATTGGCTTGGAAGCGGGTGGTGACGAAACCAATTTAAAAAATGGTGATAAAATTATGAAAACACAAGATGCCGTTGTGTTGGAAAAAATGATTAGCCAGTTTTTGTATAATAAAGCGTCAGAAAGTAAAGATGACGCACCAAAAGCACCAGCAACATCAACCAAAACAGGTGATGATGCGTTAGGTGCAAATCCGCTGGACGACATCACTAAACCAGCAGCCCCTTAATCTCAGGGTCTTTACAATGAATAGGAATCACAAATGATTAAAAACTTTTTTATCGCATTATGTTTGTTTGGCTTTAGTGCCGCAGTATTCGCTATCGAGGCGCCAGACGCTTTGGTAAAGCGTACGGCAGATGATGTGTTGGCTATCGTTAAAACAGATAAGGATATTCAAGCAGGCGATCAATCAAAGATTTTTGCGCTGGCAGAAGAAAAAATTCTGCCTAACTTTAACTTCGACCGCGTTTCGCGCTTGGTGCTAGGCAAAAACTGGACTAAAGCGACACCAGAGCAAAAAACTGCGTTCCAAGCGGAGTTTCGTACTTTGCTTATACGCACTTATGCCACAGCGCTTTCAAAATACAAAAATCAAACCATAGAATATAAGCCACTGCGTATGGTGGATGGCGCAAATACGGCGACTGTCAAAACGCAAATATTGCAATCAGGCGGTCAACCAGTTGAGGTGGATTACACTTTAGCGAAAGAAACGGATGCTTGGAAAGTGTACGATATTGTGATTGAAGGCGTGAGTTTGGTGACCAATTATCGCGGTCAATTTTCGACAGAAGTCCGTCAAAACGGCCTTGATAGCTTGATTAAAAAGCTTGGCGATAAAAATGCTGCCGCAAAAACCAGCGTAGCGGCAACACAAAAAAACTAATGGCTGAAATTGTACAAAATGGTCATCGCTGGGACGTTTCTGGAGATGTTGAAATAGACAATGCCAATGCGCTATTGCTTGCAAGCAACGCACTGGCGATTGCTGATGATGCCGTTGTGGATTTTGCCAAGGTGACAGAGATTGATACAGGTGCTATCAGCTTGATGCTGGAGTGGCGGCGACGCGCGATTGCAGAGAAAAAGCACCTCAAGTTTGTGAACCTGCCAGACAACTTGAATAGTTTGACGCAGCTTTACGGCGTAGCAGATTTGATCAACTAAGCTCATTCGCCGTGCAAGCTTGAACTAGTTGGATTTAACCCCATCCTTAACGGTGGGGTTTCGTTTTTTATACACACAAAAAAAAGTAGTAAAATAGGATTATCTTGACAAGCTCAAACACAACGCCCGCCATTCAAATAGAGCAAATCCACAAGCGCTTTGGTAGCCTGCATGCGCTTAAAGGCGTGGATTTAACGGTGCAGCAAGGCGAATTTTTTGGCTTGCTTGGCCCCAATGGCGCGGGAAAATCGACCCTCATTAGCACCATCGCGGGCTTGTTGCGGCCGACTTCAGGCAAAATTTCTGTGATGGGTCACGACGTAGTGGATGATTATCAGGCCGCGCGCATGGCGCTGGGCGTTGTGCCGCAAGAGCTGGTGTTTGACCCATTTTTTAATGTGCGAGAAATGCTGCGTTTTCAGGCGGGTTATTTTGGCAAAGGTAAAGAAAACGACGTTTGGGTAGATGAAGTCATTGAAACTTTGGGTTTGACGGATAAAGCCCACACCAATATGCGTAAGCTTTCTGGCGGCATGAAGCGTCGCGCGCTCATTGCCCAAGCCTTAGCGCATAAGCCGCCCGTCATCGTCCTAGATGAGCCTACCGCGGGCGTGGATGTTGAATTGCGCCAACTCATGTGGGAATTCATCAAGCGGCTTAATCGAGAAGGCCATACCGTCATTCTTACTACGCACTATTTAGAAGAAGCCGAAGCCTTGTGCTCGCGCGTCGCCATGATGAAGCAGGGTGAAATTGTTGCCTTGGATACCACGGCCAATTTGCTCAACAAATTTGCAGGCAAAAATTTGCGCTTAAAACTAGGCCAAGCAACGCTTCCAGCAGGCTTGCTACCGATGTTAAAAAATGGCGAAAACGGTGTATTTACGTTGGCTTTGAGCGATTTAGGCCAAGTGGAATTCGCGCTGAGTGAGTTACGAAAAGCCAATATTGTAGTGGAAGACATGCAGCTGATCGAAGCCGATTTAGAAGACGTATTTTTATCGTTAGTGGGTGGCGCATCATGAATATGAGCCCACAAGTGCGCGGCACTTACACCCTATTTAAAAAGGAAGTGTTGCGTTTTTGGCGCGTGGCATTTCAAACTATTGCCTCACCCGTGCTCAGCGCGCTGCTGTATTTGCTGATTTTCTCACATGCGCTAAGCGGCCATGTGGAAGTGTATAAAGGCGTGGAATATACGGCGTTTTTAATTCCTGGCCTCATCATGATGTCGCTGCTGCAAAACGCGTTTGCCAACAGCTCGTCCAGCTTGGTGCAATCCAAAGTCATGGGCAGCATTGTGTTTGTGCTGCTCACGCCGCTCACTTATTTGCAATTTTTTATCGCATTTTTGGCCGCTTCTATTATTCGCGGCCTGATGGTTGGCTTGAGTATTTATTTGGTCGCCATTTGGTTTGTGCATGTGCCAATTACGCATTTTGCGTGGATATTCACTTTTGCCTTTTTGGGCAGCGCTTTATTGGGCGTATTTGGCATTATTGCCGGCATTTGGTCAGATAAATTCGATCAAATGGCAGCGTTTCAAAACTTTGTCATCATGCCGCTCACGTTTTTATCTGGCGTGTTTTATTCGATTCATTCGCTGCCACATTTTTGGCAAATTGTGTCTAAATTTAATCCGTTTTTCTATATGATTGATGGCTTTAGATACGGCTTTTTTGGCCAAGGCGATATTTCGCCGTGGATAAGTTTGGCAGTCGTCACGGCATTTTTACTGGGGTTAGCATGGCTGGCGCTAAAAATGTTAAAATCAGGATATAAATTACGTGGTTAATTTATATCCAATATAAATTAAAACTGCGGGGCTAGTTTATAACAAACAAATGGCTAAGCTTAGGGGTTAAAAAAGTGTTAAGCGCAGCACAATTAGAAGAATATATAAAACAAGGCCTAACCTGCGATTACATCAAAGTGCTTGGCGATGACGGTACGCACTTTGAAGCGATTATTGTCAGCTCAGCATTTGTAGGTAAAAGTATGGTGGCGCAACATCAGTTGGTGTACGCGGCGCTGGGCGACCGCATGAAAGCAGAGATTCACGCATTAAGCATGAAAACACATACGCCAGACGCATGGCAAAAATTAAATACTTAGGAATTATTATGGATACACAAGCAAGAATTAAAGAAACTGTTACCGCAAACAACGTGGTGCTTTACATGAAGGGCAATCCAAAGTTCCCGCAATGTGGATTTTCTAACATGGCGACGCAAATTTTGGATGCTTGCGGCGCACAATACACCACGGTGGACGTGCTGCAAGACCAAGAAATTCGTGAAGGCATTAAGCAATTTGCCAACTGGCCGACTATTCCGCAGCTTTATGTTAAAGGTGAGTTTGTTGGAGGCAGCGATATTATGCGTGCCATGTACGAAAGCGGCGAGCTACAAACCTTGCTAGATTCAAATCTAAAGTCTGGCGCATAGTTTTGGATAAATTGATTATTGAGGGTGGTTTTCCACTCAACGGCGAAATTACGATTTCTGGGGCTAAAAATGCCGCATTGCCGATTTTATGCGCGAGTTTGTTGGCGGAAACGCCGCTTACTTTAACCAGCCTGCCCGCCTTAAAGGACGTGGCGACCACGCTCAAATTATTAGATACCATGGGCATTAAAGTGGCGCAAGATGGCTCACAAGTGACTTTGGATGCCAGCGATGTGCAATCGTTTGAAGCGACTTACGAAATGGTGAAAACCATGCGTGCGTCAATTTTGGTGTTAGGTCCGCTGTTGGCGCGCTTCGGCACGGCGCGCGTGTCGTTGCCAGGTGGCTGTGCCATTGGCTCGCGGCCTGTTGATTTGCACATTAAAGGCCTGCAAGCCATGGGTGCGGCGATTCATATCACCCACGGCTACATTCAGGCCAGCACACTACATTTGCCGAATCGCCGCTTGCAAGGCGCGCGTTATTATATGGATTTAGTCACGGTAACTGGTACGGAAAACTTGATGATGGCGGCTGCGCTGGCAAACGGTAAAACCGTGCTAGAAAATGCCGCAAAAGAGCCAGAAGTGGTTGATTTAGCTGAATGTTTAAACAAAATGGGCGCCAATATTACTGGTGCTGGCACGGATGTGATTACCATTATTGGTGTAGAAAAGCTCAATGGCGCAGAGCACAACATTGTGTGCGACCGCATAGAGGCGGGCACTTATATGGTGGCCGCCGCCATGACAGGCGGCGAAGTGAAGCTGCATAATGCGCGTGCCGATTTGCTAGATGCGGTGATTGAAAAACTGCGCGAAGCGGGCGCTGAGGTAAAAGTTGGCAAAGCTGAAAATACGATTACGGTAAAAAGTGACGGCAAATTAAAAGCCGTGAACATTCGCACCGCGCCGCACCCCGCATTCCCCACCGATATGCAAGCCCAATTTATGGCGCTAAATAGCGTGGCAGAAGGCGTGGCAAAAGTCACTGAAACCATTTTTGAAAACCGCTTTATGCACGTGCAAGAACTGCAACGGTTGGGCGCGGATATTAGCATTGACGGTAATACCGCGCTGGTTAAAGGCGTGGAATTTTTAGATGGCGCAACGGTAATGGCGACTGATTTACGCGCATCTGCAAGTTTGGTTTTGGCTGGCTTAGTGGCGCGCGGTGAAACGGTGATAGAACGCATTTATCATCTAGACCGGGGCTATGAACTGCTAGAAGAAAAATTCACCAAACTGGGCGCGCAGGTTAAACGTGAGAGTTAAGTTTAAATCGTGGTGCGCCCCTATTATTTCAATTATTTCAAATCGTGGTACGTTCCCAATTATTTGCTATTGTCTATTCACAAAATTGCGGTTTTTTGTAAGTGGGTTTTGTTGATTGACCTATTAATGCCACTTATAGCACAAAATATTTAGTGTGTTATGATAATTGGACATATTAATTAAAGGGATATCATGCACGTAAGTTACGAACTCGCGCAACAGATTGTTGATAAAGCAGTAGAAAAATCGAAAGAAATTGGCGTTAAAATGTGT
>JAYVSZ010000053.1:0-18521 GCA_043774925.1 Methylophilaceae bacterium | reverse complement strand
AACGCCATCAACTTAGCCAATCTCGAATCAATGAATTGCGGCAAGCCATATCTGGCAGCGCTCAACGATGAAATGCCTGCTGTTGCCGATGTATTCCGTTTTTTTGCAGGCGCCGTACGTAACATGACAGGCTCGCTGGCCGGCGAATATTTACCAGGCCATACCAGCATGATACGCCGTGACCCGCTTGGTGTAGTTGCCTCTATCGCACCGTGGAACTACCCGCTGATGATGGCCGCTTGGAAACTGGGGCCAGCGATTGCCGCGGGAAATACTGTAGTACTGAAGCCTTCTGAAATGACGCCCTTAACTACCCTTAAATTAGCTGAGCTTATCGCTGATATTTTCCCTGCTGGCGTCGTCAACATTATTTCAGGACGCGGTGAGTCAGTTGGCGCACCGATGATTTCACAGCCACAAGTACAAATGATTTCAATTACCGGTGACATTTCAACTGGTCAGAAAATCATGGATGTCGCGAGCAAAAGTGTGAAGCGCACTCATCTAGAATTAGGCGGAAAAGCACCTGTGATTGTGTTTGATGATGCAGATTTAGCGTCAGTAGTAGAAGGCGTGCGCACCTTTGGTTTTTACAATGCCGGACAAGATTGCACAGCAGCTTGCCGTATCTACGCAGGCAAAAAGATCTATGAGAAATTAGTCGCAGAATTATCCTCTGCGGCAGCGAGTATTAAAGTAGGCGAACAAAATGTTACGGGCGTTGAAATGGGGCCTCTCATTTCAGAACGTCAACGCAACCGTGTGGCAGGCTTTGTAGAACGTGCTGCAACACAAAAACATATTGAAATTACCACAGGTGGAAAAATCCGCGATGGTCGCGGTTTCTTTTACGAACCCACCATTATTGCTGGTGCGCGCCAAACTGATGAAATCGTCTGCAAAGAAGTGTTTGGTCCAGTAGTATCAATCACTCCTTTTGATGATGAAGCACAAGTTTTGAGTTGGGCAAATGAATCAGAATACGGCCTTGCCAGCTCAGTATGGACATCAGATGTATCGCGAGCTATGCGCGTATCTGGAGAACTTCAATATGGTTGTACATGGGTCAATACGCATTTCATGCTGGTATCCGAAATGCCCCACGGTGGCATGAAAAAATCTGGCTACGGTAAAGATATGTCAATGTACGCGATTGAGGACTACAGCGTGGTGAGACATATAATGGTGAAGCTATAAAAATCCGATTTAAACTTTAGCGAAAATCTAAGTTTGACTCCATACCGACCCCTAACTTTTTAGCTAAACGTTTAAAGTGTTAAATATACAATAACATTAATAAAATTGTTATTAAATAAATCAATGAGTTATGTATTTATAAATACAGTCTTGACGGCACATACTAAACACTTGAATATGTAACTTAAACATACTGGATGAGTTTGGAATTACCTATGAATAGGCCGATATTAAATACTTCAAGCCCAGAACAAGCTTCTACAATTAAGCTACCCAATATGTCCAATTATTGGGTACCGTTTACTGCTAACCGACAGTTCAAGTCTATGCCACGGTTATTTAAAGCAGCTAAGGGCAATTACTATACCTCCATAGATAACAGGCAGATACTCGATGGCACTGCGGGTTTGTGGTGTGTGCCTGCTGGCCATGGCCGTGAAGAGATTGCATTTGCTGTTGCGAATCAACTACGCACACTAGATTATGCCCCTGCATTTCAATCAAGCCATCCGTTGGCATTTGAAGCAGCTGAGAGACTAGCGCAATACATGCCAGTCGGCTTAGATAGAATATTTTTCACTAACTCAGGCTCTGAAGCCGTTGATACTGCATTAAAAATTGCATTGGCTTACCATCGCATTACAGGCAATCCATTAAGAAACAAACTTATTGGCCGCGAGCGTGGTTATCACGGCGTAAATTTTGGCGGCATTGCGGTGGGTGGTATTGCAGGGAATCGCAAAGCTTTTGGCAATATGCTGGCTGGTGTAGACCATATTCGCCATCCGCTAGATATTGTAAAAAACGCTTTTACTCGCGGTGTGCCAGATGATGGCGGAATCACATTGGCGAATGAGTTTGAGCAACGTATCTTGACATTACACGACCCTGCGACTGTTGCCGCACTCATTGTAGAGCCAGTGCAAGGCTCGGCTGGCGTAATTGTGCCACCAGCAGGCTACTTGAAACGCCTGCGTGAAATTTGCACCAAACACGGCATTTTGCTGATTTTTGATGAAGTGATTACTGGCTTTGGGCGTTTAGGTGAAAATTTTGGCGCACAAAAATTAGACGTGACACCAGACATTATTACCTTCGCCAAGGCTGTCACCAACGGCGTTATTCCACTTGGCGGCATTATTGCCAAACGCGAAATTTACGAAGCATTTATGAGCATTAACCAGCCAGAACACATGGCCGAGCTGTTTCATGGTTACACCTACACTGGCCACCCCATGGCCACTGCTGTAGGTTTAGCCTGCTTAGATATTTACCAAGAGGAAGGCTTGTTTAAGCGTGCAACTGAACTTGCCCCCGTGCTAGAAAACGCCGTGCACAGCCTAAAAAGTGAAAGTGCTGTATCAGATATTCGTAATTTTGGCTTGGCCGCCGCGGTCGATTTAGCGCCGTTTAGCAAACCAGGCTTACGCGCGTTTAAAGTATTTGAACATGGTTTTGCCAACCAACATTTGTTCCGCATTACCGCGGATACCATCTCGCTTGCACCGCCATTTATTAGTACGCCCAAAGAAGTGGAAGACATGGTAGAGGGTTTGCGCAACGCGGTTAAAGCGGTGAAAGAATAACGCAAAATTTAAGGATACGACAATGGCAACACCACATGTTTCACACTGGATTAACGGCCAAGCAACTTCACCGACTGGCGGTCGTTTTGCCGATGTGTTCAACCCCGCCACTGGCTTGGTGACAAGCCATGTGCCATTAGCAAGCACAAACGATGTCGATACCGCCGTAAACGCCGCCGCCGCCGCCTGGCCAGCCTGGGCAGCCACCACGCCGCTGCGAAGATCTCGTGTGATGTTTAAATTTAAGAACTTATTAGAAGAACATGCGGATGAAGTCGCTAAAATCATCTCGCAAGAACACGGAAAAGTATTAGCAGATGCCGCGGCAGAGTTTCAGCGCGGACTAGAAAATGTGGAATTTGCCTGCGGTGCGCCGCAGTTTTTAAAAGGCGAATTTAGCGAAAATGTTGGCACAGATGTAGACAGTTATTCCATGCGCCAGCCTTTGGGCGTGGTGGCAGGCATTACGCCATTTAATTTCCCCGCCATGGTACCGATGTGGATGTTCCCGCTTGCCATTGTGTGCGGCAATACCTTTGTGTTGAAGCCTTCTGAGCGCGTGCCCAGCACCTCGATTTACCTCGCCAAATTACTGAAAGAAGCTGGTTTGCCCGATGGCGTATTTAACGTGGTGCATGGTGATAAAGAAGCGGTAGATGCGCTATTGCATCACCCAAAAGTCAAAGCCATCAGCTTTGTCGGCTCTACGCCCATTGCAAAATACATTCACGCCACCGCCAATGCCAACCACAAACGCGTGCAAGCGCTGGGTGGCGCGAAAAATCACATGTTAATTATGCCTGATGCGGATTTAGACATGGCCGCAGATGCCTTGATGGGCGCAGCTTACGGCGCTGCGGGTGAGCGTTGCATGGCGATTTCTGTCGCCGTGGTGGTCGGTGACAAAGTGGCGGATGAACTCGTTGCAAAACTCACACCAAAAGTAAAAAGCATTGTGATTGCTGACGGCATGAATGCCAAAGCCGAAATGGGACCACTGATTACCGCGCAACATCGTGACAAAGTACGCGGCTATATTGATAGCGGCGTGGCACAAGGCGCAAAAATCCCTGTCGATGGTCGCGCGCTAAGCACGCCGCAAGACGAAAATTTTAAGCATGGTTTCTTTTTAGCAGGTACGTTGTTTGACCACGTAAAACCCCACATGAAAATCTACTGTGAAGAGATTTTTGGCCCAGTGTTATGTGTGGTGCGCGTCAAAACCTACAAAGAAGCGGTAGATTTAATTAACGCACATGAGTTTGGCAACGGCACAGCCATTTTCACGCGTGATGGCGCCGCAGCGCGTGCGTTTGTCAGTGAGATTGAAGTAGGCATGGTCGGTATCAATGCGCCAATTCCTGTGCCGATGGCGTTTCACAGTTTTGGCGGCTGGAAATCCTCCATTTTCGGCGACCACGCGATTTACGGACCAGAAGGCGTGCGCTTTTACACGCGCATTAAAACCGTCACGGCACGTTGGCCAAATAAGGTGAGCAGTGGCGCGGAATTTATTATGCCAACAGGGCGATAAAATACGAATGACAATTACAACAAAAAAATTCACCCCGCCAACGCCACGTACCCGCGTACGACGCATGGCCAGCCAAGCAAATTACGACCCTAACGTACTTTACGCGATTATTGACGAAGCCTATTTGTGCCATATTGCATTCAGCGGTAACACTGGCGCGCATTGCATCCCCACTGCCTGTTGGCGCGTGCAAGACCATTTGTACATTCACGGCTCTAACGGCAGCCGCATGATTAAACAATTGCTGAATGGCGATGACGCTTCCATTTGCATTACGCATTTGGACGGGCTTGTGTTGGCAAGGTCAGCCTTTAATCATGCGATGAATTATCGTTCTGCGATTATTTATGGGCAATTTGAACAAGTGACTAAAGAGGCAGATAAACGTGCCGCGCTAGACGCTTTTATGGACAAAATTGCGCTAGGACGTAATGCCGAAGTGCGGCTTGGCAGCAAAAAAGAAATGGCGGCGACCTCGGTATTGCGAATTTCGCTCGCAGAAGCAGCAACAAAAATACGTGCTGGCGCACCGACTGATGATGCCGAAGATATAAGCCTTGAGGTGTGGGCAGGCGTAATCCCGCTACAACTCATCAAACTGGCACCCATTCCCGATATAGGCGTGCTTTTACCAACACCTCAATATTTAATTTAAGGTAATTTATGGCATTAAAACAAGCTGCCGACTTTATAAAGTCTAATAAAATCAAAGAAGTGGAGTGCGTATTTCCCACCATCAACGCAACGCTTCGCGGCAAAGTAATGCGTGCGCACGATTTTGCAAAAGGCAATGAGCTGCGGATTGCGCGGGCGGTGATTTTGCAAACCATTAATGGCCAATATTGCGATGATCACGTGATTGGCGCGATTGATAACGACACGATTTTAAAACCAGATTATGCCACCATGAAGCAACTGCCGTGGGCGCATGAGCGCGCTTGGGTGATTCACGATTGCATGAATTTTGATGGTACGCCATCAGAACATGCGCCCAGAAATGTGCTGAAAAAGATATTGGCGCAATACGAAAATTTGGGATTGAAGCCAGTCGTCGCGCCAGAAATTGAGTTTTATTTATTTAAGCGCGATGGTAATGAAGCCAATGGTTTTACCTACCCCACCACGCGCGGCGGTAGCATTGAGCAAGAGCGGCAAATGGCTTACAGCTTAAACTCCACCGCAGAATTAGCCCCTTTTTGGAATGAGCTACAAGCCGCCTACGATGCGCTTGGCATCCTCACCGATACTTGGTTGCACGAGATGGCACCCAACCAGTTTGAGCTTAATTTGCTGCATGGCGACGCGCTAAAATTGGCGGATGATGTGGTGCTGTTTAAGCACGCCATGCGCGAAATTGCGGCCAAACATGGCTTAAGTGCGGTGTTTATGGCTAAGCCTTTGGCAGGTTACGACGGCAGCAGCATGCATTTGCACCAAAGTATTGTGGATGCAAAAGGCAAAAATATTTTTAGCGACGCTAAAGGCAATGCCACGCCGAATTTTTACGCCTACATTGCAGGATTGCAAACTTATTTAGCCGATTTAATGCCGCTTATTGCGCCTTACGTAAACTCTTGGCGGCGTTATGTGGCAGGCACGCAAGCGCCATACAATATGCAATGGGGGCACGATAACCGCACGGTTGGCTTGCGTGTGCCGCATTCCAGCCCCGCCGCAAGGCGTGTGGAGAACCGCTTTGCGGGTAGCGACGCCAATCCATATTTGGCGATGGCAGTTTCGCTAGCTTGCGGACTAAAAGGTATGCAAGAAAAATTAACACCGCGCGCACCTGTTAATGATACTGATGGCTATGAGTTCCCGCGCGAAATTGCCAATGGCTTAGAAAGCGCATTAGTGCAGCTCAAAAATAGCCAACACGCGCGTGCGCTATTTGGCGGTATATTTATCGACGCATTCCTAAACGTAAAAGAAATCGAACTTGCGCATTTTATGAATGAAGTAAGCAGCTGGGATAGGCGTTATTTAGGCCACCAAGCATGAGCAAGCTCTTTGAGTGCATCTACGATTAAATGAGACACGGCATCAATATAGAAGCGGCTCGCAGGCTATTTGCGCAAGAGCGCGCAAGCTTTGCCGCAAAAATGCCGCGTGCGCAAGCGCTGGCAAAGCAAGCTGCACAGCACATGCTGTTTGGCGTGCCGCTGCATTGGATGACGGATTGGTCTACGCCGTTTAGCTTGTACGTGGCAAGTGCGCAAGGCGCAAATTTCACTGATATTGATGGCCATGACTACGTGGATTTTTGCTTAGGCGATACTGGTGCGATGTTTGGCCACTCGCCTAAACCAGTGGCAGATGCGCTAGTGCGCCAAGCGCAGCGCGGCTTTACCACGATGCTGCCGACTGAGGATGCGCCATGGGTGGCGGCTGAGCTAAGTAAACGTTTTGGCCTAGATTTTTGGCAGTTTGCTTTAAGCGCGTCGGATGCAAACAGATTTATTATCCGCTGGGCGCGCGCTACCACGGGGCGTAATAAAATTTTAATTTTTAATGGTTGTTATCACGGCACGGTGGATGACGTATTTGTGGATTTAGTGGATAGCGTACCAACACAAAGAGATAGCTTGCTCGGCCAAGTTTATGATTTAACACAATTTACCAAAGTAATAGAATTTAACGATTTGCCCGCGCTGGAAAATGCGCTGAAAGACGGCGACGTGGCCTGCGTGCTGGCTGAGCCAGTGATGACGAATATTGGCATGGTATTGCCAGAAGCGGATTATTGGGAAAAAGCGCAAGCAATTATCCGTAAGGCGGGTACGTTATTGGTGTTGGATGAAACGCACACGATTAGCACCGGCTCAGGTGGTTATACGCAAGCGCACCACTTGCAGCCTGATTGCTTGGTGGTAGGCAAACCAATGGCGGGCGGCGTGCCATGTGCGGTTTACGGCATGAGCGCTAATGTTGCAGCCGCTGCCGTGCAAGCCAAGCAGAATGCGCCTGCTGGGCATAGTGGTATTGGCACCACACTCACCGCGAATATGCTGGCAATAAATGCCATGCGCGCCACGCTAGAACACGTGATGACCGATGCCGCTTTTGCGCACATGTTTAAGTTGACAGATACGCTTGCCAACGGTTTGCGTGAAATTATCGCGCAACACAAATTGCCTTGGTGCGTCACGCAAGTAGGTGCTCGGGTGGAGTTTCAGTTTACCGAAACACCGCCAAAAAATGGCTCAGAAGCTGCATTAATACTGGATAGTGAGCTTGAGCATGTGATTCATTTATATTTGCTCAATCGCGGCGTGCTGATTACGCCTTTTCATAACATGCTACTGGTGTGCCCTGCCACCACCACTATTGATGTCGATAAGCTACTTGGTGAGTTTAATGCCTGTCTGCAGGCGCTCACAGCGACGTAATTTGGCAGATTAACGGCGTTTTTAGGCAAAATGTTAAGGTGGATTCACAATAAGGTTAAGGCATGTCGCATAATGAATAAAAACATCATCAAAATATAAAAAACCAGTTGCTTGATTTTTAACCGCACTAGGTCCATGATGAATTTTTTGTAAGTGTTTTTAGAAAAAGTAAGGGCAATCTAGAGTTTTCATTTCGTTAATATAAGGGGTAATAAAATGAGTAACCAGCACACAAGTGCGGCAGATGCAGACGCCGCGAATCTAAAGAGCATGGGCTATGAGCAAGAACTGCATAGGCACATGGGCGGCTTTTCTAATTTTGCGATTTCTTTTTCTATCATCTGTATCTTAGCGGGCGGCATTAGTGCCTTTAATCAGGGCTTAGGCGCGGGCGGCGGCTTTTCGCTAGGTGTTGGTTGGCCTGTGGGCGGCTTGTTCGCGTTAATTGTGGCGATGGCCATGGCACAAATTGCATCGTCTTATCCGACTGCTGGTGGCTTGTATCACTGGAGCTCAACGCTTGGCGGCAAGGGCTATGGCTGGGTCACTGCTTGGTTTAACTTGCTTGGGCTAATTTTTGTGGTGGCGTCAGTTAATTTTGGCGTGTACGATCCATTCTTCAAAACGCTCATCGCGCCGATGCTAGGCATAGCACCGGACAGCATGGGTTATGCCTTTCAAACTGGGTTTATTGCGTTAATTACCGCATCACAAGCCATTCTGAATGCGTATTATCCAAAGTTCACCACCAAAATTACCGACATGTCTGGCTATTTAATTTTTATCATCACCGTTGCGCTCGTAGTTTCGTTGCTTTCATTTACCACGACACCTATTGATATTTCCAAACTATTTACGTTTACCAACTTCACAGGTACTGAAGGTAGCGTATGGCCGAAACAAGAAGGCATGTTGTTGCCTTTTTTAAGCGGATTGTTACTCGTTTGCTACACCATTACCGGGTTTGATGCATCGGCACATACCTCGGAAGAAACACGTGATGCAGCTAACACTGTGCCACGCGGCATTATCAAAGCAGTGCTTTACTCGGTAATTTTTGGCTTCATTATGGTCGCTACCTTTGTATTGGTGATGCCCGATTTAGCCAAAGGCGTTAAAGATGGCTATACCTTCTTTGATGCGCTATTACATCAATTACCAGACGGTTTACGCACCATTTTATCGATTGGTATTTTTGTAGTGAACTACCTTTGCGGCTTGGCTTGTTTAACTTCTTGCTCACGCATGATGTTTGCATTTTCGCGCGATGGTGGTTTACCAGGTTCTAAATATTTACGCAGAGTACACGGTAAATCTAAAACGCCTGTTCACGCGACTTGGGTTTCTGCCATTTTAGCTGTTTCAGCCTGTTTATATGGCGATGCATTTATTGTACTTGCCACAGGTTCCGCGGTATTCTTGTATATTTCCTACGTCATGCCAATTGCTGCAGGCTTGCTTGCGGAAGGCAAAACATGGAAACACAAAGGTCCATTTGATCTTGGCGGTTTATCAAAACCAATCGCTGCTTTGGCGGTGTTAGGTGGCTCTATACTGGCTTATGTGGGCGTACAACCCCCAAACCAAAAAGTGCTTTATTTAACTATTGCAATGTTGGTGGTGATGACATTATTCTGGTTTGTGTTTGGTGAAAGCAAACGCTTCAAAGGCCCACCAAAAATGGCTGATTCGATGAAATAATCGATTTACTTTAAGTAGCACAACAATGAGCCAAAATCGTACCCTGTTACTGGGGCTAGATTTTGGCTCAACTACTTGTAGCGCGTTAATCGCAAGAAAAGCGATTTCAAGCACAAAAAAAGCCAGCGCACCTCAAATTATCTACCGCGCCACACCAGTATTTACGCCATTCGTAGGCAATCATATCGATGCCAATGAAATCGCCAAGCTCATTCAAACATGGCTAGATGAAAGTGAAATAAAGGTTGCAGAATTGTTTGCTGCTAGCGCCATTATTACTGGACTTGCCGCACAAAAAACGAATAGTGAAATCATTCGTCAATGCATCACCAAACAAATTCCCAGCATCAGCATAGTCGCGGCGGATGACCCACATTTGGAATCTTGGCTGGCTTTTATGGGCAGCTGCGCAGCTTTAAGCCGCTTTCATGCTGAAACACCGATATTAAATCTCGATATTGGCGGCGGCACAACCAATAGCGCGTTGGGCGAAAACGGCAATGTAATAGCGACTGGCTGCCATTTTATTGGCGCGCGACATTTTCAATTTATGCCTGGCAGCTACCAATTACGCGAAATCTCAAAATACGGCCAAGCGCTTTTAGAAAACTTCACCAGTCAAAAAACCATCGGCGAAACGCTTAATGAAAAAGAACGTGCGCAATTGATAGGTTTTTACGTGCATGCTTTAGAGGCGATTGTGCAAAACAATCAAGCTTTTTTTGATTCTTCCATCGCAAGCATGCACCTGCAAGCCGCATGCCTATTGCCTTCCAGAGCAGCAACTAAAATTACATTTTCTGGCGGTGTGGGCGAACTTGTGTATCAACTTGCGGCAGGTGTAGCTGCGCCAACGACGACTTACTTTGGCGATTTTGGTATTGATTTAGCGCAAGCTATCGTCGCTTCACCCGTTTTATCTGCTGATTTAAAATCGCACGTGCCAGAAAACCAAGGCCGTGCCACAGTGGTTGGCTTGGCGCTCAATAGTACAGAAGTTTCTGGCAGCAGCATTTACCTGCCAAGCTCGAATTTACTGCCTTTGCACGATCTGCCAATTTTGGCAAAATTAGCGTTTGATGCGCCTAAACAAGATTGGCAACAGGCGCTAAGGCTTGCCGCTACGCGTGCGACTGGCGCTTGCTTGCAAATGACGCAATTACCGCAAAACTTGCAGCAAATCCGCGCTTTTGCGCGCATGCTTTCTGCTGAAATGGCCGCAAGTCATTTTAAAAAACCACTGGTTTTGCTGATAGAAGGTAATTTGGGTAAAACTTTAGGCAACTACATTACAAATTGGGGAAATTTAGGCATACAATTAATTGTAATTGACGAAATTGCCACGCGTGACGCACACTTTGTGAACTTAGGCAAAATGCAACAAGGCGTTGTGCCAGTTTCGTTTTACGGCATGTATTCATCATGAAAAAACTATCTCATTTAAGCGAAATTAAACTGCCAAAAGTGCAAGCGCCATGCGCTTACCCAGCCATTTTGCATGGCCGCAATTTCATCTTTCGCGATTTAAAACACGTGCTGGGCGCGGCAGATATTAGCAAAGCGGGCGATCGTAACGCCAAGCTTGCGGCGGATGACGAAGTCATGCGCGAAGCGGCGCGCGCTATTTTGTCTGATTTAACATTACAGCATTTTTTCGACAACCCGCTGACCAATCACAAAAACGAAATCGATAGCGTCATGCGCGTGAACTACGACATTGACCATGCGGTTTTTGCCGAAATTTCACACTTAACACTTGGTGAACTGAAAAACCATTTACTCAATATAAGTGGCACGCGCATGGCACAAATAGGCGCTGCGCTCACGGGCGTGATGGTAGCGGCACTGACCAAACTACTCGACACGCACGAACTGATTTTGCTCGCAAAAAAACTCAAAGGCATTACTGTCACCAAAGCAAGAACCCAATTAGGTTTAGCGGGAACGCTCTCCTCGCGCTTGCAGCCCAATCACCCGACTGATGATTTGAATGGCATGCGTTTTTTGGTTTATACGGGCTTAAGCATGGGTTCTGGCGATGCCATTATCGGCCTAAATCCCGCCATTGATACGGTCGCCAATATCGGCACTTGCTTGCGACATTTAGACAAACTGCGGCGCGAAACTGGTGCACCGACACAGATTTGCGTGCTATCGCATATTAAAACGCAGTTAGCCTGTTTAGATGATGGCGCGCCAGTGGAAGTGCTATTTCAAAGCTTGGCGGGTACGGAATCCACGCTCACTGACGAGTTCGATGTCACGGTAGAGCTACTTGATCACGCCTATAACATCATGCAAACACGCGGCGCACTACATAAAACTGCAGAAAATTTTATGTACTTCGAAACAGGTCAAGGTAGCGAATATAGCTACAACAAGCATGACGGCATGGACATGACAACGACAGAAGCCTTATGTTACGGCCTTGCGCGCCGCTATTCGCCGCTGATGGTGAATAACGTGACTGGTTTTATTGGTCCGGAGACGCATTATGACAACCATGAAATGATTTTTTCTAATCTGCAAGATCACTTGATGGGCAAGCTGATGGGATTGCCGATGGGCATGGCACCCTGCTACACGCTTCATTCGCAAGTGACGATAGAAGGCCAGCAAATGGCGACTCAGTTACTTACCGCCGCAGGTGCGAACTTTTTTATGGATGTGTATTTAGGTACAGACCGCATGCTGGCGTATTTTGATACCAGCGGCAACGATGACCAAACACTTCGCGAAACACAAAATTTAAAACCCGCACCAGAATACTTAGCTTGGGCTGTACAGCGTGGCATTTTTGCGGAAGACGCCGAGAGTAATGTGTCGCGTGGCGCAAACTGGGGCAAGCCGCAAATTTTTTGCGAAAGTGATGCTGAATTTCAGCGCTTGAAAGAAGCCGTGCCTGCTTACTACGGTGGCAAAAATGCTGGACCGCGACCTGCAAACAGCGTGTCTCGCACGCTCAAAGCCAACCAAGCGATTGGCCGCGAGGCGATTTACGCAGATTTACGTATTAAAGAATTAGGCGATATAAAATTTAGAACCTTGCAAACTGCCGCCACCGATAAGCACGCACATCTAAATAACCCTGAGCTTGGTGCAAAATTGTCAGGCATAGAAAAATTAACCATTGAAAACAATGACGTGCAAATTGTGGTTTCTGACGGTTTGAGTGCGGAGGCCGTGCATCACAATATCCCAGATTTATTGCCTGTACTGCTCGATGGCCTCAATAGCCGAGATTTGAAAATTGGTCAGCCCATATTGGCGCCGCTTGGGCGTGTAAAATTGGCGGAATCAATCAACCAAGTGTTGCAAAATAAACTTACTATTTTACTTATTGGCGAGCGTCCAGGCGGTGATGCGTTGGCATCGCGCAGTTTATCGGCGTATTTTGCCTATATGTTAGATGAAGAAACACAAAAAACTGCCGCGCTATTTAGTGGCAATAACGATATTCGTTACGAATACAGCGTAATATCAAATATCTACGCGGGTGGCTTGCTGCCGATTGAAGCAGGTAGCGTGATTGCAGAAAAAGCGTTTGATATTCTGCGACATCAAGCAGCAGGTAATCGTTTAGAATCAATGACCTAATGGGAAAAGTATGCATTACTCACACACAGTCGGCACGCAAAATTACCAGTTTGCCAATTTAAAAACACTGATGGCGAAAGCCACCCCTGCCCGCTCTGGCGACTATTTAGCAGGCGTTGCGGCAGAGACTTATGCTGAAAGAATGGCCGCGCGCATGTGCTTGGCTGAAGTCCCGCTCAAAACATTTTTAGAAGTCCATTTAATTCCATACGCAGAAGACGAAGTCACGCGATTAATCATTGACACGCACGATGCAAACGCATTTAAAGAGATTAGCCATTTAACTGTTGGCGATTTTAGAAACTGGCTGCTTTCAGACCATGCCACAAGCCCAGTATTGGCGCGGGTAGCAGCGGGTATTACACCAGAAATGGCGGCCGCGGTTTCCAAAATTATGCGCAACCAAGATTTAATCGTCGTCGCACGTAAGTGTCGCGTGGTAACCGCGTTTAGAAACACCATTGGCTTGGAAGGACGATTATCGGTGCGCTTGCAGCCCAATCACCCCACAGACGATCCGCGCGGCATTGCGGCAAGCATGCTCGATGGCTTGCTCTACGGCGCTGGCGACGCGGTGATTGGCATCAACCCCGCCACCGATAGCATTCCCGCGCTTATCTCACTTACCAACTTGGTGGATGACGTGATTACGCGCTACGAAATTCCCACGCAATCGTGCATTCTCACACACGTGACCAACCAAATTCAAATGATGGAAGCTGGCGCGCCAGTGGATTTGGTGTTTCAATCCATCGCCGGCACCGAGAAAGCCAACACGGGGTTTGGCATTAATTTGGGCATTTTAAAAGAGGCGCAACAAGCCGCGCAGGCGCTCAACCGCGGCACAGTCGGCAATAACGTCATGTATTTTGAAACTGGCCAAGGCTCAGCGTTATCTGCCAATGCTAATTTTGGCATCGATCAACAAACCTGCGAAGCGCGCGCCTATGCGGTCGCCAGAGCATTTTCGCCGCTCCTCACAAACACCGTCGTCGGCTTTATCGGACCTGAGTATCTTTATGATGGCAAACAAATTGCCCGCGCGGGTTTAGAAGACCACTTTTGCGGCAAATTGCTCGGCGTGCCCATGGGCTGCGACATTTGCTACACCAACCATGCCGAGGCCGATCAAGACGATATGGATAACCTGATGACGCTACTCAGCGTGGCTGGCCTCACGTTTATGATGGGCATTCCGGGTGCGGACGATATTATGCTGAATTACCAAACCACCTCTTTTCATGATGCTTTATATTTGCGCAGTGTGCTTGGCCTAAAACCCGCGCCAGAGTTTGAAACTTGGTTAAAAAAAATGGGCACAATGTCGCCAGAAGGCAATATCCATGCGGTTGCTGGGCAACATGCGCTACTCAGTAATTTGCCAAAAATTTTGGCGCTTTCATAACCTCCTCTCCCAGTCTTCGACCACCCTCTCCCTCGAGGGGAGAGGGGCTGGGGGTGAGGGTGATCTCAACTTAAAAAGCAAGTGAGTAACTTTTAATTATTAAGCTTAAAATATGGACATGAAAAACGAAAAGCCAATTTCTGCGCACATCCAAACAGACCCTTGGCTGCATTTAAAAAGCCACACCGTCGCGCGCATTGCGCTTGGTCGCACGGGCGTGAGCTTGCCTACAAGCGAGATTTTGGATTTTGGCTTGGCGCATGCCATGGCGCGCGATGCCGTGCATTTGCCGCTGGATGTTGCCGCACTTAGCGCAGAAATTGCAAAAGCGGGTTTTGAAACAATCGCTGTCGAATCCGCCGTCAATAATCGGCAGGCCTATTTACTACGCCCCGATTTAGGTCGCCGTTTAAGCGAACAAAGCGCTGCCACACTCGCCGCACATCCACGCCCAAATTTACCCCAGGGCTTTGATTTGGTAATTTTAGTGGGCGATGGCCTTTCGTCTTTAGCGATAAAGAATCACGCACTGCCCATGTTGCATGCGCTGCGCAGCCACATTCCAACAGATTGGAAAATCGCACCCATCGTCGTTGCCAGCCAAGCACGCGTCGCAATAAGCGATGAAGTCGGCAGCTTGCTGCAAGCAAAATTGGTACTTATGCTTGTTGGCGAACGCCCGGGATTAAGCTCGCCCGATAGCTTGGGCATGTACCTTACTTACGCGCCAAAAGTGGGACGCGCCGATTCTGAGCGCAATTGCATCTCTAACGTGCGGCCACAAGGCTTGCAATATGCCGCTGCCGCGCACAAAGCGCTATGGCTGGCACGCGAGGCCATGCGTATAAAATGCACTGGCATAGGCTTAAAAGACGAGAGCGATGTGAACGCGATTGAAAGCGAAACTTTTATTGCATTAAAATAATGGCAAGCTTATTGCTAATCTTACTGGCAATGGTTCTATAGCGCGCGTTAAAGTGGTTCTTTTAATTGCTTAAAAACGCGACTATAGTCAGAAAATGTTGCAAAAATGTAACAAAATTAAATAAATAGTGTGCAAAAGTCGCAATTTATACAAAAACAGTCGCTATTTGCCACATGGTGGCTAGACGCTAGGCGATTTGCAAGGGTAGAATGGACTTGTAAAACAATATGTTACATAAAGTTTAATGCACCAATCGTGTGCAATCAAGGTAACATTTTGGTGCAATATTTTGAGTGATGCACTTACAGGGTTTAAAAATGCATTACTTAGCAAAATTTTATAAAATGAAAAGGGAAACGTCATGAATAAAGTACTACACAAACATTTGCTAGCTGCACTTTGTGCAACGCCGCTATTATTAGCAGCAAACTTTGCGCAAGCGGATGAAGCGGCCGCACCAGCAGCCGATGCTGCACCTGCCGCAGCCGCAGCTGAACCAGCGCCGCCCTATACAATTACATACAATCTTGGTCTATTTTCTAATTACATTGGTCGTGGTAACGATTGGGGTGATGGTCCTGCGCTGCAAGGTGGTGTTGATTGGGCGCATAGCAGTGGCTTCTTTTTGGGTGCTTGGTTTTCAACGACTAACCCACAAACGCTAGGTGCAGCAGGTACTGTCACTTTTACAGATCCTAGTGGAAACCCTTTAGGTAGTGGTAACCATGTGGAAACGGATTGGTACGGCGGTTACGCGCACACATTTGGCCCAGTTACACTGGGTATCGGTGGTAACTATGTATGGTACCCAGAAGGTGAAAAATCTTACCACAATAGAAATCAAGACACTTTTGAAGGTAACTTAAACATTTCTGCTTACGGCTTAACCTACACGTTCTACCATGCGTTTACCGACTGGTATGGTATTGGCAATACTAGGATAGGTGGAAGTGAAGTTCCATTTCGATTCCCAAACGCAACAGAGGGCGCTGCTGATACTTCTGGCGTTGAGTATCATGAGTTTAAATATGGGCGCGAGTTACCTTTTGCGGGTTTAAACTTGACGGCTAAAGTGGGCTATCAACGTTCTGACAAAATTTGCTTAAATCAAAAAGACTACTTGATTGGTTTGAGCAGAAACTTCTCAATGCCAACTGGTGGCAAACCGCTTGACGGCTTTACTGCAGGCTTTAACTACACTGGTACCTTTGATGAAGAGCAATGTTCAATTAACACTGCGTATTACACGGATGACAATGGTGTAGTGATAAATGACCGTAAGTGGACTTTTTATATTAAACGTAGCTGGTAATAGCAAGTTAGATAAAGGGTAAATTAAAAAAAGACGCTACGGCGTCTTTTTTTACACCTTAAATGATTAAGCTAACACTTTGTAGGTATTGAATTAGCAGTAAACTGTGGTTAGCATTCACTCATTACACAAGTTTTTTGGAGAAAGAAAATGGCGAGCATTACTTTACATAAATTGTTGATAGACGGTAAGTTTGTAGCTGGTGAAGGCGCGGCGGAGGCGATTGTCAACCCTTCCACAGGTGAAGTGATTGCCAACATCAACGAAGCTTCTCTCGCCCAAGTGGAGAAAGCTACCAAGGCCGCCGCCATTGCCTTCCAGAGCTGGTCTAAAACCACGCCAAAAGACCGCGCCACCATGCTGCTTGCGCTTGCAGATAAGATTGATGTGCATGCGGTTGAACTGGCTGAATTAGAATCACTCAATTGCGGCAAACCATATTTAGCCGCGCTAAATGATGAGCTGCCAGCCGTGGCCGATGTTTTTCGCTACTTTGCAGGTGCAGCGCGCAATATGCACGGCAGCGCCGCAGGCGAATATCTAGCAGGCTTTACCAGCATGATTCGCCGCGACCCAGTGGGTGTTATTGCCTCTATCGCGCCATGGAATTACCCGCTGATGATGGCGGCTTGGAAGCTAGGCCCAGCGCTGGCTGCGGGCAATACCTGCGTGCTAAAACCATCTGAAATGACACCGCTCACCACCCTTAAATTGGCCGAATTGATTCATGAAATCTTCCCCAAAGGCGTGGTGAATGTGGTGCTTGGGCGCGGCCAGACTGTGGGTGCGCCGCTTATTGCGCAGCCGCAAGTGCGCATGACCTCTATCACTGGCGATGTAGGCACGGGCAGCCGCGTATTAGAAAATGCCGCCAATGGCATCAAACGCACGCATTTAGAGCTTGGCGGCAAAGCGCCTGTGATTATATTCGACGATGCCGACATCCCCGATGCCATCGAGAATTTGCGCGCCTTTGGCTTTTATAATGCAGGTCAAGATTGCACAGCTGCTTGCCGCTTGTATGTAGAAGATAAAGTTTACGACAAATTTGTGGCGGATTATTCTGCTGCGGTTTCAACCATTAAAACGGGGACGCAAAAAGAAGATGGCGTAGAAATGGGGCCGCTGATTTCCGCACGTCAGCGCGAGCGCGTGGCTGGCTTTGTAGAACGTGCATCTGGCAGCAAACACATGGAAATCACAGCGGGTGGCAAACAACTGGCAGGCGATGGCTTCTTTTATGCACCCACAGTAGTGGCAAATGCGCTGCAAACCGACGAAATCGTCTGCAAAGAAGTGTTTGGTCCTGTGGTCACCATTACACGCTTCAAAGGCATCGACCAAGCTATTCAATTTGCCAACGATTCCGACTACGGTCTTTCTTCATCGGTGTGGACAAAGGACGTGAGCAAAGCCATGCGCGCCAGCGCCGAGCTGCAATATGGCTGCACTTGGGTAAACACGCACTTTATGCTCGTTTCCGAAATGCCGCATGGTGGCATGAAAAAATCGGGCTACGGCAAAGATTTATCTGGCTACAGCCTAGAGGATTACACCGTTGTAAGGCATGTGATGATTAAACATTAAGACATTTTGACGCAAAAGTAGACAAAATTTGTGTATAATGCACGCCTTGTTTAGCAATAAACAAATATGCGCCCATAGCTCAGCTGGATAGAGTACTTGGCTACGAACCAAGGGGTCAGGAGTTCGAATCTCTTTGGGCGCACCAAATAAAACAATGGGTTAGGTGAATTTCATCTAACCCATTTTTTATTTGTGCGTGACTTTTGCGTGACTATTCATTCTCACCGACCTTAATAGTGTCAATGTTGGCAAGCTCACACCCGAATCACACACTTTTTCAGCAGCACA
>JAYVSZ010000052.1:0-32527 GCA_043774925.1 Methylophilaceae bacterium | reverse complement strand
CAACCTGTGGTGATGCCAGTATGGTTCATCGCCGCACCACCTTTAAAGGTCGTGGTCGACGTATGGCAAGTCTCACACGCTGCTGTGGTGGCAATGTGGGTAGAAGGTTTAGCTAAGCCTGCGCCACCAGCCACGTGACATGATGCGCAGCCTTTAGTGACGCCTGTATGGTCGAATTTAGCGCCTGTAAATGAAGTTGTATTGGTATGACACGTTTCACATCCCGCGCTGGTGGTAATGTGGTTGGCAGATTTCGCTTTGCCAGGGCCGCTAGGATTGTGACATGACGCACAACCTGTTGTAATGCCTGTGTGATCAAATCCGACAGCGCCAGCAAAGGAGACTGTATTTTTATGGCAAGTATCGCAACTTGCCGTTGTTTGTATATGGTTTGCAGATTTACCTTTTGCAGCAGTTCCAGTATGGCAAGTCGCACATGTGCCTGCAACCACGCCTTTATGATCAAAGCCCTTTGCGCCAGCAAAAGTAATTGTATTTTTATGGCAAGATGAGCAGTCTTTTGATGTTGTAAGGTGGTCACTTGGCTTGCCTCTGGCAGGCGGGTGATTGCCATTGTGGCAGCTTTCGCATGAGGTGCCTGCGACAATACCATCATGACTAAACAGCGCAGGGTTCCAGCCCGCTGCCACATGGCAAGATTCACAGGTGTACTTGGTGGCCATGTGCCCAGAAGGCATGGCCGTCGCGTTCATTTTGCTACTTTTAGTGTGGCAGCTGCCACATTGTTTTGGCGTACCTTTAAATACCCCGTTGGTATGGCAACTTTCACAGCGTGCGTTCATGTGCGCGCCACTAAGGCGGAAGCCGGTTTTAGCGTGGTCAAATGTAGCGGTAGTGCGAGAAAATTTAGCGGCTTGGGCGGGCATTGCAAACATCATAGACATACTGATGAGCAAGAGCGCTTTTACGATGCTTTTTATATACTTATTCATTTTTCTTTACCTTTATTTGCTGATCAGGCTAAATACGGTTAATTCTCATTACGAGGGAAAATTTTCCACGCGTGGGCGGATAGTACGTGTGAAATTAATACACGTCAACAGGCAATAACGGGATATTCGAAAAAAGTATTAAAAAAACCGTGCTAATAACGAGAAAGTATTAAGGCCTAAAAGCGTACTTTTACATTCTTGAATGCGCTAACGACATGGCAGCGCTCGCATTGCTGACCAAAGCCACCTTCGTGTATGTCGTCGTCAGCGTGGCAACTGACGCAGTTTTTGCTGGCGAACACTTTGCCTGTGTAAATTCGCGTATGGCAATCTAAGCAAGCAACCTTGCTGTGCCCGCCATCTAATTTGTAATTAGCGCGTTTGGTGTGGTCGTAATCCCATACTTTCCAGTCACGTGCATTATGGCAATCGGCGCACAGCGTGCCAAGGCGCTGTTTATGCTCGTCATCTTTTTTGTGGCAGCTGTAACAATCAGACTTGGCTTCTTTAAATGAGCCTTTTTCATGACATTTTTTGCATTCAACAATGATGTGTTTACCGAGCAGGGCGAATTTAGTCTTGTTGTGGTCAAAATCTTTGACTTTCCAAGTGGCTTCGGTGTGACATTTTTCGCAGTTTTTGCCTTCAGAGCCTTTGTGTACGTCGTCCTTTTCATGACATTCGTTACAAGTGCTGGGTAATTTTTGTGGCGCAGGGGCTGGCTTATGGCAAGTTTCACACTTGGCAGGAATGTGTTTCCCTTTTAATACATATTTTGTATCACGCGTGTGATCGAAACTGGTGGTTTTCCAGGCGCGCTCGCTGTGGCATTTTTCACATTTTTCGCTGAACACCATTTTATGTACGTCGTCTTTCTTATGGCAGCTAAAGCAATCAGGTTTTACGTGGTCTATATATAAGAATCCTTTATGACAGGCCTCACATTTCACTGCAATGTGTTTGTCTTTAAGTTTGTATTTGGTGTCTTTGTCATGGTCAAAAGTCGACTTTTTCCAATCTTTGGCGTCGTGGCAATCCTGACATTTCACGCCAAATTTGGTTTTGTGTACGTCGTCTTTTTGGTGACAAGACATACAATCCATGGGCACTTTTTCAAATTTTTGACCGGTTTTATGACAGCTTTCGCACTTGGTTCTATGTTTATTGCGCAGTGGAAACTTGGTTTTATCGTGGTCAAAATTCGAGGTGTTCCAAGTGCGCTCATTGTGACAGCTTTCACATTTCTCGCCCAACGAGCCTTTATGCACATCATCTGCGCGGTGGCAGCCAATACATGTTTTTGGTAAATCTTCTTTTACGGCTTTGTGACAGCTTTCGCACTTGGCCTTATCATGCGCGCCTTTTAGCGCAAAATGGCCATCTGCTGTGTGGTTAAAGTGCGTGGTTTTCCAATCTTTTTCTTCGTGGCAAGTTTCGCATTTTGGCCCAAACAAGCCTTTGTGCTTATCATCTTTTTTGTGACAGCTGTAGCAATCGTTTGGCGTTTCTTTAAAGCGCGTATCTTTGTGACAATCATTGCACTTTACTTTAACTTCGTCAGCGTGCGCGCCTTTAAGGGGAAAGTCGCTCTTGTCATGATTGAACTTGATTTCTTTCCAGTCTTTTTCCGTGTGGCAATCCACACATTTTTCGCCAAGCGAATTTTTATGTTTATCGTCTTTTTTATGGCAACCAATGCAGGTGCTAGGCGCGTCACGCCATTTAATTTTTGGTTTGTGACAATCTTTACAGCCCACTTTTTCGCCCGTGTGCGCGCCTTTTAGCGGGTAATCGGTTTGATTATGTTTAAAGGTTTTTTCGTTTAAATTAACAATGTCAGCGCCGCGTCCTTTATGCTCGGTATGGCATTCGTTACATTCTTTTTTAGTTTCTTGCTTGCCGTGAAAGCCACGTTTTTCTGCCATGTCTTTTTTTACATCTTTATGGCAATCGGCACACAAGCTGCTTTGCGCGGCTTTATCGAAATGTTTGTGGCAGTTTTCGCAATTGTCTTCTTGTTTGATATGGCCTTGAATCACCTTGCCGGGCATCAGCACGGATTTAAGCGTGTCCGCATAAGCAATTTGCGTGCAAAATAGCACGAACAGGGCAAAGCTTAGGCGAAGAAAAAATTTCATTTTAGAACATGTGAACCGCAATAACGTGAAAAATGGCCGTGGCTGCGAGCAAGTAAACAAGCGGGATGTGGAGCACATGCCACAATGAGAAGATGCGCTCATAAGTATGAAATTTAGAAACGCGCTCAATTTCGCCCAAATAGTCAGCAACTAAAGCGCCTACTGGCGCAGTGCCGGTTTTATCTAGCGCCGAGAGTGTTTTGACGCAGCGTTTGGCAGCGCCGTAACGCACAAATGGCATGGCGCAAAACTTCCATGCGGTGGAAAGTGAAAATTTTTCTTTTTTGAAGGCGTAAGCCTCAAACGCATTGATTTCACGCATCACAACGACAGATTGTGGCAATGCGGCAATTTTCTCGTGCAGTTCGGTCACTTCTGCTTTTACTTCTTTAAGCGATGTGCGTCGGCCGTAAAGGCCTTGGTGGATGTGGCGATAAACAAAACGCCCGATAATGCCGCTACCAGCCACTAAGAGCATGCTAAACAGCGCTACAGCTGCGTTGATGGAGCTTAATCGAAACGCACAATGAAACACCACCAAAATCGGACCGAGGATGCCCAAAATCATGTGAAATTTAAACCAACCTTTGGTCGCGCCCCAGTTTTTCATAAACTTAACGCGCTTACGCAGCGGGTAGGTGAGCATAATCAGCATCATGACTGAGCCAACCAAGCCCATGTAATAACCGAGATCAGAGCTCGCCGTATAGTAATGGCCGCGCTTGACGATCCAACCCAACACAATTAAAAATACACTTAAAATGACAGTTAATAGGCCACGCAAACGCTTTACTCCTTGATTTGCTTTGATTTTTCTTTAATTTTGCTTGCATTTTACCGCGCATCATGTGATTATTTCCCATGAGCAAATTTCACACAAATAGTAACGCGCAATCATCTTATGAGCAAGCAGATATTACATGGTCTGAAGTGCACAAAACAGTGGAATATAGAAATTTAATGGGTGAGCGTGGCTAAATGAGTGCACTAAATTACGCAGTTTATATCGTGCCGATGTTGTTGGTATTGACCATTTACCTACGCACTGGGCGCCGCAACGACAGGCGCGTCAAAGATCGCATTAAAGAAGTGATAAGCAGCGGCATGACAGAGCCGCCATCATTACATCCTGTTATTAACACTTCAATCTGTATCGGCTCTGGCGGCTGTGTGACGGCGTGCCCAGAGCATGCCATTGGCATTGTGCGCGGCAAAGCAGTTTTGGTGGAGCCAGCAAAATGCATTGGTCACGGTGCTTGTGCGCCGGCTTGTCCTGTGGATGCGATTTCTCTGGTATTTGGCACGGAACGACGTGGCATGGACATTCCTGAAGTTAAGCCTAATTTTGAGACCAATGTGCCAGGTATTTATATCGCAGGCGAGCTGGGCGGCATGGGCTTGATTCGTAAGGCCGTGTCACAAGGGCAGCAAGCCATGGATTCCATTGCTAAAAATAAAAGTGATAATGATGATTTGGATGTGCTCATTGTTGGTGCGGGTTCAGCTGGTATTGCGGCCTCGCTTGCGGCAAAAGAAAAAAACTTACGCTATGTGACGATTGAGCAAGAAGATGGTTTGGGCGGCGCGGTTTATCACTATCCGCGCAACAAAATCGCCATGACTGCGCCCATGCACCTGCCTTTGGTTGGCTTAATTAAAGCGTTTGAAATCAGCAAAGAAGAGTTGCTGGGTATGTGGAATCGTGTGGTGGCGCAAACGAAGATAGAGATTAGTTTTAACGAGCGTCTGGAAAAAATGGTACCTAACGGCAAAGGTTTTATTATTACCACCTCTAAAAATAACACTTTTCATGCACGCAATGTCTTGCTTGCCATTGGCCGCCGCGGCACGCCACGTAAGCTTGATGTGCCAGGTGAAGAACAAGCAAAAGTGGTGTATAGGCTTGTTAATTCTGTGCAATACCGCGGCATGCATGTGTTAGTGGTGGGCGGTGGTGATAGCGCGCTGGAAGCCGCTATTTCATTGGCAGATGAGCCTGATACCACGGTAATTTTGTCTTATCGATCTGAGGCGTTTAGTCGTGTGAAAGAAAAAAATCGCCAGCTTTTAAAACAGTCAATTGAGCAAAAGCATCTGACGGTTTTATTGAAATCGAATGTAGTCAAAATTGATGAAAAAACAGTGACCATTGATTGTGATGGCGATGTAAAAGAGTTTGCTAACGATGGTGTTATTGTGTGCGCTGGCGGCTTGTTGCCGACGCCATTTTTAAAGGAAATTGGTGTCATGGTGCAAACGCATTATGGAACTAAGGCTGTGTAAAGCTTAAACTAAGTGATAATGATTATCAACAAATGAAAAATTATGTATAATGAATTGTCACTTGCGAAAATTACACACGAAATGAATAACCCTATGGTCAATGTTAATAACGGATCTGAAAGAAGAACGCGCAATCTATTGCTGCTTGCAATACGGCGTATTTTGAAGCCATTGATTCGCTTGTTGTTAGAAAATGATATTAAATACAACATGATGCTGGAAGAGCTCAAACATGTTTATGTGAGTGTGGCGGATGATGAGTTTAAGATAGGCAATAAACCACAAACCGATAGCCGCATTACCTTGCTGACAGGCGTGCACCGTAAAGATGTGCGACGTTTGCGCTCGAATAGCTTGGGTGCGCAACCCGAAACGCGTAATTTGTCGCTCACTTCTCAGGTGATTGGTCAATGGCTAAGAAATCCGTCATATCTGGATGAACATAGTCACCCTATGCCATTGCCGCGTTTGGCAAGCGCGGGTGGCGAGCGTTCGTTTGAAGCTTTGGTCGCCACCATCAGCAAAGATTTTCGTGCGCGCCCAGTGTTGGACGAGTGGCTGAATTTGGGCGTCGTGACCTTGGATGCAGATGATTGTGTGTGTTTGGACATTCAAAAATTTATCCCAAACCAAGATCTAGAAGAAAAATTGTTTTATCTCAGCATGAACGTGCATGACCATTTGGCAACAGCGGTGAATAATGTTGACCCGCAAAATGCGCCATTTTTGGAGCGATGTGTGTATTATTATGGATTGACACAAGAAAATATTGATACCTTGCACGAAGCTGCTAAAGAGGAAGGTATGCAGTCGATGACCGCGCTTAACCGTCTTGCCATGGCGCTTAAGGCTTCGCAAAGTAGCAATGCAGAACTAATCAAAACACAAGCGCTCAGACGTATGAACTATGGCGTGTATTTTCATAGCTCTTCAGAGGTCATTAAATCAGACCTTTCGGCAGATAAAAAATCGGCGCTCGAATCAGGCGAGGCCACCATTCATCAATTTGACAGGGAACTTACTTAGCAATGCAACATCACCTGAAAATAAGTCATTTTTACTTTGCTATCATTTACTCAGGGTTATTACTGTTAAGTGCGCTTGCGCAGGCTAATCCTTGCAATGAGGGCATTGGCGGTACAGGAAATGCGATAGAAACTGAAGGTTTGGGCGGCACTGGCATTAGCGCTAAATCTGATGGCCTAGGCGGCACAGGCATTGTGGGCGTAATTACAGGCTTCGCCAGCGTGTGTGTGAATGGCGTTGAAGCACATTTCGACAGCAATACCAAGGTCGATATTGACGGCGTCGCTTCCAGCGTCGACAAGCTCAACGTTGGCGAGTTAGTAGCTATTGATGCCAAAGGTCAAGGCGCGCAGGTTGCTGCCCAGCGCATTAGCGTCGTGCATGCCATTGTTGGTCGTGTGGATACCATGAGTAGCACGCGCCAACAAATCACTGTGCTAGGCAGGCAGGTGGAATTGAGCGCCATTACGCAGGGCGTAAATAATCTTAAAGTGGGTCAAAACGTTGCAATCAGTGGCTTCGTCAATGCTAGCGCCAGTATACAAGCGGTGCGTATTGATAAAGTTGCGGATAATGTACCTGCTTTGGTGACAGGTCCTTTGCTCAACGGAAAAATCTTGGGCGTGCCAGTCGATATGGCCAGCAGCCATCAAGTGACTGCCAATGTGCAAGCCAGCGGTAATTGGGATGGAAAAACTTTAACTGTGGTTGATGTAAAACAAAATGCGATGGACCGTGTGATGCACGCGGGCTATGCTTTTAATGCGCAAGGTGTGGTTTACCAAAACAGCAATAGTCAGGCGCTATATACGCTTGGCAAGCCCGTGTATATTGACGCTAGCACTAAAGTATATGGCAATAAAAACTTGAATAACGCGTTGGTGATTGTGCGTGGTCAAGTAGATAGTGACGGCCGTGCAGTTGCTAAAGATTTGGAATATCGCCCTATGGATAAGATGCTTGAGCGCGGCGGCAGCCAGCAACGGCCAGCACGTAGCTCGAATGAGAATGTTGATACTAGCAAAGATGTTGCAGAAAGTAAAAAGCATGAACAAGATGCTGAAAAGGGCGACCACAAAAAAGGCAAAGTAGAAAAGCCAAATGAGAATGAGAAGCCAGAAAAAGTAGAAACACCTGATAAAATAGACAAGCTTGAAAAACCTGAAAAAGTTGAAAAGATAGAAAAAATCGAGAAGTCTGAACGAATCGAAAAGCCTGGGCGCATCGAAAAGATTGAAAAGGCAGAAGTGCCAGAAAAGCCCGAAAAATACACTTATTGAATTGATATTATTGCATGAAAAAAAATGTTGTTGCGTTATTTTTACTCCTTGTTTCCATCACTTCAAGCGCCGAAACTGGCGCTTTTAGTTTTACGACAGGCGTAGATTACAGCAGTGGAAAATATGGCCAAGCTGACACCACGGATATCACCTGCGTGCCATTTACGGGCAAATATGAGCAAGATAGGTTGACTTTAAAGCTGACAGTGCCGTGGATTCAAATTGTCGGTACGGGCGCGGTCACTGGCGGCGTTAATAATCTTATTGTGGTGGGTAATAGCAATAAAGTGCGCACGCGTGAGTCTGGCTTGGGCGACATTATTACCAGCGCCACATATTCTGTGATTGAATCCCCAGCGAATAAATTTGTGCTGGATGTGACAGGAAAAGTAAAGTTTGGCACCGCATCCTATAGTCGCGGGCTTGGCACTGGCGAAAACGATTACACGGTTGAGACAGACGCCTACAAAACCTTCGAGCAAGTCACACTGTTAGGCTCGCTTGGTTATCGCGTACTAGGCGATCCAAAGCAATACAACTTAAACAATGTGTGGTTTGGCAGCTTTGGCGCTGCCTATAAGTTTAATGCGGCCAACAGCGCAGGCGCTTATGTGGATTTACGCCAAGCAACCAGTGCCTCTGGCACAGATTTGCGCGAATATACGGTGTACTATGTGCACAAATTCAATCCACAATATAAACTACAAACCTATCTTGTGCATGGCGATACGCGCTCTAGCGCGGACTGGGGCGGGGGTTTAATGCTGGGCTATAGCTGGTAATTTAAACTTATTTTGGCGCGCTAGGCAAGAAATCGTGCGGTAATTGGGTGCTGGAAAATAGTGTAACTTGTTGATTAAAAGTGAATTTTATTGAATAATTCGTTATTAATGGTGCCCGGAAGAGGACTCGAACCTCCACATCTTTCGATACTAGTACCTGAAACTAGCGCGTCTACCAATTCCGCCATCTGGGCAAGCGTTAACTATTAAGGTTATAACAAATATAACGTGTTACTTTGCGCCGCATTTTATAGAAAGTAAATCTGTTGTCAATGAAAAACAGGTATGAAAAATAACCATGAATAAAAATAAGCCGACCAAACGCAATAGCGACCCATTTGCAAAGCGCGAGGCCGCGCAATACGAAACGCCGATTCCCAGCCGCGAGCTGATTATGCAAACCATGCAAGAACAAGGCGTGCCGCTGCATATTGAGGTGCTTTATGATTTATTGGAAATTCATGAAGAAGAACGTGAGATTTTCAACAAACGCTTGGCTGCCATGGAGCGCGAAGGCCAAATTATGTCTAACCGCAAAGGCGCGCTGTGCTTGGCGGAGAAGATAGATGCGATTGCTGGCGTAATTCAAGGCCATCCCGATGGCTTTGGCTTTTTAGTGCCAGACGACAAAACCAAACATCCTGAAGATTTATTTTTATCGCCCAAAGAAATGCAACAAGTGATGCACGGCGACCGCGCCATGGTGCGTATGAGCGGCCTAGACAGAAAAGGGCGGCCAGAAGGCAAGATTGTGGAGGTGCTGGAACGCACCAATAAAAGCGTGGTTGGCCGCGTGATGCGCGGGCAGGGCGTGACGATTGTCGCGGCCGAAGACAAACGCATCAATCAAGACATTCTGATTCCATATCACCTTGACATGGGTGCAAAAGTGGGTCAAGTGGTGATGGTAGAAATCACCGAGCAGCCTTCTGCCAACGCGCACCCCATGGGCAAAGTGGTGCAAATTTTGGGCAATTATGCTGATAGCGGCATGGAAATTGAAATTGCTTTAAGAAAACACAAACTGCCGCATCAATTTTCACCTGCTGCCATTGCGCAAGCCGAGGCGATTCCAAAACTCGTGCAGCCCAGCGATTACAAGGGTCGCATTGATTTGCGCGAGTTGCCACTCATCACCATCGACGGCGAAACAGCGCGCGATTTTGACGATGCCGTGTTTGCTGAGCCGCTAGGCAGTGATTGGCGCTTAGTCGTGGCGATTGCCGATGTGAGTTTTTATGTGAAGCCCGACGATGCGTTAGATAAAGATGCATTTGAACGCGGCAATTCTATTTATTTCCCGCGTCGCGTCATCCCCATGTTGCCAGAAGCGCTTTCTAACGGCTTATGCTCGCTCAACCCAGATGTAGAGCGCTTGTGCATGGTATGTGACATGGTGGTTTCTGCCGACGGCAAGGTGCAAAAATACAAGTTTTATCCGTCGGTCATGCTTTCTAAAGCGCGTATGACTTACACCAAAGTCGCCGAAATGTTAGAAAATCCGCACGGCGAAACCGCCAAAGAGTACGCGCACATTATGCCGCACGTGCAAAATTTGTATGCGCTGTTCAAGGCCATGTTGATTCAGCGCCAAAAACGTGGTGCGATTGAGTTTGAAACCTCCGAAACCATGATGATTTTTAACGATCAAGGCAAAATTGACAGCATCGTGCCCACCACGCGCAACGAGGCGCATCGCATCATTGAAGAGTGCATGCTGGCGGCCAACGTATGCGCGGCGGGCTATTTGCATGCGCAAAAACATGCTGCTTTGTATCGCATTCACGAGGGCCCAACGCCTGAAAAACTCACCTTACTACGCACCTTTATGGCGGAGTTCGGCTTTGGTGTCGGCGGTGGCGATAAGCCGCATGCTAAAGATTACGCCAAGTTGATGGAGCAAATTAAAAAACGTCCTGACGAACAATTGCTGCAAACGGTGCTGCTGCGCTCTATGCAGCAAGCGGTTTACAGCCCAGATAACGTCGGCCATTTTGGCTTGGCTTACGAGGCTTATGCGCACTTTACATCACCCATTCGCCGTTATCCCGATTTGCTGATTCACCGCGCCATTAAAGCGGCGCTGAACGGTGAAACCTACAAAGCCAAGGATTGGAACAATTTAGGCGCACATTGCAGCATGACAGAACGCCGCGCCGACGACGCCAGCCGCGATGTGACCAATTGGCTAAAATGCTTCTACATGCAAGACAAAATTGGCGAAGTATTTGAAGGCACGGTGGCGGGCGTTACCGCATTTGGCGTGTTTGTGGCGCTGGATGGCGTTTACGTGGAAGGTTTGCTGCACGTCACCGAGCTGGGCAACGACTACTTCCACTACGACAAAGCGCGCCACGAGATGGTGGGCGAGCGCACCAATGCGCGTTATAGATTAGGCGATAGGCTGACGATTAAAGTGGCGCGTGTGGATTTGGAAACCAGCAAAATGGATTTCAGTTTAGTGAATAAAATAGGCGAAAATAAAGCCAAATCAACTCCTCTGGAAGCCAATATCCATGCGCCTTCCAAGCAAGGTCATGGCGCAACGCCTAAACATGGTTTTGATAAAAAATCGCATAAAACGAATGCAAAATCAAGCCCAAGAAACTCTGGCTCAAACAAGCCAAGCCACAAAAAAAGCAAATCAAGAACCAAATAATCTACACCGTCATTCTGAGTGCAGCGAAGAATCCAGTTGCAATGCTGAAACCTCTGGATTCTTCGCCAAAATCACAAGCTTAGGCTCAGAATGACGTTTCTAGTTTAAAATAGCATCTGCAAATATTGTCAGAATTTTAAGGCATCAAATGAACCAAGATTCAAACCCGCAAGTCCGCATTCTATTTGGCTTTCACGCCGTTTTAAGCCGATTACGCCAGCATGGCGCCAGCATTCAAGAAATCCTTATCGACCGCGACCGTATTGACGCACGCATGAAGGATTTGCTGAAAATGGCCGAGCAATACGGCGTGCGCACCATGGAGGTTGAGCGCAGCCGTTTAGACGGCATGGCGGGTATGAATGGCCGCCACCAAGGCGTCATCGCGCGCGTAGTGGATACGCCAATTCCGTACAAAGACATTCACGATATTTTAGAAAGCGATTTAACCGAACCGCCATTTTTCCTTATTTTGGACGGTGTAGAAGACCCGCATAACCTTGGTGCGTGCCTGCGTGTGGCCGATGCAATGGGCGTACATGCGGTGATAGCGCCTAAAGACCGCGCTGTAGGCTTAAATGCGACGGTAAGAAAAGTTGCCAGCGGTGCGGCAGAAACCGTTCCGTTTATCGCTGTCACTAATCTTGCGCGTACCATTCGCGAGCTGAAAGACGCGGGTGTTTTTGTGGTGGGAACCACCATGGATGCGCCAAATACGCTACTCAATACCAAGTTAGATGGCCCAATTGCGATTGTTTTAGGCTCGGAAGGCGAAGGTATTCGTCGCCTTACCGCAGAAACCTGCGATGCGCTAGTGACAATTCCCATGTATGGCTCGGTAAAAAGCCTTAACGTTAGCGTTGCCAGCGGAATTTGTTTATACGAAGTTAGGCGACAACGTAATGAAAAATAAATGCTTATTATTAAGTTTGAGTTTATTCTTCATGCAGTTATCGACTTTTGTCCATGCCGAGACAGCCAAAGAAGATTACGCCATTACTGCCTATCGCCCATCTGTTTCAAGTCCTGCACAATTGCCAAAAGCAGGTTATTTAGAGCTAGAGTTTGGCGGCTTAAGTACAAAAACTGACTCAGCAAAACGTAATAGCACGCCATATGGCCTAAAACTGGCATTTAATGAACAATGGGGCGCTGTTATTACTGGTGAAGCGATAGTTCAAACGGACGATGGACAAGGTAATCGCGTTTACGGCTTTGGGGACACTTTAGTTGTGTTAAAGCGAGCCTTTACTCTTGATGATGATACTGCTTTTGGTATCGAAGCTGGCGCAAAACTACCAACAGCAAAAGATACTATCGGCTCCGGAGAAGCAGACTACAGTATCAATAGTATATTCAGCCATGATTTTGGCGCTATACACATGGATGCTAATTTTAATTTGACTCATGTTGGTTTTGTAAACGATGGCGAATCATCCATTCAAAAAGGGGAGGCTGCCTCTTTTTCATATACGCTAAATAAAAAAATAGGCTTAATTGCTGAGCTTTCTGGCGTGCAGCGCAGCGGCACTTCTAGTACCTTGCAGCTGCTTACTGCCTTTACTTACAGCCCAAGCAAGCTATTGACTTTTGATATGGGTATTGCAAAAGGTTTAAATGGCACATCTCAAGATTACTCAGTTTTTTTTGGCGCAGTGCTACCTGTGGCTAAACTTTGGTAACTACTTAAGTTTTAATGCAGTTAACGTGCGCTGGCGTAATTGTTTCAGCAAGCCAACATTTTCAATGAGCGATTCGCCATAACTCGGCACAAGTTGTTTTAGTTTTGCTTGCCATTCACCATTTACTTGCGCGGCAAAACAGCGCTCTAGCACGCCAATCATGGCTTGCACGCTGGTTGAGGCTCCTGGTGAAGCGCCCAATAAGGCTGCCAGCGTGCCATCTTTGGCGGCAACAATTTCGGTGCCAAATTCCAATTTACCCCATTTTTTCTCGCAGTTTTTAATAATCTGCACGCGTTGGCCGGCGTTTTCTAGCGTCCAATCTTTGGAATCTGCTTGCGGTAAAAACTCACGCAAGGCGTTCATGCGTTGCTCGTGCGTTTGGCGCGATTCTTTGACCAAATACTTGGTTAAATCTAGATTATTTTTGCCCACGCTCATCATCGCTTTAAGATTATTTACCTTGAGTGATCTAGCTAAATCTAACTTAGAGCCACCCTTTAAAAATTTGGTGGTAAAGCCTGCAAATGGGCCGAAAAGTAGGGCGGGTTGGCCATTGATGGTGCGCGTATCTAAATGCGGCACAGACATGGGCGGTGCGCCAACGGCCGCTTTGCCATACACTTTGGTGTTGTGCTGCTTAATCACATCCGCGTTGTGGCAAATAAGCCATTGCCCACTGACTGGGAAGCCGCCATAGCCTTTGCTCTCGTCAATATCCGCCTTTTGCAGCAGCGGCAGCGCGCCGCCGCCCGCGCCGATGAAGACAAATTTAGCTTGAATGGTACTCGCGTGATTGTTTTTTAAATCTTTTAAATGCACATGCCAAGTGTTGTCTTTGGCGCGATCCTTTACCTTGCTCAGGTTTTTAACTTGAGTATTGGTGAGTAAAGTGAAGTTGGGTGTGGTTTTTAAATAGGCCACCATGTGCTGCGTCAGTGCGCCAAAATCGACGTCTGAGCCGCAATCTACATAGGTCGCAGCCAAATGCTCATTTGCGTTTCTATGCTGCATCATCAGTGGCATCCATGCTTGTAGCTGCGCAAAATCATCGCTAAATTGCATCTCAGCAAACAGGTGATGTTTGCTGAGCAATTCAAAACGTTGCTTTAAAAAAGCAATACTTTTATCGCCAAAAACTAAGCTTAAATGCGGTGTTTTATTAATAAATTGCTCGGGAGCGGGCAGTGCGCCAGCATCGACCAGATGCGCCCAATATTGCAGCGAAACTTCATAAGCGGCGTTGATTTCGAGCGCGCGGGTAATATTGATGCTGCCATCTGCCGCTTGTGGCGTGTAATTAAGCTCGCAATTGCCCGCGTGGCCTGTACCAGCATTATTTAGCGCGGCGGAGCTTTCTAGCGCAACGTCTGAAAGCTGCTCGACCATGACGATGTGTAAACTCGGGTCGAGCTGATGCAAAAGCATGCCCAAGGTGGCGCTCATAATGCCGCCGCCTGCTAACAATACGTCAGTTTGCTGGTTTTTCATGGTGATTCGCTAGGGTTTCCATACAAAACTTGCACAAATAATCGCCTACATGAAAAAGCCCCACATCGCTGCAGGGCTTTATTTATTTGGCGCTTTATATTTTTCGCCAAAAAGAATTTGGCACTTTATAATTCACGCCAAAAGTAATTTGGCTCCTCGACCTGGGCTCGAACCAGGGACACACGGATTAACAGTCCGTTGCTCTACCAGCTGAGCTATCGAGGAATCGGTAAGAACTTGTGAAGGCGTGATAATAATGGCTAAGGAGATTTTGGTCAACGTAAAAATCAGCAAAAACCTAAATATTTAATGCCTTTTCGATTCTATCGAGCGCGACACGTAAATTATCCATAGAAGTGGCAAAAGAAATGCGGAAATAGCCTTCTGCGCCAAAAGCAGAACCTGGCACAACCGCAACATCGAAGCTTTCTAATAAGTATTCTGCAAGCGCCATATCGGTGGCTTCGGCAATTTTGCCAGCTTTATGTAAATTGGCAATGGCGATACGTGCATCGGGGAAGGCGTAAAACGCACCACCCGCCATTAAGCAACTTAAGCCAGGCATGGCGTTAAAACGGTCTACTACATATTTGTGACGTTCTTTAAACGCGGCCACCATCGGTTTAATGCAGTCTTGCGAGCCACTAAGCGCGGCGACTGCCGCATGCTGTGATATAGACGTCGCATTGCTGGTGGATTGCGATTGTAAAATTTCCATCGCTTTAATGATGTATTCTGGCCCCGCCGCATAACCAATGCGCCAACCCGTCATCGAATACGCTTTAGAAACGCCGTTAAGCACGATACAGCGGCTTTTTAAGGCAGGCGCAGCGTTGAGTATATTGTAGAACTTTTCGCCCGTTAAATTGACGTGCTCGTACATGTCGTCTGTGGCTACCAATACATGCGGATGTTTCAGCAATACTTCGCCCAGCGCTTGTAACTCGGCCAAGTTGTAAACCGCGCCAGTTGGGTTGGATGGCGAATTAAACATCACCAACTTGGTTTTTGGCGTAATCGCAGCTTCTAATTGCGCTGGCAGTAGCTTAAAGCCTTGCTCAATGCCGCAATCGATAATCACAGGAGTCGCTTCTGCCACCATCGCAATATCCGCGTAACTTACCCAATATGGCGCGGGAATCACTACTTCATCGCCCGCATTTAGCACGGCGAGGCACAAGTTGAAAATAGTTTGTTTGCCACCAACGCCAACAATCACTTCGTTGACAGCGTAATCAAAACCGTTTTCATTTTTAAACTTATCAACAATCGCTTTTTTAAGCGCAGGAATACCGCTGACAGGCGTGTATTTAGTGTAACCCGCGTCAATCGCCGCTTTTGCGGCATCTTTTATATGTTGCGGCGTATCAAAATCTGGCTCGCCTGCCGCTAAGCCAATAATGGGGCGGCCTTCAGCTTTATATTTGCCTGCTTTTGCCGTAATAGCAAGCGTAGGGGATTCTTTAATGCTTAAAACACGTTGAGATAAAGCGAGCTGCGACAAGGCGATTTCCTAAAACATGCAAAATAAACCGTTATTTTACGCATATTTAGCGCGTATAGGAATATCACCCTGTTTTTAATGTTGTTATCAACATTCTTTGTCGCAGCCCAACAGTGTGCTGTATTCAGCGCCCAAGCCTTTGTCGATATTGGTTAATGCGATCTGCACGCGATGCACTTCAGCCACGTCACCGCGGACTTTGGCGAGCGTGCCAACCTTTACTAAAGCTTCAAAGTTGCTACTGTCCACCTCAGCCGCATGTTTATAAGCAGCCTCTGCCGCTTCAATACGACCAATATGTTCATCAGCCAAGCCCAAGTTAACCCAAGCCTCTGTATTGTTAGGTTCAGCTTTCGTCCATCTGCTGGCTACTTCTTCCAGCTTTGCCCAATCTTCGCGCGACTCCGGTACGGCGGCTTGCATATAGTATGGTTTTTTATCTTCATCTTCTTCCCATAATGCTTTACCTGTGATGGGGAATGTGCTGATTTCTGTTTGCTTTTCCAACTTATCTAGCCACTCAATAGGCAGCGCAAAGTAAATGCTGCCACCTGTACCTGCAGTTTTAAAGGTATTGATGCCTACCAGTTTTCCATCCAAATCGAACAAACCACTGCCGCTGGCACCCATTCTAAATTGCGCCGTGCTGCGAATCACCTTGCCTGGCGAATCGTTAAACAAGGCTTTTACATTGCCCGTGGAGGTGAGTGGCGCAGGCACACCATTAGAATGACCAAACGCGACAATTTCTTGCCCGCGTTTTAACGAAGCACTACTGCCAATTTGTGCCGGTTTAAACGGCAACGGCGCTGTGTTGACTAAACACAAATCATGCCAAACGTCGGCTTTAACAGAAGTAATGGCGTAAGTGTCTTCTCCGCGAGAAATCCATGGCTCTTTAGTGGAGCGAAACACGTGGCAATTCGTAATGACTTCATCTTTGCCTACCACCACGCCAGAGCCATAAGATAAGCCGCCAGTGGCGTTGTAGCCGCGAATCATCACGACAGTGTAGTAGGCTTCAAAGAGCTTTTGATTAGTTTCTGCAAAAACAGCTTGAGTGGCCGAAAATAGTGCGACCACAAGTATTAAAAAACGCATTAAAATCCCCTAATTAAGTTTAATTCTAAAGATAATGACTTGAACTTTTGCACAAAGTTCGCCAGCAAATTACTTGCATATTAAAAAAGAAAAGCCTAAAAAGAAAAGTCTTAAAAGAAAAGCCTGCTAGAATTATCGGTCATTTAATTGGTTAAAAACGTGTTCGTTACCTATCCTAATAGTAAATATCAGCTTTTTCAGCCGTTTGCGCCCGCTGGTGATCAGCCGCAGGCGATTGTAAAGTTAAAGCAGGGTGTTGATGATGGGCTGAAGTTTCAAACACTGCTTGGGGTGACGGGTTCAGGCAAAACTTTCACCATGGCCAATGTCATTGCGCAGCTTGGTCGCCCAGCCATTGTCATGGCACCGAATAAAACACTGGCAGCACAATTATATTCAGAATTCCGCGAGTTTTTCCCCAACAATTCTGTGGAATACTTTGTTTCCTATTACGATTACTATCAGCCTGAGGCCTATGTGCCTTCACGCGATTTATTTATCGAAAAAGATTCCAGCATTAACGAACATATCGAGCAGATGCGGCTTTCGGCCACCAAAGCCCTACTAGAGCGAGAAGACAGCATTATCGTCGCCTCAGTTTCCGCGATTTATGGTATTGGCGACCCGCAAGATTATCACGGCATGGTGTTGCACCTAAAGCAGGGCGACAAAATGAGCCAGCGTGACGCGATATTGCGGCTGATTGGCATGCAATACGACCGCAATGATTTTGATTTTAGCCGTGGGTGTTTTCGTGTGCGTGGCGATGTGATTGATATTTTTCCTGCGGAAAATAACGAGACTGCAGTGCGTGTGAGTTTGTTTGATGACGAAGTGGAATCTATCACTTTATTTGACCCGCTAACTGGACAAATATTTAATAAAATTCAACGATTTACAATCTATCCTTCAAGTCATTACGTAACAACGCGTGAAACCACAGTGCGTGCTGTTGAGACGATAAAAGCTGAGTTGCGCGACCGCACGGCTTATTATATTAAAGAAAACAAACTGGTGGAGGCGCAGCGCATTGAGCAGCGCACGCGTTTTGATTTGGAAATGCTCAACGAAATTGGCTTTTGCAAAGGCATCGAGAATTATTCGCGCCATCTTTCGGGTCGCAATCCAGGCGATCCGCCGCCGACGCTGATTGATTATTTGCCCGATAACGCGCTGATGATTATCGACGAAAGCCACGTCACAGTGCCGCAAATTGGCGCGATGTACAAAGGCGATTGGTCACGCAAAACTAATTTGGTCGATTACGGCTGGCGCTTGCCTTCTGCGCTGGATAATCGCCCGCTCAAGTTTGAGGAATTTGAGCGCATTATGCGGCAAACGGTGTTTATTTCCGCCACGCCATCAGCTTACGAGGCGGAGCATCAGCAACAAGTGGTAGAGATGATTGCGCGCCCGACCGGCTTGATTGACCCAGAAATTACCGTAAAGCCCGCCGATACGCAAGTGGATGATTTGCTTGGTGAAATTAAGTTGCGCACCGCCGTGGGCGAGCGCGTGCTGGCGACCACTTTAACTAAACGCATGGCAGAAGATTTAACCGATTATTTGGCCGAACACGGCGTAAAAGTGCGTTATCTACACTCTGATATTGATACCGTCGAGCGTGTCGAGATTATTCGCGATTTACGGCTGGGTGAATTTGATGTGCTGGTGGGCATTAACTTGCTACGCGAAGGTTTGGACATTCCCGAGGTTTCGCTGGTGGCGGTGTTAGATGCAGATAAAGAAGGTTTTTTGCGCTCGGAACGTAGTTTGATTCAAACCGCAGGACGCGCTGCGCGCAATTTAAACGGCAAAGTGATTTTTTACGGCAACAAAATCACGCGCAGCATGAAGGCGGCGATTGACGAAACCAACCGCCGTAGAGGCATTCAAACCGCTTTTAACTTGATGCATAACATCACGCCAAAAGGCATTGTCAAAGGCGTGAAAGACATGATTGACGGCGTTTATGATGTGGAGGAAGGCAAGCGCGAGCGCAAAGCGGCGCAAGACCAAGCGCAATACGAAAGTTTGAGCGAAAAGCAATTGCTGAAAGAAATGAAGCGCCTAGAAAAGGCCATGCACGAAGCGGCGAAAAACTTAGAGTTTGAAAAGGCGGCTGATTTTAGAGACCAACTTAAAAAATTCAAAGCCAAGTTTTACGGTACAGATGTGCCTGATTTGAAAGAATAATTGTAAAAAGGAAATGATATGCAAAGTGCCATTCATAGTGTTACCACAGCGTCTGAAGTCATTCAGCTAGCGATTGCGCCCGTGTTTTTATTGATGGGCGTGAGTGCGTTATTGGGTGTTTTAACTGGTCGTTTGGGGCGCGTGGTCGATCGATTTCGCAATTTAAATGAAAAGTGTGACTCGCCGCAAGCGCAGGCAGAAAACCCTAGTTGTGCAAATTACAGTCAAGAATTGTATATTTTATCGTGTCGTGCAGGCTGGGTGCAGTGGGCGATTACACTTTGCACCATAACGCTACTGCTTATTTCGGTGGTCATTGGCATGTTGTTTTTAGGCTCGGCAATTCGTTGGGATTCGTCTTGGCTGGTTTCGCAACTATTCATTTTGGCAATGCTAAGTCTAATTGTTGGCTTGGGCTGTTTTTTGCGCGAGATTCATCTTTCTAAGCATACGTTTGAGCTTACAAAAAAACTTAAATAATAGAATTAGTTAATAATTTTTAAGGCGAATGATGGCATTAGAAAACCTGATTGGTGGCGCTGCAGCAACATTGACAACAATCGCTTTTGTACCTCAAGCCTACCAGTCTTACAAAACGCGCGATTTATCTGGCATTTCATTACCCATGTACGCGGCATTTACGCTGGGCGTGGCTTTGTGGCTGGTTTACGGCCTGTTGCTCGGCAATTGGCCAATTATAATCGCTAACGCTATTACTTTGGTTTTGTCATCCTTAGTATTGTTTCTTAAAATTAAGCAATAAAACCGCCATTATTGCACCGCGACTAGCGCGTGCTATGCTATATTTTTATTGCGTCATTAAACAACATAAACTATTTATACCAAAAAGGGAGAAACTCATGTCAGAAGCAGCAGGGTTAGCCAAAGGGTCATTAGGTACGTTTGAATCAGCCGTGATGGGCATTGCAGGCACCGCACCCGCATTCAGTGTTGCAGTCACCACGGCAGCTATTGTGGCGGCTGTTGGCACATTGTCAGTTGGTAGTATTTTGTATTGCGGCCTGATTATGTTCGGCATTATGTTGGCGTTTACGCATCTTAACAAAATTAACCCCAATGCGGGCGCAACTTACGCTTGGGTGGGGCATGTGTTTGGTAAAAATTGGGGCTTTTTTGCCGGCTGGGGCTTATTGGTGGCTTCTATCGTGTTTATGGTTTCCGCCACCATTCCAGCGGCAACATCCACTTTATTGGTCATTCAAAATATGTTTGGCGCGACAGGTTTGGTAGAAAATACCAGCTGGGTGACGTTTACCGCTGCAATATGGCTCACACTCATCACCATCGTCGTGACTAAAGGCATTAAACACGCCAGTTACGCGCAGCTTATTCTGACGGTGGTGGAGACCGTGATTGTGGTCGCTTTAATCGTCGCGGCGTTTGTGCAATACTGGGGTCAACCCGCGCATGCGCCTACTTGGGCTTGGTTTTCACCATTCTCGTTCACGCCGCAATTGTTTGCTACTGGTGCGTTGACCGCCATTTTCTTTTACTGGGGCTGGGATGTCACCATGAACCTAGGCGAAGAAACTAAAGAAGGCACACCGCAGCCCTCTAGCCAAGGTGCGTTTTGGGCGATGGTAAACTTGATTTTATTTTTTGTGATTATGATGATCGTCGTGCTTATTGTGCTTTCGGATGATGAAATTGCAAAAGCAAATACCAACGTTTTATATGCAATCGCCGATAAATTATTCCCGAAACCTTGGAGCTACCTTGCTGTTTTATCCACTATTTTAAGCACAGTCGGTACGATTGAAACGCAGATTCTGCAATTTAGTCGCAGTATGTTCGCCATGGCGCGCGACAACATGCTGCACCCGCGCTACGCCAAAATTCATCCAGAATGGCAAACGCCATGGGTGGCTACTTTGGTGATTTGGGGCTTAGGTGTTGCGCTACTGTTTAGCTCGTCTTACATGCCATCCGTGAGTGCGATTTTACAAAGTTCTATCTTAGCTATCGGCCTGCAAATCTGCTTTTACATGGGCTTGGCGGGCTTTGCTTGCGTGTGGCACTACCGTGGCAAATTTAAAGAGGGCTTTGCTGTGGGTTTTTCTTACGTAATCTGACCATTGCTAGCAGCCGCATTCATGGCATTCATTGGCATTTACAGCATCCCAACTTTCGATAGAATTACCTTAATCGTCGGCATTGGCGGCTTGGTGCTTGGTGCGGTTCCCTTGCTGCTAGGCGCAGTGCGCCGCGCGCACTAAACCGTTGTTGCTAACATTTAATTAAACGCCGCATCACTTGCGGCGTTTTTTTATTACATAGTTTTTATTACATAGATTTAATGTATAACATACAACGCCTTTGATTTATTGAGCATAATCCATTATAATGCGCCAGCTTTACAACCTTGCCACACTACAGAACAGCCAATAATGGCTGGTATTGAGTTAGGTGGCACTCACCCAAAAGGAGATTTCATGCGTCATTACGAAGTAGTATTTATCGTGCATCCTGATCAAAGCGAGCAAGTGCCTGCAATGATTGAGCGCTATCGCACACAGATCACAGCTGGCGGCGGCACTATGCACCGCTTAGAAGACTGGGGTCGTCGTCAACTTGCTTATCCAATCCAAAAAATCCACAAAGCGCATTACGTGCTAATGAACATTGAGTGTAATCAAGCTGTGCTTGATGAGCTTGAGCATGGCTTTAAATTTAACGATGCTGTTTTGCGCCATTTAACCATGGGTACTAAAACTGCTGTCACTGCGCCTAGCCCAATGATGAAAGAAGAGAAATCTAGATCAGTATTGAGCGAATCAGCGGCGCCAGCAGCCGCACCAGTAGTGGCTGAAGAGGTTGCAGCAGCATAAGTGAATAAGCTAGTGTTGAGTGGGCAAGTTGTTCAAATAGAACCTCTGCGCTACACACCAGCAGGGTTGCCGTTGTTGAGTTTTGTGATAAATCATGTTTCTGAGCATATCGAAGCGGGTTTAAAGCGCAAAGTACAATGTTCAGTCAATGCGGTTGCCATGGGCGATTTAGCAAAAAGTAACATTACACTAGGCGCAAACATTAACGTTGCAGGCTTTTTAGCCAAACGTAGCGCAAAAAGCACACAACTGGTATTGCATGTATTGAAGATTGAAATAATAGAAAATTAGGAGTTTAAAATGGCAAGAGAAATGTACAAACGCCGCCGTTACTGCCGTTTCAGTGCAGAAGGCATTAAAGAAGTCGATTACAAAGACGTGGATTTACTGAAAGATTTTATTTCAGAAAACGCAAAAATTATTCCAGCCCGTATGACTGGCACAAAAGCCAAATATCAACGTCAATTAACGTCTGCGGTAAAACGCGCACGCTTCTTGGCATTGTTACCATATACCGACAAACACCCAGGATAATAGGAGAACGCTATGCAAGTAATTTTATTAGAAAAAGTGGCTAATCTTGGTAACCTTGGCGATATCGTTAAAGTTAAAGATGGCTTTGGCCGCAACTTTTTAGTGCCACAAGGCAAAGCAAAACGCGCTACAGAGGCGAACAAAGCTGAATTTGCAGCACGTCGTGCAGAACTTGAAAAACAACAAGCAGACATTTTAGTGGTTGCAAAAGCACGCAGCGAAAAGTTAGCTGGTTTTGTATTAACCGTGGCGCAAAAAGCCGGCGTAGATGGTCGTTTATTTGGTTCTGTTACCAATGGCGATATCGCAGAAGGCTTGGTAGCGGCTGGTCATCAAGTGGTTAAGTCAGAAATTCGCATGCCTACTGGCCCGCTAAAAACAATTGGCGAGTTCCCAGTGAGTGTTGCATTACATCATGACGTGGTCGTCGATATTGCCGTGTCAGTGGTTGCAGAAGCCTAAGTTAGCGCACGTTAAATAGGCAGCAAAAAAAGGCTACTTCGGTAGCCTTTTTTATTTAGCATATAAGCTATAATCGTAGCCATGGCTGACGAACAATTAGAATCGCTAAAACTTCCCCCACACTCCATCGAGGCCGAGCAATCGGTGCTTGGCGGGCTGTTGCTGGAGAACGAGGCGCTAGATAAAATTGCCGATATTTTAAGCGCGCAAGATTTTTATCAGCATGATCACAAAACCATTTACGAGCATATTGGCAAGCTGATTGAGCATAATCGCCCTGCAGATATTGTGACAGTCGCGGAATCGCTCGAAAGATCGGCTGAGCTTTCGCAGATTGGTGGTATTGCCTACTTGGGCGCTCTAGCGCAAAACACGCCAACCGCAGCTAATATTCGCCGTTATGCCGAAATTGTGCGTGAACGCGCGGTAATGCGTAAGCTGGTGGTGGTGGGTAGCGGCATTGCCGAAAGCGCCTACAGCCCGAATGGGCGAGACGCGCAGCAGCTTTTAGATGAAGCTGAAGCCAAGATTTTCCAAATTGCTGAAGGCGGTAATCGTAAATCGCAAGGCTTTCAAGATATTAAAGAATTGCTGCCGCAAGTGGCAGAGCGCATCGACATGCTGTTTTCGCGTGATAATCCTAGTGATGTGACGGGTATTCCCACGGGTTTTTCTGATTTAGATTCAATGACTTCTGGCTTTCAGGGTGGCGATTTGATTATCGTAGCTGGGCGGCCTTCTATGGGTAAAACCGCATTTTCGCTTAATGTGGCGGAGAATGTGGCGCTAGATACTGGCTTGCCAGTCGCTGTATTTTCAATGGAAATGGCCTCCACACAGCTTGCCATGCGGATGATAGGCTCGGTAGGGCGCTTAGATCAGCATCGCATGCGCACTGGGCGCTTGGAAGATGAAGATTGGGAAAAGCTCACCACAGCGCTTGGCCGCTTGAATGAGGCGCCTATTTTTATTGATGAAGGCGCAGGTTTAAGCAGCTTTGACGTGCGGGCGAGGGCGCGACGCCTACATCGCCAGTGCGGCAAGCTTGGCTTAATTGTGGTCGATTACCTACAATTGATGTCTGCACCTGCGGGACGCCAAGGCGAAAATCGCGCGACGGAAATTTCTGAAATCTCTCGCTCACTAAAAGCCTTGGCCAAGGAGTTAGACGTGCCTGTGGTGGCGCTTTCACAGCTTAATCGTAGCGTGGAACAGCGTCCAGATAAACGTCCAGTAATGAGCGATTTGCGTGAATCTGGCGCGATTGAGCAAGATGCAGATTTGATTCTGTTTATTTACCGTGATGAAGTTTACAACGCCGATAGCCCCGATAAAGGCACGGCAGAAATCATCATCGGCAAGCAACGTAACGGCCCAATTGGCCGTGTGCGCCTGACGTTTATTGGCGAGCATACGCGCTTTGAGAACTTCGCCAATGCGGGCTATATCGCAGATAACTACTAAGTATGCGCCCCATTCAAGCCAGCATTAGCCACAGCGCGCTTGCGCACAATCTCGGCATCGCCAAGCAGTACGCACCAAAATCCAAAATCATGTCCGTCGTCAAAGCCAATGGTTACGGCCATGGCTTGATTAACGTTGCGCACGGCTTAAGCGCTACCGATGGCTTTGCCGTGCTGGGTTTAAACGAAGCGATTGATTTGCGTGAGGCAGGCTTTGAGCACACCATTTTGTTGCTAGAAGGCGTGTTTAGTGAGAATGAAGTCAAACTTGCGGCGAGTTTTGGTGTAGATATTGTCGTACATTGCGCACCGCAAATTGACATGCTAGAACGCGCAAAACTTGTGCGAAAATTGAATATTCACCTAAAAATGAACACGGGTATGAACCGCCTTGGCTTTGTGCCAAGCGCCTATTTAAGCGCTTTTGAGCGGTTAAAAGCGTGCAAAAACGTGGCGGAAATCACGCTGATGACACATTTTGCGACAGCTGATGAAGATGCTGGTATTGCAAAAGCCTTAAAACGCTTTCAAAACACAACAAAAGACTTAAAGCAGCCGCTTTCACTGGCTAATTCCGCCGCCATTTTGCGCCACAAAGAAGCGCATGCTCAAGAAGTAAAAGGTAGTTGGGTAAGGCCGGGCATTATGTTGTATGGCGCAACACCTGTCTCAGGCACGCCAGCCAAAGAGTTTGGCCTAAAACCAGCGATGCAATTTACCAGCGAGGTTATTGCCGTGCAAACGCTGGAAAAGGGTGAAAGTGTTGGTTATGGCAACCGTTTTACTGCCACCAAACAAACACGCGTGGGCATTGTCGCTTGTGGCTATGCCGATGGTTATCCGCGACATTCTCCAAGTGGTACGCCAATTGCTGTCAATGGGAAACTGACGCAAACGCTTGGCCGTGTTTCTATGGACATGCTTTTTTGCGACTTAACTAACATAGAAGCCAATATCGGCGCGCCTGTTGAGTTATGGGGCAATACGGTGCCAGTGGATGCTGTCGCTGAAGCCAGCGGTACGGTTGGCTACGAATTGTTATGCGCGGTTTCGCCGCGCGTACCGATGAAAGTTGCGCCGTAATGGCGAAAGCCAAGTCTATTTACAGTTGTACCGAATGCGGCGCCAGCGAACCCAAATGGCAAGGGCAATGCCCAAGCTGCATGGCGTGGAACACGCTGGTTGAAAGCGTTGCTGAAACCGTAGGCACGAACCGCTATGCGAATAAATTTGATGGACTAACTGCAAGTGCGACTTTGCAAAAATTAAGCGCTGTCGAGGCCGCAGATATTGAGCGGCAGCCTACTGGTATCGCAGAGTTCGACCGCGTGCTGGGCGGCGGTTTGGTAGAAGGTGGTGTGATTCTGATTGGTGGCGATCCGGGTATTGGCAAATCTACGCTTTTGCTGCAAGTTTTATGTCATCTCGGCAATGAAAAACAAGCCATTTATGTGAGTGGTGAAGAATCGCCACAGCAAATCGCCATGCGCGCCAAGCGTTTGGGTCTGGATGCCAGCCAGCTGGATTTGTTGGCAGAAATTAACCTAGAAAAAATTCTTGCCACGCTGCAAACGCATAAACCGAATATCGCTGTCATTGATTCCATTCAAACCGTGTATTCTGAGGCGCTACAATCTGCGCCAGGTTCGGTCGCGCAGGTGCGCGAATGCTCGGCGCAGCTGACGCGGCTGGCCAAGCAGCTTGGTATTACGGTGATTTTGGTCGGGCACGTCACTAAAGAAGGTTCGCTAGCAGGGCCGCGCGTGCTGGAGCATATTGTGGATACCGTGCTGTATTTTGAAGGTGACCAGAACTCTTCTTTTCGACTCATTCGTGCATTCAAAAATAGATTCGGAGCTGTAAACGAGCTGGGCGTGTTCGCCATGACAGAGAAGGGCTTGCGTGAAGTCACCAATCCTTCTGCACTATTTTTGTCGCATCACGAGACCGAGGTTGCGGGTAGCTGCATCACCGTCACCATGGAAGGTACGCGGCCACTATTGATTGAAATTCAAGCCTTGGTAGATGAAAGCCATGCGCCTAACCCCAAAAGGTTATCCGTAGGTTTGGAGCAAAACCGTATTGCCATGCTATTGGCTGTGTTGCACAGGCATGCTGGCGTAGCGTGTTTTGACCAAGATGTGTTTATTAACGCAGTCGGCGGCGTAAAAATTAGCGAGCCAGCGACTGATTTGGCGGTGTTATTATCCATAGTTTCTTCTTTTAAAAACAAACCATTAGACAATAAACTTATAGTATTTGGTGAAGTAGGTTTGGCAGGCGAGGTGCGCCCCGTGCAAGGCGGGCAAATGCGCTTAAAAGAAGCCGCAAAATTAGGCTTTACCAAAGCGATTATCCCCAAAGCGAATGCGCCAAAAGGCAAGATTGAAGGTATGGAAGTGTTTGCGGTGGAGCGTTTGGAGCAAGCGTTGAATCAACTCAGAAATGGATAGGTAGATGCTATAAATTCTTTATGAAAATTACTCTTGATCATAATTGCATTATTGACCTTGTAAAGTGCACAGATATTGGAGCTAACATTGAATCCATACTCGCAAATAGTTTAAATCAATGTTTTGTTGTAAATATTGGCGCTTCTGAAATGCGTGAACGTGGTGTGAAGCCAGAGTGTTATGAGTTGTTTGAAGAATTGCTTACTAAGGCAGGGATTGAAAACTTGCCAAGACTTAATCCAATGGGAATTTTTGATGTCACCTTTTTTGACAGATGTCTTTGGGCTGGTGATGAAGATATTTTGCTAGCAAAAAACATTGAAACCGCACTTTTTGGCAACTCCCCTAACATTGATATAACCGACGAAGGTATTGATTCCAAATCAGGAAAAAAATGGCTGAACCGTATTTGTGATGTTCATAGTATGTGGTGCCATATTCAAAATAAAAACGATGTATTTCTTACCACCGACAGAAACTTTAAGAAACAAACAAAATTGCCAAACCTAATTGCATTGGGGGCAGGGAAAATTAGTCATCCTAACGAGTTATGAATATGTTCAACAAGCATAGGCGCATTACGCTACGCAATAAGTCAATTGTAAAATCAAACAGAAATAGTTGGGCCGCCCGTATTCATAATCACGACGCCTTGGCTGGGCATAAAGTGCTCAATCACCAGCGTAAATAACGCAATAAATATACTCACAAAAAACGCTGTCCAAAAGCCAGAAAGCTTGAAGCCATTGACCAGCTTGGCGACCAGCATAATCATCAGCGCGTTTAGCACGAATATAAAAAGCCCGAGCGTGACGATGGTGAAGGGCAGCGTGAGGAAAAATAAAATAGGGCGTATCACGGCGTTGACAAAGCCCAGCACCAGTGCCGAAATGAGCAAAGCCGATTTGTTAGAAAACTTGATGCCGCTAAATAAGGCGCTAGCGACCCATAGCGAGAGGCTCATGATGGCCCAGTGGATGAGAAAATCGGTCATGTGAATACTTTCATTATTGAATAAGTTTTGCCGTGTTAATGCCGCTGCGCACCGCGCCTTCTATGGTAGCAGGGTAGTCGGCATAAGTGTAATCGCCTGCCAAATACAAATTCCGGTAAAGCGTGCTATTGGCGGGACGGAACAGGTTAGGCCTGCAGGTAAATGTGGCGCGCTTTTCGGCGATTACTTGGTGCCAAAGTGGTTTTTTAAGCTGTGGGAAGGCTTCTCTAAGTTCTTCTGCAATTTTAAGCGCGAGTGCATCATGTTCAAGATATTGATGTATACCTTCTGCGCTAATAATCACTGCCATTAAGCCCTGCTGACCGCACAAAATACCGCGATCGAACACCCATTGGCTGGTGGTATTGGTGAGGCCGATGATTGGCTTTAAAAGCGTGCTGTCGCTTGCGTATTGCAAGTAAACGGTATAAATCGGCTGATAGTCGTAAGACTCAGTTTGCTCCGCAATATAGGCAAGTTTTGGCAGCTCGGCAATGACATTGCGCAGGCGCACGGGCGAAGCGGCGATAATGACATGGCTTGCGGCAAAATTGCCTTTTTTAGTCTCAATGATATAGCCTTCGCCCGCCTGTTTGACGGCCTTGACGCGATGGTTAATCAGCACTTGACCATGCCGCGCCGTAATGTAGCGCGCCATGGGTTGTGAGAATATTTGCGATAAATCTAATTTGGGTAGCAACATATCGCTATTAGTTTTGCTGCCGCTAAAGGTATCGCGCAGTACGTTTAAAAACACTTTGCTGCTGGCTAAGTGTAGTGGCGTATTGAGCGCAGACAGGCAAAGCGGCTCCCACAGCAGTTTGACGACATTTTGCGATTGATTTTTTTTTGCTAAAAAATCTTTAAGCGGCGTATCAAAATCTAAGCTGTAGTCAGATTCTCTAAGTTCGAACATCCATTTAACGACAGATATGCGCTCATCAAACGTAAGCCCTTCGCATGATAAAAATCCGACAAGTTGATTGAGCGGATGGGGAAGATAGCCCGCCGTGCCGAGCTTAAACGCTGGTTCTCCATCTGCGTTAAGCACTTCAAGCATCAACGGCAGGCGCATGAATGCTTGCTCTTCACGCACGCCCACTTTGGCAAGCAGCTTTAAGGTTGCGTGATATGCGCCAAGCAAAATATGTTGGCCATTATCGAGCTGCGTTGCCTTGCCATTGAATTCTACGCCAACACTCCGCGCACGGCCGCCAAGTTGCGAGCCTGCCTCAAAAAGCGTGGTTTGAATGCCGCGCTCAGCCAAGCTACATGCGGCTGTCAGGCCTGCAATGCCGCCGCCAATAATGGCTACGTGCAAGTTTTTAGGCATAAAAACGCCAAAAAATAAAGTTTTTAGGCATATCTAAAAAAAGTTCGAAGCGCGAGAACAAGTTTTCGCATCGGCGGAATGGCCACTTTGTGACTCAGCACTTTTTCTGCGCCGTCGACTTTAATCTCGCGCAGCAAAGTGCGGTAAATCGCCGCCATCATCAGCCCCGCACGCTGCTGTTTGGCGTCTTCCGCGGGCAATTCGCGCAAGGCTTTATCGTAAAAGCTTTCTGCGCGTTCGATTTGAAACTCGACAAGCTCTTTTACTTGCGGCGTTTCTACGCCTTTTAAAATATCATTTTCGCTCACTTTGGCTTTGCGCAATTCGTCCAAAGGCAAGTAAATACGGCCTCTGCGGGCATCTTCGCCCACATCGCGAATAATGTTGGTAAGCTGAAATGCCATGCCTAAATCGTGCGCGTATTTAAGCGTTTTGCGATTTTTAAAGCCAAAAATTTGCGCAGCAAGCAGGCCAACGCAGCTGGCAACGCGGTAACAATAAAGCTGCAATTGTTTAAAATCTTCGTAACGATTGAATTTGATGTCCATTTCCATGCCGTCGATAATCTCTAAAAAGTGTTCCTGTGCGAGATTAAATTGCTTGATAACGGGCTGCAAGGCTTTAGACACGGGGTGTTGCGGCTTGCCAGCATATAAATTCTCAATCTCGGATTTCCACCAATTAAGCTTAATTTGCGCTACGTTGTAGTCGCTGCATTCGTCCACCACGTCATCCACTTCGCGACAAAATGCGTAAAGCGCTGTCATGGCTTCGCGTTTATCTTTGGGCAGGAAAATGAAGCTAACGGTAAAGCTAGAGCCGCTTTGCGCGGCTTTTTGTTTGCAGTATTGCTGCGGTGTCATTGCGTGAAATTCATTAATTTAACAGCGCCTTGAGCAGGATAACCGGCCAATCCCAAGCCCTAAGTGTCGGGCGGTGTTTAAATATATCGCCGCGCACATTTTTAAGTTTGTAAATAATGTGCTCGCCACCGCCAATAATCATGCGCATTTCCAAGCCCATACGCCCTGGCAGAATGTGCTCTAGCGCCTTGCCATCTTTAAGCATGGCTTCGGCGCGCGCGATGTTAAATAGCATAAAGCGCTCCCAATCTGCATTGACGTGCTGCGCGGCAATTTGCGCCTCGGTCACGCCAAATTGTGCCATTTCATCTTGGCATAAATACACGCGACTTTTGTGCTGCGTATCTTCAAAATCAATCGCTACATCTTGGTAAAAATTAATCAGCTGCAAAGCCGTGCAGACCTTGTTGGAATACACCAAATTTTCAGGTGTAGCTTTATCAAAAAGGTATAGCAACAGCGCGCCTATTGGGTTTGCGGAGCGATGGCAGTAATCCAAAACCTCGTGAAAATTCGCATAACGGGTTTTAGTCACATCTTGGCTAAAAGCATCCAGTAAATCATAAAACGGCGCTAATGGCAGTTTGTGCGCGTGAATCATGTTGCCAAATTCGGTGAAAAAGGCAGATTTTGTTGGCGCATTATCTTCGATTAAATCGAGTTGCTCGCGAAAGCTCTGCAACATGGCAAGTCTGGTTTCTGGCTTGTGGCGGCCTTCGTCGGCAAAATCGTCGGCTTGCCGCGCAAAGTTATATATCATGGCAATCGGTTGGCGCAAACGTTTGGGCAAGGCAAACGAAGCGACAGGAAAATTCTCATAATGCTCATTGGTTTGCATTAAGCTGTTATCGATTGCTTCGAAAAAATCTGGGGTGGCGACCATAGGCGGAAGTATGCCATAAATTGACTAGAACCTACAGTGCGCGCGGCGATATGCGCTACAATATGCATAACAATTTAGGTGAAATTATTTATGTTCGGAATCATTGGTGGTACTGGCTTGACGCAGTTGAAAAATTTAAAAATGATGCGACGTCAAATTGTGCGCACGCCTTATGGCGATGCCTCGCAGCCACTTATTTTTGGTGAATTGGCAGGCGCAGAAGTGGTGTTTTTAGCGCGGCACGGCGGTGGTCACACCATTCCGCCGCATGCGGTTAATTATCGCGCTAATATTTGGGCGCTGCATTCTGTTGGTGTTAAAAATTTATTGGCGATTGCCACGGTGGGCGGCATTGCACAGGGTTTGAAGGCGGGCGATATTGTGCTGCCGCACCAAATTATTGATTACACGCACGGCCGCCAAACGACTTATCACGATGGTATTGAATTGCCAGTGATGCACATTGATTTTACCGAGCCGTATTCCGACGCGGTGCGCAACACGTTAAAACAAGCCGCATGCAACTTGAGCCAAACTTTGCAAGATGGCGGCGTGTATGCTTGCGCACAAGGCCCGCGCTTAGAAACCGCCGCAGAAATCAACCGTTTTGAGCGCGATGGCGCAACCATTGTCGGCATGACCGGCATGCCAGAGGCCGCGCTAGCGCGCGAACTTGGCGTAAATTATGCTGCACTATGCCCAGTGGCCAATCAAGCGGCAGGGCGCGGCGATAGCGCGCACGGCATTCGTTACGAGGCAATGATGGCCAAGCTAGACGAAACCATGGTCAAAGTGCGCGCCATGATTGAAGAAACCGTAAAAGTACATCAAGGCGCATAAATGGCTGTAAAAACCGTATTACGCATGGGCGACCCGTTATTGCTGGAAGTGGCAGAGCCAGTTACACGTTTTGATACACCAGAATTACATGATTTAATTCAAGATATGCACGACACTATGGACGCGATGAGCGGCGCGGGTATTGCTGCACCGCAAATAGGGGAAAGTGTACGTGTGGTGATTTTCGGCGTCGGCAAAAATCTGCGCTACCCAGATGCCGAACAAGTGCCGTACACCGTGCTGATTAACCCCACACTCACGCCGATTGGCGACGAAATGGAAGAAGGCTGGGAAGGTTGTTTATCCGTGCCCCACATGCGCGGTGTGGTGTCGCGTTATTCACGTTTGCATTACACAGGCTTTGACCAATTTGGAAACACGATAGACCGCCTAGTAAGCGGCTTTCACGCACGTGTTGTGCAGCACGAGTGCGACCACTTAGATGGCGTTTTGTACCCCATGCGCATCGCTGATTTACGCAATTTTGGCTTTACCGACGTACTTTTTCCAAATCAGGATATTCAAGACGACTAAATGTTTGCTATAATGCCGCCTTCGCTGCAAAGTAAGTAGGAAGCGTGGCAGAGCGCAAGGTTTTAAATTGAGCATGCTACAGTCTTCAAGACTGTATTCAATTATGGTCAAAAAGTAAAAGTTGTTTTAATTAGGAAGAGTGGCAGAGCGGTTTAATGCTACAGTCTTGAAAACTGTCGTGGGTGCGAGCCCACCGTGAGTTCGAATCTCACCTCTTCCGCCAA
>JAYVSZ010000051.1:0-14999 GCA_043774925.1 Methylophilaceae bacterium | reverse complement strand
CTGGCAAGCAAGTACTTGTAGAGGAACGTGAGCCTGGAGTATGGATGGTACGCACCGCCTTAGTCATTCCTGAGAATGAATTATGGTTACACCAGCCTCGAGTGAAGCAAGGTTTGCAACGTGCAATAGAATACGCACAATCTAACCCGCCCCAAGAAACCGAAGACGTTGACGCATTTTTTGGGAATGTTGAAAATGAAAGACAACAAAATAAAGCTGGACTTAAACAATCCCGAATTTCAGGAAAGTTGGCTAAAGCTTGATAAGGTAGATCGTAACAAAGTTACCGATACGCTTAAAAAGTTAAAGCAATTAAGCTGGGAGCAGGTATATAAGGATCAAGGTTTGAAGTGGGAAAAAATTGTCAGCGTTAAGGCCCCCAAGGGTATTGAGGCAATTTATTCACTAAGAATCACACAATCCTGCCGCGCTGTAGCATATAGAGATGGCGAAATAATGAGTTTTTTGATTGTTTCGCCTGATCATGATGCAACCTACGGGAAGAAGTAAAAAAGAGGCCAGAGAAATCTGGCTTTTTTTGTTTGAATATGTGAATGGCAGTTTGTTTGACAGTCTACTGTTTTCAGCAGAGGTCAGTGCAAACAATCTTCGCAGGCCTGCTTGTTTACTAGATAATTACCATTAACATGTATGTTCGGCAATGGTTGAGCGATATGCTCATCTAGCACCAGATCAACTTGCACATGCAGCTTCACGGTTAAATTCGATGTTTGTTGGTTACGATTTGGCTACGGTCGACCAAAATGAAAAGCAGCCACCATCACTGGCAGCCGCTTAGATATTGGTAGGGCGTGCGGGGATCGAACCCACGACAAACGGATTAAAAGTCCATACCAAATATTCAGTAATAGATTGGCTTATAAGGCCATTTCAGTTCCGCAAATACTCTAATTTATTTCGTTTTACACCCAGTAAGCATGCGACTCAATCTGTTTTTGCGGAACAAAAAATTTACAGTTACATCAAGTCTGATTTAATCAAAACAGATTAATTCAGTCAAACTTTAAAACGAGTCACAAAATTAGCGATTAGTGTTTAATATGACTTATATTACTAATATTTGCATAATTAACTACCAACCGCTAGACAAACTGGCTAGCGAAATTTGTAGAGTAAAATTAGAAACAATATGAATTGACATCAAAAATTAAATTATGATAGCATTTGTGATGCTCAATAGTTGGAGGAAATGCAAATGTCAGTTGTCACTGTTAGAAACCTACCTGAAGAAACGCACCGTGCGCTAAAAGCGCGTGCGAAACTTCATCATAAAAGCACTGAAGCAGAAATTCGGAGTATTTTGGAAGATGTTGTGCGTCCTAAAAATCGCATTAAGCTTGGTACAGAGTTAGCTAGGTTTGCTCAAGAATTTGGGGGAATAGCCCTTGATATTACGCGAGATCAATCGCCTATAGAACCAGCATTATTTGAGTAATCATAAAGCATGATCATCCTAGACACCAATATCATCTCCGAGCCGATGAAGGTTAATCCCAATAAAGCTGTGATGAATTGGCTGGATGCACAAGTGGCAGAATCTCTTTTTGTCACAACAACAAGCTTAGCTGAGCTATTTGTGGGTATTGAGATGTTACCTGATGGAAAGCGTAAATCTGGGTTGGGTAACAAGTTGAATGATGTAATCAATCATTTGTTTGCTATGCGGATACTCGCTTTTGATCATGCGTCAGCTATCAACTACGCAAAACTGATGACACGTGCCGGCTCGACTGGGCATATTATGACAATGGGCGACGGTCAGATCGCTTCAATTGCTGAAACGCATCATTTTGCAGTGGCCACTAGAGACACCAAACCATTTATAGCGGCGGGCTTAACTGTGATTAATCCATTCGATTTGTGATATATAGCACCAGTATGAATCTTAGTTTACTAGCCAGTAACCACGTCACATGCAAGAACGACCTTAATATCTAATTCTCAGTCAATCGCTTCTTCGTTTATTTTCTGCAATCCATTCATCTCTGGCATACGCATAGCCAGCAAACTCTTGTTCTAGAGTGGTTTCACGTTTAAGCAGTTTTCTAACCAAATTGACTAACGCCCTGAGGTCTCGCTCACTCCGAATCTCTATCGGCGCACATATCTCTACAAAACGACCATATTGCACCCATTCAGCTTTGATAAATGGTGTAATCTGAAAGTTAGCATCTTTGAGTGCTTCAGCATACGCAACATCATAAGCCTGCATCCAGTCGCTTGAAAGAAGCGATCCTGTTAGTGTGCGGCTGATCATTTTCTTTCTAGATTTTCCAACCTTGACATAGTTTGGCTTAGTCTGACCCATAAAACCATCAGAACCTCTGTCTAAGTGAACTACCTTTTTATAAGCATCATCTTCTGCCCAGTCTTTGAATGCCATTCTAGGGTGTATCCATGCAACTTGGACCAAATAATCATTGAGTATAAAGCTAACATCATTCCACCAAGAGAGCTTGGTCATATCGGCTTCATCATAGTGATGCGAGATAATAATGCCATTGGTGAAATTTTCACCACGGTTGTTTTTATGAAAAGCTTTTGCAGATATTTTTAGTTTTTCTTGATAAAAATTTTTCATAATGACCCGTCTCTTTATTATCTATTTACCGCTCTTAAGTACACACCGTTTAAGGATGCACGAAACAATTTGGTAGCATAAATCCCTGGTTTTTACTGTCAGTTACATATGTGTTGGGTTCTTTTTTGCTACGGCGGAATTAGCTTACGAAAGCAACCGCATTATTTTTGTATAATTGTTGCAATTTTTCCGCAAAAAAATAAGGTATTTCCGCAAAAATAAATGCGACTTACATCGCTGTAAGCCGCATCGATATTGGTAGGGCGTGCGGGGATCGAACCCACGACAAACGGATTAAAAGTCCGCTGCTCTACCAGCTGAGCTAACGCCCCATTGAGTTTGTATTATTTAAGTAAATATGACTTAACTCGGGAAGGGCGCAATTATGCTTTAAAGCGGGCGCTTGGTCAACGCTTGTTTAGGTTTAAGTGCGGTTATTTATAAAAATAACGTGAAGTAATTATATAAATGATTTGCAAGCCCACTAAATGGCACTTTTAGCGCATGCTGGGGAGCTTGCCGCCCATCATGCCACCCATGCCGCGCATCATTTTGGCCATGCCGCCTTTACTGAACATTTTCATCATTTTTTGTGTTTCTTCAAATTGTTTTAATATGCGGTTCACCTCTTGCACTTGCACGCCACTGCCCGCGGCGATGCGTTTTTTGCGCGTAGCTTTTATTAATTCTGGTTTACGACGCTCCAGCGGCGTCATGCTGTTGATAATGCCTTCTATACGGCGCAGCGATTTATCGGCATCTTCATTATTCACCTTGGCCGCCATGCCGGCCATTTGCGCTGGCATTTTGTCCATTAACGCGCCCATGCCGCCCATTTTGCGCATTTGGTTCATTTGGTTTTTAAAATCTTCCAAATCAAATTTAGCGCCAGATTTAATTTTATCGGCAACTTTTTTAGCCTCTTCCAAATCCACATTTTTGTGCGCCTGCTCAATCAAGCCCAGCACATCGCCCATGCCGAGAATGCGCCCGGCCATGCGGTCTGGGTAGAATGGCTCTAGGCCGTCCACTTTTTCGCTCACGCCGATAAATTTAATGGGCTGACCTGTGACATGGCGCACACTCAAGGCCGCGCCGCCGCGTGCATCACCGTCTAGCTTGGTTAAAATAATGCCTGTGAGCGGCAGCGCTTCGCCAAAGGCTTTGGCGGTGTTGACAGCATCTTGACCTTGCATAGCATCGACGACGAATAACGTTTCCACTGGCTTAAGCTGTGCATGCAGCGCCTTGATTTCCGCCATCATGGCTTCGTCAATGCCCAAGCGACCTGCGGTATCGAAAATCACCACATCGTAATAACCTTTTTTGGCAAAGTCGATGGTCTGCGAGGCAATATCGGCGGGCTTCTGCGAGGCATTGCTATCAAAGCAATCAATCTCCAATTGTTTAGCGAGCGTTTGTAACTGCGCAATCGCCGCAGGGCGATACACATCCGCGCTGGATAACAACACTTTTTTCTTTTGCTCTTTTAGTAATTTGGCTAATTTTGCAGATGTGGTGGTTTTACCAGAACCTTGCAAACCCGCCATCAGGATAACCGCTGGCGGCACGGCGGCAAGGTTTAGCGCGACATTGGCTTTGCCCATTAACGCAGTGAGCTCATCGTTCACCACCTCAATCACCGCTTGGCCTGGCGTAAGGCTTTGCAGCACTTCTTTGCCTTGCGCTCTTTCTTTTACTTTGGCGATAAACTCTTTCACCACGGGCAAGGCTACGTCTGCTTCTAATAAAGCCATGCGCACTTCACGCATGGCATCTGCAATATTGTCTTCCGTTAGCCGCGCTTGACCGCGTAGACTTTTGATGACCCCTTGTAAACGACCCGTTAAATTTTCTAGCATACTGCTTCCTTTAATTGATAGTGCTAATTTTACATGAAGCTATGCGATTGAGACGACTTTTGCCATAATGTGGTTATGCAAAACTTAATTTTATATTGTGTCGTCACGTTTATTTATTTGGCGGTTGCGTTCGTTTTTTGGCGTGGCGCAAAGTCAGCGCCATCAACGTTTAAATTGCATTCCGCCATGATTGCTTTAGGCTTGCTACTGCACGGCTGGCTACTTTATCAAGATATATTTTCACAAAGTTTTAACTTTGGCCTCGCAAATGCACTTTCTGCGATTTTTTGGCTGACTGTTTTAGTTTATTGGTTAGCCAACCTAAAAAACCAATTGCATAGCCTGCAAGCCTTTGTGCTGCCGCCAGCCGCTTTGTTTGCGCTGTTGCCTGCATTTTCTGCGCAAAACCATTTATACGCAGAGGCAAGCTCCAAGCTATTTATTGTGCACATTGCCATTGCGCTACTGGCGTATAGCTTATTCACGTTTGCGGCACTTCACGCGCTGCTAATGACCATTGCCGAGCGCAACCTGCACAACAAACCGACGCTCATCCATTTGCCGAGCTTTCCGCCACTTTTAGTGATGGAAACTTTGTTGTTTAGAGTGATCACGACTGGTTTTGTATTACTGACGTTCACTATCGCCAGCGGCATGCTGTTTAGCGAAGAAATTTTTGGTAAACCGCTGCAATTTAGCCACAAAGTGGTTTTCTCAATCGCCAGCTGGTTGATTTATGGCTGGTTGCTGCTTGGACGCTATCAATATGGCTGGCGCGGAAAAAAAGCGATTCGCTGGACGTTGGCGGGTTTTGGTTTGTTGCTGTTAGCCTACGTTGGCAGTAAATTTGTGCTGGAAATGGTTTTGCACCGCTAACACTTTTAAGCGCATGCGCTCGAATATCATACGAACTGAGACCCGCATGGATATTGGCTCGCAGAGCATGTGTTTTAGCTAGTGGGTGGCCAATTTTTTGGTCGGTAAGGTGTTGGCGTATCGCCCAAATGTTGTTGAACGCCAGCCAAAGCCATGCGCGCCGCAATGGAAGCATGCGCTACAATCTCTGAAGCTAATTTAAACATTCTAATGCCTGTGCCATTGGTGATATTGCGCCACTCTTGGTGCGCGGGCGCGCCAGCGTTTGCATGTATTTTTCCAGTCACATCATCAAAACGCATGCCAGTCGAACTTAAGCGCTGCTCATCTAGCGCAATGGCTTGCAGGCCAATATCCACTTTTTCGCTTAATTTGGTATTGGCGAAACGGAAAGTGTCTATCAATTTTGCATCATTAGTATCGTATTTTGGAATGCCCATCGAGCCAACGGTATCCCACACGGCGACCGATTTAATTTTGCCCACAGGCGCAAAATCATTCGGGTCAATGTTATCAGCAGTCAAGTATTCACGCATATCAAAATTGGTAATTGCGGTTGCAAAATCACTTAGTGAGAAGCCGCCGTTGTTGGCCTTGCGGAAATGATACCAAGCGCAAGTGCCCAATTTATAAGCATCGCCGCTGCTGCGATTAAATTTTTTTTTAAGCAAACCTTGCGAAACAATCAAGCCTGCCAGCGCCCGCGCTGTGTATGCGCCGCGGCTGAACCCGACAATGTAAATCGCATCGCCCGACTCGTAATTACGCGAGATAAAAGTGTAACCGCGCACAACGCGCGCCACCAAACCCGCGCCAAACCCGCCGCCCAGCAGTTTTAAAATTTTGTTTTGGGAGTTACCTACGCCGTTGATATATTTGGCGATTTGCGAGGTTACACCATTTTCTACCGCGCCTTTTTCCAGCTCCAAAATATCGCCAGTGCTATCCGTAAACTTGGTGCTGCTAACCAGCTTGCCTTGTAGCAAGCTAAATAAGGCATAAACATTGGTGCTCACATTGTCTTTATCGGCGCTGTCGCCTGGGTTGTTCCAAGTGCCATCTGCACAAAAAATAATATTTTTAGCCACGAAAATCTCCCAATATTTTTTAGGAAAATAAAATCATACGCCTAAAATACAGGCTTGCGGCAATGGCTTGCGTGCTAGTTATTTTTTGACGCGACTAGCGCAAACTGATATGTGGCCAGCCTTGCGCCTGTGCGTAATCGCTTAAAACCGCATCCGCGTCCACCGCAACAGGATTTGTGACCAGTTTCATCAGCGCTAAATCATTAAACGAATCGCTATAAAAATAGCTTTTTTCAAAATCACCTAGCTTTTGCCCGCGCTCCGCTAGCCACTGATTAATCCGCGTGACTTTACCTTCTTGAAAGCTCGGCACGCCTGAAACGCCGCCTGTATATTCGCCTTCTTTCATTTCTGGGTCAGATCCAATCAAGTGTTCGATGCCATAAGCCGTCGCAATTGGTTTGGTGACAAAACTATTTGTCGCGGTAATCACCACGCACACATCGCCCGCCGCTTTGTGGCTATCCACCAGCGCTTGCGCCTTTTCAGTCATCATTGGGCGAATCACTGTTTGCATATATTTCAAGTGCAATTCGTCTAAAAATGCTTTTTTATGTTGGCTCAAAGGAATAAGCTGAAATTTCAAAAATGCAATAATATCCAAACTGCCATTTTTGTAATCGGCGTAAAATTGCTCATTACGGTGGTGATGCGTTTTGGCGTCCAGCAAGCCTTCGCGAATTAAAAATAAGCTCCAGTTATAGTCTGAGTCGCCCGCTAAAAGCGTGTTGTCTAAATCGAATAATGCTAAGTTTTGTTTCATGTTTTATGTCTTTGTTAAAAACTCAAAATCAATTTAACCGCCGATAAAATAGGGTTTAAGCTTCTTCTTCAGCACTCGCCGATAGCACCAAAAAAACACCCGCCAAAATCACTGCCAAAGCCATGTATTCCGCGCCTGTCACGGTTTCACCCGCCAGCCAAATACCCACAATAAACGCCACAATCGGGTTCACAAACGTGTTGCTGCTGGCCACCAAGGGGCGCACATTTTGCAGCAACCATTGATACGCGCTATATGCCACTAACGAGCCTAAAACCACCAAAAAGCTAATCGCCAACCACGATTTTAAGCTAATTTGTTGTGGCCAAGACTCACTGCTTAATACGCTTAATATTAACGCAATTACACCGCCACAAAACATTTGGCAAGCCGCGCCCATTAAGCCTGCTGGCATAGGCAAATGTTTACCCCAAACCGAGCCTAGCGACCAACTGGCGGCGGCAAAAATCAACAATAACGCACCCGACAAATTGCCCTGCAAACTGCCGCCCAAATTGAGTAAAATAATGCCAACCAAACCCACCGCAATGCCCAGCCACTCGCGCTTGGTAATGTGGTGACCCCAAATGGACGAAAAAATTGCCATCCAAATGGGCGCGGTGGCAATAGAAAGCGCCGCCACGCTGGATGAAACTGTGAGTTGCACGTGCGACACCGTGCCATTGCCAAACACTGGTAGCAGCAAACCTACAATCGCCGCACCGCGCCATTGCACAAGCGTTGGATGCGGGCTGCCAAAATAGCGCATCACTGCGTACAAAATTGCACCAGCAATTGTAAAACGCACGCCCACCATTAAAAATGGCGGAAAGCTTTCAATCGCAAAGCGAATGGCGAGATAAGTTGAACCCCAAATAAAATAGGTGCAAAAAAGACTTAAGATAATTAGCAGGGATTGAGGTTTTGAATTCATGGCATTTGCTTAAGATAGGATTATATAATCACTTTCAGAAAATAGCAGTTTCCTGCAAATGACGTTTACACAAAATTTACACGCTATTATGTCAAGGGATTACACTATGTGTAAAAATCTCACAGAGATGATTCGACTTATTATTTATTTACTTAACCTTCGTAAGGCACCGCATATGAACGCAATTCCACTTGATAAAAATAACGGATTGATCAAAGTTCCAGTCATTATCACCATCTATTTTTGGGTGATCAAAATTCTCGCAACCACGGTAGGTGAAACAGGTGCAGATTTTTTGATATTCAATTTACATTTTGGCTTGATGGTGACTTCGTTGCTGATGGGTATTATCTTACTTGCAGTGCTATACGCACAGGTTAAAAGTAAGCGATACATCCCATGGCTTTATTGGTTGACTGTGGTGCTGGTGAGCATAGTCGGCACGCTTATTACCGACAATCTTACTGATAATTTTGGCGTTTCTTTAGCTGTTTCCACCCTTCTATTCAGCATTGCGTTGGCCATTACTTTTTTCGTATGGTACAAGGTTGAGAACTCGCTATCGATTCACAGTATTTATACGCCTAAACGTGAAATGTTCTATTGGGCCGCCATATTGCTTACCTTTGCGCTAGGAACGGCTGCAGGCGACCTTCTCGGGGAGTCACTAGGTCTTGGTTATTGGCTATCAGCCGTGATATTTGGCATTGCAATTCTTATTGTTACCCTCGGGTTCTATCTATTTAAACTCAATGGCATTTTGGCATTTTGGATGGCTTATATTCTAACCCGACCAATGGGTGCGTCTATTGGCGACTATTTATCGCAGGCAGTTAAAAACGGTGGTTTGGGGCTTGGCACAGTAGCGACTAGCGCTATTTTCTTAATCGCCATTATTGTATTAGTCACTTATTTAACGATTACTAAAACAGACGCGCCACTGGCTTCTAAAAAGCCCACGTAGACCGCTATAGGTTGTCTTATTTTCGGCCTAAAAACACCGTGAAAAATAAATGCTCTGCAAGCCGCATGGATATTGGCTTGCAGAGCATCTAATATATCAAACCTGAGGATTTAGTTTCTCAGATTTTGTCACCAATTTATTTAAGCCGTTTAAATACGCTTTGGCCGATGCAATTACAATGTCCGTATCCGCGCCTTGGCCGTTGACAATGCGGCCGCCTTTGGCCAAGCGCACTGTCACTTCGCCTTGCGAATCGGTGCCGCTGGTAATGTTGTTCACCGAATAAAGCTGCAACTCGGCGCCGCTTTTTGCCATATTTTCAATCGCCTTAAACGTCGCATCCACTGGCCCGCCGCCGTCTGATTCGGCTTTTTGTTCTGCGCCGTTTTCACTAATTGTTACATACGCGTGTGGAATTTCGCCTGTTTGGCTGGTGACTTGTAAATACACCAATTTAAACGCTTCCGATTCAGTGGCCACAAATTCATCGCTCACAAGCGCATGCAAATCTTCGTCAAAAATTTCACTTTTTTTGTCGGCTAAATCTTTAAACCGTGCAAAGGCGGCGTTTACCGCATCGTCACTTTCTAACTGAATGCCAAGCTCGGTTAAACGTGTTCTAAATGCGTTGCGACCACTTAATTTGCCAAGCGTTAATTTATTGGTGTGCCAGCCTACGTCTTCGGCGCGCATAATTTCGTAAGTCTCGCGATGCTTCAACACGCCATCTTGGTGAATGCCACTTTCGTGTGCAAACGCGTTCGCTCCAACAATGGCTTTATTAGGCTGCACTGGGTAACCCGTGATAGTGGACACTAACTTACTGGTGGGCACAATCTGCGTGGTGTCGATGCGCGTGGTCAAATTAAAAAAGTCTTGGCGGGTTTTAATCGCCATCACGACCTCTTCCAAACTGGCGTTGCCCGCGCGCTCACCCAAGCCATTTATCGTACATTCAACTTGCCTTGCGCCGTTCATCACCGCAGCTAAAGAGTTGGCGACAGCCATACCTAAATCGTTGTGGCAGTGCGTACTCCAAATGACTTTGTCGCTATTTTTTACACGTTTAATTAAAGTAGCCATGCGCTCGCCCCACGGTGCGGGAATGCTGTAGCCAACCGTATCGGGCACGTTGATGGTTTTTGCGCCCGCTGCTATTACCGCATCAAACACGCGCACTAAAAAATCAATGTCAGAACGCACGGCGTCTTCAGCCGAAAATTCCACATCGGGCGTATATTCCAACGCCCATTTTACGGCTTGCACCGCGCGCTCCACCACTTGGTCTTCCGTCATGCGAAGCTTGTTTTCCATGTGGATTTTGCTGGTGGCAATAAACGTGTGAATGCGTCCAGAAGCTGCGTGTTTAATGGCCTCTCCCGCGCGGCGCACATCGTTCTCAGAGGCGCGAGCAAGCGAGCAAACGGTGGATTTTTTAATGATTTTGGCGATCTCTGAAATCGCGTCAAAATCACCAGGGCTGGCGGCGGCAAAACCCGCTTCAATAATATCTACGCCCAATTTCTCTAATTGGCGCGCAATGCGGATTTTTTCTTCTTTGGTCATGCTCGCGCCCGGGCTTTGTTCGCCATCGCGCAAGGTGGTATCAAAAATAATAATTTGCTTGTTCATGTTTGTTCCTAATGCTGAATACAATAATTTTAACCGCTGACGTGAAAATCAGCGAGCGTAATAATACAAATGTGGGGTGTGATTAGTGTGCGCTGTCGCGCAGCAGCGAAGCTGGGCGTAGCGCACTTTTAGGTTGCAGCAGGTGCAGACGCAACAATGCGAGGCTTGCCAAAGACAAAGCCGCGATTGCGATTAATACTTGAGATGTCAAAATATTCAACATAATTTAAGTATAAGGACTATTTCTTAGCTTTTCAAGGTATTGAAGTTAGTTTTCAACGACTTCTTGAGTAATTCGTGATTTTACCCACAAGTAATAACCCGAAAGTGCATACACAAACACCACTGTAAACAGCACTTCTGGCGGGCTGTACGAAACAAGTACGAAGGCCAACATAATGGCCAATATGGTCACAAAAGGTACACTTTCGCGCAAATTAATGTCTTTGCCACTGTAAAATTTTAAATCGGAAACCATTGAAAGCGCAGCAAATATCGTTAAGCCCCAAGCCAGCCATTTCATTTGAATTGCGCCAAAAAATATCTCGCGTCCGCTAATGCCATACTCGTACGAAACCCAGACAAAACCCGCCAGCAGAGCGGCAGCAGCAGGGCTGGGCAAACCCTGAAAGTAGCGTTTATCTTGAAATGGATCATCCAGCTTGGTGTTAAAGCGCGCCAAACGCAAGGCCGCGCAAGCGCAATAAATAAAGGCGGCTATCCAGCCCAGTTTTTTTAACGGGCCAAGCGCCCACACATACATAATCAGCGCAGGCGCCACACCGAAGGACACCATGTCGGATAGGCTATCGTACTCTGCACCAAACGCGCTCGTCGTATTGGTCATACGCGCTACGCGGCCATCTAAGCCATCCATCACCATGGCAATAAAAATGGCGATTGCTGCTTGTTCAAACCTAAAATTCATCGCGCTAACAATGGCATAAAAACCTGAGAACAAAGATGCCGACGTAAAAAGATTGGGCAATAAGTAGATGCCTTTTGCACTCAGGCTATCGGTTTCTCTGCGTGCTACGCGTTGTTTTGGATCGTCCATAATGATGCTTGGAATGGTTAAGTTATGCTTAGTATAACAAAGCCTTGTGTTAATATCTCGCCTTAAATTTTATACGCTAACTTTATAAACACTTACATGCAATTCACCCTTCACAAACAGGATGGTCTCGCCCGCCGTGGCACAGTTGCATTGGCGCATGGCAAGGTAGAAACGCCTGCCTTTATGCCAGTGGGCACTTATGGCACGGTGAAAGCCATGAGCCCGCTGGAACTTAAAGAAATTAACGCGCACATTGTGCTCGGCAACACCTTTCATTTGTGGCTGCGCCCAGGGCTAGAAGTGATTGCCGCGCACGGTGGCTTGCACAAGTTTATGGGCTGGGATGGCCCAATTCTCACCGACTCTGGTGGCTTTCAGGTGTTCAGTTTAGGCGCAATGCGCAAAATATCCGAAGAAGGCGTGAAGTTTCGCAGCCCCATTAATGGCGATAGCTGCTTTCTCACACCAGAAGAATCGATGCGCATCCAAAAAGTGTTGAATTCAGACATTGTGATGATTTTTGATGAATGCACGCCCTTCCCCGCCACCCATCAGGAAGCCAGCGATTCGATGCAGCTCTCGTTGCGCTGGGCGAAGCGCAGTAAAGATGCACATGCAGGCAATAGCAACGCCTTGTTTGGCATTATTCAAGGCGGTATGTTTGAGGATTTACGCGATATTTCGCTAGCTGGGCTGAAAGAAATTGATTTTGACGGTTTTGCCATTGGCGGCCTTTCAGTCGGCGAGCCGAAAGAAGATATGTTACGAATTTTAGCGCATACTGCGCCAAAAATGCCACACGATAAACCACGTTATTTAATGGGTGTTGGCACGCCAGAAGACTTAATTGACGCGGTTTCTAGCGGTATTGATATGTTCGATTGCGTAATGCCGACGCGCAACGCGCGCAACGGCTGGCTTTTTACGCAATATGGCGATGTGAAAATTAAAAATGCGGGCTACAAAAATGATACCACGCCGCTAGATGCGGATTGCACTTGCTACACTTGCCAACATTTCACTCGCGCTTATTTACACCATTTGCACAAAGTGGGCGAGATTTTGGGCGCGCGCCTCAACACGATTCACAACCTGCATTATTACCAAGTGTTGATGCAAGGCATGCGCGATGCGATTGAAACAGGCAATTTTGAGGCGTTTAAGGCAGAGTTCGTCGCAAAACGCGCACAAATTGCTTAACTTTATAGGTATAGTCATTGGTCATTCTGACGCAAGTCAGAATCCCGTCATGCCTTAAACAGAGATTGCGGGTCTAGCTCGCAATGACAATCAACTGTGTTAAAATTCCGCGTTAATTTAATTTTCATTTTCAGAAAGAAATCGCATGTTCATTTCTAACGCATACGCCGCAACCCCTGCTTCTGGTGGCGATTTACTCAGCTTCGCACCCATGATTATCATTTTTGTTTTGTTTTACTTTATGTTGATTCGCCCGCAAATGAAGCAGGCGAAAGAACAAAAAAACATGATTGGCGCGCTTAAAGCAGGCGACGAAGTGGCCACAACGGGTGGCGTGCTGGGCAAAGTCACTAAAGTCGGTGATAATTTTGTCAGCGTCGAAATCGCTGCGAATACCGTGATTAACGTACAAAAACACGCGGTACAAACGCTGTTGCCGCCTGGAACGATTAAATCAATCTAGAAAATCAATTCAAACAATTCCTTATCTTATTAACCGAGCCTCTAAGAACCGTTACCCCCTATGAATAGATACCCCAAGTGGAAATACATGTTAGTTGCAGCCGTTATTTTTATTGGCTTGTTGTACACTTTGCCCAATTTTTATGGCGAATCGCCTGCGGTGCAAGTGAGCCCGACAAAATCTACATTAAAAGCAGATAACGCGCTTTTAGCTAAAGTAGAGGCCTCGCTAAAATTAGCTAACATTAAATTTGATGCGATTATTCTTGAGCCAAATGGCGTGAAAGTACGCTTGAGCAACAAGGATGACCAATTAAAAGCTAAAGATAATCTGATTGCGAGCTTGGGTAGCAAAGAATATTCTGTGGCACTCAATCTGCTCACCAAAACACCAAACTGGTTGCTGGCGATTGGCGCTAAGCCAATGAATAAGGGCTTGGATTTGCAAGGCGGCGTGCACTTTTTACTCCAAGTCGATATGAAAGCTGCGCTTAATAAGGCTGCTGAGAGCAGTGTGGGCGATTTCCGCACGACTTTGCGACGCGAAAAAGTGAATTATTTTGGTATTTCGCGCGACCAACAAAAAGTAGAAGTAAAGTTTGACAGCGAAAACGACCTAAACAAAGCAGAAAAGCTATTAAGCAAAGACTATCCTGATTTAACTTACAGCAGCTCTGGCAGTGGCAAAGAGTTCACACTCAGCGCCGTTTCTGGGCCTGCGGCGCAAAAGAAAATTCAAGAGTTTGCGCTCAAGCAAAACTTGCAAACTTTGCACAACCGTATTAATGAGCTTGGCGTTGCCGAGCCAATTGTGCAACAACAAGGCTTAGACCGTATTGTGGTGCAACTGCCTGGCGTGCAAGATACCGCAAAAGCCAAAGAAATTTTGGGCCGTACCGCGACACTAGAAATTCGCATGGTGGACGAAGAAAAAACTGACATCGCGACGCTGGAAAAAGCCGCCGCTGGCCAAGTGCCGTTTGGCGACGAAATGTATAAAAACCGTGACGGGCAGCCAATTTTAGTCAAGAAAAACGTCGTTTTAACGGGCGACCGCATTACGGATGCTGGCCCAGGCGTGAACAGCCAAACTGGCGGCTCTATTGTAAACGTGACGCTAGATGGCCGTGGCGCAGGCATTTTCAAAAATGTCACGCGCGACAACGTCGGCAAACGCATGGCGATTTTGCTGATTGAAAAAGGCAGCACAGAAGTGATTACCGCGCCTGTGATTAATGAAGAAATTGGTGGCGGACGCGTGCAGATTTCTGGCATGGATAATACGCAAGAAGCCACTGACATTGCGCTGCTATTACGCGCTGGTGCATTGGCCGCGCCAATGGAAATCATTGAAGAACGTACCGTTGGCCCAAGCATGGGTGAAGAAAACATTAAACGCGGCGTGCATTCTACCCTTTGGGGCTTTGCCGCGATTGCCGTGATGATGATGATTTACTACATGGTATTTGGCGGCGTTTCAGTGCTGGCATTGGGCATTAACCTTTTATTATTAGTGGCCATTCTTTCTATGCTGCAAGCCACGCTTACCTTGCCAGGCT
>JAYVSZ010000050.1:0-46942 GCA_043774925.1 Methylophilaceae bacterium | reverse complement strand
TCCGCCTGTTAAAGTAATCGCCTCAAAGCCATACCCAGACCGTTCAAGCGCCAGCATTGCAGAAGCGCAATTAAAAAACTTACCGAGAAGTAAAAAGCTCAGGTTTTTTGATGAATAAAGAAGCGCTCATTATCGCCGTGCAAGCTGCCCTAGATGGTGATTGGCGCGCGTCGCACAATATCGCGCAAGATTACTTCGACCCGATTGCCAACTGGATTCACGCGGTACTTCATAAAATTGAAGGCGATGTGTGGAACAGCAAGTATTGGTATGCACGCACGACTGGCAAAACCTATGAGGATTTTGCCGATCCGCAAGATGAATTGCGTACTATATTCAAAACGCTTAATTAATTTAAAAAGCCTGCAATCGCAGGCTTTTCGGCTAAGTTAGCTAAATAAAATTAGCTATCGTTTGATAAAGTTACGTATTTCAGTTCGCCATTTACAATCATAAAATTGGCATCCATCTTTTTATCTTGCTTGGCTACAGCATTGTGGTAAACCCACACCACACCACTTACAGCGCCAGATGGCTCGCGCATCGTGTTGATGCTATCAGGCGTACCAAAGTTTATGGCGACTTGGCCACCTTTAGTATTTTCGACGATTTCGTAAAATTTTTCAGGCGTAATCACCATGCCCGTATATGTAGCCGATTTTTTGAATCCCGCCGCATTTGCGCCTATGCTGGCAATGACTAAGCCAACAATTAAAAATTTTTTGGTTAAATTAAGTTGCATCATTTTGTATCTCCTTTTATATCAAGAAGACACTATAACAAAAAGATATTACGGAGAAATGACCACGCTGTAACTCAAATGTAAGGCTTTGTAGTATTTTGTTGCAGAGCCAATATCCGTGCGCTTCGTAGGCTTGTTTTACTCAATAATTCTAGCCAAAAAATGCCTTTGCTTTATCTAACCAGCTTTTGTTTTTTGGGCTGTGTTTACCAGAATCCGCTTGCGTGCTTATTTCGAATTCACGCAGCAATTCTTTTTGTTTCTCGGTGAGTTTTACCGGTGTTTCTACTACCACATGCACCATCAAATCGCCATGTTCGTTAGAGCGCAATGGCTTAATACCTTTGCCGCGCAGTCTAAAAACGCCGCCAGTTTGCGTTTCTGCGGGGATTTTCATTTTAGCCGAGCCGCCCAATGTGGGCACTTCAATCTCGCCGCCAAGTGCGGCGGTGCTGAAGCTAATCGGCATTTCGCAATGTAAATTGCCGCCTTCACGCTCAAAAATTTCGTGTTGCTTCAGGTGAATTACCACGTATAAATCGCCCGTTGGACCGCCATTGACGCCAGCCTCACCTTCGCCAGTTAGTCTAATTCTATCGCCTTCATCTACGCCAGTTGGGATTTTTACGGATAAAGTCTTATGCTGTTTCACGCGCCCAGCCGCGTTGCAAGTGGGGCAAGGGTCTTTCACCATTTTGCCTGTGCCATGGCATTTTGGGCAGGTTTGTTGCACCGAGAAAAAGCCTTGTTGCATGCGTACTTGACCGTGTCCGGCGCAAGTTGTACATGTGACGGGGCTAGTGCCAGGGCGGGCGCCAGAGCCTTTGCAGGTTTCGCATGCCGACATGACTGGAATGCGTATTTTCGTTTCTGTGCCTTTGGCTGCATCTTCTAGCGAGATTTCCATGTTGTAGCGTAAATCGGCACCGCGGTAGACGTTATTGCGCTGACCGCGCCCTTGACCGCCAAAAATATCACCAAAAATGTCACCAAAAGCGTCACCAAAACCTGCGCCACCAAAGCCCGCGCCGCCGCCTGCAGATTGGTCGACGCCTGCATGACCGTATTGGTCATAAGCACCGCGTTTTTGATCGTCGGATAATATTTCGTAAGCTTCTTTTGCTTCTTTAAAATGTTCTTCGGCTTTCGGGTTGTCTGGATTACGGTCAGGGTGATGCTTCATCGCCAGCTTGCGATAAGACTTTTTAATGTCCTCGGCTGAAGCGTCTTTGTTTAAACCCAGCACTTCGTAGTAGTCTTTTTTTGCAGCCATTTTTTATCTCTTTAGCTTTTGTCTTGTTACATAGGCAAAAACACACTGCGGGTTTAGTCCACAGTGTGTTTGGTTTGTTTACTAGCGCTTATTACGCCTTGTCAGATTTTACTTCTTCAAATTCGGCATCCACCACTTCGGCATCCACTGTTTTTTCGCCTTCTGGGCTAGGTTGCGCATTTTCTGCGTTCGCTTTCGCTTGCTCGGCGGCGTAAACTTTCTCGCCTAATTTTTGTGAAGCTTCCATCAAGATGTTGGTTTTGGCTTCAATCGTTTCTTTGTCGCCTTCTTTCAGCACGTCTTCCACGTCTTTAATCGCGGTTTCAATCGCCGTTTTTTCAGCTTCATCCAACTTGTCGCCATGCTCAGTCAATGATTTTTTCACGCTGTGTACCATGCCATCGGCACTGTTACGTGCATCCACCAATTCCCGCAAGGCTTTGTCTTCATCCGCATGCGCAGCAGCGTCCTCTTCCATGCGTTTGATTTCTTCTTCGCTCAAGCCAGAGTTTGCCTTAATGGTAATTTTGTTCTCTTTGCCGGTGGCTTTATCTTTGGCAGAAACATGCAAAATACCATTCGCGTCAATATCAAACGTCACTTCAATTTGCGGCATGCCACGCGGTGCTGGTGGAATATCACTCAAATTAAATTGGCCTAGCGATTTATTGCCGCTTGCCATTTCACGCTCGCCCTGCAACACTTGAATGGTCACCGCATTTTGGTTGTCATCGGCCGTAGAAAAGGTTTGCGCTGCTTTGGTTGGAATCGTTGTGTTCTTTTTGATAAGCTTAGTCATCACGCCGCCAAGCGTTTCGATGCCTAAGCTTAAAGGAGTAACGTCGAGCAACAACACGTCTTTAACATCACCTTGCAATACGCCACCTTGAATGGCCGCGCCAACAGCCACTGCTTCGTCAGGGTTGACATCTTTACGGGGCTCTTTGCCAAAGATTTCTTTCACTTTTTCTTGCACTTTCGGCATACGGCTTTGACCGCCGACTAAAATCACGTCAGAAATGTCATCTAAGCTAACACCCGCGTCTTTAATGGCTGTGCGGCATGGTGCCATGGTGCGTTCAATTAAGTCTTCAACCAGTGATTCAAACTTAGTGCGCGTAATTTTTACTACCAAATGTTTAGGGCCTGTTGCATCTGCCGTAATATAAGGCAAGTTCACTTCGGTTTGGGCGCTGGAAGATAATTCAATCTTCGCTTTTTCTGCCGCTTCTTTTAAGCGCTGTTTAGCGAGTAAATCGTTGCGTAAATCTAAGCCGCCATTGTCTTTTTTGAACTCATCCGCTAAAAAGTCAATTAAACGGTTGTCAAAGTCTTCACCACCTAGGAATGTATCGCCATTGGTAGAGAGCACTTCAAATTGATGCTCGCCATCAATCGCAGAGATTTCGATAATTGAAACGTCAAACGTACCGCCGCCTAAGTCATACACGGCAATTTTGCGGTCGCCTTCTTGTTTATCCATGCCAAACGCCAGCGCAGCTGCTGTAGGCTCGTTAATGATGCGCTTAACATCTAAACCAGCGATACGGCCAGCGTCTTTAGTGGCTTGGCGTTGGCTATCGTTAAAGTATGCAGGCACGGTAATTACGGCCTCAGTGACTTCTTCGCCCAAGTAATCTTCAGCGGTTTTTTTCATTTTACGCAACACTTCAGCCGAAATTTGTGGCGGCGCCATTTTTTCGCCACGCACTTCCACCCATGCATCGCCGTTGTCGGCTTTGGCAATGGTGTAAGGCATCAATTTAATGTCTTTTTGCACTTCTTTTTCGTCAAAACGGCGACCAATTAAACGCTTAACTGCGTACAGCGTATTTTTTGGATTAGTCACTGCTTGACGCTTGGCCGGTGCGCCTGCCAAAATTTCACCGTCATCTTGATATGCGATGATAGATGGCGTGGTGCGTGCGCCTTCTGCGTTTTCAATGACGCGTGGCTTGCCGCCTTCCATCACGGCAACGCAAGAGTTTGTTGTACCTAAGTCAATTCCAATAATTTTACCCATGATAAATTTCCTTTAATTCTTTGTTAGTTTGAAGCGCATGCTTCGATGAGTGTAAGTTTGGGATGAATTTTTACTTTTCAAGTCCACACTATCAAAATGGTCACTAAAAAGTAACTATTTGGCTTTCGAAACCATTACCAATGCTGGGCGTAGCACGCGTTCGTTAAGCGTGTAACCTTTTTGCAGAACGGTCAGCACAGTGTTTGGTTCGCCGTCTGCTTCAATCGCGCTAATCGCTTGGTGTTTGTTGGGGTCAAATTTTTCACCCACTGGATTCACTTCAGCAATATTGAATTTCTCGAATACGCTCATCAATTGTTTAGCGGTAAGTTCTACGCCATTTTTGTAGCTCTCAACCGTTGCGTTTTCTACCGCCAGCGCGCCGTCTAAACTATCTTTTACCGCCAATAACTCACCACTAAAGCGCTCTAGCGCGAATTTACGCGCTTTATCCACATCTTCAAATGCACGTCGGCGAATGTTCTCACCTTCTGCTTTCGCATATAAAACCGCCGCTTGCGCTTCGGCGAGATGTGCGTTTAATTCAGCTATTTTCTCTTCTGGCGTACTTGCAGCTTGTTCGTTTTCGGTTTCCAGATTTGAATTTAAGTCTTGTTTTTCTTCCTGCATGTGTGCTCCCAAAAAGCTGATTTTTATAGCATAGATGCTAACATGGGGATTGCTGTGAAATTCTCAAGTGGTTTCCAAGCATTTCAATTAATAAAGACTAAAAATATGAATAAAAATGTTCGATTCGATATTCAATTCTTGAGGGCATTTGCCGTTCTTTCAGTGATTGCATATCACATCGGAGTGTCTGGTTTTGGCGGTGGATTTGTTGGGGTAGATATTTTCTTTGTAATTTCAGGATACCTTATCTTCGGTCAAATTCAAACTCAGCTTAATAACAACAATTTTTCATTAAAGCGTTTTTTTGAAGCGCGTCTTCGACGTATTTTTCCAGCGCTAGCTTTTATGTGCTTGCTAGTGGCATTTTGGGGCTGGCACTATGATTTGCCGCGCCACTATGTAGGCACTACAAAGAACACGTTGGCGACTCTATTTTTTGTATCCAACTATGCATTTAGCGGCACGCAAGGTTATTTTGATGCTGCCGCAAATACAAAGGCGCTCCTGCATACTTGGTCACTTTCTGTGGAGGGTCAGTTTTATTTAATTTTGCCATTTATCACGCTAGCCGTTTGGAAATGGTGGGAGGGAAAGATCCTGCCGGTATTGGTTTTTCTTTTTAGCATTTCTCTGCTTGTTGCGCTTTATCAAGCTTACGACTTGCATGGGGGGGGCTGGCAACCTAGCTTACGAAAAATCCAAAGGCGGTTTTTACTTCATCAGTAGCCGCGCGTGGGAGTTTCTAGCTGGGGCAATAGTTGTCAATTTAAACTGCAAACCAAAATGTAGCCTGGCAATATTCCTTGCCGCTTTGCTAGGTCTTGGATTGGGTGTATTTTTTATTAATGGTGAGCAAGCATGGCCAAATTTTTGGACATTAGTGCCCGTTTTTTCTACGGCAGCTTTTATAAGCGTTGCAAAACAGTATCAAAACAACCCTGTAATCGCAGCGCCAATGGCTCAAAAAATTGGCGACATGTCCTATTCCCTCTATTTATGGCATTGGCCGGTTTGGGTTTTTGCTAATCAACTATCTGAAACGCCCATCAATAATGCTCAAAAAATTGCACTTTTAGCCTTGGTAGCATTGCTTTCCTACATTTCATGGCGTTGGGTAGAAAAACCATTTCGAGACCGCTCGTTAGTGAGTTCAGCTTTTTTAATGAAAACTGTGCTTGTTTCTTTGGTAGGTTGTATTTTGTTTGGTTGGTTTATTATTAAAACGCACGGATATGCCAAGCGCTTTCCCGATTATATTGCGCGCGCCTCTATACAGGGGTGGGAACACACGCCGCGCAAGGAGTGCTTTCGTACTGGAGAGAATACGAAAAAAGATTCGAACCAATTTTGTGCTTTTGGCACATCAAGCAAACCTGACGACGCAACTATGATTTTATGGGGAGATTCTCATGCTAATCAATATCTGACGCCAGTGACAAAAGCGGCGCAATCAACGGGTTTAACTGGGTTAATTGCAAATATGTCGGGTTGCAGAGCCTTTGTTGAGTCAGATACTGTTCATTATGAAGATTATCCACATTGCAAGGAATTTAACTTCGAAGTGTACGGATTCTTGAAAGCGCATCCAGCGATTAGCACCGTCATCTTGGGAAGAATTTGGTCGACGGATGATCAAGCAATCGATCGCGCGGTTTTTTTAATTAAAGATTTAATTTCTCAAGGTAAAAAAGTGGTTTTAATTACGCCATTACCAATACCGAGCATGCATGTTGAAAATGTTTGGTCTTTAAGGCAAATCAAGGCTGGGCACGGCATTGAAACCATTACGCTTGAGAACTCTGCCGCCGTAAAGCAAAGTGAAATCTTACTAAAATTAAATGCACGGCTAGTGTCAGAGTTGAAATCGGGGAAACTGTTTTTAATTGATCCCACGCAGCGGTTGTGCGATAAATCGTTTTGCTATGCCGTTAAAGACGGCGTGGCAATTTTTAAGGATATTAGTCACTTAACTGAGTTGGCTGCACAAAAAATGGAGCCAGATTTTAGAGAGGCGTTTATTTGGGCAAAGAAAACTCAGTAAATAGTTTCAAATTTTACTAAAACTTCCTCAACTGTCGGCGTTTCTCCGATATTACCAAGATTAGCGGCATTAGCCTGCGCGCCAGCAATCACGCCATTCAATGCGGGGTCGCTATCGGTGTAAATCGCAATCGTCGGAATGTTCAGCGCGGCGGCAAGGTGCGTTAAGCCAGTATCCACGCCGATAGCAGCTTGCGCTTGGGAAATGATGGGCGCGAGTTGTGCAATACCCAACTTTGGCAAAACTTTTACATTGCTTAAATTTTGTGCAATTTCGTTGGCGCGATTTAGCTCGGCATCTGACGCCCAAGGTAACATCAAATTCAAATTCTTTTCAGCAAGCGCTTTACCTAGCGCAATCCAATGAGAAGTTGGCCACAGTTTAGAATCGCGGCTTGTACCGTGAAGCGCTAAAACATAATTACGCATATTTGCACCAGTCTGTGAGCCAATATCCATGCGGGTTGCAGGGCGATGGCTTGAGATGCCATAATCTGGCGCACTAATTGGTTTTGCATAGCCCAGCGCTTGCGCAACTAACGCACGATTGCGCGCAACCGCATCTTGCTTGAGCGAAACTGGATGTTTTTTAGCATAAAAAACACTGGCAAACGAATCTCGCCCAGAGCGCCAATCGTAGCCATGCCGCGCACCTTTTGCTAACAAGCTAATCAGTGCGCTTTTGGTCAGGCCTTGGCAATCAATTACCGCATCATATTCAGCAAGCGAGTGTTTAAATGCAGAAATTTCTGCCCAAGTTTTTTTGCTGAATAACTGTTTGCGCCAACGCCGAATGCTCACAGGAGTGATTTGGTTAATGCCCGCGTGCATGCGTGGAATATCCACAAAACTTTCCTCCACCACCCAATCAATTCGCGCCTCTGGCAGGTGCGCGCGAATATCCGCAATCACTGGCAGGCAGTGAATAATATCGCCCATGGAGGAGGTTTTAATGATGAGTACTTTGAGCATTTGGATAGCTAATTTTAGTGGCTAGAGTCTTCAAAATTAAACTTATATTTTGGTCTTACTATCAAGGCTTTAAAGATATATACGCAAAAAAGAATCGCTACGGGACAGCGCTTGCTTGCAGTTGCGACTAGACCATTGCTATAAGAAGTAATTATTCGAAACTTAGATTGATATTTACTAGGGTTTCCAATCAAGTAGCTTCGAAGTTCTAACGGGTTGAGCATGGATTAAATTAGCATGAAGGTTTTGCCCGTCGAGTATCATTGTATAGTATTCGATATATTTTTTCGCCATAATCGATGACGTAAAGCATTGTTTCCAGTGAGCATGAATTGCAGCTCGGTCGTAAGACCGCCAATTTTTTGCAGCTTCTGCAAGTTCGTGAGTGCTATTAGATAGAAATCCAGCACCCTCTCCTACTATTTCAGGCAGAGCTCCGTACGGAGTGCCAAATATCGGAACGCCAAAATACATTGCTTCGATTGTTGCTACACCAAATGGCTCATGCCATAAAACTGGGAAAACAAGGCCTCGCGCTTGTTGCAAGAAAGGTATTTTAACTTTGTCATCCACCATGCCGTGAAAGCGCGCATTTTTTGCCAGTGTCAGCCTAAATCCCATTTTAAAATTTAGCCGATGACCACCTAAAATATCGATAGTGGATTCAGTAAGGGCAGCTACATCTATTGCACCGCGTACATTCTTTACTCCCCAAGCCGCTTTTGCTAAAAACACAAAAGAACTTTTCTTTGTAGAAAAGTCAACTGAGCCGTAATCGCTGGCGTCCAGCCCGTTATGCACAAACGCGGTAGCATTATGATTCTGTGCATGGCTATTTGAAACAAATATGCTATTTGGATGAAAAGTGGTTGGGTGGCGGCAATTGCCATGGATGGTTTGACAAGTAGGAATGTTCTGTGGAAATTTAAAGCCAGAATGCATATGTACGATGTCAACTTCTTTAGGTATTTGACTTTCAATGCTTCGTGTTTTATCAAGCACTAGCACATTAGCAAAATCTAATTGAGATTGTTGAGCAAGGAATGTGACTTTATGCCCTGCTTGATGCAGCGCACGCCCAAGCCAATAAACAACGCGCTCCGTGCCACCGTAGCGTTGTGTTGGTAATTGCGCATCAATTACAAGGCATATGTGCATAGCAGCCTTAAATAGAGATGGTTAATAATTAGGTAATTCTTCTTTTGATGTTCGATAATAGTTTTTTTAGTTGGTATTTAAATGAGCTTTGCACTTCGGGAGTCGCGCCTCTGGCAGGTGCGCGCGAATATCCGCAATCACTGGCAGGCAGTGAATAATATCGCCCATGGAGGAGGTTTTAATGATGAGAATTTTCATTTTTTTAGCGCATGTAGCGCAATTTACGCGGCAACAAGCCCAAATAATATTTTCTAAAATATTGCAGCTTTGCAAAAAGACTTAATTTATAGCCAAAACTTTTCGGCACATACCAACTATTCATCGCGGTGCGCATAATAAGTTGGTAGCCATTTTTTACCATGTGGCGATGTTTTTCGTGGTTGGTCACGTGGTCTTCCAGCAGCACCAGTGCTGGCTGCCAGCGTTGTAACGTAAAGCCTTTAAACATTTCCATTTCGTGACCTTCAATGTCAATAGAGATGAAATCAAAGTTAGGTTTTACGTTATTTTCTTCGAGAATTGAATCTAGCGTTTTGCAAGTCACTTCTACATATTCATTGCTGGTCGCGCCAATCGCAATCGGGTTTTTGTTGAGCGTGGAATACACGCCTGCCATTAAAAATTGCAGTTTCTTGTTGTGATTTTCTGGCGCAGAGCAGGCAAATTGTGCAACTATCGCGTTGCGATTTTCTTTAAGCGAATCAGCAAGATACGGCAAAGGTTCAATCAGTAAGCCGCTCCAGCCGAGCTGCTCTAAATGGAAAGTTTGTGAGCCAATCACCGGATCGTTGGCGCCTACGTCCACATAAAAACCCTCTTTCTTGTTTTGAAAAAATGTGCGAATTAGTTCTAGCTCATGTTCTGGCGAGTTTTTGAAATTGATGGTTACTTTTTGTTGAAAATCGATTGGAGATTGTTTCATGAATGGTCTTTATTGGCTTGTAAATAGTAGGCTGGCGAGCTGCTGCGCGCTGTGTTCTTGTTGCAAAACCTTTCCTGTTTTTTGTGCATTTTGACTATAAGTTGCGTAGTTGGCAATCATCTCGTTAAGCGCGTCAATCAAGGCTTCTGGCGCGGTTGAGTTAACAATAATACCCGCATCAAAGCGCTGTACTTGTTTTGCCATCCACGTGTTTGCTAGCGTTAAAATTGGGCTGCCAGCCGAAAGCGCGTCCAAAGTAACGCCACTAATTCGGTCCGCAAAATCTGTCGGATTATAAACCTGAATGCAAATTGCGCCTGCAAAGTGCGCCAAATAACGCGCTGGCGATAGGGTTTCTGCATTAATTTCCAAGTAAGGATAATCAATGTTGTTTAAGCGCGCAATATCTGCCCTCGTTGCAGCATCATATTTATGAAAGTGCTCGGCTGAACTTTGAATGAGAAACGGCAGATTGAGTTTGTGTTTGACCGCGTATTCAACTAAATCTACCACATGCGCAAATCCTTTGTCTTGCCGCGCCGCGCCTGCAAATAGCACTTTTGAGAAGGTTTGCGCTGTGTTGTGTGTGCTTGCGGGAATTGAGATTGGGTATGGCGCAATGTCTGTGTGCTTAAATCCCGCTTGTTTAAACACATTAATCACAGTGGGTGTTGTGCCAAGAATAACAAGATTGGGTTGTTGCCGCGCGATTTCTTTTAATTTGGACAGTTTTTTGTTGCTGTCATTCATCCAGTGAAAATAAAAATAAACTTTATTTTCGGGGATTTCCCCATCAGCAAATACCCTTTTTGCAGCTAAGTTAAAAGTGCTTAAATCCAGGCGACTGGCGGTGGAGATGAATATTTTTTCGTTCGATTTGAGTAATTTTTTATACAAAAAATAACATTGAATTTTGCGGATTTTTCGAAAGAAATACTTTTTCAGTTCAACATTAGCAGCAGTAAAAGTTAGGGCGGCAGAACGGTTTGCCCATAGTACAATCCGTGCGTTTGGATTGGCTTCGGCCAAAGCCGTCACAAAGCTTAGGCAATGACCAGCCTCGTTGGTGAGCGTGGGTTCGACGATGTGAATAATGTTAGTCATTGTGAGCGACACAGTATAATGTGGTTTTATGTTTAAGTTTCTGGAGCGTGTGCATGGCGTTAAATAAGGCTGAGAGCGCAAATGAACTTACCATTTTTATCAATACTTCCGACAATTTTGAAGATTGTTGGCATCCATTTTTTACCTTATTTGCGCGTTATTGGCCCAATTGCCCGTATTCGATTGTGCTGAATACCGAAACCAAAGATTATAGCTTCAAAGGCTTGCGTATTGTTTGTGCCAAGGTGGCGATTGGCGAAAATAGGCGGCTGACTTGGAGCGAGTGCTTGGCGCGTGCGCTGGATAGTATGCACACGCCATATATTTTGTACTTGCAAGAAGATTACTTTTTAGAAGCGGCGGTACGTGAAGATGCGCTAGAAGCCTTAATACAAGCGCTTAGAGAAGGGCGTGCCGATGTGATTCGGCTTTCGGAAGCCGACGATGCAGGTCCTTGGATGCAAACGCATGCGCCGATTTGGCAGGTCGCGCTAAAAGCCAAATATCAACTATCGTTGCAAGCTGCACTGTGGCGCAAAGATTTCTTACGTGCGCAAGTGCGCGCCCAAGAAACGCCTTGGCAACTAGAATCGTTTGGTTCTATGCGTTTGAGGCGACAAAAAACTAAAATATTTTGCGTGAATCGGGATTTGTTTTCAGGCGTGGGCAAATAAATTTTCCCCTACACCCCCACTGGTGTAATTGCTGGCAAGTGGGTGCGGTATGTTGTAGAGCCCCTGTTTGCGGCACATGATATTGCGGTAGATTTCTCACAACGTGGTTTTTATGATGCGTCTAAACGCAAGAAACGGCGCGGCTTTTTGTTGCGTTTGTTAGATCGAATTAAGTCGATGCGCTAGTTTTTGTTGGACGATACGCACTTAACAACACGCCTGCTAATACGCAATAAAACTGGCCTTCAGAGGCATCCAAAATGAGCGAATTAAATAGCGAACCAACGGCAATGGTGATGACAAGTCCGCGTAGTGCGCGACCATATTCATCATTGCTTAGTTTGCTCGATACTCGCCAATGCGTGAACCACATCCATAGCAGGCAAAGCAGGCCGACGATGCCGAGTTCTTGTGTGGTGAGCAAATATTGATTATGCGGATTAGTCACTTTTACCATGGCTGAATGTTGACTCTCGGCAAGCGGCTTGTAATCGTGTTCTAAACTACCAGTGCCGCCGCCAAATATGGGGTGTTGTTGAATTAGAATGAGCGTATTTTTGTACATCTCCACACGTTGTCCGGCTGAGGAGTTTGTGCCTTGTGTCATTTCTTGGCCAGTGCCAGCAAGCCTTGAATGCAAGAGGTCGGGCTTGATTAAAAATGCACTTAGGCCAATCAATATTACCATTACCCAATATTTGAGCGATTTAATACCCCAGTTTTCCCAAGTAAACCAAATAATGAGCGCAAACATGGTGATTTGACCTGTTCTGCCATTGACTAAAAATAGGATATTCAAGGCGGCGAGCATGCTTAATATTGCCCATACAAATTTTATATCACCTTTTGATTTAATATAGTTACCGAGCATCAGGTACATGGCGAATGACATAAAAATATTATGGGCGATTCTGCCTTTAAATATAACGTTTCCTTGATCGCCGCCGTGATATGCGTGAATCGGCACGCCTAACCATTTGAGATATGACAAGGCCAAAATAATAAGTGACGCGGCTAAAAAAGTTTTCATAGCTAAATTTCTAATTTTTTCACTTTGTATTGCGCTGGCAATCATAGGGATGAACAAGAGCTTGTGATACTTCGCGCCAAACGCAAATGCGGCCTGCCCAGTTGCGCTGCTGTAGCTGATGCCGACTGCGTACAAGGTCAGTAAAGCAACGGCCGAAACAGCGGCGGGGTTTTGTTTGATGAGCGCGAATTTGTTGGAATAGTTGCCCGAAATCAACCAAATAATCATAAACAAACTCATAAAAACGCTCATAAAGGCAATCGGCAGCCAAATGCTTATACAGCTGAGTATAAGTAAGCCATGCAATGTCGCTTGTGTTATATCTAAGTATTTGTCTTTTAAGCTCATTTTATTAATGTGTGGTGCTTGCTGCTGGTGAATTTAAAGTGGAATAAACGCTCTAGTTTCATTATCCAGCGGTGTTTAATTTCGCGTTTGGTCAGTTTATGATTGGAGTCTGGTGTAAAGTGTTGCTCAGCTTCGTTGGCAACCCAGTCTTTTACGATTGCAGGGTGCGTGCCTGTAAACGGCGTGAGTGATTGCGGGTCAATCTGGTAGCCGTTAAATAAAGGATGATCTTTGCCCCAATAACGGCCAATGCGTTGGTTCTTCTCGCGCATTGTTGCAATGCTGCGTGCATTACCGTAGTGGTAAATTGGCGCATTCACCAGCGCGGCCTTTGGGTAGCGGCCTTTTTTATTTTTATCCATGGCGACAAAATACAGACCGTCTGGCGCGAATACGCGAATGGTGTTGCGGATAATGCGGCACTCGCGGCGATACCAAGCAGGGCTTGTTGCCAGCCAGTTAGGACTACCAAAAAAATGATAATAATCAAACACTAAAGCTTCAACTTCGGGCTGATTTAAATATTGCGCCATGCAGGCACGAATTTTCGGCAAATCGTCTTCGTGCACGATTTCATCGCCTTCCAAATAAAACGCCCAATCGCCAGAGCAATTGTAATGCGCAATCATTTTTTGCTGGGCATAAACAAAGCCGCGGTCTTGCATGCTTTCATTCCAGCGTGTTTCTACAATAATAATCTTATCAGAATCAATCGCTTGAATACGCGCTAGCGTATCGTCGTCACTATCGCCAACGGCGACGACGAACTCATCACAAATGGGCAACACGGAAAGAATACTTTCAACAAACGGGTAGCCCAGCATGGTGCCGTTGCGAATAAAGGTAAAGCCGCTGACTTTCATCTAACTCTCTTGGTTCTTTTGCTGTTGTTCAAGTTTGGCTCTCGCATTTTCGCTGGTTTTATAGCGATTATATCGCCATAAATACTGTTCTGGACATTGTTTAATTTGCTGCTCAATAGCGGCATTAAGCAAGGTGGGCGTGGTGATTGCGCCAGCGGCCAGCGGCGTTAAATATAGCGCGTAGCCTTGCCCATGTGGCAAGCGTTTACCAAATGCCATCAATACTTGCGCGCCAGTTTTTTCTGCGAGTTTACTGGCTAAAGTCATGGTGTAAGCGGGTTTGCCAAAAAAATTCGCCCATTCGCCTTCGCCACCCGCGGGCAGTTGGTCGGGTAAAATGCCAATAGCATTACCTTTTTTCAAGGCTTGCATCAACAACCTTACGCCGCCTGTGGTGGCTGGCGCGAGTGTGACTAAGCCTTTACTGCGTCCTTTTTCAATAAGCGGTGCCAGCCAGCGCTGTCTGGGCGGGCGATAGAGCACGGTAATCGGGTGTTTTGCTGCATAATAGATAGATGTGATTTCGAAACAGCCTTGATGCGGCGTTAAAAAAATAATGCCTTTACCCATGTTAAGTGCCTCTTCTACATGAGACCAGCCATGCACGTTTTTTACCAGAGAAATTGCTTTACTATCAGTAAGTTGCCAAATTTTTAAGGTTTCAAAAAGACCTTTACCAGTTTCAGCAATATTGGTTTTAACGCCGTGATTAAATTCGGTTTGATTACAGTACACGCCGCTAATGCTAAGATTTTCGCGCAGTAATTTGTAATAACTAGGCCGCACCAAATGAATGAATTGTGCAATGGCGGCACCTAGTGTCTGCGCCCAGCGCAAAGGAAGTAAGCCGAGAATAGTGGAAAAAATATTGAGCATGAAGTGCTTATTTTAGCGCCAAAATACCTAATTAGCTGCGTTCAATTGAAATTATGCGGGTTCTCTAGTCCAAAAAAGTGGCTTTTGCTGCAATTGAACGAGCTTGTAGGTAAGACTTAAATTTGACGATTGGCCTTAGTTTAGCGATAATCTATGAACGCAGTAATATCTTTTATGCAGTTTCTAATTAGAGCAACGAATTCATGAAGCAATCCCACATAGAAGTCATCGAACGTATTGTCGAGGTTAGTCGCCCAACCCGTACGGCTTATTTACACCGCTTGGATGAAATGGTGAATCGCCAAAGAGGTGCGGATCGATTAGGTTGTGCCAATGTGGCGCACGCATTTGCTGCGATGCCAGCGAATGACAAGTTACGCGTGGTGGCGGAGAAAGCGCCTAATATCGGCATTGTTACGGCGTACAACGAGATGCTTTCGGCGCATCAACCTTATGTAAATTACCCAGACATTATTCGTGATGAAGCCCACAAGTACGGCGCCACTGTGCAAGTGGCAGGCGGCGTGCCGGCGATGTGCGATGGCATTACGCAAGGCTATCCTGGCATGGAGCTAAGCTTGTTTAGCCGCGATGTAATCGCAATGAGTACCGCGATTGCCCTATCGCATGATGTTTTCGATGCGGCTTTACTTTTAGGTGTGTGCGATAAAATAGTCCCTGGTTTGCTGATAGGCGCGTTAAAGTTTGGACATTTGCCATGTGTCTTTGTGCCAGCTGGGCCAATGAGTACGGGCTTGGATAATACGGCTAAATCTAAAGTGCGTGAGAAATACGCCCAAGGCTTGGTGGGTCGTCAAGAGCTATTAGAGTCAGAATCGGCTGCATATCATAGTGCGGGAACCTGCACGTTTTACGGCACTGCTAATAGCAATCAAATGCTGCTTGAAGCCATGGGTTTGCATGTCCCAGGCGCGGCATTCATACACCCGCAAGATGGTATGCGTGAGTTACTTACACGTGAAGCAGTCAAAATGGTTTTACAAAACACCAAAAAATTACACTTTACACCAATTGGTAAATTGGTAGATGAACACGTCATTGTCAACGCGATGGTAGCTTTGTTGGCGACAGGCGGCTCGACCAATCACTTGATTCACTGGGTTGCCATTGCGCGCGCTGCAGGCATTATTATTGATTGGACAGACTTCTATCACCTTGCTCGAACAACGCCCTTGTTGGCTAGCGTGTACCCAAATGGCAAAGCCGATGTGAATGAGTTTCAGGCTGCTGGTGGCCCAGCTTTCGTCATTCGCGAGCTGATTGATGCCGGTTATATGGACCCAGAAGTATTTACAGTTGCCTATGGCGGCTTGCGTGATTATGGGAAAATGCCGGTTAAAAAAGAAGATGACAATACTTTAGTGTGGAAAGATTTGCCTAAAGAAAGTGGCGATGAAACCATTGTACGTACGGCTGCTTTTCCATTTAGCGAAACGGGTGGATTGCGCTTGCTTAAAGGTAACTTAGGTCGCAGTGTGATTAAAATTTCTGCCGTGCCAGAAGATCGCCATATTATTGAGGCGCCAGCCATTGTATTTGATGCGCAAGAAGAGCTATTGGAAGCATTTGACCGCGGTGAGTTGGAGCGTGATTTTGTGGCTGTAGTGCGTTTTCAAGGACCTAAGGCCAATGGCATGCCTGAACTACATAAACTTACGCCACCACTGGCTGTTTTGCAAAACAAAGGTTTTAAAGTGGCCATTGTCACCGATGGTCGTATGAGCGGTGCATCTGGCAAAATTCCAGCAGCGATTCATTTAACGCCTGAGGCTTCTGCAGGTGGAGCTTTAGCCAAAGTGCGCACGGGCGACATTGTTCGCTTGAACGCAACGGTGGGTATGGTTAACGTGCTGGTAGATGAAGATGTTTGGGCAGAGCGTGTAGTAGAGCAGTTGTCAGACGCAAAGCGTACCAGCAATGCCCATGGATTTGGACGCGAGTTGTTTGGCGGGATGCGACGCAATGTACTGTCTGCCGAAGAAGGCGCAGTCACTTGGCTTTAAATCTTGCAAATTGCGCGATAACTTTGTTGCGCGAGCTTGTCGTACAAATGCGTACTGTCTGCGCTCGCGCGTCGCGTTCTCGCACAATTATCAAGATTTACGGTGGCAAATGCCTAGCCTAAATGCGTTTTGAAACCACCCCTGAAAGTTTTCATCATCGTCATTCTGAGCGTAGCGAATAATCCAGTTTGTAGGGTGGGTTAAGCCGCAAAGCGGCGAACCCACGCGGATACGAGTAATTTATTAACATATAGAGAGAAGTATGAACACAATCGATTTAGCCAGTTATGGCCCAGTCATACCAGTCATTGTTATCAACAAAGTAGAAGACGCTGTGCCAATGGCAGAAGCGTTGCTAGAAGGCGGCATTCGCGTGCTGGAAGTCACATTGCGTTCATCTTGCGCATTGCAAGCCATGGAGCAAATCGCTAAGCATGTGCCAGATGCGATTATGGGTTCTGGCACGGTGCGTAATCTAAAAGACGCGCAAGCTAGCTTGGATGTGGGTTGCAAGTTTGCCGTGAGCCCCGGCTATACCAGCGAACTGGGCCAATTTGCACGTAAAATTGGCTTGTCATTGTTGCCAGGAATTTCTACTGGCTCAGAAATTATGATGGCGAATGCCGATGACTACTACTTTCTGAAGCTTTTCCCAGCCGTTGCTGTGGGCGGCATTAACTTGCTCAAAGGCTTTGCAGGGCCATTTGCTGATGTGAAATTCTGCCCGACAGGTGGCGTAACGGTTGATTCTGCCCCACAATTTTTAAGTCTGCCAAACGTGGTGGTGTGCGGCGGCACATGGCTTACGCCAGCCGATGCCGTTGCGCGCAAAGATTGGGCGCATATTACCAGACTAGCCAAAGAAGCCTCTGCAATTAAACCAGCATAAATCGTTTTTTGTTTGCCCAGCGGTGTTGCGCAGTACTCGAAATCCTCATGTACTTCGTGTACATTCCGGTTTCTGCGTGCTGTGCGCCTTGCTGGCCTACCTAAAAACTATTTCTGCACGGTTTAATGAGATTTAATTGATAATACAGGCTTGGTTCAAGCCTTTTTTATTGGGGTGAGTTTGTTAAATATTCAACAATATAAAACCATCGTATTCGATTGCGATGGCGTCATTTTAAATAGCAATAGAACCAAAATTGATGCCTATTTTGCTGTGGCCAAACGCATGGGCGGCACGGATGCGCAAGCGCAAGCATTTGTTAACCATCACGTGGCTAAAGGCAGTTTTCCACGCAATGGAAAAATTGAGTATTACTTAAAGGAAATTGTAAAACAAGCCAATACGCCAGCACTTATACAGCAATATTTGGATGCGTTTGACGAAATTTTAGATGAAACTTTAATGCAATGTGAGATAGCACCAGACTTGTATAAGTTAAAGGCGCATACCCCGCAAGCTGCATGGATGCTGCTTTCTGGCGGGGATCAGGTTGGGTTAAAAGCTATTTTCCTGCGACGTGATTTGACGCCGCTGTTTGAAGCGGGGATTTTTGGCGGACCAGACACGAAAGATATTGTGTTGGCGCGTGAAATTACAAACAAAAAAATCATGTTCCCCGCGCTGTTTGTGGGCGATAGCCGCTACGATCATCAAGCCGCAACCAAGGCAGGCTTGGATTTTGTCTTCATGAGCGGCTGGACAGAAGTGCGCGATTGGCAAGAATATTGTGCCAAAAATAATATGGTTGCTTTAGAATCCATATCGCAATTACTTTAAAACATTTGGATAACTGAATGACGTCTAATTTTGTCGCACCAAAGCAGCTTTCCGTCGTCGTCCCCGTGCGCAACGAGCAAGATAACGTGGCGAATTTGATTGCGGAAATTGACGCAGTGCTAACCATTGAACACGAAATTGTGTATGTGGATGACGGCAGCACGGACGCGACTTACGCGACCTTGAAAAACCTGCAAAAGCAGTACAAGCAATTACGCGTCATTCATCACGAAAAAAGCTGTGGGCAAAGCACGGCAGTGCGCACAGGTGTGAAATTTGCCAAATACGATTGGGTTGCCACGCTGGATGGCGACGGTCAGAACGACCCCGCAGACATTCCGAAATTACTTGCTGCGCTTATTGAAGGGGTGGAGCTAGTCGGCGGCAATCGCCGCGCCAGCCGCCGCGATACGTGGGTTAAGCGCGTGTCGTCCGTTATTGCCAACACCGTGCGCTCAAAAATGTTGCGCGACGACACGCCAGATACGGGCTGTGGGCTTAAATTATTTAGCCGCGCTGCTTTTCTGGATTTACCTTATTTCGACCACATGCACCGCTTTTTACCCGCGCTCATCAAGCGTCGTGGCGGCAAAATTGTCTCCGTGCCTGTCAGTCATCGTAACCGCGAATACGGCAAATCTAACTACGGCACGATTGATAGGTTGCTGGTCGGCATTGTCGATTTATTCGGCGTGGCTTGGTTGCAACGCCGCGCAAAACTACCCATGGCGAGCGAAGAAAAGTAATGGAACATTCAGTCGGCTATTTTTTCTCACATATTGTAGATTCGCTACAACATTACGCTTCTGGCATGTCCACGCAAGACATTCTGTGGCTAGCGATTGGCTTGGCTGGGCAGCTGTTATTTATGATGCGCTTTATAGTGCAATGGATACACAGCGAGCGCCACGGACAAAGCCTGATTCCCGTGAGTTTTTGGTATTTAAGCTTGACTGGCGGCCTCATTGTGTTGGCTTATGGCCTGCACAAGCTTGATCCTGTGATTATTCTCGGTCAGTTGCCTGGCACCATTGTCTATACACGCAATCTGATGCTCATTAAGCGTGCGAATAAGGGAAAAGTATGAACATTAGCGTCGTCGGCACAGGTTACGTCGGCTTGGTGAGTGGCGCTTGCATGGCAGAAGTGGGCAACAGCGTGCTGTGCTTGGATGTGGATGCGGCCAAAATCAAAATTCTGCAAGAAGGCGGCATTCCTATTCACGAACCAGGCTTACTAGAAATGGTGCAGCGCAACGTCGCCGCAGGCAGATTGCAATTCACGACCGACATCAAACAGGCCGTAGAGTTTGGCGATGTGCAGTTTATCGCCGTTGGCACGCCGCCCGATGAAGATGGCTCAGCTGATTTGCAATATGTGGTGGCTGCCGCGCGCAACATCGGCAAGTATATGACCTCGCACAAAGTCGTGGTGGATAAATCCACCGTGCCCGTTGGCACTGCGGACCAGGTCAAAGCGGCTATTACAGAAGAGCTCGAAGCGCGTAAAGTAGACACAAAATTTAGCGTAGTTTCTAACCCAGAATTCTTGAAAGAGGGCGCGGCGGTAGAAGATTTTATGCGGCCAGACCGCATTGTGATTGGCGTTGACGATGCGTATAGCAAAGAGGTCATGCATGCCTTGTATGCACCTTTTCAGCGTAATCACGAACGCTTAGTCGTTATGGATGTGCGCTCGGCAGAGCTGACCAAATACGCCGCCAATGCCATGCTGGCTACGCGCATTAGTTTTATGAACGAGCTAGCCAATTTGGCGGAAATTTTAGGCGCGGATATCGAATCTGTGCGTAAAGGTATCGGCTCCGATCCGCGTATTGGTTATGGTTTTCTTTATGCAGGTTGCGGTTACGGTGGTTCTTGTTTTCCGAAGGATGTGAAAGCGCTGATTCAAACTGCCAATACGGGCGGTTATGATTTAAAAGTGCTCAATGCGGTTGAAGCAGCTAATGGCGTGCAAAAACAAGTGCTTACGAAAAAAATTAAAAAACATTTTGGCGAAAATTTGGCGGGTAAACATTTTGCCGTGTGGGGCTTAGCGTTTAAGCCAAATACCGACGATATGCGCGAAGCCGCAAGCCGTGTGTTGATTGCCGATTTATTGGCGGCGGGCGCGACGGTAACAGCTTACGACCCCGTTGCGACGGATGAAGCTAGGCGCATTTTCAAAAGTACCAAAGGTTTGGAGTTTGCCAAAACGCAAAATCAAGCACTGGAAAACGCCGATGCGCTGGTGATTGTGACGGAATGGAAAGAATTTAGAAATCCAGATTTTTCATTGTTAAAACAAAAGCTTAAAGCCAATATTATTTTCGATGGTCGTAATATGTACGACCCAAAAGTCGTGAAAAAAGCTGGTTTAGAATATCAGCCAATTGGGCGAAAAATCTAAATGCAGGTATTGAATTGAATGTTCTAGTCACAGGCGCGGCGGGTTTTATTGGCTTTCATGTTAGCCAAGCTTTACTCGCCCGTGGCGATACGGTAATCGGCATTGACAACCTGAACGATTATTACGACGTTGACCTGAAAGGCGCGCGGGTAAAGGCGCTTGAGGCGCATGTCAATGCTAAAAACTTCCAATTTATCAAGCTGGATATTGCCGATTACTCAAGCTTAAGTGCATTATTCGCGGCGCACAAAATAGAACGAGTCGTTCATTTGGCAGCGCAGGCGGGTGTGCGTTATTCGCTCGTTAATCCCAATGCTTACGTGCAAAGTAACTTGGTCGGCTTTACCAATATTTTAGAGGCTTGTCGGCATAACACGGTAGCGCATTTAGTGTATGCCAGCTCGTCCAGCGTGTATGGTGGCAACACCAAACTGCCGTTTAGCGAGCTGGACAATGTAGATCACCCTGTGAGTTTTTACGCGGCGACTAAAAAGGCCAACGAGCTGATGGCGCATTCCTACAGTCATTTATACCACTTGCCAGCGACAGGTTTACGCTTTTTTACCGTGTATGGCCCTTGGAGCAGGCCCGATATGTCGCCTATTTTGTTTGCCGATGCAATAGTAAGTGGTAAGCCGATTCAGGTTTTTAACCACGGCGATATGCAGCGCGATTTTACTTATATTGATGATATTGTGGAAGGCGTGATTCGTGTTTTGGACAAAGCTGCAACGCCAGCAAGCACTGGGCTGGGAGCCAATCACCATGCGCCTCACAGACTGTTCAATATTGGCAATAATCAGCCCGAAAAGCTCATGGATTTTATTGCAATGCTGGAAAGTGCTTTTGGTAAAATCGCGCAGAAAGAAATGTTGCCGATGCAGCTTGGCGATGTAAAAGCGACTTATGCGGATACTTCGGCGCTGGAAAATTGGGTAGGATTTAAGCCACACACCCCGCTAAAAGTGGGCGTGGAAAAATTTGCGGATTGGTATCGCGCTTACTACAAAAAATGAGCAATGATTTGGCTGGCGGGAATCTCGCGCAGGCATCCTAAATTTGCATCGCCAGAAAGCGGGCAAACTCGCTTGAAACAAGGGCTGCAGTTCAAGCCCAAATATTCAATCACCGCGTTTGGCTGCATAGGCGGCGTGTGGCTCGGGTCGCTGCTGCCATAAATCGCAATCACTTTTTTGTTGAGCGCCGCCGCCACGTGCATCAAGCCGGAATCGTTACTCACCACCGTGTCGCATAAAGACATCAAATCAATCGCTTCGCCCAAGTTGGTTTTTCCGCCAAAGTCTGTGCATTTATTTTTCGTTAAGACATTGATTTTATGGGTAACTTCAACATCTTTATCTGAGCCAAATAACCACACTTGCCAGCCTTTTTCTAAAGCATATTGTGCGACTTCTGCATAATATTCAGCAGGCCAACGTTTTGCTTCGCCGTACTCTGCGCCAGGACAAAGACCTAAAATCTTGTTTTTTGACTTCGTAACACCTAGGCTGCAAGCCAATAACCATGCGGCTTCTAGGCTGGTGCTTAATTTTGGATTTGGAATGATTTTTGGCAAAACTTCATTTTTATCTAAACCTAAAGTCACAAAACGTTCGACGGTTTTTTTGAGTTTTATTTTATCCAACTGGCGAATATCGTTGAGCAAGCCAAAGCGTGCTTCGCCTAAGAATCCGGTGCGCTGCGGAATGCCTGCAGCAAACGGCAAAATAGCGGACTTGAAGGAGTTCACAAGCAAAATACTTTGCGTATAACCCTGATTTTTTAAGTTTTTTCCAAATCGCCAGCGCGCCTTTAAAGCGAGCTCACCATGTTTAAACGGCAACGCAATTTTCTCTGTCACTTCTGGCATGCGCTCCAGCAGCGGTAAGGTCCATGCGGGCGCAGCGACATCAATTTGAATGTTAGGATTTTGCAATTTAAGCGTTTGAAACAAGCTGTGCGCCAGCACCATATCGCCCACCCAAGATGGGCCGATGATGAGAATTTTTTCTTTTTGATGGGTCATTGCGGGCTTGACCCGCAATCTTGTTGTTGAGCGAGATGCTGAATCAAGTTCAGCATGACAGCGTAGTTTGTGCTGATTTCTAAAAAATTAGGCATTCATTTTTTTAATCATACGGCTGGTGCTGCGGCCTGCCACCAAGTCGATAAGCGCGATTTCGCCGCCCCAACTTTGTACCTCTTTGCCGCCTACCACTTGATCTTCGCTATAGTCGCTGCCTTTGGCGATAACGTGCGGTTTGATGGCTTTGATGAGCTGTAATGGCGTGTCTTCGTCGAATAAAATCACCGCATCTACGTTTTCCAGCGCGGCCAGCACGCGTGCGCGGTCTTGCTCGTTTACCACAGGCCTAGAAGCGCCTTTGAGTGCGCGTACCGAGCGATCCGTGTTGAGGCCTAACACCAACTTGTCACCGCGCTTTTTTGCGGCTTCCAAATAGGTCACATGGCCAGCATGCAGCAAATCGAAACAGCCGTTGGTGAAGACGATTTTTTGCTTGGCGTTTTTCCAGCTTTCCACTTTTTGCAGTAATTGTGGCAATTCGCAGATTTTATTTGCTTGTTCATTGCCTTGTGCAGCCGTTAGCGCATCAATCAAATCGCTGCGCGTAATTGGCACTGTGCCGACTTTGCCCACCACCACGCCGGCGGCGATGTTGGCGAGTTGCAAGCTTTCCAGCGGGCTAAGTTTGTGCATTAAGCCCGCGGCTAGCGTTGCGATGACGGTGTCGCCTGCGCCAGAAACGTCAAAGACTTTTTGCGCAGTGGCGGGGATGTGGTGAACGTTGTCGTCTAACAGCGAAATACCTTCTTCGCCGCGCGTGACGGCCAAAAATTGCAGTTTCAGACAGCTTTTAAGCGCGACAGCTTTTGCAATTAAATCAGGGTCGTTTACGCCAGTGTCGCAGGCTTCGGCGGTTTCTTTTTTATTGGGTGTCAGCGCTGTTGCGCCTACATATTTAGTGTAATCACGGCCTTTTGGATCCACCAAAACACGGATTTTTTGTGTTTTGCATTGGGCAATAATTTGCTGGCACATATTTTCGCTGAGCAAACCTTTGGCGTAATCAGAAAGAATGACAATCGCAGGTTTTAGCGCAAGTTGCGTTTTAATCGCGCCTATTAAATGCGCATTTTCCTCAGCTGAAAATGGCGCTGCGCTTTCTTGGTCAAGGCGCATCATTTGCTGATGTCCGCCCAGAATGCGGGTTTTGGCTATGGTGGGGCGTTTATTAGAATTCACCATATCAGTCGCATCAATGCCAATATGCGAGATTAATTTCTGCAAAGTAGTCGCTTCAGCATCAATTCCTACGCAGCCGACCAAGTGCGTTTTAATGCCTAAAAGCGCCAAATTGGCCGCCACATTGGCCGCACCGCCCGCGCGCTCATTTTGCGCTTTTAACAACACAATCGGCACTGGTGCTTCGGGCGAGATGCGGCCAACCTCGCCAATTAAATAGCGGTCGAGCATGACATCACCAATCACCAGTACGTGTTGTTTGCCGTTGCCGAATTGCTTAACAGTTTTAAGTAAGTTTTCGGGCATTTACGATTCGAGAATTTCGCACAAACAATGTCCAACGAAAATGTGCGCTTCTTGAATGCGCGCGGTGACGCTGCTTGGCATGATTAAATTGTAATCGCATATCGCGGTGAGCTTGCCGCCAGTGCCGCCAGTCAAGCCAACCGTGGTTGCGCCGATTTCTTTCGCGGCTTCCATGGCACGCACCACGTTGGCGCTATTGCCGCTGGTGGTGATGCCGATGACTAAATCTTCTGGGCGGCAAAGCCCTTCTATTTGGCGTGCGAAAATGTAATCGTAGCCATAATCGTTGCCGACGGAAGTGAGAATGGACGTATCGGTGGTGAGCGCAATCGCCGCCATACCTTTGCGCTCTTTTTTAAAGCGGCCGACGATTTCGGCAGCGATGTGCTGGCTATCTGCCGCACTGCCGCCGTTGCCCATGAGCAAGATTTTGCCACCATTTTGTATACACTTTTGCATCGCCAAACCGACATCGCTGATGCGCGGAAATAGCGGCTCAAGCGCATTAAACATGGCGGTGTGGGCGGCGTGTTCGCCTTTAAGGTAATCTACGTATTTACTCATTCGGTTGTCATCCTAATTGCCCTGTCGTCGTTTCCACTTTCGCGAGAATGACGGGCGGGTATGTGTTTAACAATAAGGGTCGCTTTTCATCAAATAGTTCTGCACATAATCTTTTACGCCGTCTTCCAAGCTGGTCATGGGCTTTTTATAGCCCGCCGTGCGCAGTTTGGTCATCTTAGCTTCGGTAAAATATTGGTATTTGCCGTGCAAATCTTCTGGCATATCTATATAGGTGATGCTTGGATCGCGACCCATGCTGGACATGACGTTGGTGGCTAAATCTTTAAAACTACGTGCCTGCCCTGTGCCAATATTGTAAATATTGCTTGGCGCGGGTTTGTTGCTGAGAGAAGCTTCGAAAAAGTGACCGACGATGTCGGCACAATCTTTTACATAAACAAAATCGCGCATTTGTTCGCCATCTTCCACGCCTGCTTTTGTGCCTTTAAACAGCTTCATCGTACCAGTTTCACTAAATTGGTTAAACGTATGGTACGCCACGCTGGCCATGCGTTCTTTGTGGTATTCGTTGGGGCCGTAAACGTTAAAAAACTTGAAACCAGCCCAGGCTGGAGGCGCTGGCTGGTCATCTGCCGCTTGTTTGAGTGCCCATTGATCGAAAAAGTGTTTGCTGTAGCCATAAGCATTGAGCGGGCGTAAATTTTCGATGCTGGCATCGTCATAACCTGCGTTGCCATCGCCATAAGTGGCGGCAGAGCTGGCGTAAAAAAACGGCACGTCATTTTCTGCGCACCATGCCCACAAGTCTTGCGAATAGTGGATATTATCAGCCACCAGCTTATTAAAATCGCGCTCAGTCGTTGCGCTAATTGCGCCCATGTGAATAACCGCAGTAATATCTTCATTGCCATCTAAAAAGTCAAATAGATTATCTTTGTCAATGTATTCGCTGTATTTGCGATGGGCAAGATTTTGCCATTGCTCGGGGTGCGTAATGTGATCCACGATGACGAGGTCATCGCGCCCAAGTTTTGTATTGAGATGCCAAGCGATGATAGAGCCTATCATGCCTGCGCCGCCAGTAATCACTACCATACTTTTAGCTCGCTATTTAGCTGTTGTTTGATTATACCAAACCCTTGCGCATTTTAGAGATGAGCTTTTTGCAGAATTGTTGGAAGTCGTCCACATAGGTATAGGCGACTGGAATCACTAGCAAGCTGAGGATGGTGGAGGTGATGAGACCGCCAATGACGGAAACGGCCATTGGGCTGCGGAACGAGCCGTCGCCAGAGCCCCAAGCAAAGGCGATTGGCAGCATACCCGCGGTCATGGCGATGGTGGTCATGATGATGGGGCGCGCACGCTTGTGGCAGGCGTCTAATATAGCGTCTAGGCGGTTCACATGGTGCTCGCGGCGCGCCATAATGGCGTATTCCACCAGTAAGATTGAGTTTTTGGTCGCGATGCCCATGAGCATAATCAAGCCAATCAGAGAGGGCATAGAAAGCGCCTTGCTAGCGAAGAGCATGCCGAGAAATGCGCCGCCGATGGAGAGTGGCAGAGCGACTAAAATGGTAATTGGCTGTAAGAAATCTTTAAACAGCAAGACGAGTACAAAATAGATGCAAATCACGCCAGTCAGCATGGCTAAGCCGAAACTTGCAAATAGCTCGCCCATCATTTCAGAATCGCCAATTTCCACTTGCGACACGCCCGCAGGCAAGTGCTGAATGCTGGGCAGGGCGCGTACTGCCTGCGTGGCATCACCCAAAGGCAAGCTAGAAAGCTCAATATTAAATTGCACGTTACGCGAGCGGTCGTAGCGGTCGATAGTAGAAGGGCCGCTCGACATTTTGAGCGAAGCGACTTGTTCCAGCGCGACTGGCCCGCGTGCGCCAGGCACGGCTAGCTTGCCCAGCACGTTTAAGTCACGCCTTGCCGCGTCATCCAGCTTCACCAGAATAGGCACTTGGCGTTGGTCGAGATTGAGTTTTGGCAGCGCTTGGTCGTAATCGCCAACCGTAGCGATGCGCAAGGTTTCGCCAATCGCCGCGCTAGTCACGCCCAAATCTGCCGCTGCGGCAAAATCGGGTTTCACGACGATTTCCGAGCGCACCATGGCGGCGGTTGAGGAAATGTTGCCTAGCCCCTGAATGGTGCGTAAATCCTGCTCCACAGCCTGCGCTGCGGCTAGTAGCGCAGTCGGGTTTTCGCTGGTTAGCGCCAGTACATATTTTTCGCCCGAGCCGCCCAAGCCTACTTTTAGCCTGACGCCAGGCAGCGCTTGCAGTTTTTGCCGAATTTCAGTTTCGATTATTTGTTTTTTCGGGCGCTCGCCACGCGGATCGAGCAAGACGGTGAGCGTGGAGTTGCGCGTCTCGGCGGCATCACTGCCCACAAATGGGTCTGTCCCCGCTGCACCACCACCAATGGTAGTGTAAACGCTTTTGACATGCGCGATATTTTTTAAAATGCCGCGTGCCATTTCGGCGATTTCTTTGGTTTTCGCGAGCGTAGTACCAGGCGCTGCCTCAATACGCACTTGGGTTTGCGAGTTGTCATCGGCTGGAATAAAGCCTTTGGGTAAAAATTGAATGAGCAAAAGCGAGCAGATGAAAAAAGCGATGGCTGCCAGCAAAGTAAATAATCGGTGCCGAATGCACCAGCCTGCCGCAGCGAGATAGCGCTCCATCAAGCCACCTGCTTTCTCGGCCTTTTCGGGCAGCGGCTTCATCAAGTAGGCAGACATCATGGGTGTGAGTGCGCGCGCGACCACCAGCGAGGCGAAAACGGCGATAGACGCTGTCCAGCCAAATTGTTTGAAGAATTTACCTGGAATGCCGCTCATGAAGGCAGTAGGCAGAAATACCGCGACCAAGGTAAACGTGGTCGCTATCACGGCAAGACCAATCTCGTTGGTGGCTTCCATGGCGGCCTTGTAGGGTGATTTTCCCATGCGCAAATGGCGCACGATATTTTCGACTTCCACAATCGCATCATCCACCAAAATGCCGACGACAAGCGATAAAGCCAATAGCGTGACGACATTGATGGAGAAGCCCAAATAACGCATGCCGATGAAGGCGGGAATGACGGAAAGCGGCAGTGCGACGGCGGAAACGAAGGTGGCGCGAATATCGCCCAAGAACAGCCAAACTACCAACACGGCCAAAATTGCGCCCTCGTAGAGTAGATCCATGGAGGCGTCGAATTCCTCTTGCACTGGCTTGACAAAATTGAAAGCCTCGGTGATTTCCACATCGGGATGCGCATGGCGAATCTCGCTCAGCGCCTTATAAACGCCATCACCCACTTCCAACTCGCTTGCGCCCTTGCTGCGCGTGACCTCAAAGCCAATGACGCTTTCGCCGTTTAAAAAAGCAGCAGATTTCGGCTCGGCAAAGGTATCTTTTACCTTGGCGACTTGGTCGAGGCGGATTTTGCGGCCGTCGCCTAGCGCTAATTCTAGCGTGCCAAGTTCATCGGCAGATTTTACCGTGGCGATGGTGCGAATGGGTTGTTCGCTGCCGCTCACTTTAGTGACGCCGCCTGAGCTTTCTTGCTGGATTAAGCCAAGTTGGTGCGAAATATCTGCCGCAGAGGCATTGAGTGCTTGCAGTTTGCTGGTGTCGATTTCAATCCAAATTTGGCGATTAACGCCGCCCACACGTGCCACGCCACCAACGCCTTTAACGCCTAGCACTTTTTTGCTGAGCGTGTCATCGACAAACCATGACAGTGCCTCAGCATCCATGCGCTTGGAGTGCACAGTGAAAGCGAGGATTGGCGAGCCAGCCACATTAAGCTTGCTGACAATGGGTTCGTGCATCTCGGCGGGTAAATCGGCGCGCACTTCCGAGATAGCAGAACGCACGTCATCCACAGCCTCTTGCACGGGTTTCTCTAGGCGAAACTCAGCGGTGATGCTGACGTTGCCATCTTGCACCGTGGTGTAAATATGGCGCAAGCCTTGCAGCTTGGCGATGCTGTTTTCCATCCTGCGCGCGACTTCGTTCTCTAATTGCTCGGGCGAAGCGCCTGGTAGCGCGGCATTGATGTTGACGGTAGGCAAATCCAAATCAGGAAAGTTCTGAATCTTCATGGCTTTAAAGCTCATGAGGCCTGCCAGCGTGAGCAGAATGAACAGAATGAGCGCTGGGACTGGGTTTTTAATCGACCAGCTGGAAACGTTTATCATGAATGCTTATTTCGTTTGAGTATTCGCGACGACTTTGACCAAATCTCCATCGCTTAAGAAAGAGCCGCCATTAGCCACATATTCGCCATCGGCAGCAGGCAGATTGATAATTTCTACTTGCGTGCCATTGCGTTGACCAAGCTTGACTTTGCTTTGTTTAACGCGGCTGTTTTCCACTTGCATCAAATAAGCAAAGCCATCGCGCATCACAATCGCGTCGGATGGCAGCGTCAGCACATCGGTTTTGCCTAAAATAAAGTAACCGCGTGCAAACATACCCGGTTTGGCGCTGCCGGCGGGAACGTCTACATACACCACGGTATTGCGCGTGTTGTTGTCGACTGTCGGCGCCATGGTGCGTGTGGTGCCTTTAATTTCTTTGCCATTAGGTAGCGTAATGCGCGCCGCTGTGCCTTTGTGCACCTGCCCGTAATCGGCAGAAAGCTCTGCACGCCATTCAATACGGCCTTGTTGAATCATGTGAAACAACTCTTGTCCAGGCGCGGCAATTTGGCCAACACTGGCGCTGCGAGCAGAAATAATGCCGTAATCTGGCGCAACTACTACAGTTTGTCTGAGCTTAATTTCTTGCGTTTTTACTGCCGCTTCCATCGCCTCTAAGCGCGCTTTGGTGGTGGATTCCGCCGAAAACAGTTGCTCGATTTGCTGCTTGCTCAGCGCGCCAGAGTCTTGAATGCTACGTGCGCGGCTGGCGTTGCCTGCGGCTTCTGCCGCGGCTGCTTTCGCTTCGGCTAGATTAGCTTCTGCCTGCGCTACATCGGCATCAATCGTGCTGGTGGAAAAGCGCACCAATACTTGGCCTTTTTTGACCGAATCACCGATATTCACCAGCACTTCGCGAATTGGCAAACCGTTTACTTCCGCGCCGATGCTGGCTTCTTGCCAAGCCGCAATATTGCCGTTAGCAGACAAGGTTTTATCGAGGCTACTGTGTTGAGGTTTTACTGTTGCCACCGTGAGCGCGGCTTTGGCTGTGGGCGCATCCGGCATTTGAACCTCAGGCGAAGCGTCAGTTTTTGGTGTATGTGAGAACATTTTGTATAGCAAAAATGCCGCTGCCAGCCCGCACAAAGCAATCAGCACGATGCGGCCAGGCTTCATGCTTTTGGCTGAGGTGATTAAATTATTCGATGTTATCATTGAATTTCCTGTTCAGTTTGTGCCACTGTCCAACCGCCGCCAAGCGCGCGGTAAAGCGCCACCCAAGCCAGAACACGCGCTTTGCTCACGTCTAATTGTGTGGTTTCAGCCAAAAGCGTACTGCGGCGAATCTCTTCCAACTCAATTAAATTAGCAAAACCCGCTTTTACTTTGACTTCGGTTGCGCTCAGTGCTTCTTTGTAGCCAGTAATTGCGTCTTTTAAATCCACTTGGCGGCTGGCGGAGCTATGCAAGTTCACCAGCGCGTCTTCCACTTCTTTCACCGCGTATTGCACTTTGCTGCGGTAATTGGCGGCAGCTTCTTCGTAATGCACTTTGCTGGTTTTGATATTGGCGCGAATCACGCCGCCGTCAAAAATCGGCAAGACGATAGAAATTGGCCCAATGGGAAACGCTGTGCCGCTGTTGCTAAACAAGCGACTGCCTGAGATGTGCGTGTAGCCTAGCGAGCCGTCAATTTGCACTTTTGGCAACAGCGCAGTTTGCGCATCGCGAATATTGGCGGCGGCGCTTATCAGCGCGGCTTCAGCATTATAGATATCGGGTCTTTGTTTAATCACTTCTGCGGGCAGCGCAGCAATTGAAAACAAATCCGCAGGCTGTACTTTTGCCAACTCAAATGGCGAACTCGTCAACTTTTCACGCAGTGTTGATTCGTCCATTTGCGTCAGCGCGACTAAGGCTTTAATGCCAAGATCACATTGCGCTTGCTGTGCGGTCAGTTGCTGTTTGGCGTCGGCTAAGCCCGCATTGGCAAGGCTGCTGGAATATGGACTAGAAAAACCTGCGTCTGATGAGATTTTGGTAAGTCGCGCTGTTTCTGCGCGTGAGTTCACGTCTGCTTGTTGTACGTCGGTTTCGAGTTGGCAAAAACGTTGGCTAAAGTAAGCATTGGCGACTTCTGCCGCGACCGAGACGCGTGCTTCGTGCCAACTGGCTTTGCTGGCTTTTTCCTGCATATTTGCGGCATCTAATAAAATGACATTTGTACCAAAAATGTCAGGCTCCCACGAAGCATCCAAGCCCACGCGCGTGGTATTAAATGCGCCGCCGCCAAATCCTGGCGATGTGCCAGATTTTTGCAAGGTGCGCGACCAAGTGAGGCCGCCAGTAATGGTTGGCAGGCGTATAGCGTTAGCGCGTACGGCATTGACTTTAGCTTCAAAAATATGGCTTTTGGCAGATGCCATATTAGGCGAAACTTCTTGCGAGGCGGTAATTAAGTCAAGCAGTAGTGGGTCGTGGAGTTGCTCCCAAAATTGTTGTAGATTGGAGATTTGACCCTCGTGCGGCAACGTGGCTTGCCAGCCAGCGGCGATTTTAGTGCCGCCAATAGTCTGTTGTGGGCTGTACTTCGCGTTATGCTTATCTAAATAGGCGCAAGCAGGCAACAGCAAGCTGACCGCAACAATTGAGCAAAAACGAAAGTTTTTTTGAGTAGCGCGCATTTAATTTTTATTAGCAAGTGTTGTGGCCAGAGCTTTTGTCTCTTCCGATATTTTTTTAGCGGCTTCTGCGTTCCATTCCCCTGAAACCCAGCCCTGCAAATTTTCCAGCGCAATTTCCGTCATGGCATGAATCCAAACATCATTTTCGTTAAGCGCGGGAATGTAATTATAGTCGCCTCCACCATTACTTTGAAAGATGTGTTTACCTTCCATGGCGATTTCTTCTAAAGTTTCTAAGCAATCGCTACTAAAACCGGGGCAAATCACATCCACGCGCTTGGTTTTTGCTTTGCCTAAAGCCTCTAAGGTGCTTGCCAGATAAGGCTTAAGCCATTCTTGCTTGCCAAAACGCGATTGAAATGCCACTTGATATTTATCTTTACTTAACCCTAGCGCCTCCGCCAGCAGGCGCGCGGTTTTATGGCATTCGCAGTGGTAAGGGTCGCCTTTATCCAAATGAAAACGCGGCACGCCGTGAAAGCTCATGACTAACTTCTCACCTTTTTCAAAATCAGGCCGCCCGCTCTTCATCCAGTAATCATTTACACTGGCGGCAAGCGCTTTGATATAGGCAGGGTGGTCGTGATAATGGCGTACAGTGCGGATGGCGGGCACATTACGCATTTTTAGCAGCACTTTCCATGCCGCATCATAAACCGCGGCGGTACTGCTGGCGGCGTATTGCGGAAACAGCGGAAAAACGAGGATTTTGTCGCAATGTTGGGCTTTTAGGTTGTCCAGCGCGCTTTTCATGCTCGGGTTGCCGTAGCTCATGCCCAGTTCTACTACAAATGGTGATTTGATTTTTTGCGCTAAAAATCCGCGTAACAATTGCGTTTGTTTTTGGCTGTGCACTAATAGTGGCGAGCCTTCTGGCAGCCATACTTGCGCGTATTTTTCGGCGGATTTTTTTGGGCGTACCACCAAAATAATACAATGTAAAATCCAACACCAAATAAAGCGCGGAATTTCTACTACACGGCGGTCCATTAAAAACTGACCTAAATAGGGGCGCAATGCTTTGGCGGTGGCGGCATCTGGCGTGCCCAAGTTGGCAAGTAAAATACCTACTTTAAGTTGGTCGCCGTGTTGGTAATCGGGTTCTGCGTTGTAATAAGCCATATTAATTCTTTTTTAATTGTTAGAAAGTGCGTTGGATAAAAGTTTTGCGGTAATGTCCACAATCGGAATGACGCGCTCGTAGGCCATTCTAGTCGGCCCAATCACGCCTAAAGTGCCAACAACGGCGCCATCGACCTCGTACGGTGAAGTCACCATGCTACACTCATCTAGCGCGCTGTAGCCGCTTTCGCCGCCAATAAAAATCTGTACACCTGCTGCGCTTTGGCTGTTATCTAAAAGCTGCATCAGCGAGGCGCGGCGCTCAAACACATCAAATAGTTTACGCAAACTTTCTACATTGGTAGAGAGTTCATTCACATGCAATAATTTTCGCTCACCCGCAATCACCACGCCATCGTTATGACCTGCGCCAGCACCCGCATGGATATTGGCTTCTAGGGCAGCGCTCATCAGCTTATTCATGTCAGTTTGCATTTGTTTTAGTTCGCTATGCAGCCTTTGCTGTACTTCATCAAACGTTTGTCCAACAAAATTTGCATTAAAATAATTGCTGGCTTGCGTCAGTTCGCTGGCGGAATAAGGCTTCTCGGCCATAATAATGCGGTTTTGCACGTTGCCATCGCTGGTGACGATAATCACCAAAATGCGCTTGTCAGAAAGCGGCATAAATTCTAAATGCTTAAACGCCAGTGTTTTGCGCTTGGGAATCAGCACAACGCCCGCAAATTGTGTAAGATTCGACAGTATATCTGCAGCAGAGTTAATGAGTTGTTGCGGATCTGGCGAGCTGAGTTCACTTTTAAGCTGTTGAATTTGTTGTGAATTTAATGGTTTTACACTTAATAAAGTATCGACAAATAAACGATAGCCACGCTGCGTGGGCACGCGCCCAGCCGAGGTATGCGGACTGGCGACAAACCCTAAGTTTTCCAAATCGCTCATCACATTGCGAATGGTCGCTGGGCTTAAATCTAGCCCAGAATGCTGCAAAAGCGTTCGCGAGCCGATCGGTTGCCCATCACAAATGTAATGTTCAATCAAGGTTTTAAGCAGAATTTGTGCGCGTTTATCCAAAGCCATCACGATTTAAAATGCCAAGACGTATTTTGCCCGAATTACAGCCAATGTAACAGTGGCAATTGCTTCTCAGACCACCCCTAATGTGTTTTAATTCGCACATGCAAAAAACTTTTAAATCCATCGCAATTGTGGGCAAATACATGCAGAAATCCGCTTTGCAGCTGATGCAAAACGATTTGGCGGATTTGGCGCGACATTTACAAGCAAAAAATATTGAGGTTTGGTTAGAAGAAAACACCGCGCAACACGCCGAATTAACTGGCTTTAATCGGTGTTTGCTAGAAAAAATTGGCGAAAAAGCTGATTTAGTGATTGTCATGGGCGGCGATGGCACCATGCTTGGCGTGGCGCGCGCGCTCAAAAATCATCGCGTGCCGCTGGTGGGCATTAATCGCGGGCGCTTTGGCTTTCTCACCGATTTGCGCGCAGAGGAAATGTTGCAGGCGATAGATGGTATTTTGGCTGGGCATTATCATATCGAATCGCGCATGTTACTTAGCGCCAGCGTGAATCGTGGTGGAGAAGTTTTGCATCAAAGCTTTGCCATGAATGATGTGGTGGTAAAAAGCGGCTTACGTTTAATAGAGCTGGAAGTTAAAATTGACGGAAAATTTGTGCATAAACAACGCGCAGATGGCCTTATTTTAAGCACGCCGACGGGCACTACTGCTTACGCGCTTTCTGCTGGCGGGCCGATTTTACATCCCAATTTAGATGCCATTGCCATCGTGCCAATTAACCCGCACACGCTTAGCAATCGGCCAATTGCGGTCAACAGCAACTCAAAAATTGAGATTACCTTGGTGCAAGTGGATGATGCGCAAATTAGCTACGACGGCCAGTTTCAGCTCGCGCTGGAAGAGGGCGACCGCGTGATGATTAAACGCGCGCGCGAAAACGTGACCTTGCTGCATCCTTCGGAATACTGTTATTTTGAGATGTTGCGCAACAAGTTGAATTGGGGTTAACCCACTGTGCTACAAGCCCTTTCCATCCGCAATTTCATTATTGTCGAAGCGCTCGATTTAGAATTTGAGCGCGGTTTTACCACGCTCACCGGTGAAACCGGCGCGGGAAAATCTATTTTAATTGATGCACTTTCGCTCGCACTCGGCGCGCGTAACGAGGGCGAAGTGGTGCGTGTGGGCGCAGAAAAAGCCGACATTAGCGCAACGTTTTTAAGCAGCGAATATGCAAATAATTGGCTTGAGGGGAATGAGCTGGAAGCCGCACCAGAGCTTGTGCTCAGGCGTGTTATTTATGCAGATGGACGCAGTCGCGGCTTTATTAATGGCGTTGCCGTCACCATTGGTCAACTCAAAGAGTTGGGCGAATTTTTGGTGGATATTTACAGCCAAAACGCGCATCACTCCTTGCTCAACGTCAATACGCAACGCCAAATTTTAGATGCATTTGGCACAAGTTCGGAGCTTGCCAAACAAGTCGCCGCGCATTATAAAACTTGGACACAATTAAACAAACAACGTTTGGAAATCGAAAAAAATGCTGCGGCTTTTGCAGATGAACTGGCAGATTTGCGCGACAAGGTGCGCGAGCTGAATCAACTTAATTTTGCTGCAGATGAATGGCAAGAATTGCAAGTGGAACACAGCCGCTTGAGCAACGGCGCGGCTTTGCTGGCAGGTGGCGAAATGGCGGTGAGCTTGATTGCGGATGGTGAAGTGAATAGTTTGAGTTTGCTCGCGCAAGCGCAGCATAAGTTGGTGGAGCTGGTGGAATTTGACCCGCAACTTGCCGAAACCGCAGAAATTGTGGATTCTGCGGCGATTCAGCTACAAGAAGCGGTGCGCGCGCTTAACCGCTATTTGCAAACGACTGAGCTAGATCCTGCAAGATTAAATGAAGTGGAAAGCCGCATTCAAGCGATTCACGGCGCGGGCAGAAAATATCGTGTAAAGCCAGAAGAGCTGAATGATTTATTAGCCAAAGACCAAGCGCGCATGGCCGAACTAGAGGGCTTTGCAACGGATGGCGCCTTGGCCAAGCAGGAAGCCGAAGCGCTTAAAAACTATCAGGCTACCGCCCAATATCTAAGCGCCTCGCGGGGCAGTGCCGCAAAAGCTTTAAGTGAGAAAATCAGCGCAGAAATGCAGCGTTTATCCTTAAGCGGCGGGCGTTTCGAGGCATTGCTTACACCTTGCGAAAAATCTGCAAACGGCTTGGAGCAAGTTGAATTTTTAGTTGCGGGTCACGCAGGGGTAGCGCCGCGCCCACTGAATAAAGTGGCTTCTGGCGGCGAGCTTTCGCGCATTAGTTTGGCTTTGCACGTGACGACTGCAAGCCAAAATTTGGTGCCGTGTATGATTTTTGACGAAGTGGATGTCGGTATCGGCGGCGGCGTGGCGGAAGTGGTTGGTAAGCTTTTGAAGCAACTTGGCTCAAATCGTCAGGTGTTAGTGATTACACACCTTGCACAAGTCGCCGCACAAGCCGCGCAGCATTTGCAAGTGAGCAAAACGCAAGCCAATGGCACAACTTTAAGCCATATTCAACGCTTGAGCGAAGCGCAACGCATTGAGGAAATTGCACGCATGTCGGGCGGTTTGGTAGTGACAGATGCCACGCGCAATCACGCAAAAGAGATGTTAGGGCTTTGATTTTGTAGGGCGTCAATAGCGTAGCGTATTGCGCCGAAGGATGGTTTTTAAGGGTTTATGTCGCTCTCATGCGGCGCAATACGCTACGCTATTGCGCCCTACGGGCTACGTTCGCACATTTAATCTGTAATATGAATCGCGCCATTCATCATGTCATGTACTTCGCAGTTGTAATACAATAACGCAGGCGCATCCGCTGGCACAGCAAACGTCAGCGTACCGCGCTCTGTGCCATTTCCCGTCACCCCAGCAGCATAAGCATTGGCTTTACCCGTTGAATTTTTCGTTTTAATCCAAAATGGGTGGCCTGTGGCTTTTAATTCAAACGTATAAGTAATGCCGCGTTTAAGGGTTAATTCAGGATTTTGTTGGTCGTTAATAAAATAAGCAGGCGCGTCTTTTACAACTACTTTAAACACGGTTTGCGCGTTGCCTACTGCCTGTGAGGCTTCAGCTTTCTGTGTGGACTCTGCTTTATAAGCCTCACCCGCGCAACCTTGCAAGCTGCTTAATAAACAGGTTAATGCAAGGGCTGATTGAAAACCTGTAAGTAATGATTGGTTTTTCATGGTGTCTCCGTAGTTAAATTTTCGCAGAAGGTTTTTAAGGGTTTATGCCACTCTCATGCAGCGCAATACGCTAAGCTATTGCGCCCTACGGGCTTCAGCCCAACCTACGCTTGCTCCAAGATTTCACGAATTTGTAAGTCATGAGTGATATCCATGTCATCAGCTGTATCAAATTTATTGTCTTGTCCAGCAAATGTAATCTGATAATTTTTTCCTGCTGTTGTGTGGAATCGAATCCTTTCCCCCTTTAATTTTTTAAGCGCCAGTTTGATATGAGGATTGTTTAGTGTAAGTTCTTCAAGGGATTTTGGTGGAATGCCCTTATTGGATATGTATGATTCAACGTTTTCTTGAAATAAAGCAATTCCTTCAAATCTTGAAAATTCCTGTTGCCCACCTATTGTAATATAGACGGGCGCGAGAATCAGGCTGCATATGAAAAATAAGTGCAGGAGTGGTTGTATATTAAGAAGCCATTGGATGATTTTCGATGATTGACGAATGCCAACGTCGGAGCTAGCAGAAAGCCAGTCATTAAAAACAAGTAGATAGATAGCAACGTCAATCACGCATATAAAAATAAAGAAATTTGCAAACTCTGGATAATGTGCAATGGTTCCAAGCGTTTCTCCAAGGCCAATCTTCAGTGCTGTAATAAGCGTGCCAGCAGCAGCCAGATACCCTAAATCCAGCTTTATAAATGTGCGAGTGTGCTCACGAAGGTCCTTAAGTATGTCGGTATCGAATGGGGAAGGCCGCATCACATTTTACTCATCAAATGTAGAGCTTAAAATTAAAACTCTTACCTCGCCAACTCCGCCGCTTCTACCACCACTTTATACAGCTGCGCTTCTTGTGGCGTTTTGATTTGCTCGCCAATCGCCACTTGGTTGCGTTTGCCAGGTTGTACGCCGTTAATAATCATCTGCTGTTGGCCAACTGCGCGGCCTGTTTGTGCGTCATATTTAATCACACGCACTTGCACGCGCCCAACGGCTAAGTTGGTGTCGTTTTGCACCACGGCGAATAAATTGCCGCTGGCATCTGCCACTGGGCCAGATTCGATATATTTAGCGGGGTTGCGCGGTAAATCGAGCCGAACGCCGCGACTGTTGGCTTCTTTGCCGATGTCTGAATCGGAGCCAGCGGCCATTTGGTAGTTTTGCAACGCGCCATCCATATCGCCGCGTTCTTCCGCAATTTCACCTAAATATAAGGCGGCGGGCGCGGTTGGCAAAAGTGAGTTAGCTTTTTTAAGATAAGGCTCGGCTTCGGTTTTACGGCCTAAGTTGTATAGTGCAATGCCAGTTTGCACGTGTGGTTTAAAATAATCAGGCTGTAATTGAATGGCTTTTGCGTATAGGCCAATCGCGTCGTTAGGTTTTTTCTGCGCCATCGCCACATCGCCCAAAAGCTCTTGAAAGCGCGCCTCTTTTGGTTCTAGCTTAATGGCTTCTTGCGCTTTTTTGGTGGCGGTTGCGGTATCGCCTTTGCCCAGCGCTTTCACGCCTTCGTCATAGGCTTTGTAGGCGGGTTGCGTGGCTTTTAAGTGCGCGACTTTTTGTGTGTAAACAGTAGCACCCATTTCGCCACCTGCGCCCAATTGCGCCAGCGTCACTTTATTGGCAGCGACGCGCTCGGGTGAGGGCGGGTGCGAGGCAAATAAGCCTTCAATAAAGTTGCTTTGTTTGCCAGCGCTCAGGCGAACAAAGGTTTCTTGCAGCGTCACGCCCGCGGTTGGGTCGTAACCCGCTTTTTTCATGTAACCCATACCGTAATGGTCGGCTTCACTTTCCGCATCGCGACCATATTTCATGGTGGCCATTTGCGCGCCTACTTGCGAGGCGCCCACTAATAAGTTGCCATAATTTTTGTTTTGTGCGGCAATGCCCACAGCAATCATGCCCGCTTGCATAAAGATGCCGCGCTCCATGCTTTTGGCGCCGTGGCGAGCGGCGGCATGCACAATCTCGTGCCCAAGCACGGCGGCAAGCTCAGCCTCGCTATTTAGCTCGTACAACAAGCCGCGATTAAACGCGATTTTGCCGCCTGGCATCGCCCAAGCATTGGGCACAGAATCGTTAAGCACCACAAATTCGTAAGGCAGTTCTGGACGGTCAGAGGCAGCGGCGAGTTTTTTACCTACACCTTGCACATAAGCGGTTAAATCTTGGTCGATGATATAGTCGCCGCCTTGCGATTGGCGCGCAGGCGAGTAGTTTTGTTGTCCGATTGAAACTTCTTGTTTTTCTGAGACAAACTGAAATTCTTTTTTCTTGGTGACGGGGTTGGTGCCGCAGGCGCTTAAAATAAGGCTTAGCGCTAAGGCCAGTGCAAATGAAGCATGTTTTTTGATTGGTGTAAATTTCATGATTAGCTCCTAACTCACTTAATTTTTATTATTAGCACGTTTTTTACTCAGCTATTTTTTGGGTCCGCACGGTTGTTTTGTGCAAACGCCGTAAATCATCAGCGAGTGCTCTTGCATGGTAAAGCCACGCGATTCCGCGGCCTCTTCTTGGCGCTTTTCAATTTCTGCGTCGTAAAATTCTTCTACGCGGCCGCATTTTACGCACACAATATGGTCGTGATGTGAGCCTTCATTCAGCTCGAACACTGCTTTGCCACTTTCAAAATGGTGGCGTTCCAGCAAACCCGCCTCTTCAAATTGTGTGAGCACGCGGTAAACTGTTGCCAAGCCAACATCTTCGCCTGTGGTGAGCAAAACTCTATAGACATCCTCGGCCGATAAATGGCGCTCTTTGCTATTGCCAAACAGTTCTAAAATCTTGAGCCTAGGCAATGTTGCCTTAAGTCCAGCGTTTCTTAACCCTTTTTGATCGTGCATAATTTGCCCTCAAGTAATATTTGTGGTTTTAGGCTTACTTCCATCGTGGTATATTAACGCCAATTCAGTTAGTTGTCTTTATTTCACACAAAACTTATGCGCTATTTATTAATATTGTTAATTACTTCCCTTGCTATTGGCGGCCTGACTGGCTGTGGCTCTAGCGTGCCCATGATTAAGCCCTTTAAAATGGACATTCAGCAGGGTAACGTCGTCACCTCAAAAATGCTGCTGCAGCTCAAGCCGGGCATGACAAAATCGCAAGTGCGCTACATTATGGGCACGCCGCTGATTGTGGATAGCTTCCATAAAGATCGCTGGGATTATTTTTACCAAATGCGCCAAGCGGGCAAGGTGATAGAGCAACGTCGCGTGATTTTGGATTTTGAAAAAGATTTGCTCACTAAAGTGCGCGGCGATGTGGTGCCGCAAGGCACGGCGGGCGCGGATACTGGCGGACCGACCTATTCAAAATCACCCGTAGCGCCAGCAAAAAAATCAGACAATAAGAGTTGGACGGAAAAATTAAAATTTTGGAAAAAAGACGAAAGCGCTGTGACTAAACCAGTGGAAGCGCCAAAAGCGGTGCTGCCAGAAGCCGCCGCAGCCAGCCCCGATGCGCCTGCTGTAGAAGATGCGCCATCTATTTTAGCCGTGCCGATTGAGCTTGGCACGCCTGCAGTTGTCATGCCGCAGGTAAAAACTACGCCAATCGAATTGCCTAGTGTCGAGCCAGCGCCTGCGCCAGTAAAAGTTGAGCCAGTGAAGCCAGTTGCGCCAAAACCAGCGCCAGCGAAAGCGGTGGAAGTGCCAAAAGCAACATCGCCAGCACCCGCACCAATCAAGGCTGTGCAGCCAGCGCCTGCTATCAAGTCAGACGACAAAAAGATATTTAGATTGGATAGAACGCTAGACCCGAAACAGCTGGAGCAAGCGGCTGCGCCAATTGCGGCAGAACCCGCAGCGGAGAAGGTAGTTAAGCCTAAGAAAACAGTGGAAGAGCCTTTACCAGCAGAAACCGAGCCAGGCTTTTTTGACCGCATGCTTGAAAAGATTGGGTTTTAGCGATAGCTAAAAGCCAATCTTTCAGTGGACACTAATCATCGCGAAGCGATGTTACGTGGTAACTAAAAGATTGGGGTTGAGGTAAAAGCATGAAAACAAAAATAGTGATTACAGGCGTTTCTGGCCGCATGGGGCAAGCCTTGCTTGAGGGCGTTTTTGCGGACGACTCCTTGCAGCTATATGGCGCGCTAGATCGCGCAGAAAGCAATGGAATAGCAAGCCCACAGATTGGCCGTGATGCGGGCGAAATGTTTGGTAAAAATACAGGGGTTTACATTAGCAGTAATGCGGCTGAAACCTTGCAAGGCGCAGATGTGTTGATTGATTTTACCCGCCCTGAAGCGAGTTTGCAGTATTTAGAAGCTTGCCAACAAGCGGGCGTAAAGCATGTGATTGGCACGACAGGCTTTACCGTTGAGCAAAAAGCTAAAATTGAAACAGCTTCACAAAAAATCGGCATTGTTTTTGCGCCCAATATGAGCGTGGGCGTGACCATGTTGATTAATTTGGTTGAGCAAGCGGCCAAGACTTTGGGCGATGGTTATGACGTGGAAGTGTTGGAAATGCACCATCGCCATAAAGTGGATGCGCCGTCTGGAACCGCGCTGCGCTTGGGTGAGGCGGCAGCTAAAGGCTTAGGCAAAGAGTTAAAAGATTGCGCCGTGTACGCGCGTGAAGGTGTGACTGGTGAGCGCGTAGCGGGCACGATTGGCTTTGCTACCATGCGTGGTGGCGATGTGGTGGGCGATCACTCAGTAGTGTTCGCCGGTATTGGCGAACGCGTGGAGATTGCGCACAAAGCCAGCAGTCGCGCCACATTTGCGCTGGGCGCGCTGCGCGCAGCAAAGTTTTTAAGCAATAAAAACAAAGGTTTATTTGATATGCGCGATGTGCTAGGCTTGGATAAATAACAGGGCGTTGTAAACACTCACTTGCAGCTACTTCAACAATGTAAAAAAAATCTTCACCTGCTTTTAATGCTGCTAGGCATTTTGGTGGGCGCGGCTTCTATTGGCTTGATGGTGCACAATAAAGATATGGAAATGCGCCTAGCACTGCTTACGCAAGCACAATCAATTGATCTTGCGCTTGGCTGGAGCAGTATGTATGACAATATTCTCGTCAATCAAAGTGCAGATAACGCCATCAGAGAAACGCCAGAGTTGGCCCTGCACAGAGCGCGTATTGATAAGATTTGCTCGGTTTATGCGGGTTGCCGCGCGGTTTATTTGATGCGCCAAAACGAAAAAAAGCAAATCTCTTTTTTAATTGACTCCGATGCGAAAGGCAGTGAGCTTTATATTGTGCCAGGTACAATATACACAGAAGCCAGCCCGATTACGCACGAGGTATTTGACACACACAAAATCGCGGCGGACGGGCCAGTGACTGATCGCTGGGGCACATGGGTGAGTGCGCTGGTACCACACGTACTTCCTGATCAATCTGTGGTGGTGATTGGTATTGATATTGAAGCCAAAGATTGGAATAAAGCTTTATGCAAATCGGCCATTATTCCAGGGCTGGCCACACTTGTGTTTTTGGGTTTGATGCTGTTTTACACCAAGCTTTGGCGCATGAAGGCGGTGCAAAACGAGGCGCTTGAGCAATCGCACCATCAGCTGATGAAGCAATCGCACGAAGACAGCCTCACTGGACTGCCAAATCGCCGCTTGTATGAAGATAGACTAACGCAATTGATTGCAAGCACCCAGCGCGGCAGTCCAAAATTTGCCGTCTATTACTTAGATTTGGATAAATTTAAAATCGTCAATGACACCTTGGGTCACGACGCTGGAGACCAGCTTTTGCGGATTGTCGCAGAGCGTTTTGTTGGCGCTTTGCGTGAAGAAGACACTGTGGCGCGGCTATCGGGCGATGAGTTTGCAGTGATTTTACCGCACACCGCAACCCGCGTGGACGCCGAGCAAATCGCCCAAAAAATCATTGATACGCTGGCAAAGCCAATCGTGCTAAAAAATCAATCGCTCACAGTAACGGTGAGTATTGGCATTGTGTTTTATTCTGACAAATGGACGACCGCACACGAGATGACGCGTGCTGCTGATGAGGCGATGTACGTGGCCAAGCGCTCGGGCGCGAACGGCTATCGCTTTTCACCAAGCGATTAGGTTTCTTGGCGCAATTGTTGCGCAAATTTTCTGCAAAAAATTGGCACAATCGCAGCATGCGCGCGCAAAAAGCGTAGCTCACTTTTCAATCAACACCTCTTACTTTTCGGCATAAATGCCATTTACTCGACGCCGCCGCTTGCTTTAAAATTTTTTTTAAAGCAACCCCAAAGCCCTGCTTGCAAGACCTAGCGGCCGTTTCGGAGGGGGTGGGGATAATTTTTTTGGCACATTAGTTGCTTATAAAGCTCCTATGAACCTTTTAACTTTTTTCAAAAAGAACTTACCCTTAGGCTTGCTGCTAATAGCGGCGGCTATTAGTGTATACGCTGTTTACATTATAGTGCAAAATAAAGAGCAGGAGATGCGTCAGCAACTTGCTGCACAGATAGAAGCCATTGATGCTTCGCTAGATTGGGCGGGCATTGAGGAGGCGGCTGAGGCTTTGTCGAAGTCAGAGAAATCTGACTATGCCAAACTAATGTATATCCAAACCAGAGTAGAAATGGCAAAACAATGCCTTGTCACACCTAAATGCCGCAGTATATATTTGATGCGGAAAAATGAAAAAAATCAAGTAATTTTCATGCTTGATTCAGCGCCCCAATCTAATCCGCTCTATATAGAGCCCAATACTGTATATGAAGAAGTGACTGAGCCGATGAGTGCGGCATTTAAAACAAAAATTACGACTGTTGATAATCCAGCAAAAGATAAATATGGCGATTGGCAAAGCGCTTATGTGCCTCATACGCTTACAGATGGGTCTGTTGTGATTGTGGGTTTTGATGTAGATGCGAGCGGTTGGTATCAAGCGCTATGGGGTGCGGCAGCGCTGCCTACATTGATCGCCCTTGGATTTTTAAGTTTGCTCACATTTTTCGGCTTTATGTGGCAAACTAAAGCAAAGCAAAGCAACCGCTTGCTGGAGATGCAAGCAGAGTTATTTAGGATGTCTAATGAAGATAGTTTAACGCGTATACCAAACCGTCGTTTATTTGAAGATAGACTGGGTCGTCTAATCACTTCTGCTGGACGCACCAATGAAAAATTTACGCTCATTTATTTGGATTTAGATGGATTTAAGAAGGTAAATGATACCTTGGGTCATCAGGCTGGCGATCGACTTTTAGTGGTGATCGCAGAAAGACTCTCTATGATATGCCGCACCGAAGATACCGTAGCAAGGCTCTCTGGTGACGAATTCGCCTTGTTGCTGCCTAGAGTGGATAGTGCTGCCAATGCAGCACTTGTGGCGCAAAAAATCATTGATGTAGTCGCCACGCCTGTTGCTTTATTTGGCGGCGAGGCGAAGGTCACTGCGAGTTTAGGTATTGTCATTTATTCAGAAGTGCATGCGACTAAAGACGAGTTATTGCACATGGCAGATGTGGCTTTGTATAAATCTAAACGCAGTGGAAAAAATTGCTATCATTTTGCTAATGATTCTTTGCAAAAAAATGCGAGTAACTCACAGTTAGCAACTTGAAAAACTAAGCGCACTCCGCTATAATTCGTCAATTCTGAAACGGGAAGAGTCTACAAAGCTTTTCCCGTTTTGCACATCTACTATTCACGAGTTGTGCGTCGCATCAAAAATAAGGAGCTATACGGTGTCAAAAACAGCGGTGTCAAAAACGGTTCCGGCGTTGTTAGTGTTAGCAGACGGAACTGTTTTTCATGGCATTGCCATTGGCGCTTTAGGCCACACCGTTGGCGAGGTGGTATTTAATACTGCCATGACTGGCTACCAAGAAATCCTCACCGACCCATCTTACACCCAGCAAATCGTCACGCTCACCTACCCGCACATTGGCAACACAGGCAGCAATGTTGAGGATGTGGAATCGGGCAAGGTTTATGCAAGCGGTTTAATCATTCGCGATTTGCCGCTATTAGAGAGCAATTTCCGTTCTACGCAAAATTTATCAGATTACTTACGCGCCAATCATATTGTGGCGATTGCCGATATTGATACGCGCAAACTCACACGAATTTTGCGCGAAAAGGGTGCGCAAGCGGGCTGCATGATGGCGGGCGAGATTGATGAAACCCTAGCGCACAAATACGCGCAAGCCTTTCCAGGCCTAAGCGGTATGGATTTAGCTAAAGTGGTTTCGTGCAAAACTGCCTACGAATTTACAGAAGGCGAATGGGCTTTGGGCAAAGGTTTTTCTAAACCAGAAAATGCAAAATTTCACGTTGACGCGCTAGCGCAAAGATATCACGTCGTCGCCTTCGATTACGGCGTTAAGCGCAATATTTTGCGCATGCTGGTTTCGCGCGGCTGCAAAGTCACTGTGTTGCCTGCGCAAGCCACGGCAGAAGAGGCGCTAAAATACAAACCTGATGGTGTGTTTTTATCCAACGGCCCGGGCGACCCAGAGCCTTGCGATTATGCGATTCACGCCATCAAAACCCTTGTGGACACTGGTGTTCCAACGTTTGGCATTTGCCTTGGGCATCAATTGCTGGCACTTGCCAGCGGCGCCAAAACCATGAAAATGAAGTTCGGCCATCACGGCGCGAACCATCCCGTGCAAGATGTAGAAACCAAGCGCGTTTACATTACCAGCCAAAACCACGGTTTTGCGGCAGATGTGAATACTTTGCCAAAAAATGTGAAAGTAACGCATGTCTCATTATTTGACGGCAGTTTGCAAGGCATCGCGCGCACCGACAAGCCCGCGTTCAGCTTTCAAGGTCACCCTGAAGCCAGCCCAGGGCCACACGAAATGAGCTATTTGTTCGACAAATTTATTGAAATGATGCAGCAAAGAAAGACAAGTTAATGGCCAAGCGTACCGATATTAAGTCTATTCTGATTATTGGCGCTGGCCCAATCGTCATCGGCCAAGCCTGTGAGTTCGATTACTCGGGCGCTCAAGCTTGTAAAGCCTTGCGTGAAGAAGGCTATCGTGTGATTTTGGTGAATTCGAACCCAGCCACGATTATGACCGACCCAGAAATGGCCGATGCGACTTATATCGAGCCGATTACATGGCAAGTCGTCGAAAAAATCATTGCCAAAGAAAAACCAGATGCTTTGCTACCCACCATGGGCGGGCAGACTGCACTTAACTGCGCGCTAGATTTGGATAAGCATGGCGTATTGGCCAAATATAATGTTGAGTTGATTGGCGCCTCAAAAGAAGCGATTGACAAGGCCGAAGATAGACAAAAATTCAAAGAAGCGATGACCAAAATTGGCTTGGGTTCAGCGCGCTCGGCCATTGCGCACAGCATGGAAGAGGCGCTGCAAGTGCAGGGCGCGATTGGTTACCCGGCGATTATTCGCCCTTCGTTTACCATGGGCGGCAGCGGCGGCGGCATTGCTTACAACAAAGAAGAATTCGTCGAAATTTGCGAGCGTGGTTTAGATGCCTCGCCGACCAAAGAGTTGTTGATTGAAGAATCTATGCTCGGTTGGAAAGAGTACGAGATGGAAGTGGTGCGCGACAAGGCGGACAACTGCATCATCGTCTGTTCCATTGAAAACCTGGACCCGATGGGTGTGCACACCGGTGACTCGATCACGGTGGCCCCGGCGCAGACGCTGACAGACAAGGAATACCAGGTTCTGCGCAATGCATCGCTGGCGGTGCTACGTGAAATCGGAGTGGACACCGGTGGCTCCAACGTGCAGTTCTCCATCAACCCGGCCGATGGCCGCATGGTGGTGATTGAAATGAACCCGCGCGTGTCGCGGTCATCGGCGCTGGCATCCAAAGCCACCGGCTTTCCAATTGCCAAGGTCGCAGCCAAACTTGCTGTGGGTTACACCCTGGACGAGTTGCGCAATGACA
>JAYVSZ010000049.1:0-36025 GCA_043774925.1 Methylophilaceae bacterium | reverse complement strand
ATTACCAAAACTTCCACCATGGTTTTTTGCCTGCGCTGTTATTACTTAAGTTATTTAAGTAACGTAGCCTCGATGATAATCGAGGAGCATTTAATATCCTCGATTTCGCTTCGCTTCATCGCGGCTACAATGTTAACCCTATAAAATCACCAAAACTTCCACCATGGTTTTTTGCCTGCGCTGTTGTTTAAGTTGCTTGAGCCGTTAGCAGCCGCGCCAGCTGCCGTGCTAGTTACTTTGAGTCTTCGGCTGCCTTTTTTAAGCTGGCAAAGCCAGTATCAAAAAATTCATTGATTGCTTTGGTGGCGGCTTCATCGTTTTGCTCTGGTTTAGGAATGTTAGATGAATCGGCACGTGTGTAGCTGCCTTTAACCGCAACGGTAGATTCACCCGCGCCTGGGCCTGCTGTAACAGTGATTGCTGGGTAAAAGTTAGAGAATTGCAGCGTACTTTTCTCTAACACATATTCGTATTTGATTTTCATGCCAGCATCGTCAATGGTGCGTAGTTTTTCGTACATGGCGCCGCCATTTTTCAATTTCACGCTTCTATAGGTTGCGTCATCGCCGTTTTCATCTTTTTTAGATTCCACTTTGGTGGATTCCACGCTTTGATGCCATTTTTGCTCGTTGCCAAAATCTTTAACCAAAGCCCACACTTTTGCTGGCGCGGCTTTGATGGTGACGCTTTTTTCGAACCTAAGCGCGGCTGCGCCGTGCGCAGAGGCGGTGAGTGGTAATAATGCTAAGGCAACAATGGCCAATATTTTTTTCATGCATGGTCTCCGAAAAAGGGGTGTTTTAATAAGTAACTACTGTAAGCCAATTTGTCATTATAAATGACTTAATGATTTAAGCCTATGCCAACAATAACGCGTGGCTGCACTGTGGGTTGACTGGCATTTCTCATTCGGCGTTTAGGTTTTGTCATTTTGCACTTGATGCGGAATCTGGTTTTTGTTTTTAGATTGCGGGTCCAGCCCGCAATGACAGTTACTGCAAAATAAACTGGCCAAACGATCGGCATAGTTTTTTGGTGGCAATGGTGTTGACGACTTTATTGGTTTTTGCATCAATAATCGATAGATTGTCTGTGCCCCAATTGGCAACAATCAGCTGGTTCGTGGCGCGGTCGTAATCAATGCCCTCAGGGAATTCGCCCACAGGAATGGTGCCCACCGTTTGTTTGCTGGCGGCATTAATGACGGAAACGCTATCCGCATGGTTGTTGGTGACATATAGCCACGCACCATCGGGGCTAATAGCCACGCCATAAGGATGCTGGCCAGTTTTGATGGTGTCGGTACTGAATGTGTCCGTATTGAGCAACGTGAGCGAGTTGCTGACGACGTTGACTACATACAATGTCTTGTTATCTGGCCCCAAAGTGATTGCGAATGGGTGCAAGCCCACAGGAATGCTTGTGATTTGCTTAAGCGTTTGCACATCGACAACGGTGACATCGTTGCTATCTCGGTTTGCGATAAAGAGTTTACGGTTATCTGCGCTTACCACCATGCCAGCAGGCGTTTTGCCCGCTTTAAATGCTTTTTGCGTTTGTGGGTGCGCGGTGTCAATCGCTAACACCTGCGCGCCTTCCCAGTCCGCCGCGAATAAGGTGCGGCCATCGCGGCTGATGGCAATGCCGACAGGTTGAATGCTGACAGGAATTTGCTGAACGACTTGGTTAGTTTGGCTATCGATGACAGAAATGGTCTGACTATTGGGGTTGGAGATGTAAATGCGGCTGTTTTTCTTAGCAATAGCCACGCCTACAGGTGCTTTGCCGACAGCAATCGTCTGCAATATTTTTTGCGAAGCAATATCCAGCACTGAGACGGTGTCATTGCCTTGTTCGGTAATGTAAGCAAGATTGCCAGCAAAGCTTGCATTGCTCAATAAGCTGGCTAGCAGCAGCAATGCGGCGCTTAACCATAGCGTTAATTTATTGGGGGATAGCATTTTGGATATTATAAAGCATTGAAGTGACTCAGGCTAAAACGTGTTATGAGGCTTAGTGGTTGACGAAAAATTACCAAAGTTTGATGTGCTTTGCTTAAAAATGAATGATGCAAATGCTAAATGACTGCTTTTAATAATACCCAAAGTATGAAAAAATGATGGCAGACAATTAAGGTAGTTGCAAGCATGTTAGATCGTGACGGATTTCGTCCGAATGTGGGAATAATTCTGTGTAACGCACAGAACCAAGTGTTTTGGGGCAAGCGTATTCGCGAGCATGCTTGGCAGTTTCCGCAGGGCGGCATAGATTATGGCGAAAGCCCAGAGCAAGCAATGTACCGCGAGCTGATGGAGGAGGTTGGCCTGAAGCCTGAGCATGTGAAAATTTTAGGTCGCACGCGCGATTGGCTACGCTACGAGGTGCCGAGCAGCTGGATTAAACGAGAGTGGCGCGGCAGTTACAAAGGGCAAAAACAAATTTGGTATTTGTTGCGCATGGTGGGTCGTGATACAGATGTGAAGTTGCGTGCCACTGAACACCCAGAGTTTGACGCTTGGCGCTGGAGCGATTACTGGGTGCCGCTGGAAGATGTGATTGAGTTTAAGCGAGAGGTGTATAAATTGGCGCTTAATGAGTTGGCAGTACATTTGCATCACAAGCCAAAAGAGATCAAAACAAAAGTAAAAACAGAGAAGGTTATTTAAAAAAACCTGCTTCAAGCAGGTTTTTTTATTACGCTATTTCTCCATTGATGGCTTCGCCCAGCTGAATAAGTCGACCCGCTTTCCATTTTTTATCAAACGTAATCGTGTTTTTTTCAAATAATAAAACGACCGTCGAGCCGAGTAAAAAACGTCCCATTTCCTCGCCTTGTTTCAGTTCCACTTCGCCGTCGTAGCGCCAAGTGCGTACTTCGCGCGTGCGTGGGGGGTTAACAATGTCGTGCCACACGGTGGCCATGCTGCCGACAATTGTCGCGCCGACCAGCACCATGACAAATGTGCCATGCGTTGCAGATTGAAACTCACACACCACGCGCTCGTTACGCGCAAATAAATTGGCCACATTTTCGGCAGTGGTCGGGTTCACCGAGAATAAATCGCCGGGCACATATGCCATGCTTTTAAGCACGCCGTCGCATGGCATGTGGATGCGATGATAATCTTTAGGGCTGAGATATAGGCATGCAAACTGGCCATTTTCGTAATGGCTGGCGAGTGGCACATTGCCTGCCACCAGCTCCAGCGTTGAATAGTCACGACCTTTGGCTTGAAAAATGCGACCTGCTTTAATGGCGCCTAATTGGCTAATTTTGCCATCGACTGGCCAAATAAAATGAGCTTTTGCTAGCGGACGTGCATCGGCGCTCAAAGCGCGCGTAAAAAAATCGTTAAACGTCGCATAGCTAGTAATATCGGGGTTTGCAGCTTCACTCATTTTTACTTTGTAGTGCTTAACGAACCATTTAATGACGCGCGTGGTGAGCTTGCCCGCCCGTTTATTGGCGAGCTTGCCAGCAAGCATGGTAATAGCTTGTTTTGGTAGGCAATATTGCAAAAGTATGTTGAGTTTAGTGAGCATTGTTTTTGCTTATTTTGTTTGGCTTATTTTAGCATTTTTAATCAGTACGAATTTAGACAGGCCTAGCAAGTTAACGCGTTGCGTTTTGAGTATTTGCCAAGGTTGGTTTTGCACATATTGTTGATACGAAAACTCCGAACGAAAGCCAATTTTTTTCGCCATATTGGCGACTAATTTTTCTAGCAACCACCAAAAACCGCTGCCGCTAAAATGGTTCAGAATCATGATTGTGCCATTTTTTTTGCAAACACGCTGCGCCTCTGCGATTAACGCATCTGGGTTCGGCGTAACCGATAATACATAAGGCAGTACGACGCAATCGAAGCTTTCGTTGGCAAAGCTCTGGTTTTCGGCATCCATCATTTGCAGTTGTATGGAAAGTTGCGGTAGCGTGTCGGCCACTGTTTGCGCCACTTTGAGCATGTCTTCGCAAATATCAATACCAGTAATCTTGCTGTTAGGTGGATAGTGTTTGAGCAGCATGCCAGTGCCCACGCCAATCTCCAAAATAGTGTTTGGCGGTGCTGCTTTAAGCGCTTGCGCGAGCACGCGGCGGCCATGCTCTAATATGGCGCCAAAAGCAAAATAGTAAATGGGCGCATAAAAATGGTACGCTTTTTTAACGTCGTCTGCGGTGAAGTTCGTTTGTGAGTTGTGCAATCGGTTCTTTTCAATGAAAAGGGGCATAACACATGCGTGCTACACCCCTAATTTTGTTAGCCTTAATAGTGTTAAAACTTATTTTTTAAAGTTTAAATACTTAGTTTTTAGATTGGTCTACTAATTTGTTTTTCGCAATCCAAGGCATCATAGCGCGCAATTGACTGCCCACTTGCTCAATCGGGTGCGCTGCGTTCAAACGACGGCGCGCCACCATCTCTGGGTAGTTAGTGCGACCTTCTAAAATGAATTGTTTGGCGTAGTTACCGTTTTGAATGTTTTTGAGACATTCTTTCATGGCTGCGCGCGCTTCATCACCAATTACGCGCGGGCCTGTGACGTACTCACCATATTCTGCGTTGTTAGAAATTGAATAATTCATGTTGGCAATGCCACCTTCGTACATTAAATCGACAATCAATTTAAGTTCGTGCAAGCACTCGAAATAGGCCATTTCTGGCGCGTAGCCAGCTTCTGTTAGCGTTTCAAAACCCGCCTTTACCAGCTCAACCGCGCCGCCGCACAATACTGCTTGCTCGCCGAATAAGTCAGTTTCGGTTTCTTCGCGGAAGTCAGTTTCAATCACGCCGCCCTTGGTGCCGCCGTTAGCCGCCGCGTAAGAAAGGGCAAGTTCTTTTGCTTTGCCTGATTTATCTTGATACACAGCAATGAGTGTAGGTACGCCGCCGCCTTTTAGATATTCTGAGCGCACGGTGTGGCCTGGGCCTTTTGGCGCAATCATAATCACGTCTAAATCAGCGCGTGGCACAATTTGGTTGTAGTGAATGTTAAAGCCGTGCGCAAATGCCAGCGCAGCGCCTTTTTTCAGATTATTGGCTACATCTGCGTGAAAAATGCCCGCCATGGTTTCATCTGGCAGCAACACCATCACAACGTCGGCATCTTTTACCGCATCGGCAATTTCCATCGTTTTGTGGCCAGCTGCTTCAGCTTTCGCCCATGAGCTGCCGCCTTTACGCAAGCCAACAGTGATACTGACGCCGCTTTCTTTTAGGTTGGCTGCGTGTGCGTGGCCTTGCGAGCCGTAACCCACGATGGTGACTTTTTTACCTTTGATAATGCTGAGGTCAGCGTCTTTGTCGTAATAAACTTTCATTTCTTTTCCTTTTGAATACAGTTACTTAGTTATAGTTTTAAAACTCTATCGCCGCGACCGATGCCTGAGGCACCGGTGCGAACGGTTTCTAATATTGCGGTTTTGTCCAAACTTTCGATAAAAGCGTCTAGCTTGTGGCCAGATCCTGTCAATTCAATGGTAAAGCTGCCGTCGGCGACATCGATAATGCGCCCACGAAAAATATCGCACATGCGTTTCATTTCTTCGCGATGCGTAGCGGTTGCTTTGACTTTAATCAGCATCAGCTCGCGCTCAATGTACTTGCCATCGTTTAAATCGAGCACTTTAATCACATCAATCAGCTTATTCAACTGCTTGATAATTTGCTCGATAATCTCATCTGAGCCGCTGGTGACGATGGTCATACGCGACATGCTTGAGTCTTCGGTCGCCGCTACTGTGAGTGATTCAATGTTGTAGCCGCGCGCTGAGAATAAGCCTGCAACTCTCGACAATGCGCCAGCTTCGTTTTCCATGAGGAGTGAAATAATGTGGCGCATTATAAATCTTCCGCCTCTTTAGCCAGCAGCATTTCAGATAAGCCTTTGCCGTTTGCAATCATCGGGAATACATTTTCTGATTGGTCGGTCATAAAATCCATAAACACTAAACGCTCTTTTAGGGCTGGGCTAAATGCTTCTTTCAGTGCGCCTTCCACATCGGCTGGGTCGGTCACGCGCATGCCAACATGACCATAAGCCTCTGCTAGCTTCACAAAATCTGGCAACGCTTCCATGTACGATTCTGAATAGCGATTGCCATAGAAAAACTCTTGCCACTGGCGCACCATGCCCATGTAGCGGTTGTTTAGCATGATGACCTTCACTGGCAGATGAAACTGTTTGCAGGTAGAAAGCTCCTGAATACACATTTGAATCGAAGCTTCGCCTGTAATGCAGGCGACTTGCGCCTCTGGGTGTGCAAGTTGCACGCCCATCGCATAAGGCAAGCCGACGCCCATGGTGCCAAGGCCACCCGAGTTAATCCAGCGGCGCGGTTTATCAAACGGATAATATTGCGCCGCCCACATTTGATGTTGACCCACGTCAGACGTCACAAAAGCATCGCCTTTGGTGACCTCGTAGAGTGTTTTAATCACTTGTTGCGGCTTGATGAGTGCTTTATCTAGCGCAAAATTTAAGCATTTTTTGCTGCGCCATGCTTCGATTTGTTTAAACCATTCCGCCAGCGCGGCTGTATCTTGTTTCGGTTTTTCTGTCGCGATTAAATCATTCAAATCGTTTAGCACCGATTTCACATCGCCTACAATTGGCACGTCTATTTTTACGCGCTTGGAGATGGATGATGGATCAATATCTACGTGAATAATGGTGCGTGGACGGCTTAAAAAGTGCGTTGGGTTGCCAATCACGCGGTCATCAAAACGCGCACCAATGGCCAGCAACACATCGCATTCTTGCATCGCCATATTGGCTTCGTAGGTGCCGTGCATGCCAAGCATGCCCAAGTGTTGTTTGTCCGTCGCTGGGTAGCCGCCTAAGCCCATTAAAGTGCTGTTGGCAGGCAAGCCAAGAGATTGTATAAATTTGGTCATCTGTGGCGCAGCGTCGCCCAACACCACGCCGCCACCCATATACACCATGGGGCGTTTGGCCTCGCAAATGAGTTTAAGCGCTTTTTTGATTTGCCCAGAATGCCCCTTAGTAATTGGGTTGTACGAACGCAAAGCGATCGTTTTTGGGTAATCAAATTGTGCTAAGGCCGCAGTCAGATCTTTTGGAATATCCACCAAAACAGGACCCGGACGACCAGAGTTGGCGACATAAAACGCTTTTTTCATCACTGGCGCAATGTCGTTAATGTCTTTAATCAAAAAGTTATGTTTTACGCAGGGGCGTGTAATGCCGACCGTATCGCATTCTTGAAAAGCATCTTCGCCAATCGCATGCGTTGGCACTTGCCCGCTAATAATCACCAGCGGAATAGAATCCATGTAGGCGGTGGCAATGCCAGTCACCGCATTGGTAGCGCCCGGGCCTGATGTAACAAGCGCTACGCCAACCTCACCTGTCGAACGTGAATAGCCATCGGCCGCGTGTACAGCGGCTTGCTCGTGACGCACCAATACGTGCTTAAATTTATCTTGACCATGAATGGCATCATAAATGTTGAGCACAGCGCCGCCCGGATAGCCAAATACAAATTTGACGTTTTCCGCATGCAAGCACTTAATTAGAATTTCCGCGCCAGTAAATAGCTGCGCAGCGTCTTTTTGCTCAGTGGTGGGTGTAGAAACCTGATTCATAAACCGAATATTTATTTGTTTTATACTAACCCTGTACATTAACCGTTTGGCGGCGTTTGGTCAAGGTTGCGAGCTGAGGTATGGCTTATTTATTCGTGTTGCGTGGCATGGTTGTTGTTTGAACGATGCGCAAGCTAGGTATCTAAATGCGGCGCGACTTTTAATATTTCTTCCACCGTGGTTAAGCCAGCCGCCACTTTCTCCGCACCATTCAGCATTAAAGGTTGCATGCCTTCTTGGTAAGCAAGGGTTTTAATTTGCGCTAAATCGGTCTGTGGTGTGATGAGCTTGCGCAATTTTGGCGTAATCGTCAACATCTCATAAATGCCGCTACGACCGCGGTAGCCCGTGTTGCGGCAATCTATGCAGCCTACCGCTTTCATCACGCTGGCGGGTTTTGGCGCTTTAAATGGCAGCGTGATGGAGTTCCATTCTTCGTCGCTAATTTCTGCGGCCACTTTGCAAGCGGGGCACAGCGTGCGCACCAAGCGTTGCGCCATAATGCCTAAAACGGTGGAATGAATTAAGTACGACGGCACGCCTAAATCAAGCAAGCGCGTGATGGCCGCTGGCGCGTCATTTGTATGCAAGGTGGAAAGCACCAAATGCCCTGTCAGCGCGGCTTGTATCGCCATGTCGGCCGTTGAAATATCGCGAATCTCACCGACCATAATAATGTCTGGATCCTGCCGCATTAGCGTGCGAATACCGTCGGCAAAGGTTAGGCCAATGTTCGCTGTGACTTGCATTTGGTTAAACGCGGGTTCAATCATCTCAATTGGGTCTTCCACCGTGCTCACGTTCACTTCTGGCGTGGCAAGCTGCTTGAGCGTGGAATACAAAGTGGTGGTTTTGCCCGAGCCAGTCGGGCCGGTGACCAAAATAATGCCGTTCGGATGTTTGGCCCATTCTGCCCACAACTCGGCTTGTTTTTTCGAGAAGCCAAGCTGAATAAAATCCTGCACAATCACTTCAGGTGTAAAAATCCGCATGACCAATTTTTCGCCAAACGCGGTTGGCATGGTCGAAAGCCGCAGCTCAATTTCTGTGCCATCGGCGCTAATCGTTTTAATGCGGCCATCTTGCGGACGGCGTTTTTCTACCATGTCCATGCGGCCGAGCAATTTAATGCGGCTGGTAATCGCGTTCATAATATTGGGCGGTAATTGATACACTTGGTGCAGCACGCCATCGATGCGAAAGCGCATAATACCTGCGTTGCGGCGCGGCTCTAGGTGAATATCACTGGCGCGCTGTTCAAACGCATATTTAAACAGCCAATCGACAATATTCACCACATGTTGCTCATTGGCATCCAGATTTTTATCTTTGCCTAGCTCAACTAACTGCTCAAAATTTTGTACGCCAACAATTTGCCCCATTTTGGACGCGTTGGCTTGATTTATCGAGCTGGCAAGGTTATAAATTTCTGGCAAATAGCGGTTTATTTCGAGCGGATTCGCCATCACCAACTTGATTTTCATGCCTAACACGCGCTCCAGCTCTGGCACCCAATCGCTTTGGTAAGGCTCGGCGGTGGCCACCGTTGCCTCGTTGCCTTTTACCGCAATTGGCATAATTTTTAGCCGCTCTGCGTAAGCTTTGGAGACGATTTGCGCGGCGGAAGTGAAGTCTAGTTTAAGTGGGTCAATGTGGTAAAAGTCAACGCCAGCCTGCTCCGCAAGCCAGCGAGAGAGAAAATCCACGTTCATCACTTTGTGCGGCGTTTGTAAATCTTTCCATTTTTGCTCGCCAATGACCACAACAGGATGCAGGTTGGAGCTATCCAATTTACGGTCTTTGAACAGCTTTTCAGCATCAGCTTTGTCCACGCGGCCGTCGTTTACTAGCATGCGCAGCACATCGCCTAGGCTAAGCCGACTTTTATTTTTTTGAATGGTGGGTGATTTAAGCATGTCAGCGGCTATGCTATTTGATTCGCAGGGATAAATCAATGGCGCGTATATTTTTAGTCAGCGCGCCAATCGAAATGCGATCCACGCCAGTTTCGGCAATATCGCGCACCGTGCTCAAACTTACGTTGCCGCTGGCTTCCAAAAGCGCTTTGCCATTGGCAGTTTTCACGGCTTCGCGCATGTCACTTAAGCTGAAATTATCCAGCAAAATACTGGTGGCTCCAGCGTCCAGCGCCTGTTGCAATTCGTCCAAGTTTTCTACTTCAATTTGTATACTTGTATTTTGATTATATTGAATGGCATGCTGGAGAGCCGCATGGATACTGCCTGCGGCGGCAATATGGTTTTCTTTGATGAGAATGCCATCATACAAAGCGAGGCGTTGATTCATGCCGCCGCCAACTGTTACCGCGTATTTTTGCGCCAAGCGTAAACCTGGTAGCGTTTTACGCGTATCTAAAATTTGTGCTTTTGTGCCACTAATTGCCGCCACGTATTGCGCGGTGTGCGTGGCGACGGCGGAAAGCGTTTGCAAAAAATTTAACGCACAACGCTCAGCGCTCAGTAGCGCGCGCGCATGGCCGCTAATATCGCACAATACTTGGTCGGCATGGATTTTTTCGCCCTCGCTTACATGCCATGTAATTTGCACGTTTTCGTCAAGCTGTTTAAAGCACGCGTTTGCCCAATCTTGCCCGCAAATAATCGCGTTTTCGCGCGAAATAATCGTCGCATGTGCATGGCTGTCAGCCAATATCAGTGCGGCTGTCAGGTCACCTGTGCCAATGTCTTCCGCCAGTGCTGTCGCAACTTGAGTTTTAACCAAATCGCTAAAATTTTTGCTACCGCGCGGATATTGTTGTGTGAATAGAGCAGAGTTCATAATTGCATTATAATGTACTTAAGTGATTAAAACGGTAGTAAGGATATGAAACTTTTATACGCTGTAAACAGCCCCTACGCGCGCAAAGTACGCATTGTGGCAATTGAAAAGCACATCGACATCACGCTGCAAGAAGTGCTACTGAGTGACCCAAATAACCCAGTTTCGCAATACAATCCGCTAGGCAAAGTGCCCGTGCTCGTGTTGGATGACGATGAGGCTTTGTACGATTCACGCGTGATTGTGGAATTTTTAGATCATCGCACACCGGTTGCGCATTTAATCCCGCAAGATCACACCTCTAAAATTGCCGTGCGCCGCTGGGAGGCGCTTGCAGACGGCATTTGCGACGCAGCGGTGGCAGCGATGATGGAGCAGCGCAAGCCAGAAGAGCAGCAATCGCAAACAACTATCGACAGACAATTAGGCAAAGTGACCGCTGGGTTAGAAAAGTTGAATGCTGATATTGCCAAAAAGAAATGGTGCGTGAATGAAACGTTTAGCTTAGCGGATATCGCACTCGGCTGTGCGCTTGGTTATGTGGATTTACGCCATAAGCAATTGAATTGGCAGGATAATTACTCAGCGCTTGCCAAACATTACAGTATTTTAGTTAAACGCCCAAGCTTTAAAGAAACGATGCCTATCCCTTAAAGTTGGAGCGATTTTTAAATCGCGATGGATTGGTGAAGTTTGGGTTCGCTATCTAAAGGTAGCGCCTACAAAACGATTAAATCGCGGCGGTGATAATGCCACCGAACTTTTAGTTAGATTGCGGCGGTGATAATGCCACCGCCTAGGCAAACATTGCTTTCATACACCACGGCGCTTTGCCCTGGCGTAATTGCCCATTGTTTTTGCCCGAATTTAATCGTCACTTCGTTGGCATCTAGCGCGTCAATTTCGCAAGGCGCATCTGGCTGGCGGTAACGCGTTTTGGCAGCATACACCCAGTTGGTGCGCGGGTCTTCTTCGCTAATCCATGTGAGTTGGCCTGCGGTTAAGCCATCGTTTAATAACAGCGCGTGTTCATGCCCTTGCACCACAATCAGCTCGTTGTTTGTCATATCTTTTGCCGCCACAAACCACGGTTCGCCATTACTTTCGCGGCTACCGCCGATTTTTAAGCCTTGTCTTTGCCCCAGCGTGTAATACATTAAACCTTCGTGTTGGCCGACCAGCTTGCCTTCTGGCGTTTTGATGTCACCAGGTTTTTTTGGTAAATAGCGTTGCAAAAATTCCTGAAAAGGTCGCTCGCCAATAAAGCAAATGCCGGTGGAATCTTTTTTCTCGGCGTTAATCAAGCCCGCTTGGCGCGCCATTTCACGCACTTCGCGCTTTAAATAAGTGCCAAGCGGAAAAAGTGTTTTGCTCAGTTGCGCTTGATTCAGGCGATACAAAAAATAACTTTGGTCTTTGCTGCCGTCGTCGGCTTTCATCAATTGAAAAAGCCCAGGTTTTAGCGGATTTTCGCGCACTTGCGCATAATGCCCAGTCGCGATTAAATCTGCGCCCAAGCTCATGGCGTGGTCTAAAAACGCTTTAAATTTAATCTCTGCGTTGCACAAAATATCGGGGTTGGGCGTGCGTCCAGCTTGGTATTCTTCCAAAAAATTGGCAAACACGCGGTCTTTGTATTCTTTGCTAAAATTCACCGCTTCAATCTCAATACCCAGCTTATCCGCTACAGAAACTGCATCAATTAAATCTTGCTTGCTGGAGCAATATTCATCGTCATCATCGTCTTCCCAGTTTTTCATAAACAGACCAACAACTTCATAGCCTTGCTGTTTCAATAGCATGGCCGTGACGCTAGAATCTACGCCGCCAGATAAACCCACAACTACACGTTTTTTACTCATAAGTTAGTAATCACTTCTATTGGAAAGCGCTTTCCCGCTAGATAATCTTCAATACACATCAGCACTTGTGGGCTACGCATCAGGTTTTGCTTTTCATGGATTTCATCCACGGTCATCCACACCGCGCGGAGTATTCCCTCGTCCAATTCATGCATTGGGTAATGCACGCCAGCCTTGCCGATGAACGCAAAGCGCAAATAAGTGGTGTCGTTATGCGGATGTTTCCAGTGATAAATGCCCAGCAGCGCATCGGGCATAAAATCGTAGGCCGATTCTTCCAAAGTTTCGCGAATTACCGCTTCAATCAGCGTTTCGCCATCTTCCAAATGGCCTGCGGGCTGATTAAAACGGTTGCCGCGCTCGGTTTGCTCTTCCACCAGCAAAAATTTGCTGTCCCGTTCAATAATTGCGGCAACGGTGGTATTGGGTTTCCAGATGTGTGTTTTAGTCATATTACGCGTATTTTACGCTATGCAAACAAATGCGGAAACAGCCCTGTGAGTCCGCGCGCGATAAATTCCACCGCCATTGCGGTCAAAATCAAGCCCATCAAGCGCGTAATGACGTTAATGCCAGTATTACCTAAAAAGTGCGTAATATTGTCTGCAAGCTTTAGCGTCAGCCAAGCACTAAGCGCGACAATAAACGCGGGGATGCCCAACATTAAATGCCCAGTAAAAGTAGGGTGCTGTTGCGCGCTTAAAATCATGCTAGAAATCGCGCCAGGGCCGACCATGAGCGGAATACTGAGTGGCACAATGGCAATCACTTCGCGTTCTTCCATGTCGTGTGCTTCTTCTTTGGTTTGGCGCGCGTCGCTTTGCTTGCCGTGCATCATGGCAATCGCAATCAACATCAGCAAAATACCGCCGCCCACTTGGAATGATGGAATACTAATGCCGAAAAAATCTAAAATGCGTTCGCCCAAAAAAGCGGAAACCATGAGCACGATAAACACGGTAAAAGCCACTGTGCGTGCGGTTTTAGCGCGCGCTTGCTTATCCCAACCGCGCGTTGCCGTAATAAACATGGGCAAGCTGCCAAGCGGGCTAACAATGGCGAACAGCGCGATGGTGGTTTTAACTAAATGGGCGTATTCGGTCATTTGCGGCGATTTCGTTTGGCGATTAGAACATAGTAAATTAAAGTAACGCTATCGTGGAAAAAAATAATGAAACAAAATAACATTCAAACCATCATTTTGGCCTCGCGCAGCCCACGCCGTGTAGAGCTACTTAAACAAATTGGCATCGAGAGCATTGTGCGCCCCGCAGACGTAGATGAGACGCCACTTGCGGGCGATCTGCCAGAAAAATATGTGCAGCGCGTGGCACAGCAAAAAGTGATTGCAATTGCCAAAAGCTTAAAAAGTGAATTTGCCAATTTGCCTGTGCTAGCGGCAGATACCACGGTGGCGTTGGCTGGCGAAATTTTGGGCAAGCCAGAAAATGATGCTGACGCGATTAAAATGCTAAAAAAGCTGTCAGGCAGAAAGCATGCGGTTTACACGGCAGTGGCAGTGAGTTTTAAAGGCAAAGTAAAAGTAATTTTAAGCACCACGCAGGTAGAAATGATGCCGCTGACGGATGCCATGATTAAAGCCTATGTAGCAACAGGCGAGCAACGCGATAAGGCTGGCAGCTACGCCATTCAAGGCAAAGCGGGCGCTTGGATTAAGCATATCGAAGGCAGTTATACGGGTGTGATGGGCTTGCCGTTGTTTGAAACCGCGAAATTGTTGAGCAGTCTCAGCGATTAGTTTGAAAAAGTGGAGAGTATTTAAAAATGCAGGATATACAGCTTTATAGAGAAAAACTCTCAATCAAAAAAGTACAAAAAAACAAGAAAAATATTGCATCTGCGCTTTATGCTTGGGCTGGTACTTTTGATTTTGAGGTCGATGACGAATGTGAACCTAGCACAGAGGCTCGTGATTTAATTTTTGATTTGGCTGAAAGATTAGAAAACGGAAACTGTAATGAACAAGATTATAAAGAAATACTTTTCCATATTGAGCAAATAAATTGTGGTGAAGTTAAGATTAAGCTATAAATTTATTTGGTACTGAATTCTTTTGTTTCTAATTCTTAGCTCAAGTTCTTGCATTGTTTGCAACGCGTAAGAAAGCGACTTTTCATTAAGGCAAACAAAGCAAAATCTAAATTTATCTCCTAAAATATTTCCGAAGTTAAATTCATTTTCGGTAGCACCAAAAAAGAAACCTTTTGGATTTTCAGGTAGATATTTCTTTGTTGTTTTTAGCTCAACTAAAATAATATCTTCAAGATTGGTTTGTAAAAAATCTTCGGTAATTGTTTTACCGAACATACTGGGAATGTATATCAAATCAAAAGCTTGCAAGTATTTAAGGTCTATTTTTAATAGGGTTAGCCGCTCTTTTTTTGTTGGCAAATCAATTTTAAAGAACCCCGTATGGTTTTTAATTAGGTAATTTATACCTTCTTTTTCAGTTACATTGTTAGACAATGTTAGAATAAACGAATGTTTTCTAGACATTTAGTCAGTTGCCTTGACTTCATAACTATTAAAGGTAAATTCTGGATTAATTGAATTGAAGTCTAAAAGTTCGGAGATGGAAACCTCAAAAACTCTGGCGAACGTTGCCATGTTGCTAAGTGAAATATTTCTCTCGCCTCTTTCAATCATTCCAATATACGTTCTATGAAAACCTGTTGCAAAGGAAAGCTTCTCTTGGGTCATGTTTCTGTCAGTACGCAACTGTTTTATTTTTAGGCCAAAATACTTTATTAACATCTGATTTTTCATGAAAGAAAAATATACTAATTGTATGTATTTTTAAACCGACAATATGTATTAATCATGATGGGTTTGTTCAGCCTGATTTGGGCGTAACGGTTAATGTTGACGAGGTAGACTAAGTGTTAATGTTTCTTAGATGATGCAGTTTTTGTATGGAGATATGACTAAAAAGTTTTCCTACAAGCCAATACCTATACGGCTCTCAGAGCATCTGTTTTAAGCTGAATTTAGCGCTTTACTATTAATTGTTGTTTTTATTGCCAACACCTTAAAATGTTGTTATCATTTACAACATGAAGGCAAGGTTATTACTAAAAAGAAGAGTGGTATTAAGCGAGTCTTCTTTTGCTGAGATAGTGATTTGGCAGTTGCAGGCGTCTTTAGTAGGTTCAAATCATGATTATAAATATCGACTAGCTTATGTAGTGAATGATGTTTGTGTATTGCGTTACGATAACGAGGCTGGTAAGGGCAATCATCTACACATTAACGAGCAGGATATTGCTTATCATTTTATATCGCCCGATCAATTGCTTAAAGATTTTTTTGCCCAAATTAAGCACATGGAGAACTCATCATGAAAACCGTTAGATTGTCAGTGGAATCAGTTAATAGCGTGATAGATAGCGCGCTGCAAGCATTTGATGGCAAGCCACAAGGCGATTACATTAGTTTTGCCAGCTTAGAGTTGCTGTGGAAAGTGCTTGCGCCTAACCGCATGGCGATTGTAAAAACGCTTGCGGGCAGCCAGCCATTGGCTTTGCGTGAAGTTGCTAGGCGTGTGGGGCGCGATGTGAAAGCGGTGCATAATGATGTGCAAATGTTGCTAAAAGCAGGCGTGTTAGATAAAACTGAAACTGGTCAAATTGTGTTTGGCTATGATGAAATTCACGTTGATTTTATGTTGCAAGCGGCGTAGAAGCGAAAGCACCAGTCATCAAGCTTGACATTCTTTAGCCCACCAAATAATATACGTACTTACGTACTTTTTTAGGAGTGCAAAATGATTACAACACTCACCAGTAAAGAATTTAACCGCGATGCAAGCAAAGCCAAGCAAATTGCACAAGCGGGCCCTGTGTTTATTACCGATAGAGGTAAGCCCGCGCATGTGTTGCTGACCATGGCGGAGTATCAGCGCATTAGCGCGAGCAAGCAAACCATTGCGGATTTATTGGCGATGCAGGCTGATGTTGAGCTAGAAATTCCACCGTTGGCCGATGTGGCGGTTGCCGCAGATTTATCCTAATTTTTGAGCATAGTTTCGCATGTATATTTTAGATACCAATATCGTCTCTGAGCTACGCAAAGTAAAGCTAGGCAAAGCTAACCCCAATGTGGCTAAATGGGCGGAAAGCGTGGATGTAGCAGCGCTTTATTTATCGGTAATTAGCATTCAAGAGTTAGAAATTGGTGTTTTGTTGGCAGAGCGACGCGACCCCGCGCAAGGCGCTATATTGCGTGCATGGATGACAGACCAAGTGTTGCCCGCATTTAGCAAGCGTATTATCTCGATCGATGTAAAAATAGCGCAACAAAGCGCATTGCTGCATGTGCCAAACCCGCGCCCAGTGCGCGATTGCTTAATTGCCGCAACCGCTTTGGTGCATGGCATGACGGTGGTAACGCGCAATGTGGCGGATTTTCAGCTTGCTGGTTTGGCTGTGATTAACCCTTTTGAGCAATAAAATAAGAGTAAAAAATGGGACAAGAAATTTTAATAAACGTGACGCCGCAAGAAACGCGGGTGACGGTGCTGGAGCAGGGCATTGCGCAGGAAATGCTGATTGAGCGCAGCTCGTCCTTGGGTATTGTGAGCAATATTTATCGCGGCAAAGTGGTGCGCGTGTTGCCTGGTATGCAATCTGCTTTTGTGGAAGTTGGTTTGCAGCGTGCGGCGTTTTTGCATGCGGCGGACATTATGGAATGCCATGTGGATGGCGAGCCACAAGTAGAGCGGCCGATTCAAGAAGTGTTGCGCGAAGGGCAAAGCATTATTGTGCAAGTGATTAAGGAGCCGATTGGCACCAAAGGCGCGCGGCTGACGACGGAAATTAGCATTGCAGGGCGTTTTTTAGTATTTTTGCCGCATCAAGATCATATTGGTGTTTCGCAGCGCATTGAGGATGAAGATGAGCGCGAAATGCTCCGAAATCGGCTTCTGGGCTTGCTTCCAGAGCAGCGCACAGGTGGATTTATTATCCGCACAATGAGTGAAAGCGCAACGGATGAAGAGCTTTTGGCAGATATTGAGTATTTGCAAAAAGTGTGGGCAAAAATTCAGGAAGAGAGCCAACATGCGGATGAGCGCTCGCTCATTTTTTACGATTTAAGCTTGCCGCTGCGCATTTTGCGCGATGTGGTGAATGACGACACGGTAAGCATTCGCGTGGATTCTAAAGAAACGTTTGAGCGCATGAAGGAGTTTGCCGAGCTTTATGTGGCTAAGGCGCTGAAGCCGCTTTACCATTACCAAGGCGAGCGGCCGATTTTCGATTTTTATAATATCGAAAAAGAAATCGAGCACGCGCTTTCGCGCAAAGTAGAATTAAAATCGGGCGGTTATTTGATTTTTGACCAAACCGAAGCGCTAACGACGGTGGATGTGAATACTGGCAGCTTTGTCAGTGGCAAAAATCTCTCTGACACCATTTTTAAAACCAATTTGGAAGCCGCGCAGTGCATTGCGCGGCAATTAAGACTGCGCAATTTGGGCGGCATTATTATTATCGATTTTATCGATATGGATGAAGATGTGCAGCGCGAAAAAGTGCTAGAAGAGCTGAAAAAAGCCGTAAGTACAGATCGCGCACGCACAGGCGTGAACGGCTTTACGCCGCTTGGGCTGGTGGAAATGACGCGTAAACGCACACGCGAGAGTTTGGCGCATTTGCTGTGTGAGCAATGTGAAATGTGCGAAGGGCGCGGCGAACATAAAACTGCGCAGACGATTGCTTATGAAATTATGCGCGAGCTGATGCGTGAAGCTAAACAATTCGATGCCAAAGAATTCAAGGTGATTGCGTCCACTAGTGTGATTGATTTATTGTTGGATGAGGAATCGCAAAGCTTGGCCAATCTGTCAGATTTCATCAACAAACGCGTGACTTTGCAGGCGGATAGCCAATATTCGCGCGAGGTATTTGACGTGGTGTGGAGCTAGGCTAATTGAATTAGGCTGGCGGCGGGATTAATATAGTTGGCATGTTTAAAAATGGTAGGTCTGGCATTTGCAGCGTTTTGTCGATGCCAAACTCATTTTTGTCCGCCAACTTTGCTTTAAGCGCAGGTTTTACCGCTGTTATTAGCTGCAATAGCATCGTATCCAAACCTTGGCTTTCTTTGCTAAGTTGCGTAAATTCTTTTTCCACAATTGCCAATTGACCATCCAGCGCTTCCGCACTGGCCTTGGCTTCTGACAGATTTTTAGTGCGTTCGTCCAGCGTCGCTTTGTGCGCTGCCATCTGATTTCTTAGCGTCGTCATGACGTCTTGCAGCCAGCGCTCGGCATCTTTGCCCGCCTGCTCAAACACTTTTTGCTTTTGTGTGCCCAAGCCTAAGAAAAACTTGCGAATCAAAAAGTGCTTCTCTGTCATCACGTTAACTGGGTCGCTACAAAAATCATCGGTAATTTTTTGCATCGCGCGCATATTGTTCAAAAAACTCGTCATATCAAGCTCTGGCGGCTCAAAAATCTCAAATCCGTGTTTAGATTGAAACACGTTGTAGATATTATTGGCCAACTTTTGAATGGTTTTGCTTTCTGTCGTCACGTGGTCAGCCAGCTCGTTCGCCTGCTTCATCAGGTTACGCATGCCTTGGTTTAAGCCAACCGTAGTCCAGCTATCGCCCATGGCTTGGCGGCTTTCCGCGATGGAAGTATCTAAATAGGTCATGCTTAAATGCCGCAATAATTTTTTGCCAAGATGCGAGATTTTGTCATTCGCCTGATTAAAGGTGGGAATCGATTCTTCGTAACGTTTTCTCTCGGCGACTACTTTTGCCAAAATAGTTTTAGAGGCGTCAATATTTTGTCCGCGTAAATCGCGTAACTCCATCACTTGATCGCGCAGGCTATGCACGCGCAGTTGCAATAATTTGCGCGAATTTTTAACCATCTCGCTGCATTCGCCAGCAATCGTCCTACCTAAAATTTCATGTTTGGCCTGAATTAACTGATTGCCTAAGTGGTCTTCGAGCTCAAGAATTCTGCTGCGCGCTAGTAGATCAGAATCTTTTTTGATTCTCGCCACTAAGGCTTTTTGCGCAGATATCGCAAATACGCTTTCTGGCGAAATGCCAAGCTGGTGCGCAGTCATGTTAACTTGTCTGTCTATGTTATTGGTGACATCCTGTTGGGTGCGCAACTCATCCCACAACACATCAATTTTGTTCAGCAACACCAGCTTATATTTGGCGCGACCTTTAATATACTCGTCCCAAATATCCATGTCCGATTTAGTAATGCCAGTATCTGTCGCCATTAAAAACAGCACAGCGTGAGCGCTGGGGATGATGCTGAGTGTGAGTTCTGGCTCGGCACCTAGGGTGTTTAAACCTGGCGTATCAATCACGACTAGGCCGCTTTTGAGTAGCGGATGTGGAAAGTTAATCATGGCGTGGCGCCAAGCGGGCACTTTGACTTTGCCCGTGATTTTAAGATCATTCACCATGCTGCTATCTGCCGAATTCCACAGGCCAAGCGCCTCTGCCTCAGCTTGAGTGACATCAATCTGCTCCACCAGTTTAAGCAGCATTTCTTTCATCTCATCGGGAGAATCCATATTCAAACGGAATTTTTGCCATGCATTTGCTGTGGTTTTAAAGTAGGTTAAGGTATCTTCAGACTGGCGTGTTTTAATCGGCAACAGTTTGATAGAAGGCTCTTCATTCGCATCCCAAAAAATTTCTGTTGGGCACATGGTGGTGCGTCCAGCCTCGCTGGGCAGTAAGCGTTGATTGAAATCTGAGAAGAATAGCGCATTGATTGTTTCAGTTTTGCCACGTGAGAATTCTGCCAAAAAAACCAGCACAATTTGGTCGCGTTTAAGCGTTTCTAAAATATCGTATAAACGTAGCTCCAAAAGTGCATCAGAATGCGGACTTTTGCTGAGCCAGTCACGATAATCCGTAATTGTTTGTGTGAGGTTAGCTCGCCAGGCTTGGTATTCATTAACCTTGGCTTGTAATGGCGCGTTTGCTGTGGTGTAGTTCATGGCTAAATTATAAAGTGATTTTTAAACATGGTGCTTAAAAAATTGCTTGCATGGCGTTTCCAATTGCGGAAATTACAGAAACATTCAGCATTTGTAGCAAAATAAGCGCGACCACAGGCGAGAAATCAATGCCATTGGTGATAGGGATAATGCGCTGGATAGGGGCTAGAATGGGCTTTGTAAGGCTGTGCAACACGGGCGCAATAGGCGTGTGTGGGTTGACCCAGCTTAAAATCACTTGCAGCAAAATTGCATAAAAAAACAAATCTAATATCGCGCGAATCAAGCCTAGAAAACTCATGCCGAAAATTGTTGGCCAGACAGAAGCACCCGCGACGCTAAGCGGAAAATCGCGCAGCCAAAGTAAAAGAAATTGCAGCAATAATTGCGTGAGAATGGCTAAAAATAAAGTCGATAAATCAATTTTTTTCCAGCTGGGAATGAACCTGCGTGCAGGTTTCACTGCAAAATCTGTCAGCGCCATCACCATTTGGCCAAGCGGATTATAAAAAGAAGTTTTGAAAAGCTGCATAAAAAAGCGCAGCAAAAACATCATGCAAAGTGTGTTGAGAATGGTATGAGCTAGAAAGCTGAGTGCGGAGGTAAACATTAATCTTTTCCTAATTCATCGCCTAAAGTTTTCGCGCGTTCGCAGGCTTTTTGTGCTGCTAAAACAATGGCTTGTTTTACTTTGGCGTTTTCTAAACTGAGTAAACCTTGCTCTGTGGTGCCGCCTTTAGAGGTGACTTGTTGGCGCAAAGTTGCCACTGGTGTTGTGCTGCTATCAGCCAATAAACTTGCGCCCTTGAAGGTGGCGATACTCAATTGCTTGGCCTCATGTTCGCTTAAACCAAGCGCCAAAGCCGCTTCCTGCAGCGCCTCAATCAAATAAAATACATACGCTGGGCCGCTGCCAGAAATGGCGGTAATTGCGTCGAGTTTTTCTTCGGAATCTAGCCACAAAGTGCTGCCCGCCGCGCTCAAAATTTGGTCGGACATGGCAATTTGCACCTTGCTCACACTCGGCATGGCGTATAAACCCGTCACGCCTTGTTGAATTTGCGCAGGCGTATTGGGCATGCAACGCACAATCGTTTGATAATCGGCTTGGGTTTGGTTGCCTAGCCAGCGGCTTAAATCGCCAATGCGAATACCCGCAGCGATGGAAATGACCAGTTGATTTGTGAGCATCGGCGCGAGCGCTTTGGCTAGCGTTGGCAATTGTTGTGGTTTAATCGCCAGCACGATGGCGTCGCAGGCCGCGACAGTGCTTAATTCCGCCGTGACATTCACCCCAAATTGCTGCGTTAATGCTGTGTGTTTTTCAGCGTCAAGTTCCACAACGGTAATATCTGCCGTATTAAATTGCTGACTTTTTAGGCCTGCAATGAGTGCGGTTGCCATATTGCCGCCGCCGATAAATGCTAATTTCATAGTTTACTCGTGGTTAATGTTGTGGTCGCGCGCCAAAAATCGCCGAACCAATGCGCACAATGGTAGCACCTTCTTGAATCGCCGCCACATAGTCGTCCGACATGCCGATAGAAAGCGTATCTAGTTTAAAGCCGCAATGTTGCAATTCTAAGAACGCGCCTTTGACTATTTTAAATTGCGCGCGCTGTTTTGCAAGGTCTTTTGTCGGCGCAGGAATCGCCATTACGCCACGTAATTTAAGCGTGGAAAGCGCATTAATAGCTTCTGCAAGCATGCGCTGCGAGGCAATATCCACGCCACTCTTGGAGGCTTCATCGCTGCTGTTAATTTGAATGCAAACGTTAAGCGGCGGCAAATTGACAGGCCGTGCACTGGCTAAACGTTCGGCAATTTTAATGCGATCTACCGAGTGCACCCACGCAAAGTGCTGCGCGATGAGTTGCGTCTTATTGCTTTGAATCGGGCCAATAAAATGCCACTCAATGTTGCAATCTTCCAACAACGTTTGTTTATTAATCGCTTCCTGCACGTAGTTCTCGCCAAAGGCGCGTTGCCCTGCGCAATAGGCTTCGCGCACCTTCTCGGCGCTCTGCGCCTTGCTCACAGCCAATAATTGCACCGTATCTTGCCTATTTGCGACGGCTTGTGCTGCAAGAATATTTGCGTGAATCGCTTGCAAGGAATCGGCAATTATGGTCATAATTCAAGTATCTTAAAGAATAAACTTTATGTAAAGTCTTAAGTGTTAATTGAATTATAAAATATAACGGGAGTTGACTGTGGATATTTCAGATTTACTAGCCTTCTCAGTAAAAAATAAAGCGTCGGATTTGCATCTTTCCGCGGGCTTGCCGCCGATGATTCGTGTGCACGGCGATGTGCGTAAAATCAACGTGCCGTCGATGGACCACACGCAAGTACACGACATGGTGTACGACATCATGAATGATGGCCAGCGCAAAACTTATGAGGAAACTTTAGAATGCGATTTTTCGTTCGAGATTCCGAATTTAGCACGTTTTCGTGTGAATGCGTTTAACCACAATCGTGGCTCTGGTGCGGTATTTCGGACCATTCCATCGAAAATTTTAACGCTGGAAGAATTGAATTGCCCACCTATTTTTAAAGAGATTTGCAATACGCCGCGCGGCATTGTGCTAGTGACGGGGCCGACTGGCTCAGGTAAATCGACCACATTGGCGGCGATGGTGGATTATATTAACGAAAACGAAATGGGGCACATTTTAACGGTGGAAGACCCCATCGAGTTTGTGCATCAATCTAAAAAATGTCTGATTAACCAACGTGAAGTGGGACCACATACGCTGTCATTCCAAAATGCGCTGCGTTCTGCCTTGCGTGAGGATCCGGATGTGATTCTGGTGGGTGAAATGCGCGATTTGGAAACGATTCGCCTTGCACTTAGCGCCGCCGAAACTGGCCATTTGGTGTTCGGTACCTTGCACACTAGCTCTGCCGCGAAAACGGTTGACCGTATTGTGGATGTGTTCCCGGCGGCGGAAAAAGAAATGGTGCGTTCGATGTTGTCAGAATCACTGCGCTCCGTGATTTCGCAAACGCTATGTAAAACTAAAGATGAGCAAGGCCGCGTGGCGGCACACGAGATTATGATTGGCACACCGGCGATTCGTAACTTAATTCGCGAAAATAAAGTGGCGCAAATGTATTCTGCGATTCAAACGGGTCAAAATATTGGTATGCAAACGTTGGATCAGAACTTGCAAGATTTGGTACGTCGCAACGTGATTTCTGCGGCTGAAGCGCGCAGCAAGGCGGCAAATAAAGATTCCATCGTTGGTTAAATTTTAGTTAGGATTTAGCATGGAAAAAGGTCAGGCCGAAAAGTTTGTATTTGATTTGCTCAGATTGATGATGGGCAAAAAAGCCTCGGATTTGTTTATTACCGCAGGTTTTCCGCCTGCCATGAAAGTGGATGGTAAGGTCACGCCAGTAAGCGCACAAGTGCTTACTGCGCAGCAATCGCGTGAAATTGCACGTTCTATTATGAACGATAAGCAAGCCACGGAATTTGATGCGACCAATGAATGTAATTTTGCGATTGGCATTCCTAGTGTTGCGCGATTCCGCGTGAATGCCTTTGTACAGCGCGGTTCTACGGGCTTGGTGTTCCGCACCATTTCTACCAAAATCCCAAAATTTGAAGAGCTGGGCTTGCCAGAAGTGTTGAAAGAGATCGCCATGACCAAGCGCGGTTTGGTTATTTTTGTCGGCGGCACAGGGTCAGGTAAATCCACCTCGTTAGCGGCGATGATTGGTTATCGAAATGAACATAGTTTTGGCCATATTATTACTATCGAGGATCCCGTTGAGTTTGTGCATGAGCACAACAATTGTGTGATTACGCAGCGCGAAGTGGGCGTGGATACGGATAGCTGGCACATTGCGCTAAAAAACACGCTGCGCCAAGCGCCAGATGTGATTTTGATTGGCGAAATTCGCGACCGTGAAACCATGGATTACGCCATTGCGTTCGCAGAAACAGGCCACTTGTGCATGGCGACTTTGCATGCTAACAGCACTAACCAAGCGCTCGACCGCATTATTAACTTCTTCCCAGAAGAGCGTCGCCACCAGTTGTTGATGGACTTATCGCTGAATGTACGCGCTTTTGTGTCGCAACGGTTAATTCCGAAAATTGACGGCATTGGGCGTGCGGCGGCGATTGAAATTATGATTAACTCGCCGTTGATTTCCGATTTGATATTTAAAGGTGATGTGCACGAGATTAAGGAAATTATTGGCCGCTCACGTGAATTAGGTATGCAAACCTTTGACCAAGCCTTATTTGATCTGCACGAAAGCGCTCAGATAAGCTATGAAGATGCCTTGCGTAATGCGGATTCGGTGAACGATTTGCGCTTGAAAATCAAGCTGAAAGGCAAGCTTGCACATGATAGAGATGTATCGTCAGGCTTGGATCATTTAGGTATGGTTTAGCAAGTTGTTCAATTAAAAAGCCGATGCATCACGCATCGGCTTTTTTAATGCAGCAAGTTTCTATTCTACGGAAACCTCAACACGCCTTGCTTCAGCCAAATCGGCGCCGCCATCCACGCCTTGTGGTTTGCGCATTTCGATGCTAGCTTCGTCAATACCCGCTGCTTTTAACGCTTCACGTACTGTCTTGGCGCGATTTTTTGCGAGCTCTTCGTTAAAGGCTTGGTTGCCGCGCGGATCGTGAAAGCCAGAAATAACAGCTTTTGCACCCGCATTGGCTTTTAGCCAATCTACAATGGCTGCCAGCTCAGTTTTCGCATCACCTTTAATGCTGGTTTTACCCGTGTTAAAGTATAGCTTTGCGGCTGGCGGTGCCATTGATGCAACAGGTTCAGCCGCCTTCACAGTGATTTGATTATCCACTGTGACGTTCGGGCCAAAAAATGCCTGAGCATCAGTGCCTTTTTGTTGCTTAATAGCATCTGTATCCACCATGCCGGTCAACACCACGTTTTTGTCGTCACCTTCTGCTTTCAGGTCGCCACTCAGTATGCCTTTTAATGTATCAGCTTGACCAACCCATTCAGCAAGCGTGCTACTGGTGTTGGTAAAGTCGTTAGCGGAGGCAGAAAAGTGAAACGCTTCGGCTGCAGGTGCTTCCGCTACAGGTTCCGCCGCGGGTGTAATGGCTTGCGTCGCCACTGCTGGCGCAACAGCCGCTGCGCAGCATGCGCTGCTTGGTCCTCTGCCAGTCGTTAACATCCACAGCAGAATTAAAGCAAGAATCAGCGGAACTATCCAGTGCCAGATGGATTGGCTCGATTGTTCGTTATGCATATTTGTCACCTTAAATTAAATTCAAAAGGATTATTTTTTAAGACCAGCAGAAAGCTCATCTTGCAGTTTTTTGAGCTCAGCCCATTTGTTACTATTAGCCAAAGCCGCTTGCTGCGCCCATGTGCTAGGGTTGGCAATGCGGAAACGTGAGCCGCCTTTGTCTAGAACAGCGCGCATTTGCGGCACAGTCGCTTTGGCTACTTGAGCAAAGGTTTTTAGACCAGCGTCTTTAAATAAATCATTGATTTTTGGGCCAATACCTTCGATGACGGTTAAATCATCTGCATTTTTAATGGAAAATCCAGCGGCTTTTGCTGCAACTAAGTTAATGCTAGCCGCTTTAGGTGCTGCTTTAGGTTTTGCTGCCACTTTTGGTTTTGGCGCTGCCTTCATCACTGGTACTGGTGCGGCAGGCGCTGCAATAGGCGCAACCGTTGCGGCAGGCACGTCGGCCATTTTAGCTGCAGGCGGTGTTGGGGTGTGCATTGTGGCTTTTTGTGCAGGGGTTGCTCTACAGCATTTACGTAACCAGCTATGCGCTAGCCAACCTATAAGTGCACCTAATAAAAACCACCAAAAACAGCATCCAAATGAACTAAGTAGAGAACTCATTTTTACTCCCCAATAAATAAAGTCGAAAAAAACCAAAAATCAAATTTACAAAAATCACGTAAAGGCAACTATCTGCGCGTTTTTATGACACGTCAAGTGCCTTATGCCTGTTATTTTCGTAAAAATTGCCATATTTTGCAAAAATTAACTTATTTGATAAGTAATTTGCCCATTAAGCAAGGTGTAATGGACTTTGCCTATCATTTCTAAACCTAAAAATGGGGTGTTTTTGCCTTGGCTTATGAGCGCGCTTGCTTGCAATATCCAACTTTGCTCGGGGTTAAAAATCGTCACATCGGCGTTGGCATTCACGCTTAAATGTCCGCCTTTAATGCCTAAAATGCTGGCTGGCGCGCTGGTGATTTTTGCGATGACATCGCTGAGAGGCGCATGGTTATTGGCTCGCAGGGCAAGCGTTAAAGGCAATAATAGCTCTAAACCTGTTGCGCCAGCTTCTGCCTCGGCAAATGGTACCAGCTTGGCATCGTCATCCACTGGCGTGTGGTCGGAGCAAATCGCGTCAATCGTGCCATCTTTTACGCCTTTGCATAGCGCGTCTTTGTCGCGCGTGCTGCGAAGCGGTGGTTTAAGGTGCGCTAGCGCGTTAAAGTAGCCGATGTCATGTTCGGTTAAATGCAAGTGGTGCGCGCTCACGTCTGCCGTCACGGCAAGGCCGTCTTTCTTGGCTTTGCGCACCATTTCCACGCCTTCTGCGGTAGAAAGTCGGCACAAATGAATCTTGGTTTTGGTTTCTGCGGCAATGCGCAGAATCGTGGCAATCGCCAAACATTCGGCCGCGGCTGGAATACCTTTTAAACCCAATCTGGTGGCCACTTCGCCGTCATGTGCCACGCCATTTTCTGCAAGAAACGGTTCTTCTGGACGCAAAAATAGCGTGTAGCCAAAGGTTGCCGCATATTCAAACGCGCGCCACAATACTTGCGTATCGATAATCGCGCTGTCGGCTTGGGTAAAGCCTTCGCAGCCCGCCGCGGTCAGCTCAACCATTTCGGTAATCGCCTTGCCTGCGAGTTGCTGGGTAAGCGCACCAAGTGGATAAATGCGCGCTAAATTCACACGGCGCGCACGTAATTTGAGCATTTCAATCAGGCCGGGTTCATCTAGCACGGGGTCGGTATCGGGCGGGCAGGCCAGGCTGGTGATGCCACCTGCGGCAGCCGCTTGCAGCTCACTTTTTAGAGAAGCTTTGTATTCCGAGCCGGGTTCGCGCAAACGCGCGCACAAATCTACAAAGCCTGGCGCGACGATTAAGCCAGTTGCGTCAATGGTTTTTTCTGCCACAAATCCAACGGGCGCTTTACCAATGCTAGCAATTTTACCATCCGCAATAAACACATCAAGTTTGGCATCAATCTTGTTTTTTGGGTCAATCACACGCCCGTTTTTGATATGCAAATTCATTCTCTCTCTCCTGCGCCGCCAGCACCAAGTATCGCCATCACTGCCATGCGAATCGCGATGCCATAAGTGACTTGCGGCAGAATCACCGCTTGCTTGCCATCCGCCACGCGCGAATCAATCTCCACGCCGCGATTCATCGGCCCTGGGTGCAGTACAATGGCATCTGGATTGGCCAGCGCGAGTTTCTCTGGCGTTAAGCCGAAGGTTTTGAAGTATTCTTGCGTGCTCGGCAGCATCGCGCCCGTCATGCGCTCGTTTTGCAGGCGCAACATCATCACCACATCCACGTCTTTCATGCCTGCATTCATGTCGTGAAACACTTGCACGCCAAGCTTTTCTACATGCGCGGGCAACAAAGTTTTTGGCGCAATCACGCGTATTTCTGGCACGCCAAGTGTCGTCAGCGCGTGAATCTCGCTACGCGCCACGCGTGAATGCAGCACATCGCCCACAATCGCCACACGCAAATTGTGCATATCTGGCTTGTGGCGGCGCACGGTAAATACATCTAACAAGCCTTGCGTTGGGTGCGAGTGGCGGCCATCGCCCGCGTTGATGACGCTAATATTATCTGGCACGTGTTGCGCGATTAAATGCGCCGCGCCGCTTTGATTGTGGCGCACCACAAACATATCCGCGTGCATGGCAATCAGGTTATCCACCATGTCCAAAATCGTCTCGCCCTTGGATTGCGACGAGGTGCCGACATTGAGATTAATGACATCGGCGGATAATCTTTTTGCCGCAATTTCGAACGTGGTGCGCGTGCGCGTACTGTTCTCGAAGAAAATATTGCACACGGTTTTGCCGTGCAGCAGCGAGACTTTTTTCACGTCGCGCTCCACCACGTCAACAAAAGTTTCTGCCGTATCTAAAATCTGCGTGATGATTTTTTTCGGCAAGCCTTCGATGCTAAGTAGGTGCTTAAGTTTGCCATCGCTGGTGAGTTGCGGGTTATACATGCGCTGTGCTCGGTAAATTATCAAAGTAAGACTGTAATATGACTTGCGCCGCGACCGCATCAATCATGGATTTTTGCTGCTTTGCATTAACGCCCGCGCTGCTTAAATTTTGCGCTGCTTCTGCAGAACTCAAACGTTCGTCCACCATCATCACTGGCAAATTAAAGCGGCCTTCTAGCCGCTGCGCGAATTTTTTGCTCAGTTGCGTGAGCGCGTGTGCGCTGCCGTCCATGTGCGTCGGCAAACCGACAATGAGCAAGCTTGGCCGCCATTCCGCGATGAGTTTTGCGATTGCTGCAAAGCGCGTTTCGGTGATTTCGGTTTCAATGGTGGTGAGCGCGTGGGCGGTTTTCAGCATTGTTTCACCAGTCGCCACGCCGATGCGTTTTTCGCCAAAATCAAAGGCCATTATCGTGCCTACCGTATCGGGATAGCTGCGCTCTAAAATCGGCAAATGGCTTTGCGTGAGCTGGTTTTGGCTGGCCATCATGCGTGTCCCGCCATATCAGATAAATTGGCTAAATTTAAGCCCATCATGCCCATAGCTAAATCAAACTTATCTTGGTTTGGCGAATCAAAAATTAGCGCATGTAACTCGCTAATTTGCTGCGTTTCTAAGTTCAGCCAAGCATTTTTGCCCATTTCCTCTTCCAGCTGGCCTGCCGTCCAACCCGCATAGCCTAAGGCGATGAGCATTTTTTCGGGCACGTTTTTTTGTGCAACGGCCTCTAAAATATCTTTGGAGGTTGTCAGTGCGATGCTGTTATTCACCAGCAAAGTAGAGTTGTATTCCGCGTGCGGTGTATGCAAAATAAAGCCGCGCTCTTGCTGCACTGGGCCGCCAAAATGCAGCGGCGCTTGTAACAATGGGCTAAACTCAATTTCGAGTTTCATTTGCTTAAATAAGCTGGCAACATTCAACTCATTCGGCCGATTGATGACCACGCCCATGGCGCCGTCTTGGTTGTGCGTGCAAATGTAGGTGAGGGTTTTGGAAAAATATGGGTCAGTCATGCTAGGCATCGCGATGAGAAACTGACCTGTGAAGTTAACGTTTTCCAATAGTTTTTATGCTAACACATTTTTAAATAATCGTAAACTAATCATGGCGTTATCATTCTACTGATTCTAAATAACCTGTAATTTCCAAGCCAAATCCGTCCATGCTTGGCATTTTACGCGGTGTTGCCATTAAGCGCATTTTGCGCACGCCTAAATCTAGTAAAATTTGCGAGCCGATACCATAAGTACGCAGCTCTTGGTTGTAACGAATCGGCTCGTCCGCATGCTGTACGCGATCTAGTAAATTTTCGCCAGATTCGCTATGGCATAGAAACACCACTACGCCAGCAGCCGCACCAGATATGGCTCGCAGGGCATCGAGAGCGCTCCAGCTGTGCGTTAAGCTGCTGCTATCGAGCAGATCAAAGACAGACAAAGGCTCATGCACTCTGACTATTGTTTCGATTTCTGCATTGGGCGTACCTTTAATGATCGCTAAATGCGTTTCGTTGGAGATTTTGTCACGATAGGCGATGAGTTTCATTTCACCGTAAGGCGTCGCAATGGTACGCTCTGCAGCGCGTTCGATGAGTTTTTCATGCTCGCTGCGGTAGCGAATTAAATCGGCAATGGTGCCGATTTTAATGGCGTGTTTTTGCGCGATTTCTACTAAATCTGGCAAACGCGCCATTTCGCCATCGTCTTTTAAAATTTCACAAATGACGCTAGCGGCCTCAAAACCTGCAAGCGCGGCCAAGTCGCAACCCGCTTCGGTATGGCCAGCACGTACTAAAACACCGCCACTCATGGCGCTGAGTGGAAACACATGGCCTGGACTGACGAGGCTTTTGGCATTAGCGTCTTTTGCCACCGCCGCCTTTACAGTGGTTGCGCGATCAGCGGCAGAAATGCCCGTTGTGACGCCGCTTGCCGCCTCAATAGATACCGTGAAATTGGTGCCCAAACGCGTGCCATTTTTAACGACCATTGGTGGCAAGTTGAGTTGTTTGCAGCGCGCTTCGCTAAGCGTCAGGCAAATTAAGCCGCGGCCGTGTTTTGCCATAAAGTTGATATGCTCAGCGCTGGCAAACTCAGCGGCGATGACAAAATCGCCCTCGTTTTCGCGATTTTCGTCATCCACTAAAATGACCATTTTACCCGCTTTAATATCAGCGATGATGTCGGTAATTGGGCTAATAAATCGTTGTGGCATTAAAATCCATTCTGCAGGCACATTTCTGCGTTGCGCGGTGCTCGCAGTCTCGCCGTACTAAAACATACTGTCTCGGCTTCTGCGCTCCGTGCGTCTTGAACTGCATCCTGCAGAAGTGTATTTTTGTTCATCATTTCGTTAATTTTCTGCTGCCCACTCGGCCATACGCGCCACGTAGCGGGCGATTTGGTCAATTTCTAAATTCACTTTTGCGCCAACTTGTAAATTTGCCAGCGTGGTTTTTTCTAAAGTATGTGGAATAATATTCACACTAAAGTTGTCTTTTTCAACAATATTCACCGTCAAACTTACGCCGTTCACACAAATGCTGCCTTTTTTGGCGATGTATTTAGAAATGGCATGCGGCGCATTAATCGCCAGCAACCAGCAATCGCCTAGATTTTCAAAATGCGTCACGATGCCAACGCCATCTACATGACCGCTTACCAAATGGCCGCCTAGGCGATCATTTAAGCGCAGCGCCTTCTCTAAGTTAACGTTCTTTTGACCATCCAAACCGGTCGTTACGTTTAAAGTTTCTTTGGAGACGTGCACGGTAAAGTGCTTGGCAGTGAGCTTTGTAGCGGTTAAGCACACGCCATTCACGGCAATGCTATCGCCTTCAGCCACGTCCGCAAGGCCTAAATCTGTTGCATCAATCGATAATTTAACATCATCGCCCACGCGTTCAACCGCCTCAATGTGACCAATTGCTTGTATTATTCCTGTAAACATAGTGTAATTTTAACAGGTGTAAAAAAATAATTATAAGTATTCGTCAACAATAAAGATTCTTGCCGTCAGGGGACTAAGCATCTTTCGATAAAAGTGGTACGCAACTTGCAAATGTGAATGCGTAATCAATTTTTATTTGGAAGGCGCGCATCATGTTGTCTAGCGTAATGCACAAAATACAGTCGATTTTCCATCCCCAAGATTTGGTTCAAAATCTTGGCTGGATGGACACGCTCGCAGAAATGGGCGAGTTTGATGCGCTCATAGAAACCAAGTTTCAATTGGCAAAAATCGACTTTTCTGACGTTAAAAACTTTAAAAATAAAGTGGATTTAGTGTTGGAAATCGACGCTAAAACTTATCAAAATGTGAAGAAAGTTACGCATAAGCTATTGACCTCAATGAAAATTAACCGTGATTTAGAATCTGAGATTCAAAATACGGTACATTTGTATCAACGCCAGCTTTATATGTCTTACATGCAATTTTTTGATGCCTATCAAAAGCAAAATAAAATAATTCTTAGCGATGAAAAAATGAATTTAGTGTTGGCGCGCTTTTTAAACGCCACCTTTATTATGGCGAAATGGCGCTACTTTGACGATCAACCAGCGCCAGTGGGCACGTGGGAAAATGTTCATAAAGTCATCAAAGCTGCTGAAAATTTGTCAATTTTGAATAAAAACATATTCCTATATAACTTTCAGATTAAAGAAACCAGCATCGCGACCCTCTTAAAACGCGGTTTTATGATGGACACCTTGCAAAAAGGCAACTTTACGCGTTTGCAAGTGCAACTTACCGAGCAGGTACTGAAGATTTGGGCGACCAATCCTTTAATAGTCAATAAATACAAGCAGGGCCGTTATCAGTTCTTTATTGCGCTGGAAAATGACCGTGGACCAGAGCGTGTGCGTGCGATTGAAAAATTTGCCGAGTATCGTTTTTGGAAAACAACACGCTTGGCTGATTTGATTGAAGCTTATTTGTGTGCGGCGGACACAGGTAAATCGCTGGCAGCGTTTGGTTTAGATAAAGTCGCGCCGCCTAGCGTAATGGTCAAGTTATTCAAAAAACTACGCGCTGAGTGGTGTGTAGAAGGTTATGCGCGCCAGCGCAGAAAAGAAGTGCGTAATAAAAACAGTAAGTTACTGAATGTAAGTCACGGCTTACACGAAATATTTCAACGCTTAAATGCGCTGCAAATTACTCAGGCGCCAAAACCGGCCGAAAGCGGCGACTTCACCTTCGAATTGAAAGTGGCCATGCATCGCAACAACAAGCTGCCTAACTATAAATCACCAAAAATGGGGACTGAAAACTGGTGGCTGGTAGATGAAAGCAGCGGCGGCTTGGCAGTGGATTTGGGCAAAGACGTGAACAATTGGATAGAAGCTGGCAAGTTGGTGGGCTACACCTCGCCAGAAGATAAAGAGTCATTTTTTATCGCGGAAATTAAAAGCTTGAGAAAGCAAACAAATGGCACTTACCGCGCTGGCTTGGCGCTGATGGCGGATAACGCCGTTGCGATGCCAATTTCGCGTGTAGATAGTGAGGCAAGTATTGAGGCGAAAAGTAGCTTTTTTGTAGATGAATATGAGGGAAACTCTGGGCGCTATAATACGTTTGATGCATTATTTATAAAAAATAATGCGGAAGATGCGGCAAGTAAAATGACGCTCGTGATGCCACGCAGCGAATATAAACGTGGTAGCCAATATCGCGTCAGCATTGAGGGCGAGGACCGCGTAGTGCAAGCTGTGCGTGTGCAAAGCAAACAGCGCGACTGGGTTCACGTAGAAGTGCTGTTGTAATTTTTCACTGCCAGCATAGAATTTTGACAGCATAAACTGTTAAGATTCTGCCATGTCATTTTTACCAAAAAGTTTGCCGTTTGAGCTGTTTGTCGGCTTGCGCTACACGCGCGCCAAACGCAAAAATCACTTTATTTCCTTTATTTCGCTCACTAGTATGGTCGGCATCGCCCTTGGCGTAGCGGCGCTCATTGTTGTGCTTTCGGTGATGAACGGCTTTCAAACAGAATTGCGTAACAGCATTTTGGGCGTGGCTTCGCACATCGAAATTACCGAAAACAACAATCAACTCAGCCATTGGCAAGACGTTGCCGCGCAAGTTAAATCGCAGCCAAAAGTAGTTGCCAGCGCGCCGTACGTGATGGCGCAAGGCATGCTGAGTAATGGCCAAGCGGTACAGGGCGCGCTGGTGCGCGGCGTGTTGCCAAGCGAAGAAGACAAAGTCGCCGACCTAGGCAAACACATGAAAGCGGGCAAACTTTCTGATTTGCAGGCAGGCGAATTTAATATTATTTTAGGCGCAGATTTGGCTTTTAATTTGGGCGCAAACGTGGGCGACAAAGTGGTGCTCATGGCGCCACAAGGCCAATTCACCCCAACAGGTGTCGTCCCGCGCATCAAGCAATTCAAGGTGGTTGGTTTGTTTCAAGTCGGCAATAACGAGTACGATTCTGCGCTTGCGCTCATTCATATTGACGACGCATCCAAGCTCTACCGTATGGAAGGCAAAGTTTCTGGGCTGCGCTTGAAATTAACCGATTTATTTGATGCCACTGAGATGGCATCAAAGCTTAGTTTACAGCTTAATCCGCAAGGCCAATATTACGTCACAGATTGGACGCAGCAGCATGCTAATTTTTTCAAGGCTATTCAACTAGAAAAACGCGTGATGTTCATTATTTTGGCGCTCATTGTTGCGGTTGCCGCGTTTAATATCGTTTCTACGCTGGTCATGGCGGTCACCGATAAACGCGCTGACATCGCGATTATGCGTACCTTGGGCGCTGGCCCGCGCAGCATCATGGGCATTTTTATCATTCAAGGTGCGCTCATTGGCGTCATCGGCACAGTTTTGGGCGCATTTTTTGGCATTTTAATCGCACTCAATATCGATGTCATCGTGCCTTTTATTGAAAATCTATTTCACGTTAAATTTTTGTCTGCGGATGTCTATATGATTAGCGAAGTGCCTTCGCAATTGGAGTGGCGCGACGTGACGACCATTGTGCTCATGTCCTTTGTGTTAAGCCTGTTGGCGACGCTTTACCCAAGTTACAAAGCGGCGCAAATCAACCCAGCGGAGGCGCTGAGGTATGAGTAATATGGCTATTATTACTTGCCACAACCTATGCAAAACCTACGAAGGGCTAGAGGTTAACGTGCTTAACGGTATCGATTTCAACGTGAATAAAGGCGAGCAAGTCGCCATTGTCGGCGCTTCAGGCTCTGGCAAAAGTACGCTGTTGCATTTGCTCGGCGGGCTAGATGCGCCAAGCGATGGCACGGTAGAGTTACTTGGCCACAAGTTAAATGGATTATCTGAAACCAAAAAAGGCCAAATTCGCAATCAATCACTCGGCTTTGTCTATCAATTTCACCATTTGTTGCCAGAATTCACCGCGATTGAAAATGTCGCTATGCCGCTGCTCATTCGGCGCCTGCCGCGCGAAAGTGCTCTGCAAGCCGCACAGAATATGCTTGTCAGGGTAGGCTTGGGACACAGGTTAGAACACATGCCAGGTGAACTTTCGGGCGGCGAGCGCCAACGTGCAGCGCTTGCACGTGCGCTGGTGACAGAACCCGCCTGTATTTTGGCCGATGAGCCGACGGGCAATCTGGATCGTGTCACTGCCAACCAAGTGTTTGATTTATTGCTAGAAATTAACGCCAGCCTTAACACTAGCTTGGTCGTCGTCACGCACGATTTAAGCTTGGCCGCAAAAATGCAACGGCAATATCGACTGGAAGATGGTCAGTTAGTTTCATTTAAAGCTTAAACAATGGTAATCGTCGCGCTAGGCTTTGTTTTTGGCGCATTTTGGTTACAACAGCAAGCGCAATTACCTGCCAAAACCCGCATGGATATTAGAATAGCCATGCCGTCATTCTGAGTGTAACGAAGAATCCAGTTTGTAGCCTTGATGCAGCAAAGCGGAATCAAGGGTTGCAGTGAATCCCTCGATTTCATTGCATTTCATCGAGGCTACGCTTGCTTAATGCTAGCCCTTAAAATTAACTGTCCTACGCTGGCTCGATTTCATTGTATTTCATCGAGGCTACGCTTGCTAAAAAGAAGCGATAATCTTCGTCGGCATTAAACACAGGTTCGCGGTTGTTTCCACGGATGATGATATGTTGCGGGTGACCGAGGAGCACAAAGCGCGGGAGGCGTGCCATAGAGAAAGTTTAACTAATTGAGAGGTAGCAAGAATAACAGCTTATTTAGAGAGAATCAATGGAGTCTGACCCCATTGATTTTTTAATTTCCCTCGAAAGAAAAGTAATGCCCTGCGAGCCAATATCCATGCGGGTTGTAGGGCGTCAATAGCGAAGCGTATTGCGCCGAAGGAAGGTTTTAGGGAAGTTGGTTTGAGAGTTTAGCGTTTTCATGCGGCGCAATGCCTTTCAGTTATTGCGCCCTACGAGCTGCATTGTAATGGTCTAGTTTTCTGCAACACTTTCTTAGAGGTTATAATCAACTTTAAGAGGTGTAAAAATGAGCAAAGTCAGAAATCAATTCCCAACCGAAT
>JAYVSZ010000048.1:0-98931 GCA_043774925.1 Methylophilaceae bacterium | reverse complement strand
TGGCTTTATACGGGCATTAAAAGTTTAAACAAAATTTTTTGATAAAACTCACAGCCCTTTTTTACAAACTCTATGGCTTTTTCTTGCATGCCTTTATTAAGGGCCTCCTGCTCGCTCACGCCTAAATTGGCTGCATAATCACGTACATCTTGAGTGATTTTCATAGAACAGAAATGTGGGCCGCACATAGAACAGAAATGCGCTTGTTTTGCACCATCTTGCGGCAATGTTTCGTCATGAAATTCTTTGGCTTTTTCTGGGTCCAAACCTAGATTGAATTGGTCTTCCCAGCGGAATTCGAAACGTGCTTTTGATAATGCGTTATCACGAATTTGTGCACCTGGATGGCCTTTTGCCAAATCAGCTGCGTGTGCTGCGATTTTATAAGTAATCACGCCCACTCGTACGTCTTCTTTATCTGGTAAGCCTAGGTGCTCTTTGGGTGTTACATAGCAAAGCATGGCACAGCCGTACCAACCAATCATGGCAGCGCCAATGCCTGAAGTAATGTGGTCATAACCCGGTGCAATATCCGTGGTTAATGGGCCTAGCGTATAAAATGGGGCTTCGCCACAATGCTCAAGCTGTAATTCCATATTTTCTTTAATTAAATGCATAGGCACATGGCCAGGGCCTTCAATCATAGTCTGTACATCATGTTTCCAAGCGATTTGTGTAAGCTCACCTAGCGTTATGAGTTCGGCAAATTGCGCTTCATCGTTAGCATCATAAATTGAGCCTGGACGTAAACCATCTCCTAGTGAGAAGCTCACATCATAGGCTTTCATGATTTCGCAGATGTCTTCAAAATGTTCGTACAGGAATGATTCTTTATGGTGCGCTAAACACCATTTAGCCATAATAGAACCACCGCGTGACACGATACCGGTCATACGTTTTGCAGTCATTGGAATATAAGCCAAGCGAACACCGGCATGAATCGTAAAGTAATCCACACCTTGTTCAGCTTGTTCAATTAAGGTGTCGCGAAAAATTTCCCACGTTAAATCTTCAGCTTTACCATTTACTTTTTCTAGTGCTTGGTAGATTGGCACCGTGCCAATTGGCACAGGACTGTTACGAATAATCCATTCGCGCGTTTCGTGAATATTTTTACCTGTAGATAAATCCATCACGTTATCTGCACCCCAACGTGTCGCCCACACCATTTTTTCAACTTCTTCGGTAATGCTAGAACCTAATGCCGAGTTACCAATATTGGCGTTAATTTTTACCAAAAAATTACGGCCAATAATCATCGGCTCAACTTCTGGGTGGTTAATATTGGCGGGGATAATCGCGCGGCCAAGCGCAACTTCGCTACGCACAAATTCTGGCGTGATCGTTTTAGGAATATTCGCGCCAAAATCTTGGCCTTTATGCTGCGTTTGCAATAGCTCGCTCATGTTCTCACGGCGTTGATTCTCGCGAATCGCAATGTATTCCATCTCTGGCGTAATCATGCCTTGGCGCGCGTAATGCATTTGGCTCACGTTTTTGCCCACTTTTGCGCGGATTGGTTTGCGTGTGAGGTTAAAACGCATCGCGCGTAATTCGGGATCAACCAAGCGTTGCCGACCGAATTCAGATGTTGGGCCATCGAGTTGTTCAGTATCGTTACGTTCAGCAATCCAGCCAGAGCGCACGGTGTTTAAGCCGCTACGAATATCAATTTTTACATCTAAATCGGTATAAGCGCCGCTGGTGTCGTAAACAACCACTGGCGCGTTGGTATCTGCGCCAAACATAGAGGGCGTATCGCTTAAGCTAATTTCGCGGAAAGGCACTTGAATATCTGCCCTGCTGCCTTGCACGTAAATTTTGCGCGATTTAGCAAATGGCTTAATAGTATTTGGGTCAATTTGGGCAGTTTCGCCATCAAACTGGGCAAGATTTTTATGAAGATTTTTATCGGTAGCGTTCATGGGGCGTTTCCATTCATTAACATTCAAATATAGGAAAGCGCGTTGAAACCAGCGTGCTTCCCTACGGCGGTATTACCCGCATCAGGTTCAAAGGGTGATTCTCACTGTAAAACTAGTTAAAACCTAGTAAAACAGACCCCTAGCAATGCATGAAATGTACGCGAAAATAAGTGAAATAGCAATCAAAAGTCGCAATGGCTGACCAAAGGCGAGTGTGAAAAAATAGATATTTTTTATAAAAAATGTTATAAATACACTAATATAATTATACGAATTCTTCATAGGTCTTTTATGGTACTTATCGCACTTTATTATTTGGTAGCAATTGTGGTGTTAACCCTGCATTTCACGGGTCACTTAGAGCGCTGGAACTGTGAGTGGCTAGTGTTTGCGCTTGCGTTGACCGTGTTCCCCGCCGTACTTTATCTGTAATTTAAAATTCTGATTTGTTAAAAAAAGCTGCGTGATGCAGCTTTTTTGCTTTTTGGCCGCATAAATCCAATATTAAATTTAAAAAACCTCAAAAATGGGGTTGACAACTTTTACTTAACAACGTTAAATTAACAATGTTAAGTAAAAGTTATTAGCAAAATGCCACCAAAACCAAAAACTGAAGCAGAGCGCCAACAACTGCGTACATTGATTATAGATGCGGCGCGCGAGCTATTTGTGACGCAGGGTGTCGAGGCGGTGACTATGCGCGCAATTGCCAAGCGCATAGGTTATTCTGCCACCAGTATTTACCTGCACTTTGCCGATAAAGAAACTTTATTACGCGCTATTTGCGACACGGATTTATTGTCGCTGGCTACGGCGTTAAAAGCCATTTTGCAAATCCCAGACCCAGTAGAGCGTCTCTACGCAATCGGCATGGGTTATGCCCAATATGCGCTGTCTCACCCCAATCATTATCGCCTGATATTTATGACCGCACACCAACCTTGCACGCCTGAGCAATCCAGTTTGCAACAAAACAATGCCGAGCAAGATGCCTATTTTCAACTTAAAACTGTGGTGAATGATGTGTTTCTTGCGGGCAAGTTCAAGCCAGAATTGACAGACTCGGAATTGATTGCGCAAACCCTATGGGCGGGCATGCACGGCGTTTGCTCGCTAGAAATTAATATGGCGGAAGATACATGGGTGAATTGGCGTGAAATTACAGCACGTTTGCAATTGATGCAAAAGGTGTTGATGCAAGGCTTACTGAAAGACTAAAAATGAATAATATAATACCAAACAAGCAAAAAGCACTGCCCTGGAAGGCGCATGGATATTGGCTCCTAGCCCAGATTGTTCTAATAAGTTTTATGTTAAATGCTTGCGAAAAGCCTGTAGAACCGCCTCCGCCGCCGCGCCCAGCCTTGGTAATGGTTGTGGGTAAATCCGCAATTAATAAAGCGATGGTGCTGGTGGGCGAGGTGAAATCGCGCTACGAATCGAACCAAAGTTTTCGCATTAAAGGCAAAATTATTGAGCGTAAAGTAGAGGTTGGTAGCTTGGTGAAAAAAGGCCAAGTGATTGCGCGGCTAGATGCGACAGATGCCAATTTAAGCGCACAAGCGGCCACGGCAGACGTGCGTGCAGCAGAAGCAAGTTATGCACTTGCGCAAGCAGAGGTTGAGCGTCAGCGTAAATTAGTTGAGAAAAAATTCATATCGCAATCTGCGTTAGATATTCGTGAGGCAGAGCTGAAAACATCGGCCGCGCGCTTGCAGCAAGTAAAAGCGCAGGCGGCGTTTTCGGGAAATCAATCGCGCTACACCGCGCTAACGGCGGATAGAGACGGCGTGATTACGCAAATTCGTGCAGAGCCTGGCCAAGTGGTGGATGCGGGTGAAATGGTGACGCAGATTGTGGATAGCAAGCAAATCGAGGTGCTGGTAGCGGTGCCAGAATCACGCATGACACACTTAAAAGTGGGCGATAAAGCGGGCATTAAACTTTGGGCAAGCGTTGGTTCAAACCACGAGAAAACCTACGCTGGCACAGTGCGAGAAATCGCACCTGCGGCCAGTTCTGCCACGCGCGCGTTTGATGTGCGTGTGACTATTGGTGATGCTGATGAAGCGATAAAACTCGGTATGACAGCAGGTGTGCGCTTTGCCGATGTTGCAACTGCCGACATGATAATTCCGACGAGTGCGCTGACGCAAATTAACGGCAAAAACAGCGTTTGGGTGATTGATAAAAACGGGGTTGCCAACCCGCGCGAAGTAATGGCTGGGCAGTTTACCGAAGATGGCGTGCCCATTACAAGCGGCCTGCAAGCGGGCGAAATGATTGCAATTGCTGGCGTACATACGCTGATTAAAGGGCAAAAAGTGCAAGCAAAAGTAGCGCCAACGCCGTGACTGATGATCAACATGAGTTAGGAAAATCTCATTTTAATCTTTCTGAATGGGCGCTCAATCATCAAACGTTAGTGTTATATATGATGTTGATGCTCACTATTTCTGGCTTGCTAGCTTATACAAAGCTTGGCCAGTCAGAAGATCCACCATTTACTTTTAAAGTCATGCTGGTACGCACCAGTTGGCCTGGCGCCAGCGCCATAGAAGTAGAAGAGCAAATTACCGATAAGCTTGAAAAAAAACTGCAAGAAGTGCCGCATTTGGGCTATATGAATAGCTATTCTCGGCCTGGCGAATCTATGATTTTTATTGTCATAAAAGACGATACTTTTTCTAAAGAAATTCCGCAAATTTGGTACCAAGTGCGCAAAAAAGTGGGTGATATTCGCCACACGCTGCCAAGTAATATCGAAAGTCTGACATTTAATGATGAATTTAGCGATGTGTACGGCAGCATGTATGCGCTTACCGGTGACGGTTTTGATAATTTTGCGCTTAAAAAACAAGCAGAAATCATTCGCTCAGAGCTGCTAACCACGCCAGATGTAGCCAAAGTAGATTTTTTTGGCGAGCGCAAACAGCGTATATTTATTGAGCTATCCAATGCAAAACTGGCGACTTTGGGCATTAGCACGACTTCGCTGGTGAATATTCTGCAATCGCAAAATGCGGTAGTGCGCGGCGGCACATACGATGCGCCCAAAGAGCGTATCCGCATTGATGTTTCGGGCAGATACAGCACGCTGGATGATTTGCGCCAATTGCGATTAAGAGCCAGTAATCAGGATTTTAAATTGGCGGATGTTGCGCGGGTTTACAGAGGTTACGAGGACCCGCCACGCGATACGGTGCGCTACGACGGCAATGAATCGCTATTGCTAGGCGTGAGCATGAAAGAAGGCGGCGACGTGATTGCGCTTGGCCATGCGCTGGATAAAAAAATCCTTAGAATTCAGCAAAACCTACCTGTTGGCTTAAAGTTTGAAACGGTCACTTCGCAACCCAAAATTGTGGCGCGTTCGGTGAACGATTTTGTGCATTCGTTGGCAGAAGCCTTAGTGATTGTGCTTGGTGTGAGCTTGCTATCACTGGGTTTGCGCACGGGCATTGTGGTGGCAATTTCCATTCCTGTGGTGCTGGCAGCCACGTTTTTAGTGATGCATATTTACGATATTGGCCTGCATAAAATTTCGCTCGGCGCGCTGATATTGGCGCTTGGGTTGCTGGTGGATGATGCGATTATTGCGGTGGAAATGATGTCATCCAAAATGGAACAAGGCTGGAATCGCGTCAAAGCCGCCTCATTTGCTTATAGCTCCACCGCCATGCCCATGCTGACGGGCACGCTGGTGACGGTCGCGGGCTTTTTGCCTATCGCCACAGCGGCCTCTAGTACGGGCGAATACACGCGCTCAATTTTTCAGGTTTCCGCCATTGCGCTTATCATTTCTTGGTTTGCAGCCGTGATTTTTGTGCCGTATTTGGGCTACCATTTGCTGCCAGATTATTCAAAAGCGCCACAACCTTCCAAATTAATGGTTTGGCTTAAAAAGAAGCTAAATCTGGCTGAAGAGCCAGATGACACGCACCATCATGATATTTATAACACCAAGTTTTATAGTCTGTTTCGCCGAATAGTGACGACTTGCGTGCGTTATCGCAAAACGGTGATTGCGATTACACTGTTGATGTTTGTGCTGTCGATTATTGGCTTTGGTAAAGTGCAACAACAGTTTTTTCCAGATTCTACGCGGCTTGAATTGGTCGTAGATTTGCGTTTGACCGAAGGCGCCTCATACCAAGCGACGAATGACGAAGTGAAAAAACTGGAAAGCTGGCTGAGTAATTGGAACAAGCAACGCCATGCTATGAAAGAACCTGGCGTAGAAAATTTTGTAGCGTACATTGGCAATGGCGCGCCGCGCTATTACTTGCCGCTAGATGTGCAATTGCCGCATCGTGGTTTTGCCCAGTTTGTGATTTTGAGTAAAGATTTGCAAGCGCGTGAGGCGCTGCGTGGCGACTTGCTCAAACTATTTGAAAATGATTTCCCTAGCGTTAGAGCCTCAGTTCTGCGGCTAGAAAATGGCCCGCCAGTGGGCTTTCCTGTCCAGTTTAGGGTGAATGGAAACGATATTCCTAAAATTCGTGAGATTTCGCACAAAATCGCCGACATCATGCGCGCCAACCCTAATTTGGTGAATACGCAACTGAGCTGGGAAGAGCCGAGCAAAGTGGTCAAAGTGGTGGTAGATCAAGCCAAGGCGCGCTTATTGGGCATTAGCTCAGTGGATGTTGCCAATATTTTGAATGGCGCCATGAGCGAGCTCTATATTACCGAATTTAGAGAAAGTACCGAGCGCATTGATTTGGCGGTGCGTGGGTCAGAAATAGAGCGTACCAAACTTTCGCGTTTGCCCAACTTGATGATTACCACGCCAACTGGCGCGGGTGTGCCGCTTTCACAAATTGCTACGATTTCTTCTGAGTTTGAAGAAGGCGTGATTTGGCGGCGTGATCGCGTGCCATCTATCATTGTGCGTGCGCATTTGCGCGGCAGCGTGCAAGCGCCAGTGGTTTCTGCACAAATTGAAGAAAAATTAGCTGAGATAAAAGCGAATTTGCCGCTTGGTGTCAGCATCGAAACGGGCGGCGCAGTCGAGGAGTCTGCAAAAGGCGCAGCCTCGGTGGCAAAAGGTGCGCCTCTATTTTTGGTGGTGGTGCTTACTTTGCTCATCATTCAACTGCAAAGTTTTTCACGTGTGTTTTTGGTCTTACTCACGGCACCTTTGGGCTTAATCGGGGTCACAACAGGGCTTTTACTATTTAATCAACCCTTTGGCTTTGTGGCGATGCTGGGCACGATTGCGCTTTCTGGCATGATTATGCGCAACTCGGTCATTTTGGTGGATCAAATCGACCAAGACAAAGCAAGCGGATTAGCGCCTTGGCAGGCCATTGTGGAATCGACAACACGTCGCTTCAGGCCGATTGTATTGACGGCGGCGGCGGCGATTCTAGCCATGATACCGCTCACGCGTAGCGTATTTTTTGGTCCGATGGCGGTGGCCATTATGGGCGGTTTGGCGGTGGCAACTTTGCTTACCGTACTGTTTTTGCCCGCACTGTATGCGGCTTGGTTTAGGGTAAAAGTCCCGCAGACAGCATAAACGTTTGCGCTATAATGAAAGCCTATTTTTAGAGTTCACAACATGACAATTGCAAGCGAAAATACAGCCAACAAAACCGCGCGTTTTAATATGTGCAGCGCTACAGCGCGGTTCAATATGATCGAACAGCAAATTCGCACTTGGGAGGTGTTAGACCCAAAAGTATTGCAATTGCTAAACGATGTGCCACGCGAAAATTTTGTGCCTGAAGCCTACCAGGGCTTGGCGTTTGCGGATATTGAAATCCCATTAGGTTTTGGTCAAACCATGTTGTCGCCCAAGTTGGAAGGCCGAATTTTGCAAGCGTTGAGCGTGCAAAAAACGGATAATGTGCTGCATATTGGCACGGGCAGTGGCTATTTTGCGGCCTTGCTGGCGCATCAGGCGCATCACGTTACTTCGCTGGAAATTAACGCCGAATTGAGTGCAACGGCTGCTTATCAACTTTCGCAAAATAATATTCACAATGTCACGCTTGAATTAGCCGATGGTATTGTGGGCATGCTCGCACAAGCGCCCTTTGATGTGATTGTATTTACTGGCTCATCGCCAGTAGAGCCGCCCAATGTGCGCCAACAGCTAAAAATCGGTGGCGTGATGTTCATTGTGCATGGGCAAGCGCCAGCGATGCAAGCTACGCGCATTCAGCGCGTTTCAGAGACCGGATTTAAAGAAGATATTCTGTTTGAAACGTGCATTCCAGCGTTAGAAAATGCCACACAAGCAACAGCTTTTGAATTTTAAATAAAGAGCAAAAATGCGTCACTTATTGTTATTTTTACCACTTCTTATCAGCACTGCGGTTTTGGCCGAGGAAAAGCAATTGTCGTTGCTAGATGTTTATCATCAAGCGCTGGCGCACGACCCAACGCTAGCCTCTGCTTTAAACGCCAATAAAGCCGCGCAAGAAATTATCGAGCAAGGCAAAGCGCTATATCGCCCGACGGTCAATTTCAGCGCGGATGCCAGCACAACGCACACACACATTCGCTATTTAAATTCGAATATTCCTGCGGGAAGTTCTAATTTTGAGAATCTCAAAGCGGGTATTGAAGCGCGCCAGCCAATTTACCGTAAGCAAAATTTAGTACAAATGGAGCAAGCTGAAACGCAAGTGAGCCAAGCCGATAAGCAATACCACTTAAGCCAGCAAGCGCTTATTTTACGTAGCACACAGGCATATTTTGAGGTGCTGGTGGCGCAGGATAAAATTGATTTACTTGGCGCCCAAAAAACCGCGATTTTAAGCCAGCTTGATCAAGCCAAAGCCACGTTTGAAGTCGGTACGGCGACAATTACCGATGTGAACGAAGCGCAAGCTAAGTATGATTTGGTGGTGGCGCTAGAAATCGCCGCGATGAACGAATATGAAATTGCTAAACGTTCAATTCAAGCGATTACTGGCGACATTCCGCAAAAATTGGCCACCGTCAAAGCGGATATTCACGTGACGCCGCTTGCGCAAGACATGCAAGACTGGCAACAAATCGCGGTAAAAAATAATTTGAATATACAAATTCAGCAAGATGCGCTTAAGTTCGCCGAACAAGAGGTAGAGCGCGCCAATGCTGGCCATTTGCCTACTTTAGATGCGGTGGCCAGTGTTTCTGACAGTTACGCAAATGGTAGCCCGTCTGTGTTTAGCGCGGGCAACGAGCTACGCGGCGCCACCATTGGTTTGCAATTAGAAATTCCTTTGTATGCGGGCGGCGCCATCAATTCGCGTGCGCGCCAAGCTGTGCTTAATAAGCAAAAGGCGCAAGATGATGTTGAAATTGCGCGTCGCCAAGTGGATTTAGATACGCAAAGCGCGTTTTTAAATCTAAATTCCAGCATTGCGCAAGTAAAGGCGCTAGAGCAAGCGTTGATAAGCAGCCAAAGTCAGCTCGACTCCACTAAATTGGGTTATGAAGTGGGCGTGCGCACCAGTGTGGATGTGCTCAATGCGCAACAACAGTTTTTTTCCGCTAAGCGTGATTTGCTGCAAGCGCGCTACAATTATTTGGTCAATATCGTTCGTCTGAAATCCGCATCTGGCTTGGTTGCTGAGGCCGACTTACAAGAAATTAATCAACAATTGGTGGCGCAATAATGCTACAAATCGCAAACGTCAGCGCCAGCCAATTGGTGATGATTGATATGCAAACCAAGCTCAGCACCGCCATGCCAGCCGACGCTATGCAAAAAGTGGTCAAAAATTGTGCCATTTTGGCGCAAGCGGCTAATTTGCTGCAGGTGCCAATCATTGCTACCGAGCAATATCCACAGGGCTTGGGCGGAACGTTGCCAGAAATTTCTCAGCATTTTGGCAATAAAAAACCTATCGAAAAAACTGCTTTTTCAGCTAGTGGCGATGCGAAATTTAAGCAACTTTTGCATCGCGATAAACTGCAAATCGTACTTGCAGGGATGGAGGCGCACATTTGTGTGCTGCAAACCGCGCTGGATTTGGTCGCGCAATCCAAACAGGTGTTTGTAGTGGAAGATGCAGTGACTTCGCGCGATGCAGCCAACAAAGCCAATGCGCTTGCACGTTTGAGAGACGCTGGTTGTGTGATTACGAATACAGAATCAGTACTTTTCGAATGGCTGGGCGACGCAAATCACGAGGCGTTTAAAACGCTATCAAAATTTATTCGCTAGGCTTCAGGTAAGCTTCAATTAATTGCATCATACGCGCTGAGGCTCCCGTGGATGCTTGGCTGTAGCGCATTGCTGCATCGTGCATTTTCCCGCGTAGTTTGATATTTTCTTGCAAGCTTTGAATTTTTTCGCGCAATTCGTCTACATCTTTTACCAACATAGCGGCGCCCGCATGAATCGCATTTTTAGACGCATCGGCAAAATTAAAGGTATGTGGTCCAATCAGCACTGGCTTGCCCATGGCGGCGGCCTCAATCAAATTTTGCCCGCCAAACTTTAGCAAACTGCCACCAACAAAGGCAAAATCGCAGGCGGCATAATAAGTGTAAAGCTCGCCCATGCTATCGCCTAGCACCACTGACACATGCTGCTTGGCGTCTGGTTTTAGGTTGCTGCGGCGTATAAATTTTAGGTTACGTTTTTCTATCAGCGCCGTCACCTCGTCAAAGCGTTGCGGGTGGCGCGGCACGATGACTGTTAAAAGATTTAGACCTTTTACCGCGTCTAAAATCAGCGCTTCTTCGCCTTCGCGCGTACTGGCGGCCAAAAATACGGTGCGCTTTTCGCCCAAGCGCTTGCGTAGCGCCAACCCTTTTTCTAGGCTATCCGCAGGCGGTTTTGCGTCAAACTTTAAATTGCCCGCCACCGTCACTTCATCTGCGCCCAGCAATAGCAGGCGAGCTGCATCCGTCTCGGTTTGTGCGGCAATCGCGCTTAAATCGCGCAAACCGTTTTTAACCAAGCTGCCAAGTTTGGCATAACCTTTGGCCGATTTCTCAGAAAGGCGCGCGTTTAACAGCGACAAAGGCACATTTTTGGCTTTGCAAGCCGCAATCAGGTTAAACCACAGTTCGGTTTCCATTAGCAAGCCAATGCTCGGCTTAAAATGTGCTAAAAATTTGTTCACGGCAAATGGCAGGTCATAAGGCAAATAAATCCGTTGCACGTTGTCGCCAAACAACTGCTCGCCCGCCTGACGGCCAGTGGGCGTGCCGTGTGTGAGTAAAATTTGATGTTTGGGATATTGGCTGCGAAGCGCATCAATTAAGGGTGCTGCGGCACGTGTTTCACCTACAGAAACGCAATGCAGCCAAATAATAGGCTTCGACACAGGCGTGTTGTAGGCGCCAAAACGTTCGCCCCAATGTTGCAGATACTCTGGCTGCTTTAGTCCGCGCCACAACAACTTTATTGGCACAAAAGGCAGTCCCAAATAGAGCAAAACGGAATATATAAATCGTGGCATACACCATTTTCTCACAAAAAACGGCTTTGCTTGCAAAGCAAATTTTTGTCGCGCATCAGTCACAAATTTTAGTGAGAAAAATATTTTTTAGTCAGTTTTAAAATGTAAGTGATAACGCACATGGCCTACACGCCAATACTGGCGCATATTCTGGCCAGTATGCACTAAATTTGGGCAAAATTGCGTTACAAAAAAAGTGTTGCAAAGCACACAATAAAGGCATAAATTTACGTCGGCAGCACAATATCTTGTGTTGAAAGGATTTTTTTCATAAAAATAAAAGATATTTTTATATAAATCACATAGTTAGCAAAAAGTGAATAAAAGCGCTGTAAAAATATATAGTGGTAGTTTAAAAAATAGGGAGTTGCACATGCTAAAGGCAGTTGAACCAGCACAAAAATCACAATCGGAAATGGGACACCAAATTCCAATTCAATCCGTTTCGCTCGATATTTGGGATAAAAAATATCGCTTAAAAACCAAAACGGGCGAACATGTCGATTCCAGCATGGACGATTCGTATGCGCGGGTAGCGCGTGCGCTGGCCGACGTAGAAACAACTGAAGAAAAACGCCAAGAGTGGCACGAGAAATTTTTGTGGGCGCTACGCCACGGCGCTATTCCGGCTGGTCGCATTACCTCTAACGCCGGTGCGTTAGAGCACAAGCCAGCCACATCAACCATTAACTGCACTGTTTCTGGCATTGTCAGCGACAGCATGGACGACATCCTCGGCAAAGTGCACGAGGCTGGCTTAACGCTAAAAGCGGGCTGCGGCATTGGTTACGAGTTTTCTACGCTTCGTCCAAAAGGCGCATTTGTAGCGGGCGCTGGCGCCTATACGTCTGGCCCACTTTCTTTTATGGATATCTACGACAAAATGTGTTTTACGGTGTCATCTGCAGGCGGTCGCCGCGGCGCGCAAATGGCCACATTTGATATTTCGCACCCCGATGTTGGCGATTTTATTAAAGCCAAACGTGAGGCAGGCCGTTTACGCCAATTTAACTTGAGCTGCCTGATTACTAAAGAGTTTATGGAAGCCGTAAAAGCCGATGCTGAGTGGAAATTGGCTTTCCCAGTGACAGAAAAAGAGGCGATTGTAGATGGCTTAAACACTAACGATGAAAGCCAAGTAGTGTGGCGCGAGTGGCCAGTTAAAGGTAAATACCTCACCAAATCTGATGGCGTGGATGCAGGAAAAGTGGCTTGCCGCGTGTATAAAACCATTAAGGCGCGTCGCTTATGGGATGTGATTATGAGCAGCACCTACGATTTTGCCGAGCCTGGCTTTATTTTGATTGACCGCGTAAACGAGATGAACAACAACTGGTTTTGCGAGAATATTCGCGCGACGAATCCTTGCGGTGAACAGCCGTTACCGCCTTATGGCGCTTGCTTGCTGGGCTCGGTTAATTTAACTATGTTTGTTAAAAAACCATTCACCAATGAAGCGTTTTTCGATTGGGCCGAATATCGCGAAACGGTCGCCATTTTTACCCGCATGCTGGATAACGTGGTGGAAATCAACGGTTTGCCCTTGCAACAACAGCGCGACGAAATTGCGCGCAAACGCCGCCACGGCATGGGTTATTTAGGTTTGGGCTCAACCCTCACCATGATGAAAATGAAATACGGCGATGAAGATTCGCTTAAATTTACCGAAGAAGTCACCCGCATGATGGCCGAAGAAGGCTGGAATACGGGCGTGCAACTGGCCGAGGAAAAAGGCGCGGCGCCGATTATGGAAGAGAAATTTGAAGTGACGGCCGATATGCTGGCAAAACGTCCAGAAATGGCGGCAGATGGCATTAAAGTGGGGCAGAAATTGGCAGGAAAGGTTCTGCTGGGTAAATATAGCCGTTATATGCAACAGTTCCCCGAAGGTTTGCGTAACCAAATCGCAGCTAAAGGCGTGCGCTTTACGCACCACAGCAGCATTGCGCCAACGGGCACCATTTCGCTAAGTTTGGCTAACAATGCCAGCAACGGCATTGAGCCTAGCTTTGCGCACCATTACAACCGCAATGTGATACGCGAAGGCAAAAAGTCTAAAGAAAAAGTTGACGTATTCTCATACGAATTACTGGCTTATCGCGAGCTTGTTAACCCAAAAGCCATGCCATTTGGCACTTCGGAAGAAGAAAAACTACCTGATTACTTTTTAGATTCCTCCACCATCATGGCCAAAGCGCACGTGGATATTCAAGCCGCTGCACAAAAATGGATTGATAGTAGCATCTCAAAAACCATTAACGTGCCGACCGATTACGATTTTGAGGATTTCAAAAACATTTATTTGTACGCATACGACAAAGGCTTAAAAGGCTGTACTACATTCAGGTTTAACCCAGAGGCTTTCCAAGGCGTGTTGGTAACCGAGAAAGATTTAGAAAACACCACCTACAAATTTACGCTGGATGATGGCACCGAAATTGAGGCCAAAGGCAACCAAGAGATTGAATACGATGGCGAGATTCATAGCGCTGCAAACTTATACGATGCCTTGAAAGAAGGCTATTACGGCAAGTTTTAAATATTAGTCGTCATTCCGACGCAAGTCGGAATCTAGTGACTTTAAAGCCGCTAGATTCCGTGTAGATCACGGAATGACAGGAAAACTGAGGAAAACAATGGCAATTAAAATAGAAAAGAAAATCACTGGTTACAACTTGGTCACACCCGAGAGCAAAGCGGCGGATGCAAAAGCGGCTGAATCGAGCAACGTGATTGCAATGGGCGAGCCGCTCAGCCGCCCCGATATTCTCGTGGGAAGCACCTACAAAATTAAAACGCCAGTCACCGAGCACGCGCTTTACATCACCATTAACGATGTGATTATGCACGAAGGCACGCCGCAAGAGCATCGCCGCCCGTTCGAGATATTCATCAACTCCAAAAACATGGAGCATTTTCAATGGATCGTCGCTTTAACGCGTGTCATGTCGGCCGTGTTCCGCAAAGGTGGTGACGTTACTTTCCTAGTTGAGGAACTTAAAAGCGTGTTCGAGCCAAGTGGCGGCTACTTTAAAAAAGGCGGCAAATTTGTACCAAGTTTGGTGGCAGAGATTGGCGAAGTGGTCGAAAAGCACTTACAGAATATTGGCATGCTTAAAAAAGTGGGTTTGGATGAACACCAACAAAAACTGGTAGAAGAAAAACGCACCGAGTACTATGAAAAACACGCACAACCGAATGAAGAAATCAACGCAGAAGGCTTCCCCAAAGGCGCGCAGCTTTGCAACAAGTGCAACACCAAAGCCAGTATTATTATGGATGGTTGTTTAACTTGTCTGAATTGTGGTGAGAGTAAGTGCGGTTAAATTTATAGGAGTCTAAATTATGGACGACATGAAGAAAAAAGAATATCGTGATGCGACAACCAGTGAAATTTATAACGATAGAATATCAAAGGGTAATAATTACGCTCATGTGGATGGTGATGGTAATTTAAGCGCGATAGCGTTACAAAGTGAGCAACCTCAGCAGGCATTTGCATCCGAGATTACCAATAGTCGGTTCTTGCTACAAGATCCATATGCACATTTAGATGAAGATGCACCAAATGGTTACAGTGCATTATCTAGTTTAATAGTAAAAGTAGAAAACAAAAAAGAACGATACACAATCGATGAAATAGAGCAGAAAGCTATAAACTTACAGAGGCTTATGTGGAAAAACAGACATAAGATTTGGCCCAACATTAAAACCACTAATCCGATTAGCATTCTTGATCCTCTCGTTGCCTTTAAATTATTGGGATACGACTGCGATTTAGAACAAAATCTTGGCGAATTTATTATTGATGGAAAGCTTATCGAAGCAGCGGGGGTAATTGATAGCAATTCAAAAAAAGTACGCATTTCACGTCGCTTTAGACCTGATATTCAGCATTTTACCGCTGCACACGAATTAGGGCACGCTATACTGCATATGGGAAATGGCTTGCATCGGGATATGCCGTTAGATGGAACAATAAAATCTCGTGACCCAAAAGAGGTTGAAGCCAACAAATTTGCTGCTTTCTTTTTAATGCCAGGTAAACTTGTGCGAGAGACTTTTAGACGGCATTTTCTAACAGAAGCGTTTACTTTGTATGAAGCAACTGCAGTTGCTTTAGGTTTTCACAGTTATGATGAGGCAATGAAAAAATGTAATAACTTGCATGCATTATCAAGACAGCTTGCGGGCGCATCGCGTTTTAATGGGCGGCATTTTAATTCGCTAGCGATTCAGTTTAATGTGTCGGTTGAAGCTATGGCGATTCGTCTCGAAGAATTGGGTTTGGTCAGTTTATAGCTAGCGTAGGGCGGATTAACAAAGTGTAATCCGCCGCATGAGAATTTTCAAAACACAAAAAATCTTCTTTCGGCGCAATACGCTTCGCTATTGACGCCCTACAACCCAATATCCATGCGCCTTTCAGGGCATGTCCTTTAACAAAAATGTAATCCACTTGCAACTTTTTGACCAAAGCCATATACTAATGCTATATACAAATTAAGCAGGAGTGAATATGGCAACTAGCACAGTATTTACCAACAATCGCACGCAAGCAGTAAGGCTGCCTTCAGAGTTGCGTTTGCCCGATAACGTGAAGCGGGTGAGCGTTCGCGCAATTGGCAACGAGCGAATTATTGCGCCGCTGGCGGAATCTTGGGATAGCTTTTTTAAGAATGGTTTAACGGTGAGCGATGACTTTATGGAAGCCCGCGCAAGCCAAGCGCAGCAAGACCGCGAAAGCTTTTAAATGATAAAGTATTTACTCGATACCAATATCGTTATTTATGTGATTAAGCGCCGTCCGCTGGAAGTTTTGGCGACTTTTAACGAAAACAGCACGCGCATGGCAATCTCGGTGATTACGCTTGCCGAGCTTTTGCACGGCGCAGAAAAAAGTAGCCAGCCAGCGGCAAACCTAGCGGTGGTGGAGGATTTTTGTAGCAGATTAGTGGTGTTGCCGTATGCCGAAAAAGCTGCGCAGCATTATGGCGCGATTAGAACATCGCTCGAAAAAATTGGCCAGCCGATTGGCGTAAACGATTTGCACATCGCCGCGCAGGCGCGCAGCGAAGGCTTAATTTTGGTGACCAATAACGAAAAAGAGTTTGCCAAAGTGCCTGCGCTACAAATAGAAAATTGGGTCGTGTAGGCCAAAAGCCAATATCCATGCGCCTTTTGAAGCAATTAACATTTTTATATGAGCTTAATTAATATCAATTCCCCCGATGAAATTTTATGCCCATGCAGCGGCACCACGCGCGGACAAATTGAAAAGCTGCTTAACGAAGGCTTGGATTTAGATGCGATTTCGCGCAGAACAGGTGCGCTTTCTGGCTGCTCTGGTTGCGAGTGGGATGTTGCGGAGTTTGTGCGAAAACTCGGTGAGAAACTGGCTGAGCAAAAGTAACGCGCACTTTTACCTTCACCCTAGCCCTATCCCTTAAAGGGCGAGGGAATGCTTTTTTTGTTTTGGCTGGACTCTTCGCCCACTCCACAAGCTTAGGGCTCAGAATGACAGCATTGCGCCACGAGCCAATATCCATGCGGATCCCAGAGCATCAACTGCAACTAGGGCTAGTTTTTAAGGCAAACTCTTTCAATTTCGCGGTATGATGTGCCAATGTTTACGCTACCCTCAATTTGGAATGTACTTATCTCCACCATCGTGTTTATTGTGGCGGTTTGGTATGCGCGTCGCTTTTTGGAGGAGCAAGGTATTCCCAAAGGCATTGCGCGCGGCTTGTTGGTGTTTGCGTTGGCGTATGCGGCCTCTTGGGCTTCGGGCGAGGCGGTGGATTTTATTCAGGAAAAAGTTGAAGGCCCTAAAGCGGCAACCAAGTTAGATTTAGGCCTGCCGGTTAATTTATAATGAATCATGTGCTCTGCAAGCCAATAGATATGCGGCTCTCATGGCATCTCTTTTTTTAATGCGTTTGTATGGCTGCCACTTCTACAAAAAAGTAGTGGTCGTCATTCGAGTGGTTTAGCAGCTCCGCCTCTTGCAATGCTTTGATAAAGCTTTTGGTTTCATAAACTGGGTGGTTTTGTTCATCTAAAACTTGGTATATCGCCATTTTTCACTCCTTAAAAAATTTGAGCATATACGTCCTCTATGACAATAAAATTACAGCAAAATTCACGCCAAATATCCAATTAAATTAAATACTTAGCCTATATTTAAGATATTATATTTTTCATTTAGTTAGCAATAATTGTTAAAGTAATTTATGATTGAGCGCGCAAAAATAATGCGCCATATTTGTGCATAAACTGACCAAAACAGTCGTTTTTCGAATTTTGACCAGATGAACCCAGAAGATTTACAAAAATTAGTCACGCTAGAAATGCCCTATGGCAAGCACAAAGGGCGTTTGCTGGCCGATTTGCCAGGCAATTATCTTAATTGGTTTGCGCGCGAGGGCTTTCCTAAAACAGAGCTGGGGCGTTTATTGCAGTTGATGCAGGAGATTGATCACAATGGGCTTTCGCCCTTGCTGGAGCCGCTTAGGAGCAAGAAAATCAGATGATTTAAGGTGCTTTGGCAAAAAATTAGCTGCAGCATGGCTTTTTTTGTAAATTTTTCTAACAAATGCTGCTAGAACATTGACACAGCGCCTTACTGCCAGTAAAGTTAGACCACTTTACAACCAACCAGAGAGAAAACGATGAACAAATCTGAATTAATCGCTGCAGTTGCAGCACAAGCAGACTTAACTAAAGTGGATGCTGCTAAAGCAGTGGATGCGATTACCGATTCTATTACTAAAGCTCTGAAAAAAGGCGATACTGTAACCTTGATTGGTTTTGGTACATTTAAAGTTTCTGCACGCGCTGCACGTACAGGCCGCAACCCACAAACTGGTAAAGAAATTAAAATTGCCGCACGCAAAGCCCCAGGCTTTAGCGCTGGTAAAGCATTGAAAGATGCAGTTAACTAATATTAAATTCGAGAATTAGCTTTTAAAGCTAATTTTGTGAATTGAAAAAAAGCCTGCGTAACAGCGGGCTTTTTTGCGCTTACATCGATTTTGTCTTAAATTAAGTCTGCCAAGTTCTTACCGCTTTGGTTCTATTCAGTGGGAAAACATTTTCTTTCTGCGCATCAATCTTCGTGACAAAAAATACCTGTGCCAGCCTGCCATTTTTGTTGTTATCGCCAAAAAATTGATTGGCGGCGTGGTAGGTATCGCCTTCGTAAATAATCAACGTGTTGTACACATTGTTCACGCGCACAACCTCGTCAAACATGCTGTGGTAGCGGGTGTCCATCATCATTTCGCCCGCTTTAAAGCGCGCGTCGTTATCTTGTAGCGCTTGTTCGTATTTGTCGGCGTCAAAGGTTTTATTGGGTTTAAACAAGCTGGTACCCGTCGTTAGCGGTGCATCGGGCGTTAAAAAAAGCACTGCGGCAAATATGGTATTGTGATCGCGATGAATAACACCTTGGCCGAACTCCGCTGTCACAATTTGAAAGCTGGTGGTAACCGTCCAGCCCATGTAGTCATTTTCTGCGTTGTGATACACCGAGACCAATTTTTTGACAATATTTTCAAACAACACAGGGTTAATTTTAAATAAATCTTTTGTGCGACAGCCTGGAAAAACGTATTGTATATCTTTGATTTCTTTGCAATAAGTGTATTTTTGCGCAAGCGCAAATTTGCGAATCGCATCTGGGTTCTCGTAAAAATTATCGACGATGGCGTGTGGGTAAAGTTTCATCACTCAATTTTAGCATGAATTATTTTTGCTTACTTTAGGTCTAGTCATTTACTATGCAAGCCTGATGCTATTAATCCGCAATAAAATTCAATAAGTATGCCTGCGCCTATTATCAATAATTCAGTTTGGGAGCTGCCACCGCGCGGCGAAAAGGTTTTCCACATTCGCATCAGCCGCAAAACCATTATTGCGCTGACGCTTTCTATTTTGCTACATTTGGCCTTGTTGTGGTTTTTTGCGCCTAAATTATTTAGCATGGGCGCTCCTGTGAAGGAAGCGCCTCCGTTCGAAATCACACTTGGCCCTCCACAAAAGAAAGAAGTGGCAAAAAGTGAGCCAGCGGCGCTGCCCCAAGAGCCAATACCAGAGCGGATGCCAGAGCATGTTCCAACAAAACCTAAAAAAATAATTAAAGAAAAATCCACGCCGCCCAAGCAAGTAAAGCCAGTTGAAACGCCAGTAGAAGTGGCAAAAAAATCTGATTTGACTGTGCCAAACCACTCTAAAAAAGCCATTGAAACATCGCCCAATCCTTTGCCTGGCGAAGATATGCAGGCTTATATCAAACGGCAAAAAGAGGCGAAATTAGCCGCGCAAGGCGCATCTAAACAAGATGCGGAAGAAGTATTGGCGAGCAATAATACGCAAAGCGAAGGCGAAAAACGCGATGCGAAAATTAAAGAAAATTTGAAATTTGATGGCACGAATGGCGTTTTTCAGATTCGCGAAATGGGGTTACACAGCGCGCAATTTAGCTTTAAAGGCTGGAAAAACAATATTAACAGCGCGCGGCTAGAGGTGATTGATGTGTCCGTGCCTGAAGGCTCGGACGGCAAGCACGAGGTGATTACAAAAATGATCGAGATTATTCGCCGTGAATATAGCGGTGATTTTAATTGGGATTCGCAGCGATTGGGTCGCGTGTTAGTGCTTTCCGCGCGCGTGGAAGATACCACCGCGCTGGAAAGTTTTATGATGACGGAGTTTTTTGGCAACGGCGCGCGCCGTTAAGTATGTCAATTTTCGCGTGACAGATAATTTGGCTCGAGTTAGCTACCCGCGCCGCGCAAAAAGTCTGGCTTGCCAAGCTCTACGCCGTTGTGGCGCAATATGTTGTAGGCCGTCGTCACGTGAAAATATACGTTCGGCATCACCCATTTTAGCAAATAGTCTTGTCCGTTAAATTCCATTTTGTGTTTGCGCACAAAAATTTCAATCTCGCGCGTTTCGGCGCCAGCAAACTGCGCAGGCGTCAGGCTATCTAAAAATGCAACGGTTTTGGCAATGCGCGCGTTTAAATCGGCAAATGTCGCTTCGCTGTCCTCGTAACTTGGCACCTCAACGCCCGCCAGCCGCGCACCCGCGCCCTTGCTCATGTCTGTGGCAATTTGCACTTGGCGACTTAGCGGAAACATATCGGGAAACAAGCGCGCGTTGAAAAATACCGCGAGGTCAATTTCTTTAGCTTCAGCATGCGCTTCGCCTTTTTTAAGAATATGCGAAAGGTTATTAAGCGTGTGTTTTAGCGGTGGAATAGTGGCGTCGAACATATTTAACATGACAAATCCTTAAAACTAAAACTAAAAAAGTATTCTAAGCTTAATTTAATGCAATTGGTGAAGTTCTAACTTGCGTAATTTTGGCGCAAATTTTGCAGTAATACCAACTACGCCAAGCGTCATCATGCCGCCAAAAATTACCGATGGCACCAAGCCCATCAGGCGCGCCATTAAGCCAGATTCAAACGCGCCAAGTTCGTTGGAAGAGCCAATAAAGATGCCGTTGATGGCGGATACGCGACCGCGCATGTCATCTGGTGTCACAAGTTGCATAATGGTGTTGCGTAGCACCACAGAAACGCCATCAAACGCGCCAGAAAGCAGCAAAATAAAGGCCGCCAGCCAAAATTGCGTGGTCAAAGCAAAGGCGATTATGCACACGCCAAAGCCCGCCACCGCGCTCAGCAGCCAGCGTCCTGCGTGTAAATTAATGGGGTGGCGCGTGAGATACAAACCCATCATGATGCCGCCAAACGCTGGCATGGCACGCAAAATGCCCAAGCCTTCGGGGCCGTGATGATAAATATCTTGAATAAATGCAGGCAGCAAAGCGACAGCGCCGCCAAACAGCACGGCGAACATGTCGAGCATTTGTGCGCCAAAAATAATCTGATTACTGAACACAAAACGCAAACCATCGCCAATACTGGTGAACACGGGAGGCGTGTCCTTATTGGCTGGTGGCTCATTTACACTTAATGTGGAAAGCGTAATTGCTGCACCTAAAAACAACAAAGTGGCGACCGAATAGGCGACGGTTTTATTAGCAAAGCCTACCAGCAAACCGCCAATCGCTGGACCCATCACCAAGCCAAATTGAAACACTGAAGTACCGATGCCAGAAGCACGCGCAAATTCCTCGCGCGGCAAAATAATGGCGAAAAGTGTGCTGTAACTTGGCGCGATGAAGGCACGCGCTACGCCCGCGACAGCGATGCTGGCATAAATCCAAAAAGTAGAGTTGGCCGTAATCCAGCCCAATGAAATGGCCGTGAGTATGAGCGTATTAAAAAATAACATCAGCGCAGCAATCACGCCAAAACCGCGCCGTGAGTAAAAGTGATCGACCGCGTGCCCAGCAAAAAGCGCAAAGCTGAAGTAGGGAATGACCTCGGCAAGACCGATAAGTCCCAAGGCTAAAGTGTCGTGCGTCAGCTCGTAAATATGCCAGCCGACCACCACCGCAACGATTTGATAAGCAAACACCATTTGCGTGCGGAAAGCCAACAGCTTGAGAAAAGCATGGTTGTGATATTTAAAGATAGGATTTTTAAAAATTTGCATTCATTTCTTTTATTTTTTAAGTTTGGGAACGCGCCACAAATACCAGCTGGCGATGGTTCTATGCGGCAGCCAAGCCAGGGCAAGCTCTGCGATTTCTTTGCGTTTGGGCGCGGTTTCTAATTTTTTTAAGCGTTTGTAGCCATCGCACACGCCAAAATCATCCGCAGGCAGAATATCCATGCGGCCGAGCGTAAACATTAAAAACATTTCTACCGTCCAACGGCCAATCCCTTTCAGCGTTACCAAACGTTCGATTAATGCTTCATCTGAGAGTTTTTCAGCGGCGCTTCTATCAGGCACCAAGCCGCTCTGCGCGGCGTTAGCAATGCCATAAATCGTCTCAATTTTGCGCCCAGAAAATCCGCAAGCACGCAGCACATCAAACTCAGTCGCCAATATCTGCGCGGGCGTTGGGAATTTTTTTGCGTACAAATCCAAAAATCTCGCCAAAATCGCATCGCCTGCTTTGGGGTGCAATTGCTGGTAAGCAATCGCACTCACTAGCGAGGCATAAGGTGCTTCTTCGAGTTCTGGCACAAAAGTACAAACGCCCACGGTTTTTATTAACTGCGCCCAATCCGCATCAATATTGGCGAGAAAATCAGTCGCGATTTTGTGTGGATTGGGTGTAGAAGACATGCGCCAATTATAACTTAGGAATTCAATCACAAGATTCGGAGTTTTTTGCAGCTGCAACTTAGCTAAATTAACGCTATCCTAAGTATCATAGAGATAAATATCATGAAACGTTCTGAAGTTCATATTTTAGCCACCAACACAAAAGGCGACCCGCGCTGGGGGCGAGTATTGGCGCGGGACATAGAGGCGGATGGCACGTTTTATTATTCGGTTAAAACTACGGGTGTATATTGTCGTCCTTCTTGCGCATCGCGCATAGCCTTGCCAGAAAACGTGCAGTTTCACGACACAATTGAGGATGCAGAAAGTGCAGGCTTTCGCCCGTGCCAGCGTTGCAAGCCAAATCAGCCGCCGCTGGCAGTACAACACGCAGAAACTATCGCAAAAATTTGCCGCTTGATTGAAGCTTCGGATCAGGCGATAAATTTGCAGACGCTTGCCGATAAAGCAGGTTTGAGTATTTACCATTTTCATCGTGTTTTTAAAGCAATTACAGGATTAACGCCAAAAGCCTATTTTGCTGCGCAACGTGCCAAACGTGTGCGCACCGAATTAAGCAAAAGTACGACTGTAACGGACGCGATTTTTGAGGCCGGATACAATTCCAATAGCCGTTTTTATGAAAATTCCAATCAACTTTTGGGCATGACGCCTTCGGAATATCGCGCTGGGGGAAAAAATGCCGAAATACGCTTCGCAATTGGCGAATGTGCGTTAGGTGTAATTTTAGTGGCTGCCAGCGCGGTTGGCGTGTGTGCGATATTTTTGGGTGATGACGCTGAAAAGTTAGTGCAAGACTTGCAAGAGGCATTTCCGCGTGCGCACTTGATTGGCGGCGAAAATGAATTTAAGCAAATTGTGGCAAAAGTGCTTGGTATAATTGAGACGCCAGCACTCGGTTTAGATTTGCCACTAGATGTGCGCGGCACGGCGTTTCAGCAGCGTGTTTGGCAAGCTCTGCGCAATATTCCAGCAGGAAAAACAATGAGTTACACCAATATTGCTAAGCGCATCGGCGCACCCAAGGCGGTGCGTGCCGTGGCAGGCGCTTGCGCGGCAAATACACTCGCAGTTGCTATTCCCTGTCATCGCGTAGTGCGAAGCGATGGAGAGCTTTCTGGTTATCGTTGGGGAGTAGGGCGTAAGCAGGCATTATTAGATTTAGAGCAGAAAAAATAGTGGATTTGTTAAGTGAGCTAATACCCCGCAAACAACAAATTGCTAAAGATGCATATTTGCTAACAGAATTTGCTTTGCCGATTCAAGAAGCTTTGCTGGCAGATTTTCAGCAAATAATCACGCTAGCGCCCTTTCGTCATATGGTTACACCTAACGGGTTCGCGATGTCGGTCGGCATGAGCAATTGCGGCGATTTTGGCTGGGTGACGGATAAAACTGGTTACCGTTATGCTTCGCACGACCCAAAAAGTGGCATGCCTTGGCCAGCCATGCCCGCCACATTTTTGCAATTGGCTAAAGATGCAGCTAATGAAGCTGGCTTTGAAGATTTTGTACCTGATGCCTGTTTGATCAATCAATACAAAGTTGGTGCGCGCATGAGTTTGCACCAAGATAAAAATGAGCGTGATTTTAGCCAGCCAATTGTTTCGGTTTCACTTGGGCTTCCGGCCATGTTTCAGTTTGGCGGGCATATGCGCGCCGACAAAACAATTAAAATCTCGTTAAATCATGGTGATGTGTTGGTGTGGGGTGGGGAATCGCGCCTGCACTATCACGGAATTTTGCCATTAAAAGCTGGAACACACGCTTTGCTTGGTGAGCGCAGAATTAATCTCACCTTTAGAAAAGCAACTTAGTCTTTCGATACGCGGGTTAGAATGTCACATATTTTTGTTTTTGAACCTTATGCAAGTTGATTTAGCGCAAACCATTACCTTATTAAAACGCGGCATCGTTGTGGCGATTCCCACCGAGACCGTTTACGGCCTAGCTGCGGACGCTAGCAATGACAAGGCTTTGCGGCAGATTTACGCCATTAAACAGCGACCAGCGGATAATCCCTTGATTGTGCATATTGCCAGCGCAAGCCAAGTTTTGGATTTTGCCGCAGATTTTCCGCCACTCGCACAAAAACTGGCAAGCGCATTTTGGCCCGGGCCTTTTACGCTGGTGCTGCCCGCGAAAGAAAGCATTTCGCACATTTTACGCGGCAACCAGCCAACCGTTGCTTTGCGTGTGCCTAGCCACCCCGTTGCCTTGCAACTTTTGCGCGAAAGTGGTTTGGCGCTGGCCGCACCATCGGCCAATAAATTCACGCAGCTTAGCCCAACGACCGCGGCGCATGTCTCGGCGGGCTTGGGCGAAAACATACCGGTTTTAGATGGCGGTGCATGCAAGGTGGGCATTGAATCGACCATTGTGAGCGTGGAAGGCGAAAATTGGCAATTGTTGCGTTTGGGCATGGTGCCAGAAGCCAATATCCATGCGGTTGCTGGCGTGCCTGCTTTAAAAAGCAATCATCCTTTACCCAAAGCGCCCGGCCAGCATTTGCTGCATTATTCACCCAGAACGCCAATTAAATTATTCACTTCGCGTGATGATTTGAATCGTTTTACGGCTTCACAAAAAAACTGCGCGGCATTAATTTTTGGGGAAGGCGCGTTACCAAATTGCACACACTTTATTTTGCCAAATCGCCCCGATGAAGCAGCAGAGCGGCTGTACGACACACTGCACCAAATAGATTTTTTAAATGCAGATTTGTTACTGGTAGAAACGCCGCCAATTACACCAGAATGGCTGGCGATTGCGGATAGGTTAAGCCGCGCAGCACATGCAAATTAGGCCTTGTTAAAACGCCAAAAAAGGCGTAATTTATGTCTTATTAAATAGTATTTGTATGGAGTTCGCCATGGACAATAAGTACGGTTTAGGCAGTAGTAAAGTCGCGACTGAGCACCATGAAACGCATCATAAAACGTCAGATGTGCATGCGGCGCAGTGTAAATTTTGCGGCAGTAATGATTTAACGCTCAGCCCGACCTTGCATGACCACCTTTGCAATGCTTGTGGCGAGTGGCAAAATGACATTCCGCAAGGTTATTCCACTGGCCGTAGCAGCGATTATTAGTGAATTCATTTTTAGGGTGCATTGCAGCGTTTCGCGGTGCTCGCAACCTCGCCCAACATACTGTCTGGGCTTCTGCGCTCCGTGCGCCTTGCACTACATCCCTAAATTCTAAATTTATGTTTATTGCGGTTGAGGTTTTAGCGCCTCATTAAATTCATCATCTAAGCTTGCATCAATCGCCTTTAGCGCAACGTGCGCATGCGCAACCTCAGCAGTATTGCCAGCACGATTTGCCATAAGTCCTAGCGCTAGCAATGAGGCGGGGTGTTGCGGCTGCAGTTTTAATGATTGCTGAAAATATTGGCTTGCCTTAGCTAGGTCTCCCAAGTTTTCCTCCGCCATGCCTGCGTAATAGTTTGCTTCTGCGCTTTTGGGTTCTTTTAGCAACCACGCTTGCGAAACCTTTTTCACATCGTCCCAACGTTTATTCTGAAACGGTAGCACAATACGCATAAAAAAAGGCCGCGCTTCTTCGGGCGCATCCCAAAAAGCAGCTATGTAAGCTTGGTCAAGCGGGATTTCGGGTGTCAGTAACAGGGACTTTATCCATTCCACGGGCATGTTGTAATAATAAGCGCCGTGGCCAGGACTTTTAAAGGTGCTAATGCCGACGAGCCTCCCATTGTAATCAAACACGGGACTACCGCTCGCGCCAACGGCAAAGGCCGCCGCTGTGCGAATCACCTGGCTGCCATCCATGGCGTAAAGCGCTTTTATTTTACTTAAATCGATATACGGCGCGGGCGAGTCGCCAGGCATGGAGATGGAAATAATCGGCTGTTCGTATTTAAGATTTTCTGAATCACCTAGCGCCACGGGTGTGATATTCGCCCATTCAAAACGCATAATACACAAATCATGCTTCCAATCTGCTTGCATGGCGACAGGCGAGTAAGAATCGCCCCAAACGCGGATGGTGACGCCGCGCGTATTGGCAATCACATGGCAATTGGTAATCACATGATTTTTGCTGATAGCAACGCCAGTGCCGTGGCCTAAACCACCCGATTTTTCGTTGCTAATCACTTTAACTAAGGATTGTTTAAGGCCGTATAAAAACGCATCTGTGGGTTCGGCGACGGTAGCGTCTTGCGCATTTGCAAAGTTGATGCATGCAAGAGCAGCACCCAAAAGAATGCGTTTTTGCATCATTTTTCGCTTTCAGGTTTAGGGTTAATTGTATCGTTCAAGCTATCTAACATATCTGCATCAATTTCTTTTAGGGTGACTTTTACGCGCTCAAGCTCTGGTTGATTGCCTTCCTGATTGGCAATTAAACCCAATTCAAATAAGGTGGCTGGATGCTGTGGATGCAGCTTCAATGCTTGTGCGAACTCATTTTTTGCCATTGGCGCTTGCCCCAATTTTTCATCCGCCACCCCTAGGTAATAATGCGCCTCAGCAGAATTTGGTTCATTATCTAGCCATTGCTGGGCGATTTTGCTTAACGCCGCCCATTCTCCCGTTTGGTACGACAGCACTACGCGCATAAAAAATGGCATTTTATCTTCGGGCGCATCCCAAAATGGCGTTCCTTCTGCTTTCATCGAGGTCGTTTCTGGCGCATCTAACAAGGCCTTTACCCATTTCACTGGCATATTGTAAAAATAGGCGCCTCTACCAGGACTTTTAAAAGTGCTGATAGCAATAAGTTTGCCTTCACTATCAAATACTGGGCTACCGCTGGCGCCCATCATGAATGACGCATCGGTGCGCACAATCGCGCTGTCATCTAGCGGATATAAAGCCTTTATTCTGCCAGAAGTGGTTTGCGGTTTTGGTGGCCCACCAGGAAAGCCAATGGAAAATATTTCCTGCTCGTATTTTAAATGCTCAGAATCACCTAATTCCACAGGCGTCATTTCTAAATATTCAAAGCGCAAAATACACAAATCGTGCTTCCAGTCGGCTTTTAAAGCCACAGGCGCAAAGCTTTCGCCAAATTTACTGATGCTGACGCCTGTCGCATTGGCTAACACATGGCAGTTGGTGGCTATCAAGTCTTTACCCACCACCACGCCAGTACCAATGCCGTGCCCGCCATTTTTAGTAAAACTATGCACTTTGGCGACGGAGGCTTTAAGCTTGTAAACGAGCTCGCTATTAGGCTCAGCAAATGCACTTGCTTGCATTAAAAGTAGTGTGACATAGGCAAAAATTGAGCGCATAGCAACATCCTTGATAGATGAACTTGACTAAATGACAGTGTAAAAAATAAAAGATTCGCCAACAAAACCAACTATTTGCTAAATTAACACAAAATTAAGGTGAAAGCGCCGCTAAAGCCTTGTAAAATGCTGCATTCACGAAGATATTTATTTTTGGATTTTTTAGCATGCTGATACATTCACACGTCGTTGATTTACCCACCCCCACTGGCGTTATGCGCACCTATGTTCACCGCCCAGTTGGCGATAAAAATTATCCAGCTATTTTATTTTATTCTGAGATTTTTCAGCAAACTGGCCCCATTGAACGCTCGGCAAAATTTATGGCGGGTCAAGGTTATGCGGTACTGGTGCCAGAGGTTTTTCACGAGCTCAATCCAATCGGCACGGTGCTGGGTTATGACGACGCAGGTCGTGATAAAGGCAATGCCGACAAAGCCGCTAAAGACGCACAAGGCTACGATACGGACAACCGCGCCATGATTGATTGGCTAGGCCAGCAGTCTTGGTACAACGGCAATGTAGGCGCAATGGGTTATTGCATTGGTGGGCATTTGGCTTTTCGCGCGGCTTTGCAGGCCGAAGTTAAGGCGACAGCTTGCTTTTATGCGACCGATTTACACGGTAATAATATCCCAAATAAGCCGAATCAACACAGCATGGATAGACTCGCCGATATTAAAGGTGAGTTGATGATGATTTGGGGTAAGCAAGATAACCATATCCCCACCGCTGGACGTGCGCTGGTTTACCAAAAAATGACGGATGCCAATTTGAATTTTACTTGGCATGAATTTAATGGCCAGCACGCGTTTATGCGCGATGAAGGCGAGCGTTACGACCCGCAGCTACAGTTGATGGGCTATCAACTGGCAATTCAATTGTTCGGCAGAGTTTTATAGATTTGTAGCAAATAGTTTTGTAGCAAAATGTAGCACCTAAAACCTAAGCCAAAAGCTTATGTTTATTTTTTAACTTAAATTACCCATTTAAAGAGAGATAGTATGATCACAAAGAATGCTGATATTGGCCTAGTAGGCCTCGCCGTCATGGGGCAAAACCTTGCCCTTAATATTGCCGATCACGGCTACACCATTGCCGTGTACAACCGCGATCCTAAAAAGATGACGAATTTTATTAAGGAATGTAAAGCCAATGAGCCGTCGGCGGCTAATGTGGTTGGTCATGCTGATTTAGCCTCTTTTGTACTCAGCATCAAGCGGCCGCGTAAAATTGTGTTGCTGGTTAAAGCGGGTAGCGCGACCGATGTCACGATTAACGCGCTCTTGCCTTTCTTAGAGCAAGGCGACATTATTATCGATGGCGGCAACTCATTATGGACAGATACCATTCGCCGCGAAAAAGAACTTGCAGTGAAAGGCATTGATTTCATTGGTTCTGGTGTTTCTGGCGGCGAAACTGGTGCGCGCTTTGGCCAAAGTTTAATGCCATCTGGCACACGTAAAGCTTGGGCGAGTTTAGAGCCAATTTGGCGCGACATTGCAGCGAAAGTGGATCCAGTCACGGGCGAGCCTATGGAAGGCGGCAAGCCAGGTAAGCCAGTTGAGGGTGGCTTTTCATGCGCGGAATACATCGGCCCAGACGGTGCTGGCCACTATGTAAAAATGGTGCACAACGGTATTGAATATATCGATATGCAATTGATTTGTGAGGCTTATTGGCTCATGAAAAACCTGCTCGGCATGCCAGCCAATGAAATTGGTAAAGTATTTGAAGAATGGAACAAAGGCGAGCTATCAAGTTTCTTGATTGAAATTACCGCTGATATTCTGCAACAAAAAGACCCTATGGGCCCAGGCTTTTTGGTCGATCAAATTTTAGATACCGCTGGCCAAAAAGGCACAGGTCAATGGACAGCAGCGAATGCGCTAGAGCTTGGCGCGCCTGCTAACGCAATTGCGGCCGCTGTTTATGCACGTGCGCTTTCTAGCTTAAAAGAAGAACGTGTTGAAGCCAGCAAAATCTTAAAAGGCCCTGCGATTAAAGTCGAAGGCGATAAAAAAGTCGTTATCGAAGCGATTAAAAACGCCCTGTATTGCTCAAAAATCTGTGCTTATGCACAAGGTTTCCAGCTCATTGATAAAGCGCAAGTCGCGTATAACTGGAAGCTTAACTTTGGTGAGATTGCACAAATCTGGCGCGGCGGCTGTATTATTCGCGCGCGCTTTTTGCAAAAAATCACCATGGCGTATGCCATTAATTCACGTCTGAAAAACTTGATGTTAGATCCATATTTCACCAACGCCATGAACGAAGGCCAGGCGGGTTGGCGCAAAGTGATTGCTTTAGCAGTCACTAATGGCATTCCAGCGCAAGGCTTTAGTGCCGCTTTAGCCTATTATGATGGTTATCGCAGTGCAGATTTACCTGCAAACTTATTGCAAGGTCAGCGCGATTTCTTCGGTGCGCATACTTACGAGCGCAAAGATCAGCCCCGTGGTCAGTTCTACCACTTGGACTGGCCAGAGCCGAAACGTCCGCAACAGTTGATTGAATAAAGATTTAAGGGTGGCAAACGCCATCCTCAATTGATTGCTAATTGGCTAAATTAACAGCAGTCGCAGCTAGATTCTAAAAATCGACTAAAACTTTTGGAATTGTCGAAATTTAAAACGGTTGTTTCTGTTGTTTTTGCATCATTATTTTTTTGCGATTTTGAAGTTGATAATTTTTTATTTAAATTAACTTTTGCTACTTCTGCTTTTTTAAGTGCTTGTGCCATGGTGCTTTTCCTTTTGGGAGTAAAAATTACTGAAATTTTGTTTCAGTAATGCGTTGAGTCTAATTTACCAAAAAAATTCATCCTAATTGTAGCTTTAGTCGATAAATCATTAAAATCGTTACATTTTTATGTTTAACGCGTCATTGCAGTTGCGGAATACACAAAAATAAAATTCTTTACACAAAAGTCATAAGCATAGTTCGTACCAAAAAATGATGCGCTAAAAATTAATTGCAGATTAAGCGCCAAGCGTCCGCAAATTTACGTAAAATAGCGTTACTAAAACAAAATTTTTTTAAATTAGAATGCAAATTTTAATCAACGGAAATGCTAGGCAGTTTGAAGCTAGGAACATGACCATTGCTGATTTGGTAGCGACGCTCAATGTGGCTGGAAAGCGCATTGCTATTGAATGTAATGGTGAAATCGTACCGCGTAGTCAGTTTGCGCAAGCGATACTCAATGATGGCGACAAATTAGAAATTGTGGGTGCTGTAGGTGGCGGTTAAATAAAAGGCGTGGTGGGTAATTGAAAAAGAATATGACAGACAAACTCATTATTGCAGGACAATCTTACAGCTCGCGCCTGTTGGTCGGCACGGGAAAATACAAAGATTTTGCCCAAACGCGTCAGGCAATCGACGCAAGTGGCGCAAAAATCGTCACTGTTGCCATTCGTCGGACTAATATTGGCCAAAATGCAGGCGAGCCTTCGCTGCTGGAGTTTTTGCCGCCCGAAGAGTTTACTTATTTGCCCAACACTGCGGGTTGTTACTCGGCCGATGAGGCTGTGCGCACGCTGCGCCTGGCGCGCGAGCTGTTAGATGGCCACAAGCTGGTTAAGTTGGAAGTGCTGGGCGATCCAAAAACTTTGTATCCAAACGTTATCGAAACCATTGCCGCTGCAAAAACCTTGGTAAAAGATGGCTTTGATGTCATGGTCTATACTTCTGACGACCCGATTATTGCCAAACAGCTGGAAGATATTGGTTGCGTTGCGGTCATGCCGCTTGCCTCGCTCATCGGCTCTGGCATGGGTATTTTAAACCCGTGGAATTTGCAGATTATTATCGAAAACGCCAAAGTGCCCGTGCTGGTAGATGCTGGCGTGGGAACAGCCAGTGACGCGGCAATCGCCATGGAGCTTGGCTGCGCGGGCATTCTCATGAACACTGCTATCGCGGGTGCACGCAACCCTATTTTGATGGCATCTGCCATGAAAAAGGCGGTGGAAGCAGGCCGCGAGGCTTATTTGGCGGGGCGCATGCCGAAAAAACTTTACTCGGCCAGCCCCAGCTCACCCACATCTGGGATGATTGACTAAATTGGCAAATCAGCAGAAACACGCGTTCTCGGTCAGTGTAAAAACAGAGTATTTGGCCGATCAATCTGATGCGGATGAAAATCGCTATGCCTTTGCTTATCACATTACCATCACCAACACAGGCGCGGTTGCGGCGCAATTAATTAGCCGCCATTGGATTATTACCGATGACAACGGCGCAGTAATCGAGGTGCGTGGCCTAGGCGTAGTGGGCGCACAGCCTTTATTGCAGCCCAGCGAGCGGTTTGAATATACCAGTGGCACCTTGCTCAATACGCCTGCCGGCAGTATGCGCGGCACATATCAAATTGTCGCGGTAGATGGCACACAGTTCGAGGCCATTATCGCGCCGTTTACACTTGCGGTGCCCCGCGTTTTGCACTAAAAATGTTGATGAAGAAAATACTGTTATTTTCGTTAATTATTATCCTCACTACCGCTTGCGCCAAGCGCAATGTTAAACCGAATATCCCAAGCTGCAACTGCCCGCCTGTTCAAACAAGCGAGCAGCCCATTCAAATGCCTGAAGGTGCTAAGTCCACCGAAGTTAAACCCACGGAAAAGCCCACAGAAACCGCAAAAAATGCTGACTATAGTCTATTGAAACCCGCAAAATGGGAGGAGATTGATGGTTTGCAAGAAGACGATTTAAGCGCGGCTTGGCCTGCTTGGCTGCAAAGTTGTAGCACGCTAATCAATAAGCCGCAAACGAATAAACCTCAGTGGCAAGCTGCATGCGCAGCGGCTAAAGACATGCAAAAGCCCAATAACGCCACGATTATTGCTTACCTCACTCATTATTTTGATGTTTATGCAGCGACAAACGTAGAAGGCACGGACAGCGGCATGATTACGGGCTATTACGAGCCGCTGCTTAAAGGCAGCCGCAAAAAATCTGCGCAAAATCCTTATCCTTTGTACAAGCAACCTAAAGATTTGGTGACGGTGGAATTAGGCGATGCTTACCCTGAGCTCAAATACAAGCGCGTGCGTGGCAAGCTGGTAGGCAACAAACTTGTGCCTTACAACACGCGGGCGGAAATTGAGGCGAATCCTTCGCCATTATTGGGCGCGGAGCTGGTTTGGATTAATGATATTATCGATGTTTTTTTCCTGCAAATCCAAGGCTCAGGCTTAGTACAACTGGATAATGGCGAGCAAGTGCATGCGGGCTATGCAGACCAAAATGGGCATCCGTATAATTCGATTGGTCGCATTTTGGTAGATCGCGGCGAACTCACCTTAGATCAAGCCAGCATGCAAGGCATCAAAACTTGGGCAAGAACACATTTAGATAAATTGCGCGATTTACTCAACAGCAACCCAAGTTATGTGTTCTTTAAAGAATTGCCAGCAGGCCTTCCAGGCCCAATTGGCGCGCTTGGCGTGCCTATTAGCGCAGAGCGTAGTGTCGCAATAGACCCAAAATTTGTGCCGCTAGGCGCGCCGATATTTTTATCCACTACGCAGCCAAATAGCCCCAAACCGCTTAAACGTTTGATGTTAGCGCAAGATACTGGTGGCGCGATTAAAGGCGGCGTACGCGCAGACTTTTTTTGGGGTGCGGGGAACGAGGCGGGCGCAAAAGCAGGTGCAATGAAGCAACAAGGTAAAATTTGGGTGCTGCTGCCAAAAGGGTTTAAATTAAATTAGCTTTTCAGTTTAATTAATTGTTAAAACCGTATCAACTTCGCGCATCAAGCGGTCAGTTTCCAACAAAGCATTAATAATCTTTTGATAATGTTCAATATCCTCCAAGCTTAAAGCACGGCCTTTGCGGTCTTTTAGCCATTTTTGTGCAGGTTGGTAGCCACCAATATAAAAGCCCCACGCGATTTCTGGCACGTTTTCAAAACACTGGGTGGCGTTAATAAACACCTTGCCAGCTTCATAATTAAGCTTATCCACCACGTTATTTCCTGCAATTGGGTAGCTTATAACACTGCCCTGCAAGTCAATATCCATGCGGTTCTCCAGCAAGTGTGTTTTGCGCAATTGGCCACCTAAGGCCACTAATTGCCAAAATGTTTGTGAATTGCTTGGGTAAGGCACACGTGGAAAATCTATTTTTAAAAACTCTTTATATGTTTCGCGATACCTTGGGCTGTGCAACACCGCGTAAATATAATCCAGCAAATCAATTGGCGCAAATTCAGTCTGCTCATTCGCTACTTTCGTCATTCCCGCCTGCGCGGGAATGACGGCGGTGGTTTTTTCTGCGGTAAAAGTTAATCTTAAATTGCTTGCAATAGTTTCAACCATTTGCATATTTAGGTTGGGTGTGCGCGTGGTTTCGGCGAGTAAGTCGGCGGAATCGGGGTAGGTGTAAAGTGGAAACACATTGCTAGCTCCATATGCTCTGGCATTCCCAGTTAAATTCATATCAACCATTGTGTTTGAAATTAATACATGGTGCCAATCTCCGAAGCATTGCCTTGGAACTAAAAGTGCCAAGTTATCAGATGTAAATTGACGCATCACATTATGTCTATTACGGTCGATAAGGTTAGAGTCATAATAAATATAACGCTTATCAAAAGGACGAAAGCCTATGGCTTTAATCAAGCCTTCACTATATTTCCCTGAAAACCTTGCATGAGTTACTTTAAAATCAACATTGTCTTTTAACGACAACTCATGCTTTATTTCTGAGTCACTAATATTTAAATCATAAAAACGTTTTATTCGCTGAATCAAATTTTCTTTAATATCATCAATTACTAGCTCATCACGAGAAGTTACAATTCCGACGGAGTTTAAAGAAAATAAGTCCTGAACACTAAAATTCTCTTCATAAGCATTTTTGCCATCATTATTTTTCTTAATATAATAGTAATCAGGTGCTTGAGTTTTCAATTCATGCCAAGGTAGTATATCTAGCCTTGCTTCATTCAAAACTTCATATTTCGCCTCACGCTTGCCATATAGGCTGTGGTGAAAAACCCTTGCCAGTGGCTTAACGTCTACTTTGTCATTCCCGCGTAGGCGGGAATCCATTTTATGGTTTTCATTAACGTCAACATGGATTCCCGCTTTCGCGGGAATGACGGTGGAGGAAGTAGGCGTATCAGCTGAAAGTTTTTTGCCTGTTCTCACAAACAAGTTAATGCTAACGCCCTGCATAATGTCGAACACGTTTTCATCTTTGCTACCATCTGGCGCGGTTTCTTTCTTTTTGGCGTTGCCGTGCAAGTCTAGAATATAAATTTCATCAAAACTCTCAAGCAAATTTTTGCGCATTTGGCGGTGAATCAGGCCATCGATAAAGCTGTTATTGCTAATATAAGCCAATACGCCTTCGCCATTTTTATCAATAAAGTGTTGCCCAAAGCGGATAAATTTAATGTAATCGTCTGAAAGCGGTTGAATATTGCGCTCGTTTAAATCTTTTTTATAGTCTTTGAGTAAGTCTTGAATCCAAGCGCTTTTATTACTGCTACTCACAGAGTAAGGCGGATTGCCCATCACCACCATCACAGGTGCATCGCGCTTAATGCGGTTGGCCTCGTTTGCCTCGTTACTTAAATAGTTAAACAATGGTAAATCGGGCGCATCGTCGTTCTCTAAACTATTGGTTAAGTAAATGCGTAGCCGTTCAGATGCGTTGTCGTTTACATAACCCGTTTCGGTTAAAAGCATATCTAGCTTTAAGTGCGCCATGGCGTAGCTGGTCATCAGTAGCTCAAAGCCATTTAGGCGTGGTATTAAATGCTCTTTTACGTATTGTGGCCACATGCCTTGCATGCTTGCAAACTGCGTGTTGTAAATGTGGCGCACGGTTTGCGCTAAAAATGTGCCGGTGCCAGTGGCGGGGTCTAAAATTTGTACTTTATGGATTTCTCTAGTGAGTTTTTCGGTTTTGCCTTTTTTGCCTGCGCCTTGAACATCTACCGTAATTTGCGTTTTGCTGGTATCGCCCAAACCTTTAGGTAGCCCAAACTTGGTTTTTAAAATGTCATCTACCGCACGCACAATAAAGTTCACCACAGGTTCTGGCGTGTACCAAACGCCGCGCGCTTTGCGCAGTTTGGGGTCGTACTCACTTAAAAAGGTTTCGTAAAAGTGCACCACGGGGTCTTGTTGGCGTGTGGCTTTGCCAAAGTTGCGCATAATGCTAGCAACATCGGTGGCTAAAAATATTTGCACCAGTTCTTCAACAATCCAGAGCAAGCGTTTGCCATCGGTATCGTCTAAGTTATAACCTGCCACGGTGCGAAATAGCTGGCGCAAAAACGGGTTGCTTTGTGGGATTAACCTTGCGGCTTCCTCGCGGCTAAAATTTTCTAATGTTGGGTCGTGATAACGTGCCGCAAACATGCCATACGCAATGGTTTGCGCATAAATATCGGCAAATTCTGCATGGCTAATATCGTGAATAAGCACCGTTTTAAAGGCTTCATATTGATTGTAAAGCTCGCTATGCGTGTTGTTTTCTTTATCTTCGTTAAGCGCGTTATGAATCACATCGGCCATCAACTTGGCTTTGGCTGCCATCATTTGTGCTAATTTAACGGGCGATTTAATGCTTTGCGTGACGGTAAGCGCAAAGTTTTTAATCAGGTTGGTAAATGTGTCAAAATTTTGCGGGTTGGCGTGTATTTTGCCATTGCTTACTTCGCCAATAAAACAGCTTGCAACCAACTGACCTTGCTTAAAAAAATGAAACTGCAAATAATCGGTAATAATCAGGTTGTCTAGCGCAGCTTTGTAGCGGTCAAACTGCGTTTTGTGCGATTTATGGCCAAGCTCTACGCCTACGTCCTTAGCCTCAATATAGCCAAGTGGCACATCTTTGCGGCTTAAAATATAATCAGGCGCGCCGCAGTCAATGCGTTTGGGCTCATTGGTCACGGCTACGTCTAGCAGCATGGTTTGCAAAAGCTGTTGCAAATCGCCACGGTAGCTATGCTCGGTGGCGTTGCCCGCCTGATAGCGCTGATTGACGATGCTGATGTAATCGTTAAGTGTCATTTACAAAAATCATATCCTAATTGCGTGTTTTTACCCACTTAATAAATGCAGTTAAGAGTTCTGGCTGACGAATACACAAATAAGCGGTGACGAGCGCGCTGAGTAAGGCGGTGATTAAAAAGAGCTTCGGAATGTCAAAACCGAGGCTGAAAATCCACAACGAAAACCCCGCAGAAACGACCATAAATAGCGCGTTCATAATATTGTTGGCGGCGATGACGCGCGATTGAAAGCCTTCTTGGGCGTTGGTTTGTAAGAAGGCGTAAAGCGGCACAATGTATAAACCGCCGAAAATGCCGATAAGGGCGATGTCGGCGAGCAGGCGCCAATGCGTGAAGCCGTGTAGAAATGTTTGATAGTTTTGGCTTAAATCAGATGCTCTGGAAGCCGCATGGATATTGGCTCCTGAGGCATATAAATCAACGCCAAAAAGCGCTAAACCGATTGCGCCGAGTAGCACTAAGCCAAGCTCTACTTTGTGCTTTGAGAGTTTTTCACACAGCAGTGAACCAATGCCAATACCGAGCGAGAATACGGTTAAAAGTAAAATAAATACGCTTTCGTCGCCATGCAGCACATTTTTGGCAAAGTTAGGAAATTGCGCTAGCAGGGTTGCGCCGTAAAACCAAAACCACGAGATACCAATAATCGCGAGCCAAAGTGATTGTTGACCCCAAATTTGTTTAAGGCTGCGGTAAGTTTCGGTGATGGGATTCCAATTTACTTTTAAATCTGGCGCGCCTGCGGGCGAGTTTGGTACACCGCGACTTGTCCAATAGCCAAGCATTGCAAGGCAAATGACGGTGACGCTGGTAAGCGCTTCGTGCTGTTGTTGCATGCCAAGCCAAGCGCCCAGCACTTGCCCGAGCAAAATCGCCACAAAACTGCCCATTTCCAGCATGCCGTTGCCACCAATGAGTTCGTCTTGCTTTAAGTGCTGCGGCAAGTAAGCGTATTTTACTGGTCCAAATAGCGTGGAATGCATGCCCATCATAAACAATGCGGTGGCCAGTAGCCAAATATTGTGCAGAAAAAATCCCGCACTGGCGAACAACATAATGCAGATTTCAAACACTTTTACGAGACGGATAATCTGCGATTTTTCGTATTTATCGGCGATTTGCCCAGCGGTGGCAGAGAACAAAAAGAACGGCAAAATAAATAAGCCGGGCAGCAAAGTGGCGAGCTTAGAGCCGTCAATATTGCTCAAACTGTTTGCATGAAACGCCACCAAAGTGATGAGCGCGGTTTTGAACACGTTATCGTTAAACGCGCCTAAAAATTGCGTAAAGAAGAATGGTCGAAAGCGTTGCTCTTTAAGTAATTGAAATTGGTTGCTCATGTTAACCCTTATGGTAGCAAGCGTTTAAGCCATTGGTTACGGTATTGCCAAAGTGAATCGCCTGTATGGCCGGTATTTTTTACCCATTCAATTTTTGCTTTGCCTTTAGCATTTTCAACCAATTGTTGCGCACGTGTGGGGTGAATGAGCTTGTCCGATTCGCCGTGAATCACGTAAATGGGCGCCTTGATTGCATCTAGCCATTGTTGCGTATCAAGCGGGTAGCGCATGATGAGGCTTGCGGGTACAAAAGCGTAGGTATTTTCACGCGCAACGTTAAGTAAAGAATCGTACGCGGCGACTAAAAACACTGGATTTTGTTGATGCTTGCTTTCGACAGAAAGCGCGAGGCCAGTGCCAACCGAATAGCCAAAGATATAAATGCGTGCGGGGTTTTCTTGGCTTGCAAGCCATTGGTATGCGCTTTCTGCGTCACCCAGCAAATCGTTTTGGCTAAACCAGCAGTCGGTCGAGCGGCCATAACCCGGGTAATCCCAAGCCATCAAGTTGTAGCCGAGTTGCTGGAACGCGTAGGCGTATTCGTCAATACTGGCAAGCGATTCGCCGTTGCCATGAAACATCATTAACGTGCCTTTGGCGTTGTTGATTTTCCAGATGGCAACGTGCAATTTACCACAATTGCCGCTAATAATGGCCTGTACATGAGAATCGCCAGCAGACGGTTGCCAATTGATTGGAACAGGCTTGGCTAAATACGCTGGAAACAGCATTTGTTTTTGTTCAAAATAGAGAAAAATACAAATAGCCGTATAGCCCGCAAACAGCGCCAGTACTATTTTTTTAAGCAAGCTTACTTTAAAAATTGTCAAATTTAAGCAGCTTCTGCCATCTGTTTAAGCGTGACATAGTCTGTTTTGCCTGTGCCTAGAATGGGGAGTTCTTCCACTAGAATAATTTTTCTGGCGATTGCCAGCTCGGGCAATTTAAGGTTTTTGCCGACTAATTGCAGGTCTTCGCGCTTTAATTTTTTATCGGTGGTGAACAGGATAATTGCCTCGCCACGCTGGGCACACGCCTGTGTGCTTGCTGCGTGTTGGCATTCAGGCGCAGCGGTATTGGCGATTTGCTCGACTACCTCAAGTGAGACCATTTCACCGGCTACTTTGGCAAAGCGCTTTACGCGGCCTTTAATGTGAATAAACCCTTGCGCATTAATTTCGATAATATCGCCTGTATTATACCAGCCATCTGGCGGTGGTTTTAGCACACCAGGTTCATCGAACATATAGTAGCCTAGCATGATATTTTCTCCTTTTACATGCAGTAAGCCACCCTCTTTAATTCCAGGCACAGGCTCCAGCTTGTGCTGCACGCCTGGAAAAAATTGACCAACGCTACCATTAAGATTGGCCATTGGCGTATTGGCAGAAATGCCGGGCGCGCATTCCGTTGCGCCGTAGGCTTCTAAAATACGAATGCCAAATTTTTCAGAATAGGTTTTGCGTACTTCGTCATTTAATTTTTCGGCGCCTGCCACAACGATTCTGAGTTTATAAAAATCGTACGGGTGGGCAAATTTGGCATAGTTGTTGAGGAATGTGCTTGTGGCAAAAAACACCGTACAGCCGCGATCGTAAATAATTTCTGGAATAACTTTATATTGTAATGGCGATGGAAATACGTGAATTTTGATACCGTTGAGAATGGGCAATAGTGAACCCAAAAAGCCAAATGCGTGAAAAATAGGCAGTACCATCATAAATTTATCGGTTGGGTTAAAGTCAAGCACCGCCATCACTTGTGACATATTGGCCAAAATACTTTTATGCGAATGTACAACGCCCTTGGGCTTGCCTTCCGAGCCCGATGTAAACAATACGGCTGCAGTTTGTTCGGGCGTGCTGGTTTCCATTGCCAGGCGCGGATAATGCAGCGCATAGCCCATCAGCCATGCGCGATCGAGCACGCCAAACTGTTTGCGCAAATCCTCCAAGTAGACAATGTTGAGGCCTTGTAGATGCTCGACAACATCTTCCAGTTTGGCGGTTTCAATAAATTTGTGCGAAGTAATAATGGTTTTGATATTGGCCGCGATGCAGGCATTTTGCATACCTGCTGTGCCCGAGGTGTAATTAAGCATCGCAGGCACGCGGTTAAATGCGGACATGCCCAAAAGGAGCGCCAGCGTATTGGTGATGTTCGGCATCAGCACGCCAATCACCTCTTTTGGCACGCTTACTTTAGTGGCCAAACGGCCAAGAGCAAGGCTCTTTTTCAACAGTTCTTGGTATGGTTCCTCTACTTCGTTCATGTCTTCGATGAGTTTATAACTGCCGCCAAATTTGTCGATAGCATCCAAGAAAGCCTCAAATAAAGTGCGGCTTTTTTGCGCTTGAAACAGCATGTCTTGCATCACGCCACGCATGCCTTCGCCCGCGATACGGCGTCTTTGTTTCGCGCTTAAATGGCTAACATTGTGAGCGGGTTTTGGCATAGGAATATGCGTGACGGGCAGGATTGTTAGCGTGACTTTGGGTAGTAATCTTCGTGGGTGGTCGCTAGATAAACGTCCGAAGTAGGATTCTGCCGCGCCATCTACACGTATAGGTAAAATTGTCGCACTCGTTTTGGCAGCAACAAAACCTGGGCCGTCATAAACTTTCATCAAGTTGCCAGTGAGTGTGATGCGCCCTTCGGGGAAAATCACCACGTTCTCACCTTTTTCTAACAGGCGAATCACTTTTTTCATGGCGTACGGGCTGGCAGGGTCTACACCTAAATGCGGCGTTAGACGTAAAAACTGTCTAAACCAAAAGTTTTTGAGCACGCTGGTGTGCACAACAAAAGTCGCGCGTTTTGGTATGAAAAGGCCGAGCAATAAACCATCCAGAAAAGACTCGTGGTTGGCAACAATCAGCAAGCCATTTTGCGCAGGAATATTTTCTAAGCCGTTGACGCGCACACGAAACAGTAACTTGCAGATAAATTTAATCAATAAAGCGATGACTCTCATATCAATATCCTATATTTCATCCTGAATATATTTTAATACTGCTTGAATATTTTCTGTCATAAAGTGCTTATCTAACCAAAAAAACACCTCTTTGCCAATTTTTTCACTTTTTAGCGCGCCGCTGTTGTGTAGCACTTTTAGGTGGTGCGTGACCGCTGTGCGGCCTAATTTGGAATTTGCGACGAGTTGCAAAATATTAAGGCGCTCATCTTGATTAAAGCTTAACAGAATACGTTGCCTTTGTTCATCCCCTAAGGCGATAAACAAATCAGAAATATTTTTCCATTCATTTGGAATGTCGTCGATTATCTTCATAACTACATAATTAGATATTTAGTTATGTTAGTCAAGTGTTTTTATAAATATTTGTTTTGGGCATAAAAAAACGGCTCGCAATGCGAGCCGTTTTAAAGAGCAACTACGAGTTATGCGTGGTAAGCGCGCTCGCCGTGCTCAGTCGTATCTAAACCTTCACGCTCAGATTCTTCGCTCACACGAATACCGATGAACATGTCAATGATTTTTAACGAAATAAATGTCACTGTGGCTGATAACACAATTGCAGTGCCTACGGCATAAACCTGTGCGGTCATTTGTGCAGCAAAATCATAAGCTGCCGTTTTGTTGGCTACATAGTCATAAACGCCCATGCCACCTAGTGCTGGGTTTACAAATATCCCAGTAGCCAATGCACCAAACACACCGCCCATCGCATGCACACCAAACACATCCAGCGCATCATCGTAGTTAAACATGTATTTCACTTTAGTGACAAAGAAATAGCAAATTGGTGAAACCATTAAGCCAATGATAATTGCACCAACTGGACCAACAAAGCCGCAAGCTGGGGTAATAGCTACTAAGCCAGCAACCGCGCCAGAGGCCGCGCCCAGCATGGAAGGTTTTGATTTTCCAAACCACTCAATTGTCATCCAAGAAATGGTTGCTGCTGCAGTCGCAATCATGGTGTTGATGAAAGCAAGCGCTGCATAACCGTTGGCTTCTAAGTTAGAGCCAGCGTTAAAACCAAACCAACCTACCCACAATAGAGCCGCCCCCACCATGGTGAGTGTTAAGCTGTGCGGTGTCATCGCTTCTTTGCCGTAGCCAATACGTTTACCTAGCATAATACAAGCCACTAAACCTGCTACGCCTGCGTTAATGTGCACAACTGTGCCGCCCGCAAAGTCCAGTGCGCCCTTAGCCCACAACCAACCTGCATTTGCAAGCACCGTGTTAAGCGATTCAGCCGAAGTAATTGCATCTGGACCATCCCAATACCAAACCATGTGCGCCATTGGCAAGTATGAAAATGTAAACCACAGCACCATAAAAATCAGCACGGCAGAAAATTTCATACGCTCAGCAAATGCGCCAATAATCAATGCAGGGGTGATTGCTGCAAAAGTCAATTGGAAAGCCACAAAAACAAATTCAGGAATATATGCACCTTTGCTGAATGTTGCCGCAATTGAATCAGGCGTAATGCCCATCAAAAAGGCTTTGCCTAGGCCGCCAAAAATTGGATTACCGCCAGTAAATGCCACGCTGTAACCATAAATCGCCCATAACAAACCCATAAGTGAGAAGATGACGAATGTCTGCATCAGCACAGAAAGCATATTTTTTTGGCGTACCAAGCCGCCATAAAATAAGGCTAAACCAGGAATCGTCATTAAAGTGACGAGTGCAGTGGCAACCAACATCCAAGCGGTGTCACCTTTATTTGGCACGGGTGCTGGCGCTGCTGCTGGTGCGGCAGCCACCACTGCTGCTGGAGTCGCTTCAGCAGGTGCTGCAGAAGTAGCCGCATCAACAGCTGCGGCGGTATCTGCTACAGCTTCAGTTGTCGCCGTCGCAGCCACATCATCCGCGTAGCTCAATGTTGTAAATCCGCCCAAGCCAACTAAGGCAACAAGCGATAATACTGATAATATTTTCTTCATGTTATTGCCCCTTATAGTGCGTCTGGGCCAGTTTCGCCGGTACGAATCCGCGTCACTTGCTCTAAGTTAAAGACAAAAATCTTGCCATCGCCGATTTTGCCAGTGGCGGCAGATTTCTCAATTGCCTCAATCACTTGATCTAGCATTTTGTCATCAATCGCAACTTCTAATTTTACTTTTGGCAGAAAATCCACCACGTATTCCGCACCGCGATAAAGCTCGGTGTGGCCTTTTTGGCGGCCAAAGCCTTTCACTTCAGTGACCGTGATGCCTTGCACGCCAATAGCGGATAAGGCCTCACGCACCTCGTCAAGCTTGAAAGGCTTGATGATTGCTGATACAAATTTCATACTCGTCTCCCTGTTAAAACACAAATCAGAATTAAAAACAGTATTAAAAATACATAGTTCACACAAGCAATCACCATGCCAAATAAAAAATCTTTATAATCAATATGTTATGTTTCGTCACTTATCAATGAAATGTTATAAAATTGCAAAATAACTGTTAAACTGCACCAAAATAGTAAGGATATTTTATGTTGAATTCTGAAGTTTTAAAAGATTTATCTAATAAAATCAAAGAGATGTTAAAAAACTCACCTTTGAGCGATGCGGATAAGAACATTCACGCACTAATTCAGGGCATGCTCACCAAAATGGAGCTTGTTTCGCGCGAGGAGTTTGATGTACAAGCGCAAGTGTTGCGCAACACGCGCGAGAAGCTGGCGCAACTTGAAGAAAAATTGGCTGAATTAGAAGCCCAAGTAAAGTATAAACAATGAGCTTAGCAGTGTTATATAGCCGCGCTTTAAGCGGCATGGATGCGCCAGAAGTGGTGGTAGAAGTGCATCTGGCCAACGGCTTGCCAAGCTTTACTATTGTTGGCTTGCCTGAAGCTGAGGTGAAAGAGAGTAAAGATCGTGTGCGCGCGGCGATTCAAACGGCGCAGTTCGAGTTTCCTGCACGTAGAATCACCGTAAACCTAGCACCAGCCGACTTACCCAAAGAAAGTGGTCGTTACGATTTGCCCATTGCCCTGGGTATTTTGGCGGCAAGTGGGCAGATTCCCACCGAACCACTTTCGCGCTATGAAATTGCAGGCGAATTGGCGCTCACAGGCGAGTTGCGACCCATTCGCGGCGCATTGGCGATGACGTATCACATGGTACACAAGGCTGCTGGTGCAAAACGTGCGTTTATTCTGCCCCAAAACAGTGCGTTAGAAGCGGGCTTGGTGAAAGATGCGATTATTTACCCTGCAAATTCGTTGTTAGAGGTTTGCGCGCATTTAAGCGGACATACATCGCTACCAGAATACCAATCAACAGCAACTTTCACGCCACTGGAATATGCAGATTTTGCTGATGTAAAAGGTCAAAACCAAGCCAAACGTGCGCTAGAAATCGCTGCCGCTGGTGGCCACAGTGTACTGATGAGCGGGCCGCCCGGCACAGGCAAAAGCATGCTGGCAAGCCGTTTTTCTGGGATTCTACCGAGCATGACGGAAGCTGAAGCTTTAGAATCAGCCGCGATTCAATCACTCAATAGTGGCTTTAAGCTAGAAAACTGGAAACGTAGGCCTTACCGCGCGCCGCATCACACCGCGTCAGGCGTAGCTTTGGTGGGTGGTGGTGGCATTCCGCGCCCAGGCGAAATTAGTTTAGCGCATCACGGCGTATTGTTTTTAGATGAGCTGCCAGAATTTGATAGGAAAGTCTTAGAAGTGCTACGTGAACCTCTGGAAAGTGGCCACATCACGATTTCACGAGCAGCGCGACAGGCAGATTTCCCCGCACAATTTCAGCTCATCGCTGCCATGAATCCCTGCCCATGCGGCTATTTGGGGCACTTTAACAACAAATGCCGTTGCACGCCCGATAATGTGGCGCGCTATCGCGCCAAAATATCTGGCCCTTTGTTGGACCGCATTGATATGCATATTGAAGTCCCCGCGCTTAAAGAGCAAGAACTTACGGCGGCAAGTGCAGGCGAAAGCAGTGTTAATGTGCGTGCTAGGGTAGAAGCCTCACGTGCTTTGCAAATGCAGCGCCAAAATAAACCAAATGCAGCGCTTGGTACAAAAGAAATTGAGCAATATTGCCAGCCTGATGAGGCAGGATTAACGCTACTTAAAACCGCGATTTCGCGTTTAAATCTTTCCGCCCGCGCTTATCATCGTATTTTAAAAGTTGCGCGAACGATTGCAGATGTTGCGGGCGAAGCGGACATTAAACCTTCGCACATTGCTGAAGCCGTGCAATATAGGCGCGGCGAGATTTAGCTCATGCTACTTTGCGTGATAAAATTACGCAAACCTTAAATATTGCATTTCCATGACACAAGCCAGCATATTACCAACAGAAACTAAACTCCGCGAGTTGCTAAAGCAGCGCATCCTTATTTTAGATGGCGCGATGGGTACCATGATTCAGCAATATAAGCTGACTGAGGCGGATTATCGCGGTGAACGCTTCAAGGATTTTGCTGCGTCTGCTGGCGAGCGCGAGCTGTTTGTAAAAGGTAATAACGAGCTATTAAGCCTTACCCAGCCTCAAGTGATTCAAGAAATTCACGAGCAATATTTGGCCGCAGGCGCAGATATTATTGAAACCAATACTTTCGGCGCAACCAAAGTAGCACAAGACGATTACCACATGGCGCATTTGGTTTATGAAATGAACGTGCAAGCGGCCAAACTTGCCAAAGCTGCTTGTGATAAATACAGCACGCCAGATAAGCCGCGCTTTGTGGCGGGTGCGCTTGGGCCAACGCCAAAAACTGCAAGTATTTCACCCGATGTGAACGACCCCGCAGCGCGTAATGTAAGCTTTGACCAGTTAGTAAGCGCTTATCTTGAGCAAACACGCGGGCTGGTGGAAGGTGGCGCGGATATTTTAATGGTGGAAACTATATTCGACACGCTTAACTGCAAAGCGGCGCTGTTTGCCATTGAGACGTTTTTTGAAGAAGTTGGCTATCGCATGCCGCTTATGATTTCTGGCACGGTGACCGATGCTTCTGGTCGCATTTTATCTGGGCAAACTGTACCCGCATTTTGGAATTCCGTGCGCCATGCTAAACCACTGACGATTGGCCTCAATTGCGCTTTAGGCGCGACTTTGATGCGGCCGTATGCAGAAGAGCTTTCAAAAATCGCCGACACATTTGTGTGTATTTATCCGAATGCTGGTCTGCCTAACCCGATGTCTGACACCGGTTTTGACGAAAAACCAGCCGACACTTCTAGCCTTGTAAAAGAGTTTGCCGAAGCAGGTTTTATCAATATCGCAGGCGGTTGTTGCGGTACAACTCCCGCGCATATCAATGCGATTTATGAATCGATTAAAAATATCACGCCAAGGCAAGTGCCTCAAACGCCAATATCCATGCGCCTCTCAGGCCTAGAGCCATTTACCATTGATGACAGCTCATTATTTGTAAATGTAGGCGAGCGCACCAACGTCACAGGCAGTAAAGCGTTTGCGCGCATGATTATTAACGAGCAATACGAAGAAGCCTTAAGTGTGGCGCGGAGCCAAGTTGAAAATGGCGCGCAAGTCATCGACATTAACATGGACGAAGGCATGTTGGATGCCATTAAAGCCATGACGCATTTCCTCAATTTAATCGCCAGCGAGCCCGATATTGCGCGCGTGCCGATTATGATTGATTCCAGCAAATGGAGCGTGATTGAGGCTGGCCTTAAATGCGTGCAAGGCAAGTCTATTGTCAACTCCATCTCAATGAAAGAAGGCGAAGCCGAATTTTTACGCCAAGCCACACTTTGCCGCCAATACGGCGCAGCAGTCATTGTGATGGCGTTTGACGAAAAAGGCCAAGCCGATACGTTTGCGCGCAAAACAGAGATTTGCAAACGCGCTTACGATTTGCTTGTGGCGCAAGGGTTTCCGCCAGAAGACATTATTTTTGACCCGAATATTTTCGCCATCGCCACGGGTATTGAAGAACACAATAACTATGCGGTGGACTTTATTAACGCTACGCGCTGGATTAAGCAAAACCTGCCACACGCCAAAATTTCTGGCGGCGTTTCAAATGTAAGCTTCAGTTTCCGTGGTAATGACCCCGCACGTGAGGCGATTCACACGGTTTTCCTCTACCACGCCATTCAGGCGGGCATGACCATGGGCATTGTCAACGCGGGCATGATGGGCGTGTATGACGATTTGCCAGCAGAGTTAAAAGAGCGTGTTGAAGATGTGGTGCTTAACCGCAGAGAAGATGCCACCGAGCGCATGATTGAAATTGCTGGCACGCTCACCGCGGGCGGAAAAAAAATTGAGGCCACGCTGGAATGGCGCGGTACGCCAGAAGCTGCCACGCCAGTGAATAAGCGCCTTGCGCACGCCATGGTGCATGGCATTACTGAGTTTATTGTGGAAGATACCGAAGAAGCGCGCGCGGCGGTTGCCGCCAGTGGCGGCAGGCCAATTCACGTGATTGAAGGCCCGTTGATGGATGGCATGAACATTGTTGGCGATTTATTTGGCCAAGGTAAAATGTTCTTGCCGCAAGTGGTTAAATCTGCCCGCGTGATGAAAGCGGCTGTGGCGCATCTCATTCCGTTTATCGAGCAGGAAAAGGCCGAAGAGCAAGCAAGGACGGGCATTGTAGCCAAACCAAAAGGAAAAATGGTCATCGCCACCGTGAAGGGCGATGTACATGATATTGGCAAAAATATTGTTTCTGTGGTGTTGCAATGCAATAATTTTGAAGTAGTGAACATGGGCGTGATGGTGCCAGCGGCGGAGATTCTCGCCATGGCGAAAGCCGAAGGCGCGGACATTATCGGCTTGAGCGGTTTGATTACGCCAAGTTTAGAAGAAATGGCGCACATGGCGCGCGAAATGCAGCGCGACCCCTACTTTAGCGACAAAAAAGTGCCGCTTTTGATTGGCGGTGCGACGACTTCGCGCGCGCATACGGCGGTAAAAATCGCCCCGCATTACGATGGCCCAGTGGTGTATGTGCCCGATGCATCGCGCTCGGTTTCGATTATGCAAAACTTGCTTGCGCCCGAAACGCGCGGTGCGTATTTGGCAGAAATTCAAGCCGATTACGAAAAAGCAAGGCAGCAACACGCCAACAAAAAAGGCGTGCCTATGCTTAACTTAGCGCAAGCGCGCGCCAATAAGACCAAATTAAGTTTTATGGGTGAAAACGCGCCTGTGAAGCCTAAGTTTATTGGTCGCCGCGTGTTTAAAAATATCGATTTAAACCTGATTGCGCAATATATTGATTGGAGTCCGTTTTTTCAAACGTGGGATTTAGCGGGTAGCTACCCTGCGATTTTAACTGACAAAGTGGTGGGTGAAGCCGCAACAAAAGTATTTGCAGAAGCACAAGCCATGCTGAAAAAAATCATCGATGGCCGCTGGCTAACGGCAAATGGTGTGGTTGCGCTCATGCCTGCTAATAGCGTGAACGACGATGATATTGAAATTTACACGGACGACACGCGTAGCCAAGTCGCGTTTACTTACTACGGCATGCGCCAACAAACAGTTAAGCCCGTGGTAGATGGCGTGGCTAAACCCAACCAATGTTTGAGCGATTTTATTGTGCTAAAAGCCAGAGAAAACGAACCAAAAGTTGATGACTATATTGGCCTATTTGCCGTCACCGCAGGCTTGGGCACAGAAAAAATTGAAAAACGCTTTGCCGATGATAATGACGACTACAGCGGCATCATGTTTAAAAGCCTTGCAGATCGCCTTGCAGAGGCCTTTGCGGAATATATGCACGAGCGCGTGCGTACCGATTTATGGGGCTACGCGAGCAGTGAGAAATTGGATGTGAATGCGCTGATAAAAGAAGAATACGCTGGTATCCGCCCCGCGCCTGGCTACCCCGCCTGCCCAGACCACACGGTAAAAGCCGATATGTTCAAGCTGCTACAGTGCGAGGAAATTGACATGCAACTCACCGAAAGCTTCGCCATGCTGCCCGCCGCAGCAGTGAGTGGTTTTTACTTTGCGCACAAAGATGCCAAATATTTTAGTGTAGATAAAATTGGCAACGACCAGCTAGAAGACATGGCAAAACGCCGCAACTTGCCGAAAGACTATTTAGAGCGCTGGCTCGCGCCGAATTTGAGTTAATTATGCATATTCACATATTAGGTATTTGCGGTACATTTATGGGCGGTATAGCGGCGCTGGCAAAATCCGCGGGCTTTAAAGTCACGGGTTGCGACGCCAACGTTTACCCGCCCATGAGCACGCAACTTGAGGCGCAAGGCATTGAATTGATTGAAGGTTTTTCGCCTGAACAAACCAAACTTAACCCCGATATTTATGTGATTGGCAATGTGGTTACGCGCGGTAACGCGCTGATGGAAGAAATTTTGAATCTTGGTTTGCCGTATATTTCTGGCCCGCAATGGTTGGCGGAGAATGTGTTACAAGGCAAGTGGGTGTTGGCTGTGGCAGGTACGCATGGCAAAACGACAACAGCTTCTATGTTGGCTTGGGTGTTGGAGTACGCAGGTTTGGCGCCTGGATTTTTAATAGGCGGCGTGCCTGAGAATTTTGGGGTTTCGGCGCGTTTGCCGCAAACTCCGAAACAAGACAAAAATAGTTTATCTCCATTTTTTGTGATTGAGGCCGACGAATACGACACCGCGTTTTTCGATAAACGTTCCAAATTTGTGCATTACCGCCCGCGCACGGCTGTGTTGAACAATTTGGAATTTGACCATGCAGATATTTTTGAAGATTTAGCGGCGATAGAAAAACAGTTTCATCACTTAGTTAGAACCGTGCCACAACAAGGGTTGATTGTGAGCAACGGTAAGGAAGCTAGCCTGAAACGTGTGATAGAAAAAGGCTGCTGGACGCCTGTGGAAGCGTTTGGCGACGCGACCGACTGGCATGCGGAAAACGCGCATGGCGATGGCAGTTTCGATGTGCATTTTGCGGGTAAAAATTTAGGGCGCGTCACATGGGATTTACTGGGCGAGCATAATCGCATGAACGCGCTGGCCAGCATAGCTGCAGCGCGCCACGTGGGCGTGTCTGTGGCGCAAAGTATTGCCGCGCTGGGGGAGTTTAAAAATGTAAAACGCCGCATGGAAACCAAAGGTGTGGTGAACCATATTACGGTTTATGACGATTTTGCGCATCACCCAACCGCTATCGAGACTACGTTAGCTGGGCTGCGAGCCAAGCTGGATGCGGTTTCTAGCCATGATAAAATAATTGCTGTGCTTGAACCGCGCAGCAACACCATGAAATTGGGTGTGATGAAAGATGCGCTACCCGCCAGCTTAAAAGATGCTGATTTGGTGTTTTGTTATGGCGCTAATTTAGGTTGGGATGCGGCGGAAGCGCTGAAGCCAATTGCATCAAAATCACAAACGTTCGATAACTTAGAAAATTTGGTGCAAGCCATTGCAAAAACCGCGAAATCAGGCGACCATATTCTGGTGATGAGTAACGGGGGATTTGGTGGCGTACATCAAAAAATTCTTGATGCGTTGGCATGAACGCAGCGCTTAAATTAACTAATCAGTTTAAAACCATGAGCGCAATTGCGATTGCGCTATGGATTTCTATTTTTATTCACGTAGTTTTGCTTGCAGTAAAATTTGAACCCGAAATCAAAAAACTTGCAGAGCGGCTGCCTTCATTAGATGTAGTTTTGGTGAACGCCAAAACCAAAAATGCACCAGATAAAGCAGATTTGTTGGCGCAGGCCAATTTAGATCGTGGCGGCAATACCGACAAAAACCGCAAAATGAAAACCGCGCTGCCTGCGCCAAATCAAAAAACTACTGAAGTTAAGCTAAAACCAAGCACAGAGGCGCACACTGCGTCAAAATCGGCCAAAATGCAGGCACAAGAGGCGCGCGAGCAAAAGCGTGTGGCGGCGCTGGAAAAAGAAGCGCAAGCGCTACTGACGCAAATCAATTCAAAATATAAAGTCGAGTCTAATCCTACGCAAGATGCGGCATCTGCAGAACCAGAAAAAGGCGATCAAAAAGCGGCTGCAAAATCGATCAATCGTGCTGAATTGATTGCGGCAAGTGTGGAAATGGATAGGCTTGAGGCACAAATTGCTAAGCAGCAAGACGAGTATCAAAAACGGCCGAAACGTCGTTTTATTGGCGCACGCACTAAGGAGGCCAGCGATGCGCTTTATCTTGAAGCTTGGCGACAAAAGGTGGAGCGTATTGGCAACTTAAATTACCCCGCTGCGGCGCGCGAGCAAAAAATTTATGGCCAATTGCGCATGACGGTGTCGATTAAATCGGACGGTTCGGTAGAAAGTATTGAAATCAATAAGAGTTCCGGCTCTAAAGTGCTGGATGATGCGGCAAAAAATATCGTTAATTTAGCGGCACCCTATGCAAAATTTTCGGAAGAAATGAAAAAAAATACGGATATTTTGGGTATTACTCGCACCTGGACTTTTACGCAAGAAGATATGCTGGCGACCGAAGGCGCAACACAATAAAGATGCAAAATTTTTACGAATATCACGTGTTTTTTTGCTTAAATCAGCGTGAAAATGGCGAAGCGTGTTGCCAAGACAAAGGCGCAGAAGCAGCGTTTGACCACATGAAAGCCCGTGTAAAAAAGTTAGGTTTGAGTGGCGAAGGCAAAGTACGTATTAATCGTTCTGGTTGTTTAGACCGTTGTGGTGAAGGGCCTCTGCTGGTGGTTTATCCGCAAGCGATTTGGTACACATTTGTGGATAACGAGGATATTGACGAGATTATCGATAGCCATTTGCAGCACGGCAAAATTGTTGAACGTTTAGTCGTTTAAAACCCTCGAGAGAATTTCATGCCTCTGCGAGCCAATATCCATGAGATTCTCAGGGCAGTGCTTGGGACATGCTTATGAATCTGCTTTTAAAGCGCATGCAATATGCGCTTTAATTTTGTCTGCCAGCGCGCTTTTTTGCACTGTATTTAACGCTTTTGGCGAATCATCGCGCAGCGCCGCTCCCCAGTGCGAATTTGGAAAATGTTTATCGTTTTCAAAGCGTGGAATTACATGCCAATGTAGATGCGGCGTTTTATTGCCCAAGCTGGCGAGGTTGATTTTATCGGGTTGCATAACTTCGCGCATTGCGGTTTCCACTGAAAATACCACCTTCATCATGCGCGCGCGGTCTGGTGGCGCTAAATCAGTCATTTCTTTAATATGTGCGAGTAATTCTACACGGCAATAGGCAGGGTAATCCGCATCATTCAACAACACAACACGGCAAAAATCGTCCTGCCATAAAATTTCGTACGGGCTGGGTTGGCAAAGCGGGCAGGAATTCATTCAGAATACTTTCTTTTTTTCGTCATACTGGCGAAGGCCAGTATCCAGACGAGTTTCAAATTAAGCAAATGTAAATAAAAGCTTTAAAGTTGTGCATCCCTAGAACTTGGCCTAGATTCTGGCCTTTGCCAGAATGACGGCTAAGAAGCAGCAAGCATGCGGTCTAGCGTCAATTTGGCAAGCACCGCTTCATGCTTTGGTACGGTAATTTGATTCACAATATTGCCTTCAGCCAAATTCTCTAGGCACCAAGCCAAATGTTGCGGATCAATGCGCGCCATGGTGGAGCATTCGCACACGACGTGGCTCATAAATTGCACGTGTTTGCCTTGCGGTTTCATTTGCTCGGCTAAGCGCGTGACGAGGTTTAATTCTGTGCCGACCAGCCATTTGGTATTCGGTGCTGCATCCGTCACGGTTTTTAAAATATATTCGGTTGAACCGACAAAATCAGAGTTCAAACACACTTCAAACGGCGCTTCTGGGTGTGAAATCACATGGCCATCGGGATGCAATTTTTTAAAATGCTCAATATTTTGTGGGCGGAACATCTGGTGCACCGCGCAATGGCCTTTCCAAAGTAATATTTTGGCATTTTTAATTTGCTGAACCGTTAAGCCGCCTTGCGGTTGATCAGGATCCCAAATCGGCATTTGGTCTAGCGGAATGCCCATTTTATGCCCGCTCCAGCGGCCTAAGTTTTGATCGGGAAAAAACAGCACTTTTTCGCGCTGTTTAAAACTCCACTCGAGTATTTTTGGCGCGTTAGTTGATGTACAAACAATGCCGCCATGCTCGCCACAAAACGCTTTTAAATCGGCGGCGGAGTTAATATAGGTAACAGGCGTAATCGTTTCGTCAAAATCTAGCATTTTGCTTAGTTCGCGATAGCTACGTTCGACTTTGGCTAAATTCGCCATATCGGCCATGCTGCAGCCCGCAGCCAAATCTGGCAGAATCACGATTTGCTCGGGACGGCTTAAAATATCGGCGACTTCTGCCATAAAGTGCACGCCTAAAAATACGATAAATTCAGCATCTAAACTTTCGCAATATTTGGAGAGTTTCAGAGAATCGCCCGTAAAATCGGCATGGCGATACACGCTCTCGTGCTGATAGTGATGGCCTAAAATGACCAAACGCTTGCCCAGCTTGGCGCGCGCAGCCAAAATGCGCGCTTGGCAATCGTCGTCGGCCGATTTTTGGTAGCGCTCAAATTTAATAGGACTTGATTTAATGGCTTCTGTTTGCATTATGCTATTTTATAACGATAATTGGTGTTTTTCACCTAATCTTTTTAGGGCGTCCACATTTGTCCAGCTAAACACACGTGCTGCAGCCTCACGCCAATCCACCCATTCGTAGCGCACATGCTCATCAGGCGCGAGTGCAATGGCTAACTGCTTAGGCAACAGCAAACCAAAAAGGTGCTCGGTATTCTCTGTCACGTCGGGCGCGTAACGGTGGCGCCAATGTGGGTAAATTTCGTAAACGTTGCTGACTTGCCAATCCTGCAAATCGTATTTTGGCGCGTCTAAGCCAGTTTCCTCACGTACTTCCCGAATGGCCGCTTCGCTCGGTGTTTCGTCGTTTTCCAAACTACCAGTGACTGATTGCCAAAAGCCTACTTTATCAGCGCGTTCCATTATTAGCACTTGCAAATCTGGCGTGTGAATGAGCACCAGCGCGGAGATAGGCGTTTTAAATTTTTTCAATTATTGCTAACTTTGCATATTTTTTACGGCAGCAGTTAGATTTTTTGGTAGTTGAAATACCACGCTTTCCACTACACCGTGCAACTCAGTCACCTCGTTTGCGCCCAATGTTTGTAAGGTTGCAATCACTTCTTTCACTAAAATTTCGGGCGCAGAAGCACCAGCGGAAACGCCAATTTTCTTTTTGTTTTTAAGCCAGTTCATGTCAATAAAGCTGGCGTTGTCCACCATGTAAGCCTCTACGCCTTGGTTTTGCGCGACTTCGCGCAAGCGGTTTGAGTTGGAACTATTCGGTGAGCCAACAATAATGACCAAATCACAATCTTTCGCCATAATTTTCACCGCATCTTGGCGGTTTTGTGTGGCGTAACAAATATCATCACTTTTGGGCGCATGGATATTAGGGAAGCGCGCTTGCAACGCATCAATCACACGCGCCGCATCGTCCATAGAAAGCGTGGTTTGCGTGACGAAAGCGAGTTTCTCTGGGTTATTCACCTTTAATTTCGCCACGTCTTCAGGCGTTTCCACCAAATACATGCCAGCCTCAGATTGTCCCATGGTGCCTTCAACCTCGGGGTGGCCTTTGTGACCAATCATGATAATTTCCATGCCTGCTTTGCGCATTTTCGCGACTTCGATATGCACCTTGGTAACAAGCGGACAAGTGGCGTCAAATGCCGTTAAGCCTCGGCTATCGGCCTCTGTGCGAATGGCTTTAGAAACACCATGTGCGCTAAAAATAACGGTGCTGCCAGCGGGGATTTCATCTAGATGATGCACAAAAACTGCACCTTTTGCGCGCAGCTCGTCTACCACAAATTTGTTGTGTACCACTTCGTTACGCACGTAAATCGGCGCGCCGAACTTTTCTAATGCCTGCTCGACGATAATAATCGCACGATCGACCCCTGCGCAAAAACCACGCGGGTTGGCAAGTACAACTTGCGCTTGTTCCATAGTTATTTTTTGATTCATATTCAATTGGTTATCTTGTTATTTATAGGTGCTAACGCATCAGGTATAATCACTGCAAGTTTAATACCTATTTAGCCATGAAAAACACTGCAACCCTTTTAATCACCTGTCCAGATGCCAAAGGCATTGTGGCCAGTGTCGCTGAATTTTTATATCAGCACAATGCCAATATTTTACACGCAGACCAACACCAAGATGCAGAAAATAATCTGTTTTTGATGCGCGTGGAATGGGATTTGGCAGGCTTTAATATCAACACAATCGCTTTTGAAGCCGCTTTTAAGCCAATCGCCAGCAAATTCAACATGCAATGGCAGCTCAAATTATCGCAACATAAAACGCGCATGGCGATGATGGTTTCGCAATATGACCATTGCCTAGCGGATTTGTTGCATCGCTATAAAAATGGCGAGTTGGCGTGCGAGATTCCGCTGATTATCAGCAATCATCGCGATACGCAAAAACTGGCGGCGTTTTATGGCATCGATTTTCACCAAATAGAAGTGAATAAAGATAACAAGTCGCAGGCAGAAGCCGCGCAATTTAAGCTTTTTGATGAATACAAAATTGATCTCATTGTGCTGGCGCGTTATATGCAGATATTATCGCCAGCGTTTGTTGCGCGTTACCCGCAACGTATTATCAATATTCACCACTCGTTTTTGCCAGCGTTTGTTGGCGCTAAGCCTTACCATCGCGCTTTTGAGCGCGGCGTTAAGCTTATCGGCGCAACTGCGCATTATGTGACAGAAGTGCTGGATGAAGGCCCGATTATTGAGCAGGATTTAGTGCGCATTTCGCATCGCGACCAAGTGGAAGATTTAATACAAAAAGGCCGCGATTTAGAGCGCATTGTATTGTCGCGTGCGGTGCGCTGGCATATTGACAACCGTATTTTGCTTTATGCAAATAAAACGGTGATTTTTGATTAAGTTCAATTGATGTAAAATTGAGGGCGTTAAAAAAGCGAAGTTCACACTTCGCTTTTTTGTCACTACAAACTAACTATTGCGCAGCAACTACGCCTGGAAGCGCTTCATAAGACTCATCATCAACTGCTGCAATTTCTGGCAATCCACCGTTATCGGCAGCGCTCGGCGCCTCTGTCATCACTGCATTCGCAACACTCACCTCGGTCGTCAATCCATCAAACTGGGCAGAGATTACATCAGGAAGTGGGTCGTAGGCGGCATCGTCATAAGCTGCAATCTCTGGCAAGTCGCCGTTGTCTGCGGCATGAGCACCAGTACCGCTCAGTGGTAGTATTACCACTAAAGCAATTAAAAACTTGTTCATTCCAATGCCCCCGAGGCGCAATCAATACCGATTAATTATTTAGCTTCATCAGGCGCTGGTGCGTCAATTGGCGCTATAACTGGATCTTCTGCAGGTGAAATTTCTGGAAGTGCGTCATCGGCAAATGCGATTGGCATTTGGTTAAAACCCAATACTGCGATTACAACAAATAATAGTTTTTTCATGATATCCCCTGAGCGTGATTTATATATTTAAGTAAGAGTAAACCTCTTGCTAATAATTTACGCCTAAGACTTGCTTTTCGCAAGTGATTTTACAAAAATCCCACGTTAGGGAAGTAGATTTTCTAAGGCAAATAAATCGGCGATTTTTTCACGCTGCCTAATCACAAAAGTATTGTTGCCATCCACCATCATTTCCGCCGCGCGTGGGCGTGTATTGTAGTTGCTGGCCATGCTCATGCCATAAGCGCCTGCCGATTTAATCGCGAGCAAATCACCTTCTTGCAAATTTAAAGCGCGGTCGTGACCCAAAAAATCGCCGCTTTCGCACACCGGACCGACAATTTCGTAATTTGTCGTTGCGCCAGCACGCGGGTTGACGGCAACAATATCGTGGTACGCGTCGTATAAAGCAGGGCGCATCAAGTCGTTCATGGCGGCATCTACAATCGCAAAGTTCTTGGATTCTGTTTTTTTAATGTACTCCACTTTAGTCAGCAACACGCCCGCATTGCCCACCAGCGCGCGGCCTGGCTCAAATAGCAATTTAACTTTTCGATGGCCTAATTTGTCTAAAATGGCTTTCGCATAATCGGCAAACTCAGGCGGCGCTTCGTCGTTATAAGTAATGCCAATGCCGCCGCCCACATCAATGTGGCTAATAAGAATGCCGCTTGCTTCAAGCGCGTCGACTAGACCGAGCACTCTGTCAAGCGCATCAATAAAGGGCGACAGCTCGGTGATTTGCGAGCCGATATGGCAATCAACCCCATGCACAGCAATATTGGACATGCTGGCCGCTTGCGTGTAAATGTCTAGCGCATCTTCAAACGCTACGCCGAATTTATTGTTTTTTAAACCGGTAGAAATGTAAGGGTGTGTTTTTGCATCCACATTCGGGTTCACGCGCAAAGAAACAGGCGCAATTTTGCCCATTTCGCCAGCTACAGCGTTCAATCGCGTTAATTCACTGGCAGATTCCACATTAAAGCAAAGAATGCCTGCGTTTAATGCAGCGCGCATTTCATCTGCATTTTTGCCGACGCCAGAGAACACGATTTTTTGCGGGTCACCGCCAGCGGCCAGCACCCGCGCTAATTCACCGCCAGAGACAATATCAAAGCCCGCGCCAAGCTTTGCAAATAAATTTAATATGGCGATATTCGGGTTGGCTTTTACCGCAAAGCAAACAAGATGGTTTGTGCCTTTTAAGCCAGCCTCAAAGCTATTAAAAGCCTGTGTGAGCGCAGCTTTGGAGTAGACGTAGCAAGGCGTGCCGAACGCTACAGCGATGTGGCCTAAAGCCACATTTTCGGCATGTAAATCGCCATTTTTTAATTCAAATTGATTCACGATTACTCTTTAGTTGGTTGGTTTGCAGGCGGCGTAACTGGGGCTTTCTCAGCGCCTTGGGGGTAACGCTGCTCGGGAATATACAAAGGTCCTTTGGTGCCACAGCCCGTTAAAACAGCATAGCAAATTGCTAGTAATAGCAGATAAAAATTGAGTTTTGGCATCGCGTGCTCGCAACATAGGCTAATGTAAGCGGATATTTTATCATTAATGTTCTAGAAGGCGGAATTTAGCGGGGTTTTACCGTTTATTCTGCAGAAATTACCGATTATCGGATACTGCTAGACGCGCCACAAATGCTTTGGCATGATTCAATCAACCAAAAAAGGGTACTAAACATGAATATGAAAAACGGAATGCAAAAAGGGTTTACGCTAATAGAGCTGTTGATTGTAGTGGCGATTATTGGAATTTTGGCTGCTGTTGCGATGCCAGCATATACCGATTATGTAAAGCGCGGCAAAGCGGCAGAAGCAACTTCAACGTTGGCAGATTTACGTGTAAAAATGGAACAGTACTTTCAAGATAATCGTACCTATGCAGATGTAAGTGCCGCCATTGTAGCGCCGTGTAATCTTGCTGTGACTGGCGCGAAATACTTTACCTATAGCTGCACAACGCAAACGGCAACGGCTTTTACGGTTTCAGCAGCGCCTGTAGCTGGCCAAGGTATGAGTGGTTTCGCGTTTAGCGTCAATGAAGCTAATGTCAAAAATTCAACGTTCGATGGCACTACAGGGGCTGGTTGCTGGCTGTCTAAAAAAGGCGGGGCTTGCTAGTGTTAATGTTTTCGTCAAAACATAGAAATTTTGGATTTAGCTTGGTAGAGCTGATGATTGCAGTTGCACTATTAGGTTTATTGTCAGCTTATGCAGTCCCTAGCTACAGGGCTTGGATACAAAATAATCAGATTCGAAATGCTGCGGAGTCCATTCAAAGTGGCTTGCAAGTGGCACGCGGTGAGGCTGTTAGCCGAAACGCCTCAGTACAGTTTGATTTGCGCGGAACTAATTCGGCTTGGACAGTGTGTGCTATCCCTGTAGCACCTGGTGCTTGCCCGGCTGTAGACGATGCCACTACAGTTCAAAGTCGAGGCGTTAGAGAAGGCTCATCAACAAATGTTACCGTTACCACTAGCGATGCGGGGCCATTTGTCTTTAATGGTTTGGGCGTGATGATTAGCCCAGCGCCAGCAGCGGCAAGTGGTCTTGTGAGTATTAATGTGGACAACTCAATTTTAACTGCGGCTGAAAGCAGAGATTTAAGAGTGGTGATTGGTGTAGGGGGAAGTTCTAGAATGTGCGACCCTACGCTGCCAAGCGCGGGTACAGACCCACGTAAATGTCCGTAAGAAAATGAGGAAATTTAATTGAACCGCAACCCAAATTTTTCACAAACTTCGCAAAAAGGTGTAGTTTTGCTTGAGTCTCTTATTGCGATATTAATATTTTCTATGGGCATTCTTGCTATTGCTGGACTACAAGGTGCTATGGTTAAAAATACATCCGATTCGAAATATCGTGCAGATGCTGCATTTATCGCGCAACAGCGGCTGGGCGTGATGTGGGCTGACCCTGCAAACTTGGTTAATTATGTTGAGACTAATACTGACATCTCAAATTTGTTGCCTAGTGGCAAGAGAACGGTGGCCTTGCCAGCAGCAGCAGGTGAGGTGACGGTGATAGTGACTTGGCAGCAACCTGGTCAATCTGTGCATAACTATAGTACTTATGCGCGCATTACTGGAGGCCTATAGATGTTCTTAGACAAAAAAATGCTTAAAAATCAAAAAGGTTTCAGTTTAATAGAAATTTTGGTGGGTTTGGTGATTGGCTTATTAGCGACTTTGGTTATTATGCAAGTATTTGCAACTTTTGAAGGGCAAAAGCGCAGCACGACGGGGAATGCCGATGCGCAAACTAACGGAAGTATTGCACTTTTTACCATGCAACGAGATTTGCTAATGGCTGGTTTTGGGCTATCTGCATATGATACGCTGAATAATCCATTTAAGTGTAATCCAACTGTTAATGTAGACCATGATGGTAATGCGGCCACAGCTAACATTGATATGTTCCCCATTCAAATTACAGATGGTGGCGCAACAGGTAGTGATCAAGTGATTGTTCGTTATTCAACTGATGGTGCCACCTCTCTTGGCGGCAATGCGGTTAAGGTTGTTGGTTTAGGGCCAGCATCAAATCAGGTTTTTGTAGATAACAACCTTGGCTGTAGTAATAGTGATGTTGTTATTTTGAGTACTGGCACAACTTGTTCAATGACAAGGGTAACGGGCCTTCCAGATACACAACATATTAATTTGCAGAGTGTATCGGGAGCAGCAATAGGCACTAGTGTTTCTTGCATGGGTAAATGGGATCAATTTACATATACTTTGGTGAATAATCAGTTACAAAGAAACGACGCAAATAACCTTCCTGCAGTTACGACGCCACTGGTCTCCGATATAGTGAATATGCAAGCCCAATATGGCGTTTCAGCAACGGCTGGTAATAATAAAATTACACAGTGGGTGTCTGCCAGTGGGGGCACGTGGGCTACGCCAAGCGTTGCTAATCGCAACCGTATTAAAGCCATACATATTGCATTGGTTGCGCGAAATGGCTTGCAGGAGAAGCTTAACGTTACTGCAACTTGCACTACGGCAAAAGGCACGGTTAATAATGGGCCATGTGCGTGGGATGATGCAGGCTTAGATGCCGCGCCAGTTATCGACCTTTCGTCTGATCCCAATTGGCAGAAATATCGCTATCGCGTTTATGACGCCATTATTCCCCTGCGCAATATGGTTTGGTCTAAGGCTCGGCTATGAGTGAATATATTATGAATTTACAACGTAAAACAAACAAGCCCAATCATTTTTATAGCTTCAGGCAACAAGGTGTGGTGCTGTTTATTGCACTTATTGCACTAGTGGTAATGTCGCTTGCAGCAGTCGCACTGATACGCTCAGTGGACACCAGTACAGTTATTGCGGGTAACTTGGCGGCAAAACAATCGTCTATTACCTCGGCTGATAGTGGCCTAGAGACAGCGATAACGTGGTTACATGCTGTTAATCTTTCTACACTCACTGCTGACATACCTGCACAAGGTTACTACGCTACCATTGCGACAGACCCTACTACCTTAGCTTGGAGTGCAGCAGATAGTAAGCCAGCGGATGATTTGAGTGGCTATATTGACGCAAATGGCACGGACGATGCTGGCAATACGGTGCGTTACGTCGTTCAGCGCATGTGCCGTTCTACCGGCGCGCTCACTGCGGGCAATTGTTTGTTTGGGGCGCCCGTATTAAACCCAAGTTCCAATAGTAGCCTTCTAGCACCGCAATGTTGCCCACCTCTTTCGCTAGATGAAAGTCCATTGTACCGAGTAACAGCTAGAGTGGTGGGTGCAAAAAATACAATTAGCTTTATACAAGCATTTATCTATTAGGAGTTACCATGAAATGTTTATTTAATATACGCCTTGCTAAGACGATTGCCCTTAGTATTTTTCTGTCTGCAGGCTTTGGCCTTGCTATGACATCTTTTGCTGCTGTCACTGCACCAGTTAGTTTAGCAACGGCGCCTTTAGCTAACTCTAGTGTTACAGTGGTCAAGCCAAATTTAATGTTTATCCTAGATAACTCAGGCAGCATGGGGGATAATACCGTGCCGGACTGGGCAGGGCTATTTAGTTATACTAATGCTTGGTACTTTAAGAATGCTGACTTTAATGGTTTAGCATATAACCCAGCAGTCACTTATGAAAAACCTGTTTTGTACGATGCATCTGGTGCGCTAAATACGACTTTATACCCCAGTCAAGATGGTTCCGCTGTTGCAAACGGTGCAGATGCTACAACCAAACCAAATTGGAAAGCCGTAAAAGATGATGCTTATTTGGGAGGTGTGCCAACAGATTTAACGAATCAAGCTTATTCTTACACTGTCATTCCAGGCGAATACTGTAAAGCGCGAGATTTGAAAGATTGTACAGCCGCAACAGCGCCAACAGCGCTTTATATTTACCCTGCGCCTTTGCGCTGGTGTTCAAATTCTGCTGTGGCCACTGGCGCAGCCAATCCTGCGGTTAATGCCTGCCAATCCATTAATGACATTACATTTAAATACCCTCGTTTCCCCAGTCCGCGTACTACTACAATTACAGTTGGCGGCACATCCAGCACCTCAGTAACGGATATTACAGTGGGTGCACAAAAAATTCTTTCTGGCGCAACTACCGCCTCGACTAGCTCCTCAACTGTGGCTACTCAGATTCGTGACAATATTAACAAGTGTAATACAGCCATCACAGGCGCATGTACTGTAGCAGGTTATAGTGCCTTAGTTTCGGGTAGTGTTGTGACTATTGTTGCCCCCACTAACACTGCCCTAGCGGCACCTATTATTACTATATTAGGCACAATGACCGCGTCGACCGCCGCATTTACAGCAATCACAGGCTCAAGTGCACCTGGTATAAATTTGTTAACCGTGATTACACCTGTAAATAGTACTTATCTGTATCCTGGTACAAGTGTTGCTGGGCCAGATCGTACAGACTGCCCAAGCAGTTGTACGTTTGCGCAAGAGATGACCAATTATGCAAATTGGTGGACTTATTATCATATTCGTTTGTTAAATATGAAAACTTCGGTAAGTCGTGCTTTTAAAAATATCGATAGTCGTTACCGTGTGGGTTTTACCACCATTAGCGATAATGGGGTCACAGATGGCGCTACCTATCAACATATTGACACCTTTGAGTTTGCGCAAAAAAATGCTTGGTTTACTAAATTACTGGGTGCTACTTTAAATGGCTCTACGCCATTGCGCGGGGCGCTTTCCAAGGTGGGCCGGCTGTATGGCAATAAAATTGCAGGTCAAACTGACCCAATGCAGTATTCTTGCCAGCAAAATTTTGCAATTCTATCCACTGATGGCTATTGGAATACAGGTGGTGAAACGGCTAGTTATACATCGCTTAATTTAACGGGTGCTGCAGTTGGCAATAAAGATGCAGGGCCAGTGAGCGCTACGCCTCGTCCATTCTATGAGGGGCCTACAGCTGTCAATGATTCGTTAGCGGATATTGCAAAGTATTATTACGATACCGATTTACGCACACCTACACTGAGTAATTGTACAAGCGGCTCTTCAGGGAATACATTGTGCGCGGCCTTTAGCGCGCCATTGACAGATGATATATACAATAACGTCTTCGTTAGTAGCTCAGATACGAATAATAAACAGCACATGGTCACTTTTACAATGGGGCTAGGCGTTGATGGTAAATTAAACTTTACAACGGATTATGAAACTGCCACAAGTGGCGACTACTACAGAATTAAATCTGGTACGGCACCAACAACCGATTGGCCCGATCCTCAAACTGGCTCCACTAGTAATAGCGTTGTAGAGCGTATTGATGATCTTTGGCATGCTGCAGTGAATGGTCATGGCGTTTATTTTAGTGCGAAAAAACCAAATGATATTGTGACTGGCTTTACTAAAGCGCTTGCTTCAATTACCTCTAAACTCGGCTCTGGCGCTGCCGCTGCAACCAGCACGCTCAACCCTGTTGCAGGCAACAATTTTGCTTATGTGGCCAGCTATACTACAACCAAATGGATTGGTAATCTCGAGGCAAGGCCTATTAATCTGGTTACAGGTGAAGTAAGTGAATCTGCAACTTGGTGTGTAGAAAACGTTGTGGCGGATGCATGTCCTGCCCCTGGCACAATTGTCGTTGATACTAGTAGCGGAAGCACAGTTTATAACTGTGTGACTGGCACTAATGTCGTTGAGGTTTCTAAAAAATGCGATGGCAGAATGCCTTTGATGGTGAGTGCAGTTACAGATACACGTAAAATCTGGACAAAAGGCACTGGGGCTGCATCCTTTAATAACTTTACCTTAGCAAGTGGTGCATTAAATGCCTCTGATTTTAACGCAGCAAAATTAAGTGGTTTAAGCCAATGGGTATTGCTTGATAGTACACAGCAGACCGCTGCAACAGCGAGCATAGTTAATTATTTACGTGGGCAGACTGGCTTTGAGAATCGGACAACAAATCTTGTGGGTGTTGTGGACAATAGACTATTCCGCAATAGAGACGCAACTTTAGGGGACGCGGTAGAGTCTCAGCCAGCTTTTATTGCCAAGCCTACTTTCAGTTATTTAGATACGGGCTATAGCGCATTTAAGTCGTCCAACTCTGCTCGTGCAGGCACTGTATATATGGGCGCAAATGACGGCATGATGCACGCCTTTGATGGAGCCACTGGCGATGAGCGCTGGGCTTATGTGCCAAGTATGGTGATTCCAAATATGTGGGCGATGGCGGATGAAAACTATTCGTCAAATCATGCTTACTCTGCAAATGGTAGCCCTGGTATTTCTGATATTTTTGACGGAAGTACATGGAAAACTATTTTGGTGGCTGGACTGAACGGCGGGGGCAGGGGCTATTATGCTTTAGATATTACAAATCCAGCTGCACCTGCACTTTTGTGGGAATTTACACCCACCGATGATAGTGATTTAGGTTATACCTTTGGGGTCCCAGAAATCACAAAGAAAAGTGATGGAACTTGGGTGGTGTTAGTTACTTCAGGTTATAACAACATCCCAGACGCATATCCTCGAGTTAAGTACCCAAGAATTAGCAGTGGTGATGGCAAAGGTTATCTATATGTGTTAAATGCAAACACGGGTGCAAAAATTAGTAAAATCGCTACTGGTGTGGGTTCGCCGAGCGTGCCAAGTGGGCTTGCACAAATAACTTCTTTTGTAGATAGCGCGGAAAAAAATAATTTAGCTACTTTTACCTATGGTGGAGATTTACTAGGTAATGTTTGGCGTTTTGATATTAACGCAGGCAATGTAACTCAGTTTGCGGCGTTGAAGGATTCTGGAGGCGCTGCGCAACCAATTACAACAAAGCCTGAATTGGGAGTTGTCGGTACTTCAGATGGTAATACTCACCACGTGGTCTTTATTGGTACGGGTAAGTATCTAGAAATTGCAGATTTAACTGATACGCAACCGCAAACGCTATACGCAATTAAGGACGATGACATCCCTAGTTCTACAGTCACACCAGCTTTAATTAACCCACGAGGCGCAAGCGATATGAAGCAGCAAGTCATTACGACTGGTGGGGCAAATCGTACCGTAACGAATAATCCAGTAGACTTTTTAACGGATAGAGGCTGGTATGTTAATTTTCCAGATGCAGGAGAGCGTCAAAATGTGGCGTCTCAACTGGTGCTGGGTACTTTGCTAGTTCCAACCACGGTGCCATCAAATACAGCATGTTCCCCTGGCGGTTATAGCTGGCTAAATTACTTCGATTATCAAACGGGTGGCGCAGTGGATACTGCAAGTAATTATGTGTCTACAAAAGCGAATGCGCCTATTGTAGGGATCAATGTGATATATGTTCCAGATCTTACTTCAGGAAAGCTTGTGCCAAAAGTGTCTATCGTTACAGCGTCTGATCCAACTCCTCAACTGGTGCCTGGCAACATATTTGGCAGCGGCAGCAAATTTGGGTTTCAGCAAAGAAGGTCAATATGGCGAGAAATACTTAAATAGTCGTTTTAGCCAATTAGCCAACAAAAAAGAGCGGATTTCCGCTCTTTTTTGTTTTATAAGTCATTAACTTTGTTTTTTTGCAGTACTTTTAGAGCGATGAATCCATTAATTGTGCCGAAAAACAAAGCTGCAAGCGCAAAAATTGGCACTAAATAAGCGACGCCCGCATGTGGTATTAGCCATAGTCGGACCACCAAAAGTTGCCCAGCAATATGGGCAAAAGCGGCCAAAACACTGAGTGTAATAACGCTGAAGTATTTTTTTGGTAGATATTGCGCCAACAATAAAGCGGCCAAGCTAAAAACTGAGCCTGACAAACTCAATACAAAAGTGGGTGATAGAAAATGTCCTAATAATAAGCTGCTAGCAAATACGCGCAATAAGCTCACCCACGCGGCTGTGGCAAAGCCATATTCTGCAAGTACATACAAGGTCACAATATTGGCAATGCCAGGTTTTACGCCAGGCAAGGGCGATGGAAACACGGCTTCCAACACGTGCAAACTAATCGCCAGCGCTGTGAGCTTGGCGATGTGGTGATCTTCTGTTGTGGCGCTAATAGTTAAGCGAGTCATAGGGACTTTTTGCACCTAATAATTGCAGGCTGATTTGATTTGGCAGGCAAATAGCCACTTGCCCTGCGCGGCTTAGCCAGCCTTGGTGTACGCAATATTGGTTGGTGCAGGGCGAATGTTTAAAGCGGGCTTTGCCATTCTCTATGCTGATAATCGCCTCGCCTTTCGGGCCTTGAATATGCAGTTCGCGAACTTGGTTTAAATCGTAAGTGCCGACTATTTTATCGCCGAATCTAATTTTTAATTGGCTTGCGGGCGTACGTTCCCACAGGTTTTGAAACAGAAAAATGACGATGACCAAGCTGGAAGCGATGACTAGCCAATCGCCAATAAGTGGTTTTATTTGAAGTTTTTGTGTGTTCAAGGCTGCATTATCACTACGTGTTTTGCTGCATTGGCATCCAACCAAGTGATGCGCTTAGCCATAGAAGCGCTTACTTGAATTTTATCTTCAGATTCAATTACTAAAAAATTCACTATTTGCATCGCTTTCACTGCTTCTGCACGCGCATTTGGTTTGGCAATAAAAATGGGCTTAGAAGTCACATCAGACAATGTACCTGCCATGGTTTGCGGTGGAATTAAAACGGTAACCGCTTGGATATTTTGCGCTGGATAACCAGTTGCTGGGTCGATAATATGGCAGTAGCGTTTACCATCCAACTCAAAAAAGCGCTGATAATCGCCCGAAGTGCCAATCGCCCAGCCGCTCGGTAAATCTACCGTGGCAATTGCGCTGGGTTGGCGCGGGTGCTGAATGCCTACACGCCAAGGTTTATCGCCGTGTTGGCCAAGTGCAATAATATTGCCGCCGATATTAATAAGCGCATTTTTAACGCCTTGTTCACGCAAATATTTAAGTGCCAAATCCAGCGCATAGCCTTTGGCATAACCGCCTAAATCAAGCTGAACAGAAGGGTTTTTGCTAAAAGCTTTACCATTTTTAATCACAATATCCGTCATTTGTGGGTTTGCTTGCACTAATTCTTTGATTTTTTTTTCGTCAACCTTAGTTGGCTTAAACTCGTCCTTTTGAAAGCCCCATGCACTAATTAAACCCCCAATGCTTGGGTTAAAAGTGCCATTCGATTGGGTAGATAATTTGGTTGCATCGACAAGCATGGCGGCGACATCGGGCTTAATGGGCGCAGATTTTCCTAAAGCGAAGGCATTATTGAGTGCAGTGATTTCGCTGGGCTGCCAAGCGTGCAGGCGGTAATGTAAATCTTGAAATTGCTTAATTATTTCACTGGAAACTGCTTGTGATTTTTCTTCCGCTTCCCCATAAACTGTAATATCCACAAGCGTTCCAAATACATAACTTTGCGTGTTGAAAATGGGCTCCTTGGGCGTGCAACTAGCAAGCAGAAGTGCAAAGCTGAGGATGAGAAAAAAGCGCATAGGCGCTACTATAACGCTAGTTACGCGCGGACTCTAGGGCTTGCATGAAAACTTGCGCAGGTTTGCATGAGGTTTGCGCGGCAATTTCCACCATGCCAGTGGGGCTGGTAACATTAATTTCGGTTAAATGCTCACCAATCACATCTAAGCCAACTAAAAACAAACCTTCTTTTTTAAGTGTTTTACCAACCGTTGTGGAAATTTCAAGGTCACGTTCAGTAAGTAGCTGTGCAACGCCTGTGCCGCCTGCCGCCAAGTTACCGCGCGTTTCGCCCGCTTTGGGTATGCGTGCGAGGCAATAGGGAAGCGGCTCGCCGTTGATAACGATAATGCGCTTGTCGCCTTGCTTAATGGCGGGCAAATATTTTTGCGCCATAATCGTACGTTTGCCATAATCTGTGCTGATTTCTAAAATCGCGCCGATATTCGGGTCGGTTTCGGTCAAGCGGAAAATGCCGTTGCCGCCCATGCCATCCAGCGGTTTTACGATAATATCTTTGTGCTGCGCCAAAAAGTCGCGGATTAAATCATTGTCGCTCGTCACCAAAAATTCCGGCGCAAATTGCGGAAATTTTGCGACTGAAAGTTTCTCATTCCAGCTTCTCACTGATGCTGGATTGTTAATCACGCGCGCACCCTGATTGGCCGCCAACTCCAGTAAATACGTGCTGTATAGGTACTCGTTATTAAATGGTGGGTCTTTGCGCATTAAAATCGCGTCAAAATCTTTAGGCAAACTATCTCTGTTTTCGCCCAATTCGTACCAATTTTCACCTTCGGAAAAATTAAACGTCTTCGCCTTAATTTTTACAACTTCGTTGCGCAAAAATACATCGTGCTGCTCGCACACATAGAGCGCATGCCCGCGCGCCACCGCCTCGCGCATCATCGCAACGCTGCTATCTTTATAGGTTTTCAGGCCATCAAGCGGATCAAGAATGAATAAGAGTTTCATAAGGCTTTAATTATAGGACTTATTGATTCAGTGGGTCGGTTTCTTGCAGCTCAATCGCCGCTGCCAGCAAGGCTAAGCGAGCCACTACGCCATACGCATAAAAGCGATTCGGCACGGTATCAGGTGCGTCGGTGCAATCTGGCAGCGTGCAAGGCTTTTCAAATGCTAGCGGTACAAAATGAGAGCCAGGGGCATTCAAGTTTTCGTCCGCACCACGCTCAGTATGTACGCGGTAAAAACCGCCAATTACAAAGTGATCCATCATATACACCACTGGCTCAGCAACCGCGTCGTTAATACTCTCAAAGGTATAAACACCTTCTTGAATAATCACTTCAGAAACTTGCTGACCTTCTTTAATCACCGACATTTTGTTGCGTGCTTTGCGGTTTAAATCACGCACGTCGTCGGGCGATTTCACCGTCATAATGCCCATGCCATAAGTGCCGGCGTCGGCTTTTACAATCACAAATGGCGCTTGCGTAATGCCATATTCTGCATATTTAGCTTTGATTTTGGTGAGCAGCTCTTCCACCTTTATGGCCAAACATTCCTCGCCTGTGCGGGCGTGAAAATCGATCTCGCCACAAGTTTCAAAATAAGGATTTAACAGCCAAGGGTCTATTTCTAAAAGCTGTGAAAATTCATCAACTACACGATTATATGCAGAAAAATGCTGTGATTTACGCCTAACGTGCCAACCTGCATGCAGCGGCGGAATTAAATCTTGCTCGAGATTTTTCAAAATTTCTGGCACGCCGCCTGATAAATCATTGTTTAATAAAATCGCACAGCTATCAAAATCGCCAAGTTCGGCATTTTTGAGTTTAATGCGGTTTTTTTCGCGCACCACAGGCTCGAGCAGCAGCTTTTGTCCGTCATGCGCTTCCAGCGTGGTTGGCTCGGTGATTTCTGGGTTAATTGTACCGACGCGCACGTCTAAACCCGCCGCTTTCATGATGTTCACAAGCTCTACCACGTTGCGCAGGTAGTAGGTATTGCGGGTGTGATTCTCGGGGATAATCATCAGCCGATGTGCTTCGGGGCAGATTTTTTCTACTGCGACTTGTGCTGCTTGCACGCTTAAACTTAAAAACTCAGGATTCAGATTATTGAACCCGCCAGGAAATAAATTAGTATCAACAGGGGCAAGTTTAAAGCTGCTGTTGCGTAAATCCACCGACGCATAAAACGGCGCGGCATATTCCAGCCATTGGCTACGAAACCAATGCTCGATTTTTGGCATGGCCCCGAGCATTTTTTTCTCAAGGCTTAAAAGTGGGCCGCTGAGGGCTGTTGTTAAATGTGGAACCATGGTTTTCCTTTAAACAATATAATGCGCTTGCGCGTCAGCGTGATAACTACTTCTTACCATGGGGCCGCTTGCCGCATTATTAAAGCCCATCATATCCGCTTTTTGTTTAAAAATATCAAAAATGGCAGGTTCTACATAACGCATTACAGGTAAATGATACACGCTCGGTTGCAAATATTGCCCAAGCGTAAGCATAGATACTTGATGTGCACGTAAGTCATGCATGACTTCAAGTATCTCGTCATCAGTCTCACCAAGCCCTAGCATCAGGCCGCTCTTGGTGGGAATGTGCGGATACATTTTGCTAAATTCTTTAAGTAAGTTGAGAGAGTTTTGATAATCCGAACCTGGGCGCGCTTGCTTGTACAGCCGTGGCACGGTTTCCAAATTGTGGTTCATCACGTCAGGCGGTGCTTCTTTTAAGATTTTTAAGGCAATATCCAAACGACCACGAAAATCTGGCACTAAAATTTCAATTTTGATAGTGGGGGATTGCGATCGCACCGCTTGAATGCAATTGACAAAATGCTGTGCCCCGCCGTCAGGCAAGTCGTCACGATCTACGCTAGTAATCACCACATAATTTAAGCGCATTTGTGAGATGGTTTTAGCTAAATTGGCAGGTTCATTTATATCTGGCGGCAAAGGTTTACCATGCGCCACGTCGCAAAAGGGGCAGCGGCGCGTGCAGATGTCGCCCAAAATCATGAAGGTTGCCGTGCCGCCGCTAAAACATTCGCCGATGTTCGGGCAGCTCGCCTCTTCGCAAACCGTATGTAAATGATTCTCGCGCAAAATTTGTTTTATCTCTTGAAAGCGCGCGCTGTCAGGCACTTTCATACGAATCCACTCAGGCTTACGCAACATGGGTTGCGGAATTATTTTGATGGGAATGCGCGCCGTTTTTGCCGCGTCAATTTCTTTAACGCCAGCGATTTTTTTTGCGGGTAATGTTTTAGTTTCAATCATTTATTCAAATTTTCTTGCAAAATTTTAAGTAAAGCTTCGCCCATTTCTTGCGGCGATTTTTCGATGCCTAAGTCCTTGGTTTGCGTCATTACTAGGCCTTTGTAGCCGCACGGATCAATGGCCAAAAATGGCGCTAAATCCATCGCTACATTTAGACTTAAGCCATGATAACAGCAATTATTTTTTAACCGCAAGCCTACAGAAGCAACTTTCTTATCGGCAACGTAAACACCAGGCGCATCGTTTTTGGCGATTGCGGCAACGTCAAAATTTGCCAGCAATTCAATCATGCTACTTTCGATAGTATTCACTAGTTGGCGTACGTTGAGTTTGCGATTATTTAAATCGATAAGCAGATAAATAATCACTTGGCCAAGTCCGTGATAAGTGATTTTTCCGCCTCTATCCACGTTAAGCAGCGGAATATCGTTGTTGGGTAAGCGTACATCCTTGCGATTTAAACCAAGCGTGTAAACGCTTTCATGCTCCGTCAGCCATAATTCATCTGCAGTATGTGGCTTGCGATTTGCGGTAAATGCCTGCATGGCGGCCAGCGTTTTTGCATAGTCTGTGCGACCTAAATCGCGTATCACTATATCGCCAATATTAGGCTGCATTTTATTTGTGTTTACAAAACAAATTTGACCGTAGGGAGGCTGGTCAGTGCGCGGTAAATGTCGTCCAGTTGCGGTTTAGAGCTTACGTAAACGGTGCAGGTAAGGCTAATATACTTGCCGCCAGAGCTGCCACGCATTTCAACTTTGCTGGCATCAAAACGAGCGTCTAATGGTTGAATCGTTTTAATGACTTCTGCGCCGAAATCTGCATGCGTTTCGCCCATGACTTTAATGGGGAAATCACACGGAAACTCAATCAGCGTTTCTTCAGCTGTATTTTTTATCACGTTATCAGTGGATTTATCGTCGGTGTTTTTCATGATGGTTTATTCATATAATCATGCATAAATTAGTTAGGAGATGCGCTGCAAGGCAATATCCATGCGGTTCTCAGGGCACTTTTATTGTACAAGCAAACGAACACTATCAATCATTCTGCCAATAAATCCAGCTTCATCCACTGCTTTGCTCGCGACTAGTTTTTGTTCGTTAATCACTTTTCCATCCAAGCTAAATGTGATTTTTCCAATTTCTTGCCCTGCTTTAATTGGCGCAATCAAGGGCAGTTTGCTAGTCATGCTAGCCTTGACGCGGGCATAATCGCCCTTTGGCAAGACCAAGTAAAAATCTTTTGCCACGCTGGTGGCCACGGTTTTGTCTTGGCCTTTGTATACGCGCAGGGTGCTAATCGTTTGCGCTTGTTTATAGACTAAAGTAGATTCGTAAAATTGAAAGCCATAATTCAGCAGCTTTTGGCTCTCAGATGCGCGCATTGCTTCAGAATCTGCGCCCAATACGACCGAAACTAAACGCGTGGTTCCGCGCACGGATGAAGCAATCAAGCAATACCCAGCTGTATCGGTATGTCCTGTTTTCATGCCGTCCACATTGGCGTCTATCCACAAAAGTCGGTTGCGATTTGGCTGCGTAATTTTGTTGTAAGTGTATTCTTTTACTGAGTATAAGCGCTTGTACTCTTGTGGAAAATCATGAATCAGCGCGCTTGCTAGCGTGGCTAAATCATTCGCGGTGGTGTAATGATCCTTATCTGGCAAGCCAGTTGCGTTCATAAAATGCGTACCAGCCATGCCCAGTTTGGCTGCTTGCTTGTTCATCATTTCAGCAAATTGCGCTTCGCTTCCACCAACGCCAATCGCGAGCGTAATCGAGGCATCGTTGCCCGATTGTATAATCATGCCGTGCAAAAGTTCGTCTACAGTGACGGGCTTATTGGGCTCAATAAACATTTTTGAGCCTTCAATTTTCCATGCTTTTTCGCTCACAGGTAAAATTTGGTCTAGCTTTAGATGTCCTTGTTTAAGCGCGTCGAATGTGACGTAAGCGGTCATAATTTTGGTGAGTGACGCAGGCTCTATGCGCTCATCTTTTTTGTATGAAACGATATCCGCGTTGCTGCTAAAGTCTTTTAATAAATAAGCTTTTACCGCCAATTCTGGTGGTGGCGCAACTTGTGCGGACCAGCTGAGTGTTGAGAATAAAGCAAGTGAAAGTGCTAAAAAAATATTAAGGCGCATAAGGTTTCTATTGTTGATTAGTGATGATGGTTGCAATATTCAATTGCCTGCGAATGTCTGCTGCTACTTGCTCGGCGCCTTGTTTAGTATCGTAAGGGCCAAGTTTTAAGCGATGCAAACCGTTATTATACACGCGGTTAATTCCTGCATTTTGCTCAATTTCCAAGCCTTGAATTTTTTTCATTAAGGCATCTGCATTCGCAGCGTTTTTAAAAGCGCCAGCTTGTATAAAGTATCCAGCACTAATGGCATCACTGTTAGTACCTGCAAGCTGTGTATCTGTGCTTACCACTTCTGCCGTAGGGCTTGACGCAACTGCGTTAGGCACGGGCTCAGATATCACAGTTGGTGCGGAATTGCTCGCCATTTGGTCTGGATGAATTGCTTCGACTTCCACCATGCCACTGCCTTTGGAAATTAAGCGTAACTTGTACGCAGCTGCGTAAGATAAATCGATAATACGTGTGCTTTTAAATGGGCCTCTGTCATTCACGCGCACAATCACGCTACGGCCATTGGCAACATTGGTTACCTTAACGTAGCTTGGCAGCGGTAAAATGGTGTGCGCAGCCGACATGCCATACATATCATAAACTTCGCCGCTAGAAGTTTTTTTGCCGTGAAAGCGTTTGCCGTACCACGAAGCGATACCGCGTTCTTTATAGTTTTGTGATGTGGACAAAGGCGTGTAGGTTTGGCCTAATGCTTTGTAAGATTTATTGGAGCGTGGTAGCAATGGCTCTTTTTTTGGCATCGCGTCAGGAATGCTATCGAGATCTTTGGGCGGATTTGCATCAGGACCATCATCGAGATAGTAGCCACCAGGTTTTTTAGAATTGTCACCCACTTGCGCATCTGGCGCGTTTGGTGTTGCCGCTGAGGAGCTGGAGGATGGTGAGGGTGTTGGCGCAGCTGCAGGCGTTGGCGCAGGCTTGCTCGCAGTTGGCGGTGTTGGTTTTGGGCTAGGTTTAACGGTATTGCTTCCGCCACAATTCGCTAAAATTAGGCTAACAAGCAACACTAAAAAATGTATATTTTTCGAATGTATATTTTTCATAGGGTTATTGATTCCTTTTACTTCATTAAGCGGTTACATCGCCTATCTGTGAGTTCATTAGCCCGAGGCGACCAGTTTTTTGTGTGTTTGAATACTCATTAAAATGCCAAATCCGAGCAGTAGCGTCACCATAGAGGTACCGCCATAGCTAATGAGCGGCAGTGGCACACCAACCACAGGTAGGATACCGCTGACCATGCCAACGTTCACAAACGCGTAGGTGAAAAACGTGAGTGTGATGCTGCCCGCCAGTAGGCGTGTGAAAGTGCTTTTGGCTTGCGAAGCAATGACGATGCCGCGAATAATAATTAAGCTGAATAGTGTGAGTAGCATCAAATTACCTATCATGCCAAACTCCTCGCCAAACACCGCGAAAATAAAGTCTGTGGTGCGTTCGGGCAAAAAGTCTAATTGTGCTTGCGTGCCATTTAACCAGCCTTTGCCAGTAAATCCGCCTGAGCCCAAGGCAATCGTGGCTTGAATGGTGTGATAGCCCGCACCAAGCGGATCTTGTGAAGGATCAATTAATATTTCGATGCGCTTGCGTTGATAATCGTGCAACATCGACCAAAAAACGGGCATGAGTGCACCAATAGAGACTGCGCCACCAATTAAAAATTTCCAGCTTAGCCCAGCTAAAAATAGTACAAAAAAGCCAGAAGCGCTGATGAGTAAAGCTGTGCCTAAGTCGGGCTGTTTGATAATCAAAGCGACTGGAATTAGCAATAATAGTGCGGCAATCGCAAAATCGGTAATGCGATGACTGCGCTCACGTTTAGAGAAGAACCATGCGAGCATGAGCGGAACGGCGATACGCATAATTTCAGAAGGCTGAATCTTGGTGAAGCCCAAGTTCAGCCAACGGCGCGCCCCGTGGCTGACGTCGCCAAATAGTGCAACGCCGATAAGCAATACCACGCCAAGTACGTAAACAGGCACAGCAATACGCTCCAGTTGTTGCGGTGATATATTTGCGGCAATCCACATCACCGCAAGCGCCACCGCGATGTTGACTAGCTGCGCGCTAATGCGGTCGAAACTTTGCCCCGAGGCGCTATACAAAACAAATAGGCCGACCAGCATAGTGAATAGCAAACAACTCATTAAGAACGAATCGATATGCTTAAAAAAGCCCTGCAAAATTTGACTAATCATGCAAATCCTCGTCTGGGGCCTCTGTTGGCGCCCCTATTCCCGCAGGTTTTGAGATTACTTTCACCCCATTTTTTGCGCTAGCATCTAGCGCAACATCCACAGGGGGTAGTTTACCAAGTAAATAGTAATCCATGACTTTTCGTGCAATCGGCCCTGCGGCCGAGCCACCATGGCCGCCATTTTCTACAATCACTGCCAACGCAATTTTTGGGTCCTCTGCAGGCGCGTAGGCGATGAATAAGGCGTGGTCGCGGTGGCGTTCGTCGATGGCATTTGCGTTATATTTCTCATTTTTCTTCATGCCAATCACCTGCGCCGTGCCAGTTTTGGCGGCAATGCTATAGCCCGCATTCGCGCCCACGCTGGCCGCTGTGCCGCCCGGAAGAGTCACGTCAATCATGCCCAATTTAACGATTTCCAGATTACTTTCATCCAAGGGAATTTTTTCTGTAACGATGCCTTTAATGGCGCTGATGGTGCCTGTTTGAGTGTTGGTAATGCCGCTGACCAAGCGCGGGCGCATGGCCACGCCTTTGTTGGCTAAAACGGCGGTAGCTTGCGCCAGTTGCATGGGCGTGACCAAGGTGTAGCCTTGCCCAATCCCGGTAATGACCGTCTCGCCCATATACCACGGCTGCTTATAGCGGCGCTGTTTCCATTCTGGCGTTGGCAGCAAGCCTGCAATTTCGCCATTAATATCAATGCCGCTTTTTAAACCAAAACCAAAATGGCGCACAAAGTTGGTGAGTTTTTCTATGCCTAATTCCATGGCTAGGCCATAAAAAAAGGTGTCGCACGAAACGGTAATGGCACGTCGTATATCGACGCTGCCGTGACCTCCAGGTTTCCAATCGTGATATTGATGCACGCTATTGGGCAAAACGAAGTAGCCAGGATCGCTAATGCTAAATGGCGGATGGCGCTTGCCCGCCTCTAGCCCTGCCAGCGCTACAAAAGGCTTAAATGTGGAGCCAGGCGGGTATATGCCACGCAATGGGCGGTTGATAAGTGGTTTATCCAGCGAGTCGTTAAGGAGTTTCCAATTGTCCACATCAATGCCGTCCACAAACAAATTCGGGTCAAAAGTGGGCATGCTGACAAACGCCAGCACTTCACCTGTGTCGGGTTTAATGGCCACCAGCGCGCCACGATGGTCACCAAAAGCTGTTTCTGCGATTTCTTGTAATTTGATATCAGCGGATAAAACGACATTATTACCAGAGGTAGGCGCGGTGCTAGAAAGCGTGCGCACAGCTTGGCCATCTGCATCTATCTCCACTTGCTGAAAGCCCGTGGTGCCATGCAATTCTGTTTCGTAAGATTGTTCAATGCCACTTTTGCCAATATGGTCGGTGCCCTTATAATTGGAAAGTGTTTCAGCGGCTTCTAAATTATTTAAATCTTTATCGTTAATGCGGCCAATGTAGCCAATCATGTGGGCGCCCAGTTTGCCCATTGGGTAATGTCGGAATAAGCGTGATTTTAATTCCACACCTGGAAAGCGGTAGCGATTAACTGCAAATTTTGCGGCTTCAACTTCATTTAAGTGCGTGCGTAGCGGAATGCTTTCGAAGTTATGGCTTTGCTCTTTAAGCTTATTAAAACGTTTTAAATCAAAGCTAGACACCTCAACCAGCTTAGCTAATTCCGCAATTGTGGCATCCAAATTTTCCACCTTTGAAGGTGTAATTTCTAGCGTATAAACAAAAAAATTGTGCGCGAGCACGACACCATTGCGGTCGGTAATTAAGCCGCGGTTCGGTGTAATGGGCACAATGGAAATGCGATTATTTTCGGCTAGCGTTTGGTAATAATCGTAGCGTTTGATTTGCAAAAAATAAAAGCGCGCCGCTAGCACGCTAAATGCGATGAGCACTAGCACGCCAAGCACAGTAAGACGCAGCTTGAAATCGTGCTGTTCGTGCTGGTAATTTTTAAGTTCGTTGCTGGAGCGCATGCTGTGTAATGACGTCCTACTTGGTTTTTGGGCGGGTGATAGCCCCAAAAATAAAAATCATGCATTGCCATAACAGCATGCTGGTCAGAATCGGCCAAAAGTAGTGCCAGCCTGGGTTGTCGTTGCCCGCAAATAATTTTAGTAGCAAAATCGCGATGCGCTCAAAAGCCAATAGCGCAAATACATAGCCAGCGAGTTGCCAAGCGTTAAACAGCACCAATCTGCGCTGGTAAAGCAGACCAAAATAGGCAGTGAGCGTGAATGTGAGGGCGTGCTGGCCAAGCAAACTGCCTGTTGCTAAATCGACTAACAAACCTATCAGCCAAGCGGTGCCTACATTGCACAGGTTGGGTGCGCGCAATAACCAGTAAAGTAGGACAACCAACATGAAATCTGGGCGGAAAATAACGCCCTGACCAACCCACGGAAAAAGCTGGCACAAAAGCGCAACAATAAGCGACAAATAGACTGCAATTAAATTAACGGGGCGCACGATGCTTAGCCTTGGATTTATTTGTAGCCTTACTTTCAATCAGCGCTTTGTCTGCGGGCGCGGCTTCAGGCGGAATCTCCGCCTCTTTCTCTTGTGGCAGCCCTAATAGCAAAAGCTGTAAGTGATTGGTGACCTCTGCGATTGGGGTACAAATAATTTTGGCAAAAGGAGACTCTGGATTTTGCTGGATTTTGCTCACAGTTGCCACCGCCAAGCCTGCTGGGTAAATGCCATCAATGCCAGAAGTAACCAATTTATCGCCGATTTTAATATCGACATTTGTTGGTAGAAATGGAATATCGAGTGTGTTATTGCCTTCACCAAAGGCAATTGCGCGCAATTGGTTGCGCTCGATTTGAATGGGAATAGAAAGGTCCTTATCGGTAATAAGCGTCACTTCGCTGCTAAACGGAAATACGCGCGTCACTTGCCCAACGATGCCTTTTGAATCCACGACCGCTTGCCCTGCCTTGATGTTATGCTGACTGCCGCGATTAACCACCACTACACTGGTGAACGGATCTCGCCCAGTGTGCGAAATTTCGCCTAAAATAGCTTTAGGTTGAATGGGGATATTGCCATTCAGCAGGCTGCGTAAATGCATGTTTTCTGCTTGAATGGTGCTTAGGCGTTGCAACATGACTTGGTGTTCAAAGGCTTGTTGTTTTAGCACGTAGTTTTCTTGCACCAAGGCATTGTGCGCAGAAAAGTATTTTTTGATATCGCGATACCATTCACTTGGCGCATTCGCCGCCATTTCGAAGGGATGTAGCGCGCCAATAAAGGCTTGGCGCACTTGAGAGAGGTAGTTTAGGCGCGCATCCATCGCCATGATAATAATTGACAGTGCGCAAAAAAATACCATGCGCGAGAATACGCTTGCACCGCGGACGAAAAAAGCAGGAGTTTGTTGGGGGTCTAGTTTTTGATGAACGCCCTTAAGCATGCCAACGCAGTAGATTTAAATTGTAAGAGCGCGTTTTATTCATTCGCAAACACGTTGCCAAGCTTATCCATTTCTTCCAGCGCGCGCCCACAGCCTCGCGCCACGCAGGTGAGTGGGTCTTCTGCGACAATCACAGGCAAGCCAGTTTCTTCCATGAGCAATCTGTCCAAATCACGCAGCAAGGCGCCACCGCCTGTGAGCACCATGCCTTTTTCAGCAATATCGGCGCCCAATTCTGGCGGCGTTTGTTCTAGTGCAGATTTCACCGCGCCTACAATCGCATTGAGCGGCTCGGTAAGTGCTTCTAAAATCTCGTTGCTAGAAATTGTAAATTTGCGCGGCAAGCCTTCTGCCAAGTTGCGACCTGTCACTTCCATTTCTAATACTTCAGAGCCTGGGAATGCAGAACCTATTTTCTTTTTAATCGCTTCGGCAGTTGGCTCAGATATTTGCATGCCGTAATTGCGGCGAATGTAGTCGATAATGGCCTGGTCAAATTTATCGCCGCCCACGCGTTCAGATTTAGCGTAAACAATGCCGCCTAGCGAAATAACGCCTACTTCCGTTGTGCCGCCGCCAATATCCACCACCATGCTGCCTGTAGCTTCTGCCACGGGCATATCCGCGCCAATCGCGGCCGCCATCGGCTCTTCAATCAAAAATACTTGTTTGGCACCAGCGCGCTCGGCAGATTCTTTAATCGCGCGGCGCTCTACTTGCGTTGAGCCAAACGGCACGCAAATAATGATGCGTGGACTAGGTGAAAACCAGCGTGATTCGTGTACCTTGCGGATGAAGAATTTGAGCATTTGCTCGGTTACGGTAAAATCAGCAATCACGCCATCTTTCATTGGGCGAATCGCTTGGATGTTAGCGGGCGCGCGCCCCAGCATGCCTTTGGCATCGGTGCCTACGGCCAGTAATACTTTTTTGCCGTTTGGACCGCCTTCCAAACGAATTGCGACGACTGAAGGCTCATCCAAAACGATGCCTCTACCGCGCGCGTAAATTAAGGTATTTGCAGTGCCTAAATCGATGGCTAAATCATTTGAAAAATAGCTACTTAATGAACCAAACATATTGTTTTTCCTGTGCTTTGCTAAAACTAGCGTCACTCTCGTCTTTGTGAGACTTAAGGCACGCGCTAAATCAGGGTATAATAACGTATATTCAGGCTAAAATTAAGCCGCATTTACACATTGTTACAAAGAAACTATTAAAAACTCGTCATGGCACTCAACATTAGCGATATTAAGCGCATAGCGCATCTTGCGCGCATCGATGTAAGCGATGCGGAAGCGGAATCCACGCTTACAAAACTGGCTGGCATTTTAGGTTTAATCGAGCAAATGCAATCGGTGGATACCACAGGTATTGTGCCAATGTCGCACTCGCAAGATGTGGTGCAGCGCCTGCGCGAGGACGTAGTGACCAAGACGAATATGCGCGAAGCTTTTCAAAAAAATGCGCCAATGCTCGGCAATGGCTCGACAGAGCAGGCGGTTGCAGATGGCTTATATCTCGTCCCAAAAGTCATTGAATAATGATTAATAGCAGCCTAAAACAACTTGGTGCGATGCTCCAAGCTAAGGAAATTTCTAGTGTTGAATTGACGCAAGCGTTTCTAAATCGTATTCGCAAATTTAACCCTGAAATTAACGCTTACATTGCCTTAGATGAGGCGAGAACTTTGGCACAGGCTAAAACGGCTGACAGCCGCATTGCAGCTGGCACTGCAGCGCCATTAACAGGCATTCCTTTTGCGCAAAAAGACATTTTTTGCGCGAAGGGTTGGCAAACTACCTGCGGCTCTAAAATGCTTGCTAATTTTGTCGCGCCTTATGACGCGCATGTCATTTCTCAATTTGATAATGTGGGCGCGGTGAATTTAGGCAAAACCAATATGGATGAATTCGCCATGGGTTCATCTAACGAAACCAGCTATTTTGGCGGTGTTAAAAATCCTTGGGATTTCACTCGTGTGCCAGGAGGCAGTAGTGGCGGCTCTGCGGCGGCGGTTTCAGCGCGCTTGTGCGCAGCTGCAACGGGCACGGATACTGGCGGCTCCATTCGTCAGCCCGCCAGTTTATGCGGTTTTACAGGTTTAAAACCGACGTATGGCTTGGTCTCGCGTTATGGCATGATTGCCTTTGCATCTAGCTTGGATCAAGCTGGCCCAATGGCGAAAAGTGCGGAAGATTGCGCCTTGATGATGAACGTGATGGCGGGTTTTGACGAGCGCGATTCCACCAGTTTGAATCACCCAAAAGAAGATTACGCGCGGGATTTGGCTAAACCTTTGGCGGGTTTGAAAATTGGCTTACCAAAAGAGTACTTTGCCGATGGGCTGGAAGCCAATGTGGGAGCGGTTGTGCAGGCAGCCATTGCGGAATATAAAAAGCTCGGCGCAGAAATTATCGATATTTCTTTACCCAACACGCAACTTTCCATTCCCGTTTATTACGTGCTCGCGCCGGCCGAGGCTTCAAGTAATCTTTCACGTTATGACGGCGTGCGTTATGGGCATCGCGCTGGGGAATATGGCGATTTAAACGATATGTACATGAAAAGCCGTGCCGAAGGCTTTGGCGCAGAGGTGAAGCGCCGCATTTTGATTGGTACCTATGTGCTGAGCGCGGGTTATTACGATGCTTATTATTTAAAAGCGCAGCAAATTCGCCGCCTAATCGCACAAGATTTTACCGAGGCATTTAAAAAGTGCGACATCATCATGGGGCCAACTGCGCCTTCCACCGCGTTTAAAGTGGGCGAAAAAGCCGATGATCCAGTCGCCATGTATTTGCAGGATATTTATACCATCGCCACCAATTTGGCGGGCTTGCCAGGCATGAGCATTCCAGCGGGCTTTAGTAACGGTCTTCCAGTCGGCCTGCAAATTATCGGCAATTATTTTGATGAGGCGCGCATGTTGAATGTCGGCCACGCGTATCAACAAGTGACGGATTGGCACACAAAAGTACCTGAGGGCTTAGCATAATGGAGTGGGAAGTCGTTATTGGGCTGGAAACGCATACCCAGCTTAAAACAAAAACTAAAATATTTAGTGGTGCATCCACACAATATGGCGCAGAACCCAATACACAAGCCTGTGAGGTGAGCATTGCTTTGCCAGGTGTGTTGCCTGTGCTGAATAAAGAAGCCGTGCATTGTGCCATTAAATTTGGCTTGGCGATTGATGCAGAAATCGCGCCTAGAAGCGTGTTTGCGCGTAAAAATTATTTTTACCCAGATTTGCCCAAAGGCTATCAAATCAGCCAGTTTGAATTGCCCGTTGTTGGCAAAGGCAAAGTGACAATTCAAGTGCCTGCCAGCAAAAATGCGGAAGCTTACGAAAAAGTGATTAATATCACCCGCGCGCACTTAGAAGAAGATGCAGGTAAGTCAAGCCACGGCGTTGTGGAGGGCATGAGTGGCATTGATTTAAACCGCGCCGGCACGCCCTTGCTCGAGATTGTCACCGAACCCGATATGCGTAGCGCGGCTGAAGCGGTGGCTTACGCCAAAAAACTGCACGAGCTGGTGCAGTGGATTGACATCTGCGATGGCAATATGCAAGAAGGTAGTTTTAGGTGCGATGTGAATGTTTCCGTGCGCCCAAAAGGTAGCGATAAACTGGGCACGCGGCGCGAGATTAAGAATCTCAATTCATTCAAATTTATGACGCAAGCGATTGAGTATGAAACACGCTGGCAAATAGAAACGCTGGAAGACGGCGGCAAAATTCAACAAGCGACCGTGCTGTTTAACCCCGATACGGGCGAAACGCGCGCGATGCGCAGCAAGGAAGAAGCCAACGATTACCGCTACTTCCCCGACCCAGATTTGTTGCCATTAGAAGTGACGGAAGCAGATAAAACCAAAGTACGTGCAGAATTGCCAGAATTGCAAGAAGTCATAAAAGTAAGGTTTGAGGCGCAGTATGACCTGAGTACTTATGATGCCTCTGCCTTGACAGCTTCTCGTATGATGGCTAGTTACTATGAGGAAACGGTTAAAATTTTGAATGGCGAATCAAAATTAGTTGCGAACTGGGTAATGGGTGACATTGCAAACTATATGAACAGGAATTCAGAATTTCTGAGCCTGCCGCCAATCACTCCCTCACAGCTCGCAAGACTAATTTCTAGAGTTGTAGATGGAACGATTTCAGGGAAAATTGCAAAAGAAGTTTTTGCAAGAATGTGCGAAAAAGTGGGGCTGCATGTGGCAGTTATCAGAAATCTCAACGAAAAATGGCAACAGAGTTTCCATCCAGATCATGATGAAACTTTGGCAGACAAAATAATTGAAGAAAGAGGCTTAAAACAAGTCTCTGACAGCGGCGCAATTGAAGCGATTATTGATGAAGTGCTAACAGCCAACCCCGCCATGGTAGAAGAGTTTAAAGCAGGTAAAGAAAAGGCGTTTAATGCGCTAGTGGGTCAAGCCATGAAAGCCTCAAAAGGCAAGGCCAACCCTATGCAAGTGAATGAAATTTTAAAGAAAAAACTAAGCGCCTAAACTTATTTCGGGCTTAAAACTAGGGCTTATTTTTTAGCAGCAGTCTGCGGTGCGATGGTTTTGGTTGACTGAAGTTTTGTAGCTGGCAAACTGGTTGCGGTATTTGGTGTCGTATTTGTTTTTGTCGTTTCTGCTGGCGCGGCTGTCATTGCGCTTGCTTCGGGTGTGCTGGCTTGTTTTAACGCGATAAAGCGCGCTTTTTCCTCTGCATAACGTTTGCGCGTGGCATCCATGCTTAGTTTGCGCTCTGCAATTTGCTTGTCTACCTTGTTGGATTCTGACTTAGCCAGCTTCAACTCGTCGTTCAAGTATGCAGGTAATGGTTTTTTGCCTTGGTTAAAACTATCTGCAGTTTTTTGGTTGCGCGCTAATCTGCCAGAGACGTTTTCTTTTTGCGCGGTGAGCGCTTGCAGGGCGGCTTGGTCCATTTGCAAATTGCGGTCACGCGCCAAATCAATTTCATCTGCATTGGTATAAGAGGCTAACAGGATATTGTCTTTACGTTGTGACGCAAGCTTGTCTTGGTTTACTTGCTCAACCGTGGTGTCGGTTTTAACATTGCGTTTTACCACAACGCCTTGCGTATTCATCTCAGTATTATTGCGGCCGGCTTCTTGTGAGGGTAATTTGTCGCCGTAATGCGTCGCACCGCTACTATCAACCCATTTAACAATGCGCTTACCGCCGTCCGCACTCGCGCCAGCCTCATTGCTGGCGGCATTGGCATTAGGCATAAAATATAAGCTTACAAGCAAAAGTCCTACAATTAAAATAATTGCATGTACATTTAAAATTTTAGATTTAAACATGAGTTCAACAGCCATATTTTCCACGATACTCTTGGATAGTTAGCAAACTATGTGCCATTTCTGGTCGATGTTCAATAAACTTTAATAAGTCGGTCAAGTTGGCAATTGCACACACGGGAATTTTATTGCTTTGTTCGACTTCTTGCACCGCAGAGAGTTCGCCTAAACCTTTTTCTTGACGATCAAGCGCAATTGCTACACCACAAGCAATAGCGCCACTCGCGTGAATCAGTTCCACCGATTCACGCACTGATGTGCCTGCAGAGATCACGTCATCGATGATTAAAACTCGGCCTAGCAGTGACGCGCCCACTACGCAGCCGCCCTCGCCGTGGTCTTTAGCCTCCTTGCGGTTGTATGCGTAGGGCAAATTGCGGCCTTTATGCGCAAAGGCAATGGCAATGCTGGCTGCCAGCGGAATGCCTTTGTAGGCGGGGCCAAAGAGCATGTCGAATTGAATACCTGATTTTTCGATGCTATTGGCGTAGAATTCGCCTAGTTTAAGTAAACTATCGCCATCATTAAACAGGCCAGCGTTAAAGAAATAGGGGCTAAGCCTACCCGCTTTGGTTTTGAATTCACCAAACTTGAGTACATTTTTAAGAATGCAAAATTCGATAAACGCTTGCTCGTGCATGACGGAATTTGAAGGTGTGCATGACAAATTTTGGCTGTTTTGTGACATAAATGGATTATAAGGGATTAAATGCGCATTATCACTGCCAATTTGAATGGAATACGCTCCGCAGCGAACAAAGGGTTTTTTGCATGGTTGCAAAAGCAAAATGCGGATGTCATTTGCCTGCAAGAAGTAAAAGCGCAAGCGGCCGATTTAACGGCGGAAATGTTAGCGCCAGCAGGCTATTTTAGTTGCTTTCATTTTGCCGAAAAAAAAGGCTACAGCGGTGTCGGTATTTATAGTAAAGCCAAGCCAGATGAGGTGATTGAGGGTTTAGACATAGCAGATATTGACGCTGAAGGCCGTTATATTGAAGCTCAATTTGGCAATTTAAGCGTGGTTTCGCTCTATTTGCCAAGCGGCTCTAGCGGCGAAGAGCGGCAAGCATTTAAATTTAGCATGATGGCGCGCTTTATGCCCCATTTGCAGGCCTTGCAGGCTAGTGGCCGCGACGTGGTGGTGTGCGGCGATTGGAATATAGCACATCAGGAAATAGATTTAAAAAACTACAAAGGCAACAAGAAAAATTCTGGCTTTTTGCCAGAAGAGCGTGCTTGGCTCACTGAATTATTTTCGCAAGTAGGCTGGGTGGACGTATATCGCAAGCTGCATCCCGATACGACAGATGCTTGTTATACTTGGTGGAGCAATCGCGGCGCGGCTTACGAGAAAAACGTGGGTTGGCGCTTAGATTATCAAATTGCCACACCAAATATCGCGCAAAAAGCAGTTGCTACCAGTATTTACAAGGCCGAGAAATTTAGTGACCATGCGCCGCTGATTGTGGATTATGTTACCGCTTAGCGGCGGTCAGCGAATCCACCGCTAAAACGTTGTATTCCAATCACTTCAAAACAGCAGCCACATGAAAACTCGTCATTCCTATTTAACCCTTTGCGTAGCGGCTAGCTTGTATGTGCCGCAGGCGTTTTCTGACGCTTCGCAAACCATGCTACAACCTAGCCGCAACACCAATGCCGCGGGTAGCGATTCAGGCGGCATAAGCGGTATTTATTCGGATATGGACATGCGTATGCGGCTGGCCAGCAAGCACAATGAAAAGGCTTGTACTGGCGATGTGTGTGTGTCGAACCAAGTGTTTGATGCGCAGGTGCAACTGCTGGGGCTGCATTTAGCGCAGTCGGCTTACGCGGTTTATCCTGATTTAAAGAAAAAAATTCCTAATTTTGTATTTGGCGTGGCGGATAAAAAAGTCGTGGGAAGCGCGTCCAACGCGAAAGGTGCCGTGATTATGTTTCGCGGCTTGCAACATTTAGATTTGGGTGAAGAAGCCACAGCGTTTATTGTTGCGCGCGAGATGGGGCACGTCATTGCCAATCATCACAAAAGTAACGCAAAAACAAAAATATTTTTTACTGTGCTTGCCAGTGTTCTATTCCCAGCGGTGTCTATTCTAAGCGCCTCTGGCGCTGCTGCGCAGGCCACCACCGCTACCACATTGCTCACCAGCGCGGCTTCCACCGCCACTTCTTACGTGGGATCTGAAGTGGCTTTATCTAGAATTAAACCTACGCAGTTAAGCGAAGCGGATGATATCGCCATCAAGCTTTTGGAGAGTGAAGGTTGGAGCAAGTCAGACATTGCGCAAGCACTTGAGTATATTGGTGAAAATGAGAATGCAAGTGCTTGGGAAAAGGATTTATATCAATCGACGCATTATGTGCGGAAAATTGCCGACGAAGCCAGCGCAAGCACAGCACAAACAACAGAATTAGAGTCATTGCCAGAGGCATACGTTGTAGTAGAAGCAAGCACTGGTGCGGCTATCGAGGCAGTAAAACATAGCGAAAAACCGCCTGTGAATTTGCCGCCAGTTGTGCAAACTGCTCAGCCCACGCAAAAACTGGTCGAACAGCACAAAAGTATATTGATTACCAATGAAACGATTGCAGAAAGTCATCGTTATGCTGGAAATGTGAGTGAAAAACTAGAAGTTAAAGCGCCTACTAAACCGCAAAGTGTAAAAAAAGCTGTTAAAAATGCTAACCCTTCAAAAATCGCCACAGAAAAAAAGTACAGTAAAAAAAGCGCTAAAACAAAGCAAAAGCTTGGCAAAGAAACGATAAGATCATCATCTAAAAGTACGCTTAAAAAATCCCTTACATCGAACCCCAAAGCGGCTACCAAGGCAGCTAGCAAGTTACCTCGAAAGTCAAAATTACACACTGCAAAAAAATAATTTGTAGTATTTTGTAAGGCTTCAGTCTCATCCTCGACTAATCGACAGTGTTACGCGAAACAGTTTCGCGCATCACCGCATTCAATCTACCTTACAAAACGAGGAGGTAGAACTTTTCAACGATTAAAAAAGGAAATATCATGTCAATTGAAACTTCTAAAGTACGTAACGGCACGATGATTGCACTTGGTGCTGCAGCACTCATTTTAGCGGGTTGTGCTTCCGCAGGCGCTAAAACAGCTGATGCTGGCTCAGCAACCGTGGCTTGCGTGGGTGTAAACTCATGTAAAGGCACGAGTGACTGCAAAACAGCAGGGAATGCGTGCAAAGGTCACAACTCATGTAAAACTGCAGCGAATGCGTGTAAAGGCCAAGGCTCTTGCAAAATTGCAGCGAATGCGTGCAAAGCTCAAAACGCGTGCAAAGGTCAAGGCCACTTGGCTTTAACAGGCGCTGAGTGCGGTGAAAAAGGCGGTCACGCAGTTTAATGAGTTTAATGTAAACTGTAGGCGAGCGTTAAACCTTACTTTGGCGCTCGCTTTACCATTTATAAAGACTAAGTATGAATGAAAATTCGCCATTTTTAGGTTTTGGTTTGGGCCTGCGCACCGAGCATTACAACGCCATTTTAGAGACGAAGCCTGCTGTCGATTGGTTTGAGGCGCTTTCAGAAAACTATATGATTCCTGGCGGCAAGCCGCTGGATTACTTAACTAAAATTCGCGCAAATTATCCTGTCGCCATGCATGGCGTTTCGCTTTCAATTGGCTCTACGGCGCCGATTGATAAAGATTATTTGCGTGAACTTAAAAAATTGGCAGAGCGCATTGAACCCGCTTGGATTTCTGATCATCTTTGTTGGACAGGTGTGCACGGCCAAAATATTCACGATTTATTGCCGCTGCCTTACACCGAAGAGGCTGCCAAACACGTGGCAGAGCGCGTGAAAATTGTGCAAAATTTTTTGGGTCGGCAAATTTTGCTAGAAAATGTGTCTAGCTACGCCAGTTATATCGATTCCAGCATGACAGAATGGGAATTTATTGCTGAAATTGCCAATGCCGCCGATTGCTTGCTATTGCTGGATGTGAACAATATTTACGTGAGCAGTTTTAACCATCATTTTGATGCCAAAGCGTTTATCGATGGCGTGCCAAAAAATCGGGTACAGCAAATTCATTTGGCAGGCCACCAAAACAATGGCGATTATATTATTGATACCCACGATGCGCCCGTGATTGACCCCGTGTGGGATTTGTATACGCATGCAATAGCTAGGTTCGGCGCGGTTTCCACCATGATAGAGCGCGATGACAATATGCCAAAACTGGAAGAATTGGTGCAAGAACTGCAAATTGCGCGCGATATTTTTAGCCAGCCTGCACAGAGATTAAGCGCATGAGCCAGCTCGCACAATTGCAGGCAGGCTTTCAAGCGTATTTGCTGGATGATGCCCGCAACACGGCGTTTAAAGGCATTGTGGACGATAAAAAAGTCGGCGCAACTAAGCGCTTGAAGATTTACCACGATGCGTATCGGCTGCGTATTGTTGACGCGCTCGCCACAGCTTACCCTATGTTGAAAGCCTATTTGGGCGATGATTTATTTGAGAATGCTGCACGCAGTTATTTAACTAAAACGCCTTCAACTTACCCAAATTTACGTTGGTACGGCGCGCAAATGTCAGCGCATTTACAGCAAACTTTACCTAAATACCCGATTGCGGCTGAACTGGCGCAGTTTGAATGGACGCTTAATTTGGCATTTGATGCGGAAGATACGCCCGTGCTGACGATACAAGATTTAGCGGCGATTCCGCCAGAAAATTGGGCGGATTTGCGTTTTAAGATTCAACCAAGTACGCAAATTCTAGCGTTTAATGACAATGCAGTGGCGGTTTGGCAGGCGCTTAATATTGATAAAACGCCACCAAAACCCTTAAAGAAAGCAACTGAAACGCATTGGCTGATTTGGCGACAAGATTTAACTTCAAAATTTCGCTCGCTGGATAAAACCGAATTATTTGCGTTAAACATGGCGCTCACAGGCGCAAGCTTTGGTGCGCTTTGCGAAGCGCTTTTTGAGACTTTAGATGATGCTGCAACCGCCCAAGCCGCGCAATATTTGGCTGGCTGGCTGGAAGCAGAACTCATTTCTGCGTTAATTCATTAGCTACAAAATTTCAACGCTAGGCTTTGTAAAATCTCGCCATTGCTGGAATCTTGCACAAAAATCACCGCACCCATGTTTTCCAACTTATAGCCACGCTTTTTCCAATCGGCGTTGAGTGTAAAATCTTTGCTAAATACATGTTGATTGTTCATTTGGTAAGCACCAAACAACTCGCGTACCACGTAATCATGCCGCAACTCGCGCCCGCTGTTTTCACCTGCTTTAACTTGTGAAACTAACTTGTTTTCATATAGCGCGACAAATATATCCACATGGCTGGCAGCCGCCTCAGCATTGGCTCTCAGCGTGATGCCGCCATCGGCATCATTCATCGCATCTAACTTTAAATTAGCGCGCGAAGCGAGTTTTTGCTGGCTTTGAATCGCACTGTTTAAACGAGCGTCATCTGACCCTCTAAAATCGCGCCCGTTAAATACAAATTGTGGCGTATAAACAAAACTTGCGCCGCCAAAAGCCGCAGTTTTACGCTGCCTATCGCTATATTCAGCTTTTGAAAATCTATCTTTCCAACCAATATAATCCCAGTAATCTACATGAAAAGCCAGCGGCGTGACTTTGCTTGCATCAACTTTCATGCCGCTTAGCCACTTATCTGCAGGCGGGCAACTGCTACAACCTTCGCTGGTATATAGCTCTAGCAAAGGTACAGTTTGCGCGCCGCTTTTGGCGCTGCATTCTGCGGCATATATGCTCTGAGAGGCGCATAGAATAAGGCTGGTAGCGATGCTAATTTGAGAGATAATACGCATGAAAAACTCCTTTTTAGAATATTAGGAGTTAGTCGGTTGAGCCGCAAAACCCTTACAAATTTCCACATCCGTCATTCTGAGCATAGCGAAGAATCCAGACTTTAAAGCGAGCATAAACTGGATTCTTCGCCTAAATAAATCTTAGGCTCAGAATGACGGATGTTAAGAATGGCGGACTAGAGCGCTTTCTCGTTTTCTTTAATCGTGTTCCATGGCGCGACTTTGAACAGCAGTAGCATGCCTGGAATGGCAATTAAAAAAGATAAGATGAAGAAGTTTTTCCAGCCCAAACTTTCTACCAAAAAGCCAGTAGCCGCGTTGGCAAAGGTGCGCGGCACGGCTGCCAAACTGGTGAACAGCGCAAACTGCGTGGCGGTATAAAGTGGGTGTGTTGTCTGCGCGATATACGCTACAAAGGCCGCCGTGCCTAGGCCTACACCAAGTGCTTCCACGCCAATCACGGTGCCGAGTATGAATAAATTGTGGCCTGCGGTGGCCAGCCACGCAAAGCCTAGAATCGCCAGCATTTGTACCGCGCCAAAAATCCATAACGCGCGGTTAATACCAAGTTTTATCATCCAAATGCCGCCCAGCAAACCGCCAATCACGCTTGGCCACAAGCCAGCATTTTTGGCGATTAAACCAATTTCAGTTTTGCTAAAGCCCATGTCCAAATAAAACGGCGTCGCCAGCGCGGTCGCCATGCTGTCGCCCAATTTGTAGAGAAAGATAAATGCTAAAATTAATAGCGCGCTGTTTAAGCCATTGCGGTGAATAAATTCGTTAAAAGGCTCTACCACAGCGGCTTTCAGCGTTTTTGGTCGACCGTCTTTCAACATCGGCTCGGTCACTAAAAGCGTCATCACAATGCCTGGCAACATGAATAGCGCGGTGATGATAAATACGCTGCTCCAGGCCATGTGATCGGCCAAAATCAGCGAGAGCGAACCCGGAATGAGTCCAGCGATTTTATAGGCGTTCACATGCACCGCATTGCCCAGCCCAAGCTCAGCATCTATTAAAAGCTCGCGTCGGTAAGCATCTAACACAATATCTTGGCTGGCGCTAAAAAACGCCACCACAGCAGCCAAATATGCGATTGTCCAAATATCTAGCTTGGGGCTAAACGCGCCAAAAACTGGGATGGAAAGCAGTAATAAAATTTGCGAAATCAGCAACCAGCCTCGTCTGCGGCCTAATGGCGGTGCAAATCTATCAAAAAAAGGCGCCCACAAAAACTTCCAAGTAAATGGTAAATTAATCAGCGCAAACAAGCCAATCGCCTTTAAATTCACGCCTTCTGAGCGTAACCAAGCTGGTAACAGACTAACCAAAATGTACAAAGGCAAACCCGAGCTAAAGCCCGTAAAAATGCAAATAAGCATTTTTTTGGTGAATAAGCTTTCTTTTAGCGTATTAGCTACATTCATAGGCATTACCTCAAATTTTTAAACTAATGCCACAATAACATAAAGACTTAACTTTTTTTCGGGCGATAGCCTGTCACTGTCATTAACCATTGCACCACCCATGGAAAAAAGAAGTGCTGAAAGTAAATCGTTTTCATCATAAATGGAATTACGATGAGGCGCTTGTTGCCCTTGATGCCTTTAGCAACGGCAATCCCAACTTGCTCAGGAGACAAGTTTGGAATCATTTTGGCAATTTTTGGTACACGCTCACGGCTGCCGGGGTTATGCTCCCAATAAGGTGAATCCACAACGCCGCTTTCGTACAAAGTCACACCAATTTTCGTATCGTACAAGTCTGCGCGCAAGGCCTCAGTAAAACCCCGCACTGCCCAGCGTGCTGCCAAATAAGCCGTTGCACCTGGCCACACAAAACGTGAACCCACAGAGCTCATGTTGACAATATGGCCTGTGTTGCGTTTGAGCATTTCTGGTAAAAATGCACGGGTAACGTTGAACGCCGCAAAATACGGCAGCTCCATCATTTGCCAAGCTTCTTCAGGGCTGGTGTCTTGTATGGATTTCCAGCAACCGCTACCCGCGTTATTGACCAAAATATCGGGTGTGCCAACCTCGGTTTGAATGCGTTGTGCAAGTACTTTTACCGCTTCTGCATCACCTAAATCCACAGTGTAATAACGTGCTTGTCCGCCAGCGGCCTTAATTTCTGTTTCAACTTGTTTCAGTCTGGCCTCATTGCGCGCTAACAACAATACCTGTGAGCCTTGTTTTGCTAATTCTTTGGCGATGGCTGCACCCATGCCGCTAGATGCGCCTGTCACCAAAGCTGTTTTACCTGATATTTGCATGATGTTCTCCTTAATATTTTAAGAGACCTTAGGCCGTTTTCAGCCTAAGGCGGATACTATGTCTTATTTTTATTTATCGAGTGAGTAATTGCCTTTCCAATCAACCACGTATGCATCAGCCGCAGTGAAGTAACCATTGTAATCTCCTTTGCCTTTGATGTTTTGGTATTTGCCGCTACCGCCCACATACTCCCATTTTCCTTTAAAAGTGGTCATTGGGTTGCCATCTTTCATCACGGTGCTTACTTTCCCGTCCCATTTTGCTACGGTAGAGCCGTCAGCACTCGTGATTGTATAATAGCCTGAATGATCGCCATTGCCTTGAAACAGCTGTGCAACTTCTTCATTGACCACGCTGCCGCCATCCATAGGGCCAGCGCTCTTAAGTGTGCCTTTCACTGTAGCAAGCTGTAACATTTCTCCTTTGGTATTTGGAATTTGCACTACTTTGCGTTCGCTGTAAGTCAATGCTGAGCTACCGCTGGTGCTGCCTGATTCTGCATACACATTTAAAGAGGCACAAGCGAGTAAAGTTAAAGCAGCTACAGATGTAAAGCGTGTTTGAGCTAAGTTCATGATAATTCTCCTTTAAGTTTGGTTAATCACCTCAAGCTGTTTAATTTTGCTAGGTGAGTGCATGTATTGTGGGTTTTTGTTATAGTGGTGCACAGTTAGCGACAGTTACATGGCGTTACTAACGCTGTTACAAACAATAAAAATTTGTATAGGTGACTTATGCAACAGTGGAGCGAAGTAGAACAAGAAAAGATACGCGCTAGCGCTACTAAAATGCTGGCCAGCACATTGTTTGCTGGCTCGCCACGCCAGCAACGCTTTTTAGATTACCTTGTCACCCATACGCTGAATGACGAAACTAGTCACTTAAAAGGCTACACCATTGCCCTGGAAGTGTTTGACCGCGCTGATGATTTTGACCCAAGTTTAGATGCGATTGTACGGGTTGAGGCAACGCGCTTACGCAATAAACTACGCGAGTATTACGATGATTTGGGGCGCAGTGATGATTTTGTGATTGAGCTACCTAAAGGTGGCTACAGCGTATTAATTACGCAGCGTGCGCAAATACAGACTTTAGAACCTCAACAAAGTAGTAGCACACCGCTTGCCGATACAAGGCCTTCGTTAGCGGTATTGCCTTTTACTAATATCGGCGATGTTAACGCACAGGATTATTTTGCCGATGGCATTGCAGACACACTTATTTCGGAGCTCTCGCGACTCTCGGGCATGTTGATTATTTCGCGGCACTCATCTTTTGCCTATCGGAATTCAACAAAATCAGATAAAGAAATGGGTGATGAGCTGGGTGTAACGCACCTGTTGCGCGGCTACGTACAAAAAAATGGCGAACGCATGCGGGTGAGTGTGCAATTGGTGCCCACTAATAACAATGTGCCGCTTTGGTCGGAGCGTTATGAGTATGAGCTAAAAGATATATTTGCCATGCAGGATGCATTGGCGCGGAGTGTTGCTGGTGCATTACAAATTAAACTGGCGAGTGCCGAAGCCGAACGTTTTGGTCACGAAGGCACAAAAAGTATTGAGGCGCATGATGCCTTATTACGCGGTATTGAGCAACATTGGCAATACACAGCAAAAACAACGACCACAGCGCAAAGGTTTTTTCATCAAGCGATTGAGTTAGATGAGAATTATGCTGCTGCACATGCTTGGCTAGCACGTTCATTTATCTATGAATGGATTATGCGATATACGCATGACACTAAAACTGCCTTTACCAATGCATTTACACACGCAACACGCGCGATAGAAATCGACCCTTTAATGTCGCATGGTCACGCAGTGTTAGGTTGGGTGTATTACTGGCGTAAAGAAGCTGAACCTGCGCTTAAATACGTTAAAAAAGCGGTGGCGATGGACCCAAATAATGCAGAAGCATACTTGTTTTTGGCACAGATACTTGCTTCAGGCGACCAAGGGCAACAAGGTTTATTTTATATCGAAACCGCACTAAGGCTTAATCCGCGCTCTTCACCTTGGTGTCATTGGGTCATCGGGCAATGTTACTGGGTGCTGGGGCAGTATGATAAGGCGCTAGAAGCCTTGCAATATAGCGAAAAAATGAGCCCCACCTTTTTGCCTACCCAATACTTTTTATGCTTGCTGCATGTGTTGTTAGGTAATGAAGATGCACTACGATTGCAGCGAGAAAAGACAAAAACATTGATTGCTGATAATGCTGCCATACAGTCACCTTGGCTAGATGCTGTTAGAGAGAGTCAGCGTCTCGAGCTCACTAGGCTTGCTGGCTTTTTAGAGCCGAGTGGATAAAGACCGAGAGACTTTGTTTAAATAGTACTTTTTAACTGGTACATGGCCAAATTGCCCAGTAAATTTGGCATAAAATTCACTGCGTTACCGTCGGTAATCACTTTGCGCTCAATGACAGAAATTTTGTGATTTTTACAAAAAATTTCAAAATCATTGATTGTGCAAAGATGCACATTCGGCGTATCAAACCATTGAAAAGGCAGGTCTTTTGACACAGGCATATGGCCGCCGCTGGCAATTTGTAAGCGGTTGCGCCAATAGCCAAAATTAGGAAAAGTGACGATGATTTCGCGGCCTACACGCAGCATTTCTTGCACAATTTCCTCGGTATTATGCATGGCTTGCAAGGTTTGCGAGAGGATGACGGTATCGAACGATTGATTCTCGAAGCCCGATAAACCGTCTTCCAAGTCCATTTGAATCACGTTGTTGCCGTTCTGCATCGCGGCCAGCCAGTTGGCGTCGTCTTTTTCCACGCCGTAGCCTTTTACTTCCAGCGATTTGCGCAAATAAGTCAGCAGCTCGCCATCGCCGCAGCCTAAATCCAGCACTTTTGAGCCAAAATTCACCCAACCCGCAATGATTGCAAAATCTTGGCGGAATTGTGCATTCAGTGGATTTTTATTTGTAATATTTACATTATTTTGCATTTTAAATTTCAATTTTTTGTAAATAACTACGCAAAATATTGTGATAATGCGTGTCTGGCATCAAAAATGCATCGTGGCCGTGCAAGGCCGTCACTTCGGCGTAACTCACCGTGCGCTCGTTATCCAGCAAGGCTTTCACAATCTCGCGCGAGCGCTCGGGCGAAAAGCGCCAATCACTGGTAAACGAAACCACTAAAAATTCGGCGGTGACATTTTTTAGCGCTTTGCTTAAATCGCCGCCGTGTTCCAGCGCTGGGTCGTAATAATCCAGCGCGCGCGTCATGCGTAAATAAGTGTTGGCGTCGAACTCGCTGGCGAATTTATCGCCTTGGTAGCGCAAGTATGATTCCATTTCAAACTCAACATCAAAGGTGTATTTGATTTCGTCTTTAATTTTACGACCAAATTTTGCACCCATTGCATCGTTGCTCAAATAGGTGATATGCCCCAACATGCGCGCGATGCGCAAGCCGCGCCGCGGCACGGTGTTGTGCGCGTAATAATCGCCGCCATGAAACTCTGGGTCGGTAATAATCGCCTGACGCGCCACCTCGTTAAACGCCATATTCTGCGCGGTTAAGTTGGGCGCGCTGGCGATGACCAGCGCGTGTTTGATGCGCTCAGGAAATGAAATCGTCCATTGCAGCGCCTGCATGCCGCCCAAGCTGCCACCAATTACCGCGGCTAGTGTTTTAATGCCTAAATAATCGCACAACAGCGCTTGCGAATTCACCCAATCTTCCACCGTCACCACGGGAAAGCTGGAGCCAAAAGGTTTTTTAGTTTTTGGGTTAATGCTGCTTGAGCCGCTAGAGCCCGCGCAGCCACCCAAATTATTCACGCCAATCACAAAAAATTTGTTGGTATCTAGCGGTTTATTCGGGCCAATTAAGTTATCCCACCAACCCGCATTTTTGTCGGTTTCCGCGTATTTCCCTGCCACGTGATGCGTGCCAGAAAGCGCGTGGCAAATCAGCACTGCGTTCGATTTATCGGCATTCAATGTGCCATAAGTCTCGTAAACCAGATCGTACTCAGGCAACACCGCGCCACTTTTTAGCGTGAGCGGCGCGCTAAAATGCGCGGTTTGCGCTGCAACAATGCCTACGGAATTATCTGTCATGCCGTGATTATACTATGTGCTGGCTTATAAAACCCAGCGTCACACGGTCGTTGCCACCCAAATCTTTGATGGTTTCAATCTCGCTAAACCCAGCTTGTATTAGCAAAGCCGTAACGCTTTTTGCTTGATTATAACCATGCTCCAGCAACAAGCATCCATGCGGGTGTAGGTGTTGCGGCACATTGGCGATAATGTGCTTAATATCATTCAAACCATCCGCGCCAGAAGCCAAAGCAGAACGTGGCTCGAAGCGTAAATCGCCTTGCGTTAAATGCGCGTCGTTTTGCTCGATGTAGGGCGGGTTACTCACAATCATGTCATATTTTTGTTGGTTTAAAGCGCTAAACCAATCACTTTGCATAAACTTAATGTTGTTAATGCTTAAATTTTGTGCATTTTCTTTGGCAACATTTAAAGCACTTTCGCTCGCGTCCACCGCCGTTACAAAGGCTTGTGGGCGATGCTTGGCAATCGCCAGCGCAATTGCGCCCGTGCCAGTGCCCAAATCTAGCACGTTAAAACTTCCTCCCCCCAGCGTGGGGGAGGGTTGGGGAGAGGGGGAAGCTTTTGCGTTAACGGCATTAACACCCTCTCCCCAACCCCTCTCCCCTCGAGGGATAGGGGATAATTGAACCTTCGCCAATGCCGCTTCTACTAAGGTTTCGGTATCTGGCCGTGGAATCAGCGTGTCGGGCGTCACTTTCAGTTTTAAACCATAAAACTCGCGATAACCTAAAATATAAGCCATCGGCTCACCGTTTAATCTGCGTTTAAGCAATGCCTCAAACGCCGCATGGCTATTGGGTTGCAGAGCATCGCCTTCATGCGCAATCAACCATGCGCGATTCACATTGAGTACATGTTGCAACAGTAGTTGCGCTTCAAGAGTGGCTTCATCTGTGTTTAAAAGCGTGGTGGCGGAAAGCAGCGTGGTTTTGATAGTTTGGGCGTTTGTCATTACAAGTGATTATAACGCCGGCTAGCGTTATGTAGGGCTTGGCAGCAATGGTGCGCAAATTAAACCGTTTTGTACGCCATACTTGCTAAAGATAGCACCTACAAAAAATCAAGCAGCTTTTCTTGAATCACCGCTGTGAAATGGAATTAAGCCAGCAGCCACGGCATCCAAAATCACCATTTCTACAATGCTGCCATCTGCCGCGTAACTTACATTTACATTCCAATCCTGTGAGGTTTCGCGCACAATTTTATTGTTATTGAACACTAACTTTAAAATATCATCTTCTGGATAATAAGTTGTTCTCATTTAACTACTCCAATTCGAAATGATGCATGACTGTTTTTACTACTAAGACATCTTCTATTACAACCGCAACGCAAATTAAATTATCATTTCTATCGCTATATGCTTTTAAAATCCAAAGATGCGTTTCATCTTTATTGCGAATCTCTCCTGTATCTATCAAATCCAAAATCATAGATTCTGAAATGTCGCGCTCTTTCATGCGCTCTTTTGCATGAAAAGTTAATCTTACTTCAAGCTTAAATCTTCTGCTATTCATAGTGATATCATACACGCTAAATGGGCAATAAAAAACGGCAACCGAAGTTGCCGTTTTTAACTTATGTTTCTAATTTCAGCAGAGTTAACTCTGCGCCAAGATAACTTTGGCCTAGAAGAATAAGATTGCGCCCAATGAGATTGTGCGTGATTTGCCATTTACATTAGTATTAACTACTTTATTTTTCAACTCACCTTTAACATCTGAGTACTCAGCTACCAAGTTCAAATGTTTTGTAATTGGGTGATAAGCACCAATTGTCCACATACGAGTTGATAGGTCTTTAAATGTATCAATAGTGTTGCCATCAAGGTTAGATTCGCCGTAGCTTAAGCCCAATTTTGTACCAACAGTTGGGATTGTGTAAGTACCTTGAACGTACCAGTCTTCTGAATCACGTGAGTTACCTGTAGTATCAAAACCATCACGTAACTGAATGGTAGTGCCCTCACCAGAACCTTGACCGTAGTAAGCAGTTGCACCAAAGCCCATCGCGTCTACGTGACCACCAATATCCCAAGCATTTGCTGTTTCTGATGTTTTAGCACCAAGGCCAACGCCGTTAAGGCCTTTAACTTTTTGTGTAATGCCAGAAGCCCATACTTTACCGCCAAAGTCGCCAGCCCACTCGTAAGAAGCTTTACCTTCAAACGCTGGTGATGCAGCGCCACGGCCTGTGCTAGTAGCGCCAGCCACTTGAGCAGTTTGTGCGTTCCAAGCTTGTGTTAAACCGCCTGTAAAGCTAAAGCCATTCCAGTTTGGTGATGAGTAAGCCACTTGTGCTTTCCAATCAGCATATATAAAGCCAGAACCAATGCGGCCTAATGTGGTAGTGTTACCAGCCAAGAAGCCAGCTGCAGAACCCACGCCTAACAATGTCATGTCATTCAAAATAGCGTCAGAAGCATAAATGCCTAAGTCTTTACCTAGTTTGATAGAGCCCCATGATTTGTCACCAAATGTTAAGAACGCCTGACGATTTTCTTGGTTTACAGCACCACCATTAGCATTACCTTGTTCACCAGAATGAGTTGTAGAAGCACCTGGGTTAATGCTGATAGTAAAACCAACATCTAAATCGTTTTGGCGAGTTTTGCCAGAAACTGATAGATAATTAGGTAACAAACCAGTTGTGATGTTTGATGTTGTTTTACCAGCATCGTTAACACCACCAATTACAGTAACAGCGTCGCCGCTTGCACGTGTAGATGTGTAGTATGCGTTTACAACGCCACCGATGTCTAATGTCCAATCGCCAGCTGGAATCATGATGCCAGCGTTAGCGCTTGAAGCACCAGCTAATAAAGCTGCTGCAACTGCTAAACTTAATTTTGTTTTCATTTGAATCTCCAAAAGTTTCTATAAAAAATTGACTGCTT
>JAYVSZ010000047.1:0-9326 GCA_043774925.1 Methylophilaceae bacterium | reverse complement strand
GCGCTATATTTCTGCCTCTTCGGCGTGTAGCGTAGTCTGGTAGCGCGCCTGCTTTGGGAGCAGGATGTCGGGAGTTCGAATCTCTCCACGCCGACCAGTAACTTTAGTATTAAATACTAGTGGTCTTGCCCACAACAGTAACTTTATTGTTAAAAAGTCGTCACGTGTAACTCATCTGCCCGTAGCTCAACCGGATAGAGCACCAACCTTCTAAGTTGGGGGTTACAGGTTCGATTCCTGTCGGGCAGACCATTTTGTCTGTTTCAATGGTGGTCGTAGCTCAGTTGGTAGAGCCCTGGATTGTGATTCCAGTTGTCGTGGGTTCGAGCCCCATCGATCACCCCACCTTTTTCAGCCCACCTTCAAGTCTAATCATTGATGCCAAGCCGCATACAGGTTATAGTACCCTTAAGAATAATAGCAATAAATTACGTTAAGGAAAGACTATGGCTGAATCACGTCCGGTACTAATGATTATTGATGATGACCCGCTCATCACGGATACCTTGCACTTTGTATTAAGCAAACACTTTGAGGTGTGTGTGGCAGATTCGCGCGCGCAGGCGAAAAGTTTGTTGCGCCAGCTAGATGAACCTCCTGCGCTAGCGCTGGTAGATTTGGGCTTGCCGCCCATGCAGCACAAGCCTGACGAGGGTTTTAAGATGATTGGCGAGTTACTCGCGCATTCTCCCAGCATGAAGATTCACGTGCTTTCTGGCCAAAGCGATGACGTCAACGTGAAGCATGCGCTGGCGCTTGGCGCGCTCGACTTTATTCCCAAACCTTGCGATGTTGATAAGCTTAGAGAGCTTCTGCTTAACTCCTTAAAAGTTCAAAGCGTTGAGCTCACCGAGCTAGCAGATACAAAACAAGCCGAAGACAAAAATGGCGGCATGATTGGCGAGAGCTTGCCTATGCAAACGCTGATTACGCAAATTCGTCAATTTGCCGATTCGCCTTTCCCAGTGCTGATTGAAGGTGAATCTGGCAGCGGCAAAGAGCGCGTTGCCAGCAATTTCCACCGTTTTAGCAAACGCATCAAACAACCTTATTTGTCGGTTAATTGCGCGGCCATTTCACCCATGCTGGCGGAATCTATTCTATTCGGCCATGCCAAAGGCGCCTTTACTGGTGCGGCTTCCGCCAATGCAGGTTATTTTGAAGATGTGAACGAAGGGACGTTATTCCTCGACGAGATTGGCGAATTGCCACTAGAAATGCAAGCCAAATTGTTGCGCGTGCTGGAGAACGGCGAATACGTGCGTGTCGGCGAGACGCAAACGCGTAAAAGCAAGGCGCGTATTGTGGCGGCGACCAACCGTGATTTGCGCGCAGAAGTGCGTGCGGGAAATTTTAGGTCAGATTTATATCATCGTTTGAGCGTGTTTGCCGTCAAAGTGCCGCCACTGCGTGATTTGGCGGATGACAGCCTTGTTTTGCTTGAGCATTTCAATAGTTTTTACGCACGCGAAACGGGTCAAAAGTCGTTTAAATTAGACGATAGAGCTAAATCGCGTTGGTTGGATTATCACTTCCCAGGCAATGTGCGCGAGTTGCGAAATATCATCATACGCCTGATTGCGAAATATGCAGGGCAAACGGTCAATGAGCTGCAGCTTTCGGCCGAGTTCGATTTGTCGCGTCAAAACGAGGTGGATGGCGGCGCGCCAGGCGCGAGTGGTGGCGATGCGGCTAGCTACGCGCTGCAACATTTGCAAAACCAAGCCAATGTGAGTTTAGACCAAGTGCTAAAACAATGGGAAAAAGCCTATGTGGATGCCGCCATGCGCATCACGCATGGTAACTTGAGCCAAGCGGCGAAATTGTTGGGCGTTAACCGTACAACGCTGTATAGCCGCATTCAATTACAAGAAGAAAAGTAACGTAAATCAATGTACTACGCGCATTTTGGCTTAAAAGACCCGCCATTCAAAATTACCCCCAATACCGAAGTTTTTTTCACTGGCGGTAACCGCGGCGCGGTGTTGGACGCACTGATTTACGCCATTCAGAATGGCGAAGGCATTATAAAAGTGGTCGGCGAAGTGGGCAGCGGCAAAACCATGTTGTGCCGCATGCTACAAACGATGCTGCCTGAGCAGATTGAAAGTATTTATCTCGCCAACCCCAGCGTAGCGCCAGAAGACGTGCTACACGCGATTGCTTTTGAACTGCAACTTAAACTACCCAAAAATGCAGATCGCCTAAAAGTAATGCAGGCGCTACAAATGCACTTGTTAAAACGCCATGAAGCGGGCAAGCAAGTGGTGATTTTTGTAGAAGAAGCGCAAGGCATGCCGCTGGCGACGCTAGAAGAAATTCGGCTACTTTCTAACTTGGAAACCAAGCACGATAAGCTGTTGCAAATTGTGCTTTTTGGTCAGCCCGAGCTGGACGAAAATTTGAATCAAAGTAACATTCGTCAGCTACGCGAGCGCATTACGCACAGCTTTAATTTAGCGCCTTTGCAGCCCGATGAAATTGGCGAATATCTGATATTTCGCCTGCGCGCTTCGGGCTATTTTGGCCCACATTTATTTACGCCAGCTGCCATTAAAAAGCTCTCGAACGCCGCACAGGGCTTGGTTCGTAGGGTCAATATACTTGCAGATAAATCGCTGCTGGCCGCGTTTGCTGATAACGTTTATCAGGTGACACCAAAGCATGTACAAGCGGCGATTGCCGACAGTGAGTTTGGCATGGAGAAATCCAAAGCCACAGCGAAACAACACAAGCTGTTGATGTGGGCAGGCTTAACTGTTTTGGGTTTGGCGCTTGCTTTTTTGGCGGGCAATTGGAACTCCAAGTCAAAAAATCAGCAACAAGTAAAAGCGCAAACTAAACAGACGGAAATCAAACAAGCCGAAGTTAATCCTGAAATTAAAGTTGCTGAAATTGTGCCAGCGCCAGCACCGACTCCACTGCCTGCAGTCAGCGCACCAGTTCAAGCACCGCCTGTTGTTGCGGCTCCTGTAGTGAGCATGCAAGATGATGTTTTAAACAAGCGGTTGGCCGCCACGCAGAGCTGGCTTGCTAACCAGCCGCCAAGCACGGTGAGCATACAGTTAATGGGTGCGAGCGACGACAATCAAGTGAAAACAGATCTCGAAAAATTAAGTCAGCAAATTGAGTTAGATAATATTTATGTTTTTCGTACCAAAGTCAACCAATTGCCTTTTTTAACCGTTCTCTACGGTAGTTTTGCCAATCGTTTTGAGGCAATGCAAGCCTTGCAAAAATTGCCTGCGGAAATTCAAAAAAATCGCCCACAATTGCGAACTATCGCAGGCGTTTTGCAAGAAACCAAATAAATTACTCAAATAAGCATAATTTATAAAAGTTTCAATAAGTTAGTATTGCAATTTAATGCGGACTATGCGATAACTGAAGGCATAATGCGATTATTGGGGGAAAGCACGCCGTGCTTAGCAAACATATCACGAAACACAACATGAATTACTTGCAGAAAATTCAACTTGTTGCCCTAGTCGGCATGGTGACTTCTAGCTTAGTTTTTACAGGCTGTGCGCATCAATCGAAGGTGCTACCATCCAACGGCCATATTGACGGCGAACAAACAACGCAAAGTAATAATCAGTCTGCCGTCGCTGCGCCAATTCCAAAGCTAGCTAAAACCAGCCCAGTATTGCCACCGCCTAAAGCCACTTCAAAAGCACAAACTTATAGTGTGGTGGTGAACGAAGTGCCTGTGAAGGAAATTTTGTTTGCGCTGGCGCGTGAGAGCAAGCTGAACATTGACATTCATCCCGCCATTCAAGGGCGTGCGACGCTAAACGCGGTTGATCAAACCTTACCTGCGATTTTAGAGCGCCTAGCTAGACAAGTGGATTTGACCTACAAGATGGAAAATAATGTGCTGTACATTACGCCAGATCAGCCCGTGTTACGCACGTATAAAATTGATTATGTGAATATTACACGCGATACAGAAGGTTCAATTAGTTCAGATGGCGCAATTGCAACTTCAGGGCAAAGCACTTCTACTGGTGCGGGCGGAGCATCGACTTCTACCTCAACATCAAATGGCAATGGTGCAAATAATGGCTCAAGTACGTCGATTAAAAGTAAGTCAAAAAACCATCTTTGGGAATCGCTCATTCAAAACATTAAAGAGTTATTGGCTGAAACAGACAAAGAGGTAATTGTGACGCGCACTGGCACAGCAGGCCAGTTGAACAGTGAAATTGCGAATAAGAAAAATTCTAAAAGTGAGAAAAACAGCCAAGCTGATTCAGATGCGGCAAAATCTGCTACCGATGAGCGTGAACTCGAACGCTCGGAATATAAAACTTTGCTGGCTGCCAATGTGATAGCAAACCCAGAAACAGGTGTGATTAGCGTTAGGGCTACCAGTAAGCAACATGAAAAAGTACAAGAGTTTATCGATAAGGTGATGGGAAGCGCAAGGCGCCAAGTGTTGATTGAGGCAACGATAGTCGAAGTTCAGCTTAATGATGGCTATCAACAAGGTATTGATTGGAGCAGGCTAAATAACCCTGGGAAAAGCGGGTTTACTTTTCAGCAATCGTTTAAGCCAGCAATATCCTCTTCATCCAGCAACACAGGCGCTAGCCCAGGATTTACTGCAGGCTACTTAAATCCAATTAGTAGGCTTGGTAATATTGCGGCATCAATTACTTTATTGGAGCAATTTGGCAATACAAAAGTGTTATCAAGCCCTAAACTCATGGTGCTTAACAATCAGACAGCCGTGCTAAAAGTGGTGGATAACCTCGTTTATTTTACGGTACAAGCGCAGCAATCTCAGGCAACTACTGGAGGCACTTTGTCCACGGTTACAACAACACCAAATACTGTGCCAGTGGGCATTGTAATGAGTGTAACGCCGCAAATTAATGATTTGGGTAACGTTAATATTAACGTTAGACCGACTATATCAAGTCTAATTAGGTATGTTCCAGACCCTAATCCCAATTTGGTCGCTATCAATAATCAAGGGATTCCCGAAATTCAAACGCGAGAAATGGAATCGCTTTTACAAATTGCGAGTGGAAATACTGCAATTTTGGGTGGGTTGATGCAGGATGTGATTAAGCGCAATACCGATAAAGTACCAGGGTTATCTGAAATTCCCGGTGTAGGAAAAGTGTTTACTGGACGGAATGATACAAATAAAAAAACTGAGCTGGTCATTTTCTTGCGCCCAACGGTGATTACCAACCCGAGCTTAGAAAGCGATGAGTTGCAATCGTATAAACAATACCTGCCTGCGCAACAACTAGAGCGTGCGCTAGAAGAAGCGAATTGATTCGTAGGCCAAGTGTTCCATGAGTTTACTAATAAAAGCGCTCGACAAGGCCCAAGGTGCTAAAGTAAAGCAGGCGCAAGAGAAGCGTGCTAAGACGCCTAAGGTCGAATTAACAATGGCCGATACCGATTCTGCCCTGTCACTAAGCACGCCAGAGGCGCAATTACTGGAAAAACCTAGGTTTGAGCCTGATTCATTCTCCTCTTCCATTTTAGAAAGTGCTGCGTCAACGGCGCTCAAAGAATCTTCCGTAAAAGCACTAGAAAAATCCACATATAAGCCAAACGCCCCAACTACTAACAAGGCTTTGAGCCAAGCGGCTGGGGCTACGCCAACGCAAGCGGCGAATGTTTTTTCTGCCAAACGCATTGAAGCATCGCATCAAAATGCCAAGCTGGCGGTGATTGCTGGTGCGGGCTTAATCGCCATGTTAGCAATGGGTGTTTATTACTATCAGTTTGTGGATAGCACACCAGAAGTGCCGATGCCACCGATTCGGCCACCACACATTGTCGCTGCGCCAACCCCTGTGCCCTTGCCTGCTGAGCCCATATCTGAAGTGAGCGTCTTGCCAGAGATCCAGCCTGCGCCCGATACGACGCAGGCGTTTGAGCCTAAAGTACCGACAAAGCTAGCACAAAAGCAAAAAAATGAGGCCAAGACACAAAACGCTGACCCTGAAACTGTGGATGTTGAAAACACGCTAGATGCGAACGAAGTGGTAGCCGCGCCAAGCAAAAAGAGCGCAAAATCGAATATGGTAAAAATGGATAAAGCCATTGCTTCGGAAAGCGCATCGATACAGGTGTCGCAATCTAAGCCGCAAGACGCGATTAACCCAACGTTGCTGCGCGCTTATGAGGCCTACAATGCAGGTAATTTGAGCGAAGCGCAAAAACTTTACAAACAAGTATTGCAGCGTGATAGCAGCAATGTGGATGCGATGTTGGGTTTAGGCGCGATTGCCTCAAGCCAAGGCCGCGTTGCAGACGCGAATGGCTGGTATCGCAAAGTGCTGAGCAATGACCCAAGAAATAGCACAGCGCAAGCGGGCTTGCTGGAATCGCAACAGCAAAATGATCCGCAAGCTGGCGAAAGCCATATTAAATCAATGCTGGCTAAATCGCCCAATGATGCGAATTTGCATACGGCGCTGGGCGATTTGTACGCAGAGCAAAATCAATGGCCTGCTGCGCAACAGGCTTATTTTGATGCATTTAGATTAACCGAAAGCGCAGAAAATGCTCTAAATTTAGGTGTGAGTTTGGATCACATGGGCAAGCCAAAATTAGCGCTGCCTTATTATCAACAAGCTTTGCAAATGGCGCAGCAGCTAAGCGTCAGCGGTATTGATAAAGCGGCGCTAGAAGCGCGAATTGCAGCAATCCAATAAAAAATAGCACAATATGACAGAGCAGAGACGTAAATTACGCTTAGGCGATTTGATGGTACAGCAAGGGCTGATTAGTCAGGATCAGCTGCGCATCGCGCTCATCGAGCAAGAAACCAATAATATTCCATTGGGTCGCCAGCTGGTGCGATTGGGTTTTGTTTCTGAGACGATGGTGCGCGATTTGGTCGCGCATACCATCGGCCAAGAAAGTGTCGATTTAACCACTGTGGTGGCAGATGTTGATGCGCTTAACATGGTGCCAGAAGATTTCTCTCGCCGTTATCACTTGCTCCCAGTGGCCTACGACGAAGCTACTAAGACCATGATTGTAGCCATGGCGGATATGTTCAATGTGGTGGCTTTAGATCAGTTGCGTGCCATGCTGGGCGGGCAGATTCAGCTTAAACCCGTATTGGCCGCCGAGGCGCAATTAGAAGAGCACATTGACCAGTTTTATGGCTATGAGCTTTCAGTCGATGGTATTTTGCGCGAGATAGAAACGGGTGAGATTGATTATCAAAGTCTGGCCTCGGATGGTGATGAATATACACAGCCTGTGGTGCGGCTGGTGGGCGCATTGTTGATGGACGCGGTGAAGCGCGGCGCGTCTGATATTCATTTTGAACCTGAGTTTGCATTTTTGCGCATTCGCTATCGTATTGACGGCGTGTTGCAGCAAATTCGCAGCTTGCATAAAAGCTATTGGCCAGGCATTGCCGTGCGGCTGAAAGTGGTCAGCGGCATGGACATTGCTGAAACGCGCGCGCCACAAGATGGCCGTTTGAACATGAATTTATGCGGCCGCCCGATTGATTTTCGGGTTTCTACGCATCCAACGATTAATGGTGAAAACATTGTATTGCGCGTGCTCGATCGCGAAAAATCGATTATTCCGCTAGAGCGTATGGGCTTGCGTACCAGCACACTAGATCAACTTAAACTTATGATGACGCGGCCAGAAGGTATTTTAGTGGTTACAGGCCCAACAGGTAGCGGTAAAACCACCACTTTATACTCCTTGCTATCGCACAAAAACACCGAGGATGTGAACATCATGACCTTGGAAGATCCAGTGGAATATCCAGTGGCGCTGATGCGACAAACATCTGTGGCCGAAGTGAATAAAGTGGATTTTGCAAACGGCATTCGCTCGATTATGCGGCAAGATCCTGACATTATTCTCGTGGGCGAAATTCGTGATGCCGACACTGCCACTATGGCGTTTCGTGCGGCCATGACAGGGCATCAAGTGTTCACCACCTTGCATACCAACTCGGCGTTAGGCGCATTTCCAAGGCTTACCGATATTGGTATTTCGCCTGATATTATGGCGGGTAATATTATCGGCGTGGTAGCACAGCGCTTGGTGCGCGTGCTATGCCCGCATTGCAAAGAATCTGGCAAACCTAGCGATGATGAACGTAAAATTTTAGGCGTAAAACGCAATGAAGCGATTCAAATTTATAAACATAAAGGCTGCAAACGCTGCAATCAAACTGGCTACCGTGGTCGTATGGCGATTATCGAATTATTGCGCATTGACACAGACATGGACGCGCTCATTGCGCGGCGCGCGCACTTAGACGAGCTACGTAAATTGGCATTAGAAAAAGGCTTTATCACCTTGGCTGATGACGGCGTGCGACGCATTTTGGAAGGCTATACCAGCATTGAAGAAGTCATGCGTGTGATTGACCTGACAGCACGTGTTTATCATTAAGCAATAAGCCGTGGCAACCTTTAATTACAGGGCGATTGATCAAGCTGGTCGGCACGCACAAGGGCAGATGGACGCGCTGAATGAGGCGGATTTAGAGATTCGTCTTGAGCGCATGGGTTTGGATATGATTACGTTTAAATCCACCGAAAAATCTAAAAGCGCGTTTACCAAAAACAGAGTTAACAATCGCGATTTAGTGATGTTTTGCTTTCAGCTAGAGCAGCTTACTAGCGCGGGCGTGCCGATTTTAGAAGGTCTAAATGATTTGCGCGAAAGTACGGCAAACCTTTATTTTCAAAAAGTGTTGGGCAGTTTAGCTTCAGAGGTGGAAGGCGGCAAAATGCTCTCGCAGGCAATGGCGGAACATCCCGATGTGTTTGATGAGGTTTTTGTAAATTTGGTGGGGGCGGGCGAGCAAACAGGGCAATTGCCAGCCGTGTTTAATAACTTGAGCAACACTTTAAAATGGCAAGATGAGCTATTTTCGCAAACCAAGCGTTTGCTGGCTTATCCGCTGTTTGTGCTGATTGTGGTGATGGGTGCGGTGACCTTTTTAATGGTGTATTTAGTGCCAGAAATGGTGAAATTTTTAAATAGCCTAGGTCAAGAGCTGCCGTTAAATACGCGCATTTTAATTTTTATTTCGAATGCTTTTGTGAAATATTGGTGGCTTATTATTACCGTGCCGCTAGTGCTGGCGGCGGGTGCGGTGGCGTATGTTAAACAAAGTGCAGAGGCGCGTTATCGCTTTGATTACCTAAAACTAAAGTTGCCGCTAACAGGTGATATTTTGCATAAAATTATTATGGCGCGATTTGCGCGCTATTTTGCGCTGATGTATCAAACAGGCATCCCTATTTTGCAAGCCATTAAAACTTGCGAAAAAATTGTGGGTAACCGCGTGATTGCGGATGCCTTAAGCC
>JAYVSZ010000046.1:0-2376 GCA_043774925.1 Methylophilaceae bacterium | reverse complement strand
TAGCTCTTATGCCTGCAGTCGATATTAGTAAAAATGTCTCTCCTGCTACTGGTTACACTGAAATGCGTATTCAACCAACGACACTACTACCAGGAGTGGGCGATAATGGCGCATTTCGCGTGATTTGCAAAGTCAGCCACATGAGTAATGACGACCCGCTTGTCTACCCAAACCAGCCAGGGGCTGCGCATCATCATACGTTTTTTGGCAACACCTCAACCAACGCTAAAAGTAATTTAATCAATATGGCTAACATCGGTAATAGTACTTGCGATGGCGGCATCGCTAATCGCTCGGCCTATTGGATTCCTTCTGTGATTAATACCAGCACCAACACTCCCGTGATTCCAGATACGGCGATGTTTTACTATAAAACGGGTGGTGAAATACCAACACAGTTAATTAACGCGCCGCCAAAAGGCTTGCGCATGATTGCAGGCAACTCAAAGGCAACCGATGACACAACTAGCACAGGGATGTATTATTGCAACCCGCCAGATGGTGTCAACAGGCCTTGGACAGGCTGGAAAAAAAGCATTCCTAACTGCGCTGCAGGCGATATGCTGGTGGGACGCGTAGACTTTCCTCAATGCTGGGATGGGGTTAACTTAGATAGCCCTAATCATAAAGACCACATGGCTAATGTTGATGGGCGCTTATCAACACCAAACAAATGCCCAGCAACGCATCCTATTGCTATTCCAGCCATTACAGAAAACTTTTTTTATAAGATTACCAGCACAAGCCAAACAGCTAAGTGGCGTCTTGCCAGCGACAATTATGCCAATACCAGCCCTGGTGGATATTCCGCGCATGCTGATTGGGTAAACGGTTGGGATGAAAAAGTAATGGCAGGCATTGTGAAAAATTGTTTACAAAAAAATCTTGATTGTCATGGTGATTTATTAGGGGATGGCAGAACGTTTTACTAGTGCTACCAAATAAAAAAACCAAGCTTTATGCTTGGTTTTTTATCGTCTTTTTACTGCAAACTTCTTACAATCGCTGCACCGCAAATACTCATTAGCGTTTGTGGCAGTAAACCAAGTCCTAGCAAAGCAAGTGCATTAAGGCTCAATACCAGCTGCATATCTATTGGCGCATCAATCGCAACATGGTCTTTTGGCGCATCAAAATACATCAATTTAACGATGCGTAAATAATAAAATGCACCCACCACAGCCATTAGCACTGCAAACACCACTGCCCAACCAAAGCCTGCTTGCCAAGCCGCTTGCAGCACGGTGAACTTAGCCCAAAAGCCGATAGTAGGTGGTACGCCGGCCATACTAAACATAGTGATGAGCATCATAAAAGCGGCTAATTTACTACGTTGATTCAGGCCTTTTAAGTCATCTAAAGTCTCGGCTTCAAAGCCTTTACGCGACAGCAACAAGATCATGCCAAAACCTGCCAATGTCATTAATACATAAGCCGTAATATAAAATAAACCAGACGCGTAGCCGTTTAAATTGCCGCTCATCAAGCCAAATAGCAAAAAGCCAATATGCGAAATAGTAGAATATGCCAACATGCGCTTTAAGTTGCTTTGCGCGATGGCGGTGATGTTACCAATGGCGATAGACAACACCGCCATAATCAGCAACATGTTCTGCCACTCGCCTGTAAGTGGCTGCAGGCCTTGTGCTAGCAAGCGTATCGCAATGGCAAAAGCGGCAAATTTTGGCACCGAACCAATCAGCATAGTGATGCTAGTCGGCGCACCTTGATAAACATCGGGTACCCACATTTGAAACGGTACAGCGCCAAATTTAAACGCCAAACCTGCCACAATAAACACCAAACCCAAAATCAACACGGGATTTTTAGGGCTGTGCACATCAGCTAACGCGCCTTGTAGAGCGGATGAAATTTCGGAAATATTGAGGCTGCCTGTCATGCCGTAAATCATACTCATGCCATACAACATCATGCCTGATGCTAACGCGCCTAGTACAAAGTACTTCATAGCAGCTTCGGAGGATTTTGCATTATCGCGATCAAGTGCAACTAGCGAATACAAACACAAGGAAAGCAACTCTAAACCCATATAAATAGTGAGCATACTTTGGCCAGATACCATTATCATCATGCCTAATACAGCAAATAGCACTAAAGCATAATACTCACCACGAAACATGCTGCGCAAATGCATGTAATGGCGTGTGTAGACAAACATCATCGCTGTACCAAGGTAAATCATCAGTTTGAGTACATCGCTTAAAGTGTCATCCACAAACATACCTGTAAACGCATAACCTACCGCTGGCGTATGCGTGCCGACGGTAAAAAAAGCAGCCGCCAATAAAGTTAACTGCGCCAGCACATAAATCGCAATGTTGTTTTTACTAAATAATCCCACTAGTAAAACAAGCA
>JAYVSZ010000045.1:0-13508 GCA_043774925.1 Methylophilaceae bacterium | reverse complement strand
CATCAGTGATTCAAACTCACTGATGGAGATGTTAAATTTTTGTGACAACATTGACATGTGAGTATCATCACTTTAATATGCTAGCTCTAATTTTAAGTTGTAAATGTACTTCCTACTCAATTTAATTTGTTCAAAAATTTGTTTAAATAGGTTCAATTGCTAAAAACCTGTAACTTAACTGGAGAGAAACCATGGCTTTAACCCAAATGGCATTAGATTCATTAGATTTTGACGGTACCGTTGCATTAGCAACTAAAGTGGCACCGCACGTAGATATTTTAGAAATCGGTACACCTTGCATTAAACACAACGGTATTGAGCTGCTTAAAACATTGCGCGCTAAATTCCCAAACAACAAAATCTTAGTTGACCTTAAAACAATGGACGCTGGCTTCTATGAAGCTGAGCCATTCTACAAAGCAGGCGCTGATATTTGCACAGTATTAGGTACAGCTGACATCGGCACAATTAAAGGTGTGATTGATGTTGCAAACAAATACGGCAAAATGGCACAGGTTGATATGATTAACGTGACTGACAAAAAAGCACGTACACTTGAAGTGGCTAAAATTGGCGCACATATCATTGGCGTGCACACTGGTTTGGATCAACAAGCGGCTGGTCAAACACCATTTAACGATTTGGCGATGATTGCCGGCCTAAATACAGGCGCTAAAATTTCAGTTGCTGGTGGTGTTAAAGCTGCAACTGTAAAACAAGTAGTAGATGCAGGTGCTGATATTGTGGTTGCTGGTGCTGCCATTTACGGCGCGGCCGATCCCGCTGCTTCTGCGGCTGAAATCACTGGTTTGGCACACGCAGGCAATGCAAGTGCCGCTGGCGGCATGGGCAAATTCTTGCCATGGGCACTGATTGCCGGCGCTGTATTGTTAGGTTTGTACTTGCTTAAAGGCGGTCATTCAGCTGATGAAGCTGCGATGCCAGCAGCAACTGAGCAAGCAGTAGAAGCAGTTCCTGCAGCTGTTGAAGGCGCTGCAGCCGCTACGCCTGACGCCGCCGCTCCAGCAGCAGATGCTGCAACTGCAACTGCAACAGCAACAGTTGACGCGGCTGCGCCTGCTGAAGCCGCTCCAGCAGAAGCTGCAAAATAAGTGTTGTTTTAATATCAAAGCCGACCACCAGGTCGGCTTTTTTATTTGTAATTTTGCGCGCAGGCGCAAGTTTGAGTTAAAATGTCGCTAACACATTGAAATTAAATTACTTAAGTACATTTTCATGCGACAAGCAGAAGTTACCCGTAACACCCTAGAAACGCAAATTACCGTGTCCATCAATATTGATGGCACAGGCGTCTCGCAATTCAATACTGGCCTAGGCTTTCTCGATCACATGCTCGATCAAGTGGCGCGCCACGGCATGATGGATATTAATGTGCAAGCCAAGGGCGATTTACACATTGATGCGCATCACACGGTGGAAGATATTGGCATTACGCTTGGCCAAGCCTTTTTAAAAGCGCTGGGTGATAAAAAAGGCATTAATCGTTATGGGCATGCTTATGTGCCGCTAGACGAAGCACTGTCTCGAGTGGTGCTCGATTTGTCTGGACGTCCAGGTTTGGAATTTAATTGTCAATTTACGCGTGCCGCGATTGGTGACTTTGACGTAGATTTAATTCACGAGTTCTTTCAAGGGTTTGTTAATCACGCCCTTGTGACGTTGCACGTCGATAACTTAAAAGGGCATAATTCACATCACCAGTCGGAGACCATATTCAAAGCGTTTGGTCGCGCATTGCGTATGGCGATGACGGTAGATGCGCGAATGGCAGGCATAATGCCTTCCACCAAGGGTTCGCTATAAGTCACATCTGCTGCAAGACTATTCAATCAATACGATGAAAAAAGTAGATATCGCCGTGGTCGATTATGGCATGGGCAATTTGCGTTCCGTGTCGAAAGCGATTGAGCATGTTGCGCCTAATAAAACCGTGCTGGTAACGAGTGATGCCAGCATCATCAGCAACGCCGAGCGCGTGGTGTTTCCAGGCCAAGGCGCGATGCCAGATTGCATTCGCGAGCTGGACTTGCGTGGCTTGCGTGATGTGGTGATTGAGGCGACAAAATCCAAACCATTTTTAGGCATTTGTATTGGCTTGCAAATGCTGTTTGAGCGCTCTGAAGAGGGCGATGCGGCGGGCTTGGGCTTGTTTACAGGCACTGTGAAAAAATTTGCACATGAAGACATGCACGACGAAGCGGGTCAAAAATTAAAAGTGCCGCACATGGGCTGGAATCAAGTGTATCAAGATAAAGCGCATGCTTTATGGGCGGACATTGAAGATGCAGAGCGTTTTTATTTTGTACATAGCTATTATGTCGTGCCGCTGCAAGCCAATATCCATGAGGCTCACAGCGCATATCCAAAACCGTTTGCTTGCGCAATTGCGCAAGATAATTTGTTTGGAGTACAGTTTCACCCAGAAAAAAGTGCACACGCGGGTTTGCAATTACTCAGCAATTTTGTAAACTGGAAGCCTTAAAAATAACATTTTTTCGAACTTAAAACATTATGTTAATTATCCCAGCAATTGATCTCAAAGATGGCCACTGCGTGCGCCTCAAACAAGGTTTAATGGAAGAATCCACCGTGTTTTCCGAAGATCCGGGCGCCATGGCGCGCCATTGGGTAGAGCAAGGTGGCAAGCGGCTGCATTTGGTAGATTTAAACGGCGCGTTTGCGGGCAAGCCCGTGAACGAGGGCGCGATTAAGTCGATTGTGGCTGCGACAAAAGGCGAAATTCCGATTCAGTTGGGCGGCGGTATTCGCGATTTAGAAACGATAGAACGCTACTTAGATAACGGTATAGATTACGTGATTATTGGCACGGCCGCCGTAAAAACACCAGGCTTTTTGCACGAGGCTTGCTACGCATTTCCTGGCCAAATTATGGTGGGCTTAGATGCCAAAGACGGTAAAGTAGCGATTGATGGCTGGTCTAAATTGACAGGCCATGATGTGATTGATTTAGCCAAAAAATTTGAAGATTATGGTGTCAACGCGATTGTTTACACTGACATTGGCCGTGACGGCATGCTTTCTGGCGTGAACATTGAGGCGACGGTAGCGCTGGCGCAAGCGTTGACTATTCCCGTCATCGCGAGCGGTGGCTTGACGAATTTAGACGATGTGCGCAAACTTTGTGCGGTGGCCTCAGAAGGCATTATCGGCGCCATTACTGGTCGTGCCATTTACGAAGGTACGATTGATTTTGCCGCTGCACAAAAATTGGCGGATGAGTTGAGTGCTTAATGGGACTTGCTAAGCGCATTATTCCTTGTTTAGACGTGACGGATGGTCGCGTTGTTAAAGGCGTTAATTTTTTGGCGCTGCGCGACGCGGGCGATCCAGTGGAGATCGCCAAACGTTATGACGACCAAGGTGCCGATGAGCTTACATTTTTAGATATTACCGCCAGCTCAGATAACCGCGGCTTGCTTTTGCATATTATCGAAGAAGTCGCCAGTCAAGTATTTATCCCACTCACCGTGGGTGGTGGCGTGCGCGAGGTGGAAGATGTGCGACGCTTGCTGAATGCAGGTGCAGACAAAGTAAGCATCAACACCACTGCCGTGCTTAACCCGCAAATGGTGGCGGATGCCGCCGCGCGCTTTGGCTCGCAATGTATTGTGGTGGCGATTGATGCCAAAAAGGTAGACAATCAAGCTTTTGAGTGGGAAGTGTTTACGCACGGCGGGCGCAAACCGACTGGTTTGGACGCTGTTAAATGGGCGCAATACATGGTGAGCCTAGGCGCAGGCGAGTTGCTAGTCACCAGTATGGACAGAGACGGGACCAAGATCGGCTTCAATAATCCGCTTAACCGCGCCATTTCTGATGCGGTGGATGTGCCGCTGATTGCTTCTGGCGGCGTAGGTAATTTGCAACACTTGGTAGATGGCGTCAAACTGGGCGGCGCGGACGCGGTGTTGGCAGCAAGTATTTTTCACTATGGCGAATATACGGTGCAGCAAGCTAAGGAATTTATGCAGCAAAACGGAATCGAAGTAAGACTATGAGCTGGCTAGACGAAGTGAAATTTGACGCTGATGGGCTCATTCCGACTATTGCACAAGATTACAAAACGGGTAAAGTGTTGATGGTAGCGTGGATGAACCGTGAGGCGCTACAGCAAACGGAAAGCACAAAAAAAGCCGTGTATTGGTCGCGTTCGCGTGGCAAATTGTGGCGCAAGGGCGAGGAATCTGGCCACACGCAAATTGTGCACAGTATTCGCATCGATTGCGATGAAGACGTGATTTTGCTCGGTGTCGAGCAAATTGGCGGTATCGCTTGCCACACTGGGCGCCACAATTGCTTTTTTAAAGTGTTAGAAAATGGCGCTTGGAAGATTGACGAGCCCGTAATTAAAAACCCTGAAGACATTTATAAAAGAACAGTATAAACCAGTAGCTTAAGCCAAGAGTGTAAAGAACACATGAGCGATATTTTAGACAGATTAAGTGACTTGTTGGAACAGCGCAAAAGTGCTGACCCGACTTCGTCCTACGTCGCGAAACTGTACGCAAAAGGCATGGACAGTATTCTTAAAAAAATCGGCGAGGAAGCGACGGAAACCGTGCTGGCGGTCAAAGGCGGCAATAAAGAAGAGATTATTTATGAAACCGCAGATTTGTGGTTTCATACGCTGGTGATGCTGGCAAAGGCCGGTTTAAAGCCGCAAGACGTGCTGGATGAGCTGGCGCGCCGTGAAGGTTTGTCAGGCATTGAAGAGAAAAATTCGAGACCAAAATAATGAGCGCAGACTGCATTTTTTGTAAAATTATTTCTGGCGCAATTCCCGCTAAAAAAATATTTGAAGATGCCGATTTTATTGCATTCCACGACATTAAGCCGATGGCAAAAGTACACGTTTTAATTGTGCCGAAACTACATGTGGAAACATTGAAAGATTGCGGCGAAGCGCAGCAGCAGCTTTTGGGAAAAATGTTACTATTAGCGCCAAAATTGGCCGCGGAGCAAGGATTAGCGGGCTTTAAGACGCTTATCAATACGGGCAAAGAGGGCGGGCAAGAGGTGTTTCACTTACATACGCACGTGTTCGGCGGATAGCTTAAATTTAAATCAGGAGATCAAAATGGGTTCATTTAGTTTGTGGCATTGGTTGATAGTGTTGTTAATTGTGGTGCTGATTTTTGGTACAAAAAAACTCAAAAATATTGGCGGCGATGTGGGTGGCGCGGTAAACGAATTTAAAAAAGCCATGAATGAAGGTAAAGTAGAAGATACGAGTGAAAAACTCGGCACGACGATTGAAGGCGAAGTGACCAACAAGACTAAGCAATAGCACTAGTGTTTGACGTTTCTTTTTCGGAGTTGATGGTTATTGCGGTGGTGGCTTTGCTTGTCATCGGCCCAGAAAAACTGCCAAAGGTGGCGCGCACGCTGGGTGCGCTCACTGGACGTTTGCAGCGCTATGTGGCGCAAGTGAAAGAAGAAGTCAATCGCGAAGCGCGCTTTGCGGATTTGCAAAAACTGCAGCAAGAAATCAAGCAGGGTTGGGATCAGGCAGAAGAGAGTTTTAAAACGGAGGCTGAAGCAATAGCGCAAACTATTCAAGCGCCTGCGCTGGCAAAGCCTAAAGCAACTAAGCCTAAAGCAACTAAGCCAAAAGTGACTAAATCGGCTAAAAATTCGTTTGTCGAACCCATTCCCGTTAAAACTTCAGCCCTAAAAAAAGTCGCTGCAAAAAAAACTTTAGTCAAAACCGACAAGGCTTAGCGCATGACACCGACTGAGTCTTTTATTACCCATTTAATCGAGCTCCGCACGCGATTGTTGCGCATCGTATTGGGCTTTGTGCTGGTGTTTGTCGGGCTTTTTCCGTTTGCCAATAAAATTTACACGTTGCTCGCCGCGCCGCTGCTGGCCAAACTTCCTGCTGGCGGACAAATGATTGCCACTGCTGTCACCACGCCGTTTTTTGTGCCGATGAAAGTGGCGATGTTAGCGGCTTTTGTGGTTTCTTTGCCCAATACTTTGTACCAAATTTGGGCGTTTGTCGCGCCGGGATTGTATCCGCAAGAAAAAAAACTCATGGCGCCAGTCATTATCGCCAGCTGCATATTGTTCGCGGCAGGCATGTCATTTGCCTATTTTGTGGTGTTCCCTGTTGTGTTTGGCTTCATCGTTGGCAGCGCGCCCGTTGGCGTGGCAGTCATGACCGACATTGGTGAATATCTGGATTTTGTCATTACCATGTTTTTGGCGTTTGGCACCGCGTTTGAAGTGCCAATCGCCGTGGTATTGGCTGTGCGCTTTGGCTGGGTGAGCGTTAAACAATTAAAAGAAGCGCGAGGTTATGTGATCGTTGCGGCATTTATTATCGGTGCGATTTTTACACCGCCCGACATTATTTCACAATGTATGCTGGCGGTGCCGTTGTGGTTATTATTTGAGCTGGGCGTGATTGTGGCGCAGATGATGCAGCCAAAAATAAACACAATTGCCAGTAAGCCATAAGGCTGTTAGCCGCATGGATATTGGCTCTCAGGACATATTCTAGATGTGAAATAAACTGATTTATTGGCCTTATTTATCTGTGGCAACTGGTTTTGGACGTTTGCCAATCAGCACGCTAACCGCTTTCTCTTTGCCCTCGCGTAGAATTTTTAGCACTGCTTTTTCATGCGGTTTTAGCACCGCAATCAAATTCAACATGCCAGCGCTATCTGTCACTGGTTTATCATTAATCGCCAGCAAAATGTCACCTGCTTTTAAGCCCGCAGCATCTGCTGGACTGTCATTTAAAACGCCTGCAATCAGCGCGCCTTCTTGCGTTTTTAACTTAAATGATTCGGCCAATTCGGGCGTGATGTCTTGCGCCTCAATGCCCACCCAGCCACGCGTCACGCTACCATCTTTGGCAATTTGCTGCATGACTTGCTGCGCCAAGCTCACAGGAATGGCAAAACCAATACCCATGCTGCCGCCGCTGCGTGAATAAATGGCGCTGTTAATGCCAACTAAGTTGCCTGACGTATCAATCAGCGCACCACCAGAGTTGCCAGGGTTGATGGAGGCATCCGTTTGGATGAAATTTTCGAAGGTGTTAATGCCCAAATGGTTGCGCCCAAGCGCGCTAATAATGCCTTGCGTGACAGTCTGCCCAACGCCAAACGGGTTGCCAATGGCCAACACCACATCGCCAACATTCACTTTTTCTGAGCTAGCAAAAGTAATTGCTGGTAGGTTTTTTGCGTCTACTTTGATGACAGCTAAGTCAGTTTCCGGATCGGTGCCGACTACTTTGGCGGACATTTTTCTACCGTCGCCCAGTGCCACTTCTATTTCATCAGCAGCAGAAACCACGTGGTTATTCGTCAAAATCAGGCCTTGCTCGCTCACAATCACGCCGCTGCCTAAGCTATTATCGGGCTGGTCGTCCTCATTATTATTGTCTTGCTGATCGCCAAAAAAATGTTTAAATAAGGGGTCGTCCATATACGGCTGTTGCGGCGCAGTTACTTTTTTGCTAGAGGTGAAAATATTCACTACAGAAGGCATGGCTTTTTTAACCGCCAAGCTGTAAGTGCCAGCATTGTTGGCAAGTGGTATTGAGTCACTTTCCGTCGTGGCATGCTTGATAATAATCGGTTCTTGGTCAGATCCAAGTAAGGATTGGCTTAGCATTTGTGGGTAAAACATGCGAAGTACAAACAATAGCCCTAAGCAAGCGGTGACAGATTGTGCAAAAATAAGCCAAATTTTACGCATATTGTTATTTTATTGATTAAAAATTAAATTATAGGCTAAAGCCATGAAAATAAACGAATTACAAACATATTTAACACAAATACTGCAACCAGAACGCTTTAGCGATTATTGCCCAAATGGCTTACAGGTAGAAGGTAAGCAGGAAATTCGCAAAATTGTGACGGGCGTGACGGCCAGCATGGCCTTGCTGCAAGCCTCACACAAAGCGGGCGCAGATGCGATTTTGGTACATCACGGCTACTTTTGGCGCGGTGAGAATCCGGCGATTACTGGCATAAAAAAGCGCCGCATTCAATTTTTGTTGCAACACGAAATAAATTTGTTCGGCTATCACTTGCCATTGGATGCACATGCAGAATTTGGCAATAACGTGATGCTGGGCAAAGTGCTGGGTTTGCCCATTACGGGCTATTTAGATGATAAAAATATGTTGCCTTTTAGCACCCTGGTTAAATCGACCAGCCTGGAAGCCTTATCCAGCGCGGTTTACAAGGCACTGGGTAGAGCCCCGCAAGTCATCGGCGAATCGAAAAAACAGATTAAAACCATCGCTTGGTGCACAGGCGCAGCGCAGGGTTATATCGAGCAAGCGATTAACGCTCACATAGACGTTTTCATCAGCGGCGAAATTTCCGAACAAACCGTGCATAGCGCGCGCGAATCAAGCACGTCTTATATATCTGCGGGACATCATGTAACAGAACGCTACGGCATCCAAGCATTAGGCGAACATTTGGCGAGAAAGTTTGATTTGCAGCATGAATTCATTGATATTGATAACCCAGTTTAGTTGTTATTTTTCAGTGAGTTATCGAATATAATTTGGACAATTTTGCAGTAAACGGTATAATCGCTTTTTTCGTAATAACGTTCTAGAAATTGCCCCAAAAGGGTAGATTAAAGGAAGCAAGCCGATGTCCGAGACCAAAAAAGTCCCTAAAAAAGCCGCCAAGCAAACAAGCAAACCGCAAGCTAGCGCACTTTCACTTCAGTCAACTTTGGCATCTCATTCAGCTTTGGCATTTCAACCGCCTTCGGTAGTTGACCTTGAAAAACGCCAATTTTTGATTACAGCTACTGCCTGCACAGGCGCTATTGGCGCGGCTGCCTTGGCAGTGCCGTTTATCGGCAGTATGTTGCCGAGCGCGCGCGCAAAAGCCGCTGGTGCGCCAGTTGAGGCGGATATCAGCAAAGTGCAACCGGGCACCATTTTGTCTGTGGAATGGCAAGGTATGACTGTGTGGATTATTAACCGTACCGCAGAGCAAACCGCAGAACTCGCAAAACATAATGACCAGCTTTCTGACCCAATGTGTGAGGTGCCTCAGCAACCAATTTACTGTAGAAATTCTGGGCGTGGCATTAAACCAAACATTTCTGTGGTTGTAGGTAAATGTACCCATTTGGGTTGCACGCCAACAGAAAAAATGAATAAGAGTGATGATATGGGTGACAACTGGACAGGTGGTTTTTATTGTCCTTGTCACGGCTCAAAATTCGACCTCGCAGGCCGAGTTTATAAAGGTTCTCCCGCGCCAATTAACTTGTTAGTACCTAAACACAAATATTTAACCGATAACACTATCCTTATCGGTGTTGATGCGAAAGCGGAGGCCTGAAAATGAAAAATAGTGCCATGGCTGAAAAACAAGCAGTAACAACAACGGGTATATTGGGTTGGATCGACCAACGCTTTCCGCTCACCAGTAACATTAAAAACCATTTAACCGAATACTACGCACCTAAAAATTTCAATTTTTGGTACTTTTTCGGCTCGCTCGCCATGTTGATTTTGGTCATGCAAATCGCCACAGGTATTTTTCTCACCATGCACTACAAACCTAGCGCAGAAGAAGCTTTCGCCTCGGTTGAGTACATCATGCGTGACGTATTTGGCGGCAATATCATCCGCTATATGCACTCCACAGGCGCGTCTATGTTCTTTGTCGTCATTTATTTACACATGTTTCGCGGCATTATTTACGGTTCGTACAGAAATCCTCGTGAGCTGATTTGGCTGTTTGGTGTCGGTATTTTCTTGTGCCTCATGGGCGAAGCCTTTTTTGGCTACTTATTGCCTTGGGGGCAAATGTCCTACTGGGGCGCACAAGTGATCGTGAACCTGTTCTCTGCAATTCCATTTATTGGTCCGGATTTATCGGAATGGTTGCGCGGTGATTATTTGGTGTCCGATGCGACGCTTAATCGTTTTTTTGCTTTTCACGTGATTGCCTTGCCAATGGTGTTGTTAGGCCTAGTGGCGGTGCATTTAATTGCCCTGCATGAAGTCGGCTCTAACAATCCGGACGGCATCGAAATTAAAGAAAAGAAAGATAAAGCCACGGGTATTCCGCTCGATGGTATTCCGTTTCATCCCTACTACACGGTGAAGGATTTGGTCGGCGTGATGGTGTTTTTAATTGTATTCGCGGCCATTATATTTTTTGCGCCAGAAATGGGCGGTTACTTTTTAGAGGCCAATAATTTCGTGCCTGCTAATCCGCTGCAAACCCCAGCACACATTGCGCCTGTATGGTATTTCACGCCGTATTATTCAATTTTACGCGCGATTCCACCAGTGATGAACTCGCAATTTCCAGGTGTCGCGGCGATGGGCTTGTCGGTGATGGTATTTGCCTTGCTGCCGTGGCTTGACCGCAGTCCTGTTAAGTCGATTCGTTACCGCGGCTCGCTTTACAAAAAATGGCTGGCTGCGTTTGTGGTGAGTTTCTGTGTGTTGGGCTATTTAGGTACTGTGCCATCCAACGTGTGGGGGCAATTTGGCGCATGGTGTGGCGGTGCAGACCGTGCCACTGTGGTTGCGCGTTTCTTCACTGCAATTTACTTTTTATTCTTTATCCTCATGCCAATTTATACCAAAATGGATAAAACTAAGCCAGTACCGGTAAGGGTGACACACTAATGAAAAAACTAATATTAGTATTGGCTTTTTTGCCTACAGTTTTATTGGCGAGTTTGGCACTTGCGAACGAAGGCGAAATTGGCGTCACCGCACCGATTGATCCAAACAATCAAGCCTCGCTACAGCGCGGCGCGCAGGCGTTTATTAACAATTGCCTGAATTGCCACAGCGCCAATTATATGCGCTACAACCGCTTGCAAGATATTGGCTTGACAGAAAAGCAAATTAAAGAGAATTTGTTATTTGCGGGTGATAAAGTCGGTGATACCATGAAAGCATCTATGAATAAAACGGATGCGAAAAAATGGTTTGGCGTTGCGCCACCAGATTTGTCGGTAGAAGTGCGCGCGCGCGGCGCGGATTGGGTTTACGCCTATTTGTTGAGTTTTTATCGTGATGACACGCGCCCTAGCGGCTGGAACAACAAAGTGTTCGACAAAGTTGCCATGCCGCATGTGTTGTACGCGCTGCAGGGCGAGCAAGTGATGAATCACGAAACGCATATGCTTGAACTTGTTAAACCGGGCAAACTTAATTCATCAGAATATATTAACTATGTGGCCGATTTAACCAACTACATGGCCTTTATGGCCGAGCCAGCAAAGCAGCAACGCAAACACACAGGCCTTTGGGTGTTGCTATTTTTAGGCGTGCTGCTGGTTTTGTCGATTAAGCTGAAAAAAGCTTACTGGAAAGACATTAAGTAAATTTATAAATGCGTAAGCATTCAAGCAATACTATTAGAAAGTAGCAAAACTATTATGATGAAATTATATTCAGGATCAGTAGATCCTTACAGCCACCGCTGCCGCATCGTGCTTTTCGAAAAAGGCATGGATTTTGAAGTGATTGACGTAGATTTAGCCAATAAACCTGAAGATTTGGCTGTGCTGAACCCTTACAATGCCGTGCCAGTACTGGTGGAGCGCGATTTGGTGTTGTCAGAAGCAAATATTATCAATGAATATATTGATGAGCGTTTCCCACATCCGCAATTGATGCCGGCCGACCCTGTTATGCGCGCACGTGCGCGTCTATTTTTGTATAATTTTGAAAAAGATTTGTTCGATCACATTAAAGATTTAACTTCGAATGACGACGCAAAAGCAGACAAAGCGCGCATGACGATTCGCGACAATTTGACGCAAATTGTGCCGATTTTTAGCAAACAAAAGTACTTGCTTGGCGATGAATATTCCATGCTAGATGTAGCAGTAACGCCGCTACTATGGCGTTTAGGGCATTATGGCATTGATTTGCCAAACCAAGCGGCGCCGCTATTAAAATACGCAGAGCGTTTGTTCTCTCGTCCGCTTTATGCGGAAGCGATGACGCCATCTGAAAAAGCCATGCGAAAATAAATGATTTTGTCGTCACAATGCGGCGTTACAAAAGAAAATTAACTTCGTAATGTATAACCCCATACACCGCCTTGTTAATTTCCTTTTGCGCCTTGCTTTGCTTAGACAAAATCATTTATTTAGGTGGTGCTAATGAGCGATAAGATTTCAACAAAACCCTATATGGTGCGTGCCATTCACGAGTGGTGCACCGACAATGGCTTTACGCCGCATTTGTTGGTGGTGGTGAGTAGCCAAACACGCGTGCCGATGGCGTATGTAAAAGAGGGCGAAATTGTGCTCAACCTTAATTACTCCGCAACCAAAGATTTGCACATCGATAACGATGCCATTTCATTTTCAGCCCGATTTGGCGGCGTTTCGCAAAACTTGTATGTGCCAATGGATGACGTGCGTGGCATTTTCGCCCGTGAAAATGGGCAAGGCATGTTCTTTGAAGTGGGCGGGCAGAACACCAATGCCCCAGAAGCCAATAACCATGCGCCTTCCAAGGCGGATGATTTAACTCGCCAGAAAAAGGCTAGCAAAAAACTGACATTGACGATTGTGAAATAAATCTTAGGCAAAGTACAAGTTTTCGCAAAAAATACTAGCCGCCAAATCGCAAAAAGTGATATAGTCACGCCTCAAATTTAAAAAGCCGGGTTAGCTCAGTTGGTAGAGCAGCGCACTTGTAATGCGAAGGTCATCAGTTCGATTCCGATACCCGGCACCAAATTTCTTAAAAGATTCATCAAGATATAAATAAAAATGCGCCACTTTTATAAAGTCGTCACTTACGCTGAGTGGCTTTATATGTGGCTTTTTTATGTGCTATTTGTTTGACAGGACGTCAAAAAGACAGCATAATCGCGGGTTCGGTTAGGAGGGGTGGCCGAGTGGTTAAAGGCGACGGACTGTAAATCCGTTCTCTCAGAGTACGCTGGTTCGAATCCAGCCTCCTCCACCAATGAATGAGCGGTGGCATAAGTAGTGGTAATAAAATAGTTTTTAGTAGTAAACAGCCTGTTGGCGTTGGTTTAGGCGGGTACGCGGGAGTAGCTCAGTTGGTAGAGCTTCAGTTTTCCAAACTGAATGTCGCGAGTTCGAGCCTCGTCTCCCGCTCCATGAATTGGGAATGAGCAAGCGCCCATGTGGCTCAGTGGTAGAGCACTCCCTTGGTAAGGGAGAGGTCGCGGGTCCGATTCCCGCCATGGGCACCATGAAGCAGTAGTAGGTTTAAATAGTTAAAGTTTTATTGAGTTAAATAAAATAGGTTAAATAAAGCTTTTAAAATTTAGTAAATTGGTGCTTAAAAAATATCAAGTAAAATTAAGTTAATAAAATTTTAATTACAACAAATTAAAGATTACACAAAGGATCAGAAAATGGCAAAAGGCAAATTTGAACGGACCAAGCCACACGTCAACGTTGGCACGATTGGCCACGTGGATCACGGCAAGACAACGCTGACAGCAGCGATTACC
>JAYVSZ010000044.1:0-7949 GCA_043774925.1 Methylophilaceae bacterium | reverse complement strand
TCGCTACCTCATTCTCGCTGCTGTAATTGGCTTGGCCTGTGGCTATCCAGCGCTCACGCTCTGCCTCAAACGCCGCTTGCTGCTTGGCTTTAAAGGTATTAATTGTGCTAGCTTCTTTTTGCAAAAATGCGTTGTAATTTTTTAAACTAAAAGTAGTTTCTTCTATTTTAAGTTGAAATTTTCCATGCGGAAAATCAGCGCGCATTTGTAATAATTCTTCTGCTGAAACTGGATAAAAACGAATCTGATCAAAAAAGCGCAATAACCAAGGCTTGCCATTTTTAAAATCTGCAGTGGTATTCCAGCGATTCCACATTTGAATGGTGCGCCCCACAAATTGGTAGCCACCCGGCCCTTCCATGCCGTACACGCACATATATGCGCCGCCGATGCCCACGGCGTTTTCAGGTGTCCAAGTGCGGGCGGGGTTGTATTTGGTGGTCACTAAGCGGTGACGTGGGTCAACTGGCGTAGCTACTGGTGCTCCAAGGTAAACATCACCCAAACCAAGCGTGAGATAGCTTGCATTAAACACAATCTCTTTTACTTGATTAATCGAATTTAAGCCATTAATGCGGCGGATAAACTCAATATTGCTGGCGTGCCCATCCACCATTTCACACCACGGCGCATCTTTACGCACCGATTGCCTGTATTTTTCAATCGCGAGCTGGGTTGCCACGTCATCCCACGAAAGCGGCAAATGCACAATGCGCGTGGGCACGACCATCTCTTCAATCGCGGGCAGCTCACGCTCTGCTTGCTGCAAAATATCAATCAGGCGTTTAACAGGTAAAATTAGGTTATCAAAATGTACTTGCAGCGAGCGAATGCCAGGTGTTAAATCGATAACACCTTGTATTTGTTGTATTTGTAGGCATTGCATGAGCGCATGCACACGAAAGCGCAAATTTAAATCTAGCTTAAGCTCGCCATATTCCACCAGCAAATACTTATCGCCCGCTTGGCGGTAAACGGCTTTGGTTTTAACATCGTCTTGATTAGCGCTAAAAACAATCGGGCTAATAGGCTTATGGACATTGGCTTGCAGCGTATAAGCTCTTTGTGGCATTTGCGCCAAATGTTCAATTGCGTCATTCTGCGCAAGTTCTAAATCTCGCGCTTCATCTTGGTTTAAACGCACAAAGCGGATTTTATCGCCCGCATTAAGCTGCCCGATTTTCCAAAGTTCAGCCTGCACAATGGTTGCTGGGCACACAAAACCTCCCAAACTCGGGCCGTCTGGTCCTAGTATAACTGGCATGTCACCCGTAAAATCGACCGCGCCAATCGCGTAGGCATTGTCGTGAATGTTAGAAGGGTGCAAGCCCGCCTCGCCACCGTGCTTACGCGCCCATGTTGGCTTGGGGCCAATGAGGCGTATGCCAGTCGTGTTGGAGTTGTAATGCACCTCCCAATCAGCGCTAAAAAACATATCAATATCGGCGTCAGTAAAAAAATCAGGCGCGCCATGTGGGCCATAAAGCACGCCTATTTGCCATGTTTTGGTGTAATGAGGCAAGCTATTTGCTGGCAAAGATTGTGCAGTAAACGCTAGGCTTTGCTTAAACACATGTAACACATCGCCCACACGCAAGGCTCTACCGCCATGTCCGCCAAACTGCCCCAGCGTAAATGTAGATTTGCTGCCTAGATAATCGGGCACATCAAAACCGCCCTGCACTGCCAAATAAGCGCGGCAACCTTCTGCCAAAGTTTTGCCCATTTTAAGCGTGCTACCCGCTTTAATATGATGTGACTGCCACATGGGCAGTGGCGCATCGTCCAAAGTAAGGTGTATTGGCGCACCTGTTACCGCAATCACGGCATCGGTATTAAATTTCAGCGTCGGGCCAATCAGTGTGATTTCTAATCCCGCAACACTTTCATGGTTACCCACTAACTTATTCGCCAACCTAAAGGCTAAGTGATCCATAGGCCCTGATGGTGGCACGCCCACATGCCAATAACCAAGGCGACCAGGGTAATCTTGTATCGTCGTCATCACGCCGCCATCCAGCACATTAATTGTGAGCGGTTTGTAGATAAAGTTATCGAGGTAGCGTGTGGTTTGCAAACCTTGTGGAAATACAGTGTCAGCCAAAATTTGGCGCAAATACTCTAAATTGGTTTCAATACCACTCAATTTAGTTTCAACAAGTGCGCGGCGCATGGCTTGTGTGGCAGCATCTCTATCTGACGCATGCACCAATACCTTTGCAATTAAAGGATCGTAAAACGGCGAAACCTCACTACCGCGCTGCACCCAAGTATCCACGCGGGCGCTGGGCGAGAAAATAACTTCGGTCAATACACCACTAGCGGGCTGAAAATTTTTATTCGCATCTTCTGCATACACCCGTACTTGAATGGCGTGACCCTGTGGCTGGTGTTTATAATCATTGAGCGTATCCGTTTCACCCGCTGCAATACGTATCATCCATTCTACTAAATCAACGCCAGTGACTAATTCCGTTATGCCATGCTCCACTTGCAAACGCGTGTTCACTTCTAAAAAGTAAAAGTCTTGCGTTTGATTATCAAACACAAATTCCACTGTGCCAGCAGAGCGGTAATTGAGTGCTTTGCCTAATTTAACCGCCGTTTCGCTTAATGCTTGGCGCGTTTGTGGCAAGATATTGGGCGCTGGCGTTTCTTCTATCACTTTTTGATTGCGGCGCTGTACGGAACAATCGCGCTCACCCAGCGCAATAACTTTACCTAGGCCATTGCCAAAAATTTGTACCTCAATATGGCGGGCGGCCTGCACGTATTTCTCTAGGTAAATGCCGCTATCTTTAAAGTTATTGTTGCTTAATCGTTGCACCGATTCAAACGCAGCATTTAATTCATGTTCTGCCCAAATAAGCTGCATACCAATACCACCGCCGCCCGCAGTGCTTTTTAGCATCACAGGATAACCAATTTTTTGCGCGAGCAAGCTTGCCTCAGCAACATCGGCCAATAAACCTGAGCCTGGCAATAAAGGTACACCATTTTTTTCGGCCAATGCACGAGCGGTATGTTTTAAGCCAAACTCGCGCATTTGCGCTGGCGTTGGCCCAATAAATACAACACCTGCCGCCTCGCAAGCCTCTGCAAAGCTTGCATTTTCTGATAAAAATCCATAACCTGGGTGAATGGCCTGTGCGCCTGTTTGCTTGGCAACTTCTAAAATTTTAGCAACGTTTAAATAGCTTTCAGCCGCTGGCGCAGCGCCTACACAAACTGCCTCATCGGCCTCTAATACGTGCCTAGCACCAGCATCCGCCTCGGAATAAATGGCTACCGAGGCAATGCCCATTTTTTTGAGGGTGCGTATTACTCTGCAGGCAATCTCCCCGCGATTGGCAATTAAGACTTTTTTAAACATGTTTATCTCACTACTTAGCAAGTCGTCTTGCTTTGTAAAATCACACCAGGTCGTCCTGATGATTTATTTATGCATTCCAAACTAATAACTGAATAGGCGTTGGGTTATAGCCGTTGCAAGGATTATTAAGCTGTGGGCAGTTAGAAATCAGCACAATTACGTCCATCTCGGCACGCATTTCCACATATTTTCCAGCGCCTGAGAGGCCATCAGCAAAGCTAAGTGCGCCTTCTGCCGTGACTGGCACGTTCATAAAAAAATTGATGTTGCCTGTGATGTCGCGCTTGCTTAAGTGCGCCGCACATTCACACGTGTTGAGCGCATGCATAAAGCTATCGCGGCAGCTGTGCATGGGGCGTTTATCTAGGCTGTAGCGCACCGTGTTGCTCTCGGCAGAGCACGCACCGCCTAGCGTGTCGTGGCGGCCGCAGGTATCAGCCACAATCGTGAGCATCGCGTTACCCTCGGTTGAATACAGCACCGAACCAGTCGTCAAGTACAGCTGAGCTTGGCGAGCAATTGTATCCACCGCGCTATAGCGCTCTTCTGCATTACTGGAATTATAAAAAAGCGTATCAACGGCTTGGTTGCCTTCAATATCTAAAATGCGAAAAATTTGGCCTTTTTTGACCTCTGCCATCCATGGGTCGCCCGCTAGGCAAGTTTGGTTTAGCACTGCTACTTGTGGATTAAGCCTACTTTCAATCAAGGTGCTCATAGGTAATATCTTTCTGTGTTCATAAAACCACGCGCATTTTGATTGCACGACGTGCGGCACACATCATCGTGTGCGGCTAAGCCTGCTTGCCAAGCGCTTAGTTTGATATCGCCCACGGGGTAAGCTGGGCTTGGGTTTAAAGGGTGCGGCGCAGAAGAAAGTATCACCAACACGTTCATATCAAAACGAATATCCACAAAGCTGCCAGCGATGCTGTGCCCTTGCACAAAGCTCAAATTGCCAGTTTCATCAGGCATGACTTTACTAAAAAAATTGACGCTAGCCGTTAAATCACGCTTACCTAAACCGTGTTTTGCTAGCTCAATCAATGCGCCAGTTTTAGCGCTACGTAGCATCTCGTTACGTGCAGTTTGGTAATTTTTTGCGCCATATTTTTGCACAATCATTACGTCATCTGTCATACCGCAAATGGTGTCGTGCCAACCGACAGAGTCACCAATAATAGAGCATAATGCACGCCCCATATCGGAATAACAGACATTGCCCATGGTTAAAAAAGCGGTGTGCTGTGCTTTAAGCGTGTCAGATAAGTTATAGCGCTCTAGCTTGTCTTCCGCGTTATAAAATAGGGCAGAACAATTTGCACCACCGCTTAAATCGGTCAAGCGTAGCGCGCTACCACGCCGCATGAGGCCGCTCCAGTGGTTGCCACAAGGGATAATTTCATCCCATAAACTGTTTTCTTGCTTAAACATAAAAACCTTGCTCCCGTATTTCCCCTTCTAAGAAAGGGTGTGTAGAATGCCTAATTTGCCAATTTGCATCATCAACCATTTGCCCAAATGAAATTTCAAAATCTAGCCAATCCAATAGTTTTTCATGGTTTGGCTTATATAATTGAATGGCAGCTAATAAACTAGCGGCCTCAGGAATAATTGCCGTGCGCGGCCGCACGTAAGCCACTTGCTTACCAGCGCATAACAAAAATGCTGGTACGTTTTCACCAATGCGGTTTACGCCTGTTACAACTTGTGTGGTGAGCTTTAAATGGCTGCCTTCAACTTTTTGCCAAACCTCTAAATAAGCTTCATCCACGCCTGTTTCTAACATTTCATTGGCGCTGGTAAATGCCACTTTGCCAATATCACGGCTGCCATTTTTGGGTTGAAAGTCATACTGACGATGCCATTGGCAAATATCTGCATGTACCTTTGTAACGCCATAGAAGCCTTGTTGGGTGGCTAACCACATTAAATCTTCAATCGCGTATTCTTCAAGGCACGCATATTCGTTAAAATCTGGGCGCGCTACGGGGATGCGAATATCTGCATGTAGCTCGCGCGTTTGCATCCATAACACAATAGACTCTGTATCTTTGCCTTGCGCGTTTTCTAATAAACTGCGCCGCCATACCCCGTAATAACTGGTTGGCACACCCAAGTGATGCGTTAGTGGCTTATTCATAATAGTTAGGAAACTGTTTTAAGCTGCGCCAAAATGCCATGTCATGATTAGGCCAAAGTGCTGCATTTTCTTGTGCAGCCAATTTTTTAAGTTTACGAATACTATTAATCGCCATGGCTTCGTTATTTTGCCAGCACAAGCCTGGTGCTATTTCGTCATCAATATTTTCTTGTAAATCGGCTGCATCGCCCGCCAATATAATAGGCGCACCTTTGGGTAGCTCAATCATCAGTGACATATGGCCTGCCGTATGGCCTGGCGTGCTAATCGCCTCTACGCCAGTGGTGAGCGTATATTCGCCTTGCTTAATCTTCCAATTGGGCTTCTTTATCACTTCATCGTCAAAATAAGCGACATCTTCGTTTGTGCTTGCCGAATCTAGCTCATCTTGCTGTACATGTACTTCATGGTTTGTACCGCACACATCACAAAGGCCACCAGCGTGATCAAAATGCAAGTGGCTTAAAAAAACCACATCAATATCTGCTGCGGTTAAACCAAGCCTTGCAAAATGCTGTGGCAAACGTTGCTCTTCAATCATATCGGGCGCGCCAAATGCAAAGGTTTGTGGGTTGTAATAATGCGCCGCCTTTTGCGGATCGCTTATTTTTGCGTAATCGCAACCGACATCAAATAAAATGCGACCATTTTTGGTTTCAATTAAATACGCCAAAATCGGCGCTTGCATCATCACCCCTGCGCCTTTATTGCGGGTTGATAGCGATTTATCGTAATGGTGCGTGGCGGTGAGTAATGGCCAAAATTTAGTCACTTGCGTCATATTTAAACCGCCGTCAAAAACGAAACACCAATGGCACCAATAAAGCCATCTGCGCCGCCATATTTATACTCCAGCACACCGTAATCGTCGCTAATTAAGCGTGTAAGTCTATGTTTATGGTAACTTTTTAATAGCTGCAACATGGGCACAACAGGTTGGCTATTGCTAGGGTTTCCGTATAAGATTTCGTGCAAATCGGGTAATTGATACCAAGGAGTGATTGGTTTCTCATGGTGCGCGTTATGGTAAGGGAGATTTAAAAATAATAAATTAAGCCAAGGGTAACGCACAGAGGTTAAATTTGAATACGTGTTATTAAACTCGTAAGCCGCGTCGCGCAATTTACCATCGGCTGGCAATATATCGCCTTTTTTGCCAGAATCTTGCACCACAAATGCATCATAAGTATGTTGATAAGCATCGGCAAAGCGCAGCATAGTAAGCATAATGCCGTACGCAAGCATATAAAGTAACAGCGCTTTAAGTGAGCAATAAGCCATTAAAGCAAATAAAGTAGCGCGTAATAATAAAATTAGCAACACATGCTGGCGTTTGTGCGCATGGCTTGGCGCGGTAAATGGCATCACAATGACAACAGCATGCATAATCACTTCTGCCGCTGGTATATACGCCCATTCCAAAAAAGTAATGATTGCTTTAAATGGCGCTGGCAAGTGTGCATAAAATGCGCGCAAATCAAAGCTAACGACATCGGCGCGGTCTACATGATGGTGCATGTGCTTATTGCGGACTTCATCAAAGCCTGCATAGCAACTGCCGTTAATCCACATCATGAGCGTACCCCCAACGTTGGTTAAGCTTTGGACTTTTAAAAAGGCTAAAGTGGCTAAATTCATGTAGTAAATAAGCGCTAATGACCAATGTTTGCGCGGTGAGCAGTACACCAAATAAATTTAACCAGCCGCTGGAAGAAAGTAAGCACGCCACGCCAAGCACATAGCCAAACAAAGTAAAACTAAACGCCATGGTGTTGGCTTTTAGCCCAGCGCTATCTCTAAAATATTGGCCTAAATGCATGCTTAGCTGATTCGCGTGAGTTTTTGCAGCATGTCGTAATCGGTCTGCATGCCAGAGGTTTCGCGGATGCACCCTAAAATATCGCGTTTTAGCCCTGTAAATTCGGCACTTAGCCTCATGTCTTGCTCCCGTTTATTGGGCAATGGTACTTGGTAAATTGTATCAATACGCCCTGGTCGTGGTGCCATCAACACTACTCTATCACCCAAGTAAATGGCCTCCTCTACATCGTGCGTTACAAACACAATCGTCGGCTTTTCTAAATCAAACACATGCAAAATAAGGTCGTGCATCACTTCGCGTGTTTGCGCATCTAGTGCGCCAAAAGGCTCATCCATCAGCAAAATATCAGGCTTATTCATTAAAGCGCGGGCAATTGCCACGCGTTGCTGCATACCGCCAGAAAGTTGGTTTGGGTAAGCATTTTCCACTGCACCTAAACCCATGAGTTGAATCAACGCATCTGCGCGACCTGAGTGTAATGGTCTAGTCTAACGCAACACTTTCTTAGAGGCTATAATCAACTTTAAGAGGTGTAAAAATGAGCAAAGTCAGAAATCAATTTCCAACCGAATTTAAGCAAGAGTGTGTCAATTTAGTCGTTAATCAGGGAT